>JAGVBU010000002.1 GCA_020059585.1 Minisyncoccota bacterium
GCTGTCGGAGTCCCCACAAGTACCGGCTGAGTGAATTGTCCCGTTCCCACGACGTCGAGTTTGTATGCGGGAGAGGTTGAACCGATACCGACGTTGCCGTCTCTTGAAATTCTTACCCGTTCACCAAGACCCGCCGATCCGGTACCCGACGTCCAAAAAGAAAGTCCAACTCCTCCGTTTCCATCACTATTATCCTTAAACGATCTGATAGCCGCATCTCCATAAGCATCCGCCGATGGGTTTGTTTGTCCACTCCACCATCTTCCGTTGAAATATAACGTATTCTGTATGTTTCCAGATGTATAATTATTTCCCTCATCGCTGATAGTTAACGTCGTTGTTGATGATCGAATCTCTAACTTACTAGTCGGACTCGTCGTCCCTATGCCGACGTTTTTTCCGCTCGTAATCATAAAACCGTCGGTTCCATTGAACATAAGATTCTGATAGGTAGAGCCGTTATCCGTCACGGCAAGTAATTCTGTCACGCTTCCCGTACCAGCTCTTACTCCAAGATTGATATTAGTACCAAGATTCACGTGTAATTTATACAAAGGATTCACTGTTCCGATTCCCACATTACCCCCGCTTGTCGCGAGTGTCGAGGTATTTGTGACGGCAAGTGTTGTGAAACTTCCTGCACTTCCTCCACCACCAACAATCGAGTCAACATAGTTCTTCGTCGCCGCATGGCCCGTTGCGGTCGGTGTTCCTACCGTCACGGGAAGCGTAAACGCACCGCCACCAACTACATCGAGTTTTGTTGAGGGAGAGGTTGAACCAATACCAACATTACCCTGCATAATAATATTACCTACACCAGCAGGGTCTATTGTTAAATTCTCATCGGTTGATTGAGTGGTAAGAAGGGCGGGGATAGCAGCTCCATAACCAAGAGCAAGAGTCTGAATCCAAGCTGTTCCCCAATTATAAAGAAAACCACTTATGTATGTATCTCCTTCAACTTGAAGTTTGAAACCTGGATTCGTCATCCCAATTCCCACATTCGTCCCATTGTTATAGATGACTGAGTTCGCCACCCATGCCGTTCCATTATGTCGCAATGTCTGTCCCGACGTTCCCGTTCCCACACCGCCACCAATCACCGAATCAACGTATGATTTCGTCGTCGCATCGCTCGCCGCGGTCGGCGTCCCTACATTGATAATTCTCCCCCCCACCACATCGATTGCCGCACCGTTTGTCGAACTCGCCACCACAAGTTTCGCCGTTGTCGGAGTCGTTGTCGCAATACCAACATTTCCGTTCCCTCTTATTATCATCTTCTGAGACTGAACACCTCCATCAACGGTGAAAAATCTTAAAGCGACCATTGAACCACCACCTTCCACCCACGAACCGAATTTTGCTTGATAGGCACCGTTATGCTCAAACACTATATTATTTTCTTCTCCGCCCACCCAACCATCTCTATTGAGTTTTAGCTGTTCATTATTTGCTGATTTAATCTCCAGTATAGTGTCCGGCCCCGTCGTCCCAATACCGACGTTGCCGGTATCTCCTTTTATAGTCACTCTGTCCTGCATTGCCGTTCCATATGTAGTTCCTCTGAATATAATATCCCCGCTTCCAGAATTACTTGCATATAATTGTATCTCCGCTCCCGCATTCGAGGTTCCGGTATTCGCGGAGTCAATTAATAACCCGCCGCCGGCAGACCACGATCGTATTGTCTGGCTCCCAGAATCCCAAGTGGTAGGAGTGAATTCAATTCCTCTTGATGCCGATGCGGCTTCACCCGATGTTCTGAACGCAACGTTTCCTCCAACCACAAATTTCCTCTCAGGACTCGTCGTCCCGATTCCCACATTCCCGCTGATATATGCATTCCCATACACAGACAAACTTTGAGGCAATCCCGTCTTTGTTGAAGTGGCGATACCCAAGGACGCCGGAAACGCATACGAGCCCCCAAGCCCGAGCGAACCGAAGACATCACTCGTCACATTTCCCGCAGAAACCTCTCCCGAAAGATTTCCGATAAACGCGTTTCCTTTCACATTCCCCCCCACCTCAAGTCGTTCATTCGGTCCGAATACGCTGATGCCGATGTTCCCCGTCGGCGTGATATCCATAAGCACCTTTCCGGGAAGAATCGACGATTCGCGATAGAGATGAAGATTCCCGAAATTTCTCGCGGACCACAGATACATGTTTTCCGAAAAAAGGTTTTTGATAGAAAGCCCCGGATTTGTAGTCGATGCAACCGTGAATACATATCCGAATCCCTGGCTATTATCATCAAATGTGCCCGACGGCGCCGCAGTCTCGGTGCCGAATCCGATGCTCCCTGAAGAGTCAAGTTTGAACGCTCCGCCTCCGCTTCCCGGCACCTGTGTCCCCGGCCCGATAAATCCATACGTCGTTGACGTCTGGAAAACGCCAAATGTCAAAAGACAAATTACAAATAAAATCAAAAACTCAATTTTTTTAAAACGTTTCAGCATTTTTTAATAATTGATGAAAATATCTTTTTCAATTCCATCGATTCACGATACAAATCTATTCCCTCTCCTTTAAATTTTTCATCGTTTGTTTCAATGATGAGGCGTAGCCAATATCCCGATTCTTTTGCCTCCTTCCTTGATATTTTCATCCGCATCGCGAAATCCTTTTTGCTTAAGGCCTCATTTGCCTCAATATAATTCGCTCCCACAGACCCCGACGATCGAATCACCTGCTTCAAATATTCGATGTTACTTCCCGTTTTCGGTAGTTTTCGGCAAAATAATGCGACCTCTTTTGCAAACTCGAATGTCCGTGTTTCCAGACTAAATATTTTTCCCGTACCCCTATTATCTTCCATTGGAATTTATTTGGAGCTTGGCGTGTGAATACTGGAAATTATGCGCGAAAGTGCATAAAAGCGCCTATCTTTATAATGTCTCTAATGCGAGGCATTGTATATTAATTATAGCAGAAGCCGTCGCAATTGCCCCACATTACATATCCCCCACACCGCAAACCCGCGCGATTTTCACACCATACTCCCTTTTCATCCATCATTTCATCGCCCCTCTTTCTTATCTCCCCATTCCTGTCTCCATTTTTATTTCCGCTCCCAATTTTTTTCTCTCCATCTCCCCATCTCTCTCCCCTCATCCTCCTCATTCTTCTCCCCACCTTCCCATTTCTCTAATATCTATTTCATATTTCTTCTACCCCATCACCTTTCTACCCCCCAGCTTTCTATTTCTCTACCTTCCATCCTCCTCACAAATGTTACATTTTACCCGCGATCGCGGGTAAAATGTAATCACAAAAAATACCCCATATCGGGGTATTTTTCATTTTCGATATACGTAATTCAGCACGTATTCTTCACGTCTCCGCAAAAGAACAGCGGAAATTAGATATTAGAAAGTATCTCATCAAGAATCTCCTTCACTCCTTTCTGTCCAGACGGATCATTCTTCAACGTGAACGGCAACGCTCCCGGAATGATGTCCACGGGCGTGCCCTCAACTACAATCACCGAATAAGGCGTGCCGCGGAATCCCGACTGCGTGACATTATTAAACTGTGCCTGTATCTTTTCCGCGAATTTTCCGCTCGCGAGACACGATTCAAACTTCGCGCGATTCAATCCCACGTATTCCGCAATCTCAGGAAGTTTTGAGAGAGCGAGTCCGTCATTTGATGGCGTGATATCTATTAAACGATCCATATACGCCCAGAATCCGTCGTTTCCCCCAAGATCTCCCGCGCATTCCACCGCCTCCGCTTCTTTTCGCGCGTTCTTATGAAGCTCATCGAGCGGCGCGTGACGATACACCCACGCGACATCGTCTCCATACGCCTCCACGACATCCTTCATAGTGTTGTGAAAATTCTTACAGAACGGACACTCGAGATCAGAATACTCGACGATCATTATCGGCGCATTTTTATTTCCGCGGATATAATCGTCTTTCGATACGGGTTCAATATTCGTGAAAGAGGTGTCCTGCGGCTGCTGTCCTTGCGCCGTGGGCTCGTTCCCTCCTCCCGCGACATATTTTCCGCTTTCTGCACCCCTCTCCGCGCTATACACCATCGCTCCCGCGATGAGCACCGCCGCGACAAGAATACTCACCGGAAGAAACGCACTATTTGTGCATGTACCGCCATTACCCCCCTGTTCTGAAGCATGGGAATGACGGCGAAAAAATTTTCTCATCATTGTTGTGTTTATTATTTTTTTATACGAACGTTCGTTCATTGTATCACATCCCTTTTCTCGCACAAAAAAAGCGACCCCGCGGAGGTCGCTTCGTCCTCGATTTCTCTCTGGCTTATTCTTTGACTACGATTGCCCCCTTGATTACCCCCTGCGAGGGACAAAACTCATTGCACTCAAACGAGAATATGCCCTCCGCGTCGGCGCGGAACGACCCCTGCTTCGTTTCCCCCTCCTCAATCGTCATTTTTATTTCGAGATATGGAATAGTGAAATCGTATTTTCCATCGCGCGCCGTTATTTTCAATCCCACGATATCCCCCTTCTTCACCACTATCTGACTGGGAACGAATCCATTCTCGGAAATCTCAAGTTCATACACTCCAAGCTTCGCGCTCGATCCCGGAGCGGCAGGCGCCTGAGTATCGGGAGTTGTTTCCACAATAGTATCGGGTACATCGGATACAAAATCGGTGCCGTCTGGAGGCAACGTCACCTCTCCCACCGGCTTATTGTTCTCTATCTCTTCGAGGTGCCGCACAATATCTTTTTGTTCTTTTTGCGTGAGTATTCCAAAAGTCACGAGCCCCGCCACAAACAAGGCGATTATCGCGAGTATTCCCATCTCTTTTTTCGTCATATTTTTATTATACCGCATTTCCCATTTCTTACACGCGCCAGCCAAGCGTTTCATTGCATTCCCCGCACGCTTCATCTCCCATTACTATTCTTCTCATCCCTCTATATCTCTTAAATATCACTGTTACATTTTACCCGCGATCGCGGGTAAAATGTAACATTTATTCCGATTCATTTAATTTACTTCCAAGCGTTCCAGTTTTTTGCACGCTGAAAATATGCACATAGGAGATAAGTTTCAAATCACGTAAGTCCTCCAGAAATTTTTTTGGAAGAATAACGTTTCCAATCCACACACTTTTCTGGAGCATCATAAACCCAAATGATTCTATCTCTCTTCTCAGCCACTCTCTCTTTTGGCTTATATGTTGAGGGATATCAAACACAATGAGCGTATAGTCTCCTTTTGTGAGCGGAGTAGGAATCTTTTCACTCATCTTCCTACAATATGCTACCCCTTTTTTTGTAAGAGAAATATTTTTTTCATTCTTTAAAATAAAACCCTCTTTTATTAATCTATGTTTCATCACCGAAAACGCACGGCGCGATTTCAGGTCAATAGATATTTCACGGCGCGTTGGGTTATTAAGAATTCTTTTCAATCTCCTGTATGATTCCGATTTTGAACACATCATTGCCGACGCAAGATCGCCATACCCCAGACAAAGTTCGATAAGATTTTCGCAGATCACGTCGCCCGCGTTGAATAGATGCATTAATAGAGTGTCTTTATTAAATCTTTTTTTCGTTTTTCTCTTATATGTTGTCATTGTTTTTTAAATGTTACATTTTCTCCGCGATCGCGGGGAAAATGTAATCTTTTAATCGCCCTTTGTGCCGATCTTCATATACCAATCGACATTTTCATTCGGGGAAAAATCACACATAACCGCCTCTCCGCACGCGGCATTCTGCCCACGATAATGCCCGCTTCCGCCGATGCCGTTCTGATACGCAGTTCCCCCTGATTGCGTCGCGTTCCTCCATGTGTGCCACAAATATCCCGTACCTCCGTCATATTCCGCATCGAGCACAAGCCAGTATGTCTCTCCCGCATGAAGCGTCAGCGCGGGAGAAAAGGAAAATATCTTATCTTCATTGAAGCAATCCTCTTCTCTGCAAAGCAGATCGGCAATCCGCGATTCACCTAAAATCGTGGAAAAATCCGGCGTATTGTTTTCGGCATTCGCCAAAAACGTGATCCGCGGGCGCGCGGTGTATGAACGATCAAGTCCGTATTGCCTTAATTTCACTATCACCGTATTTATTGTAAGATCGCTTTCTGGAACGATACTCTGAAAACTTGCCGTGTCCGCTTCCATACCGCTGAATTGCGTGGCGCCAAACGATATTCCGAAATCATCGCTCTGCGTCTGTGCAATGGGAAATTGCGTTGACGGATATTCCCACGTCGTCGTCGCAACTCCGGAAAGATTTTCAAAATCATCCCGCGCGCGCACACCGATAAGAAACGCGTCGTTCGGCAATACAGACCGTGCGTATTCGCGCGCCGTCGATGTCGCGTTCCATAATGTTTCGTTTAGCACGCCGTCCGCAAGAGGAGAAAAATTCAATTCATACACCACATCACGATCAAGCGTGTCGCGGTCTGATTTTTGCGGAAGTGTAAGCGTCAGCTCCGAATCTATATCAGAAAATACCGTCTGAATATCACCGGATAAGATTGGCGCGTATTGAGACGGTTTTTCCGCTTGCACCTGCCATCGCGTCACGTCAATTGCCGACAATTCAAAATGTCCAAACCCGTTTCTGTCATAATAACCAATCGATATATAATCGCCCGATGCGAGAGATGATGTCTTTATGATCGCGTGATTATCTTCGAGACGATCCCAATGAAACCCCTCGGGAAATAATCCTCCTCCTTGCGCACTACACCACTCGCTCCCAAGAGGGATCATGAAAGTATCTTTTTGCATTCCTATAGTGTCTGTTGCGCATGATTCATATTGAGTCTGTAATATTCCATCACGCAAAGGCACGGCGTATCCCTCATTTGCGGAAAGTAGCCCATTGTCCTTACGTGCGTCCCTATTTTTATACAATAATATTGCCTGCCATCCGTTTCCTCCTTTATTTTGCGGAATAAAAGGAAATTCATTCCAATACATATCAACGATGTATCCCCCTTCTGGATCTCGCGGATCAGGATATGCATATAATGCATCGAAAAAACTTGGAACGGACACCTCAAAAATTTTCTTTTCTGATTCAAATCCCTCGACATCTTCCGCGTATATTTCGAACATATATGATCTTCCCACCTCGTCGATGGTAATACTTGCGTTCGTTGACGTAGTGTATATGGGTTCTGCGATGGATGTACTACTACTCACATCAACAATTGAATACCATACCTCACTCGTTAGATCCGAAGATGTTGATGCGCTCCACATAAATGAAATGGTCATGGTATTTTTTTCAAAAGATCCTATCGAAGACATTCCCGAAACTAATCCAGGAACCGATAACCTTTCTCTCGGCTCCAAAAGATTTTGAGAATTCTGCGGACGCGGATCACTTCTTGATTCGAAATCGCCGTCGCTTCCCCGATCACACGTATTCCCTGAATATTCATCTGATCCACGGGCAGAGGTGCATGTGTCCCCCACCACCGTTTTTCTTTCAACACTTTGTCCTTCGTGAGCGATCGAATCGCTTGTATATCGCATCTTATCTATTTCATTGTCGGCTGCATCAAATAACGCGACAGAAATACGATCACTCCCATTAGGAATACTTTTCGAACGAATCGCATCCGCACTCGTCCCTTGGAAATTTTCTTGGTTATATCCGTTCAATCCTAAAAGAAAGAATCCTCTCGCGGGAATATTCGTATTGTCGCTTGCAGACGATCCGATTGTTGCCAAAGGAATACCCGTAGTCGCATTTCCGATAAAATAATCAAAAGACCATCCACGAATATCAATTTCAGAATCGGTGGGATTGTATAATTCGACAAATTCTTTTCCCTCATCACTTCCTTCTCCATCGAATAGTACCTCGCTTATCACCACATGCATCGCTGGAGACGTGGTCGCTGATGAGGACGCAACATATATTACACGCGATGAGGACGCAATCGCGCCATCATCATCAGTCGCGGTAAGTGTTGCCTCAAAAAAACCATCTTGGGCATACATATGAGTCACGGAGCTTGATGCGCCATTTGATGTCATTCCATCGCCGAACATCCAATACAGATTTACAATCTCTCCATCTCCATCCGATGATAATGATTCAAAATGAACAAAATCGCCCGCAATCGGTTCCGACGGCGTGATCGAAAAATCAACCTGCGGATATTCATTTGGAAGAATGTTCTCCGCTCCCGGTGTGGGCGGTGCCGCGTTCCACACGCCGTTTATTTTTTGAATGGATTTTCCATCTCCGCGCGCACCCGTTGAAGACGCGTAAGAAACTTCATTTATTGTGATAGTTCCGTTCTTTATCACAATTGATTCCCCATCATTCGACAATGCGTACGCGCTATCAAAAAGCGTTCCTGAAAACGACGGATTATCAGACAAGAACATATCAGCATCGTCCGCAATCACAGCATATTCTCCCGGAGAAATTATTCCCGTCCCACGCACAACCGACAACGAATGATATGCTCCGCTTTCATATACTTTCCAAGTATTTATATCAACCGCGTCTGTGTCTTCGTTTTTTATTTCGATCCATTCTTTTCCCTCATCACTTCCCGGCGCGTCATACATAATTTCGTGTATTTTCACGAGATATGTCCGCGCGGCCGGCAACGAAGAACCTCCACCCGAGCTTACAGGAACATACGCGGCGGAATTTTCTTTTTTTGGAGTCCCATGCACCACACTTGATGTGTGCCATCCAACTCTGTCCGCATTCCGCTCCATCGTCCTTTTTTCCTTGTTGTCTCCCGCAAGCCACCACGGCGCCGCAAGCGCTTCATCGTGCAATACACACGACGCATCAAATACACGAAGTCCTTCCGTATTTTTTGTACCATCGTTCGAAAGGTTTCCGGAATATATGCCGTCAGCAATAACATCGGGCACAGTATCGTTATTCGTACGCTCGAAAAGCACAAATCCTTCCGGCGCAATCGATATGTCATCGGAAATGATGAATTCAGTATCGTTATCAACACTCACTATCTGCCACCCAAGAAGCGAAACAAAATCAGGAGAAATATTTTTAAGTTCAAACCATTCTTTTGTATACCCCTCCTCCCTGCCCATCCACGCGATTTCATTTAAAATAATTTTTCTCTCTTTTGAAATTTTGCGCTCATCGTATGCGCATATAATCTGCTCTGCGGACGTCTTCTCTGCGAGCGGCGCGATTATTTCTTTTTCAACATCACCCTCCTCTTCTTTTTTCTCCTCGCGCTCTATTTCCTCACGCTCTTTATTTAACACCTCTTCTTCCAATGGAGGTTCAACTTTTTCTTCCTCTTCTAATTCAGGAACCAGCAACGCCGGTATATCTTCAGGAAGATTATCCTCGTTATCTATGTTTTCATCTGCTGATGTTTCCGGAGATTGGAGCAGTTCATCCGAATCCGAACGCGTGTCTCCAGAAATAATATTCCTCATTACTAGGCCAACCTCTTGTATTCCAATATTTACCACATCTACAATCTTCCCGAAAAGCGATTGCTCCTCTCCTCGTTCAAAATTCGGATCATTTTTTGCCTTCTCTGCGTCTTTGAAAAATAAATCTATAATACCCGCACTAAATTGCACAGATTTTGTCGATAAACGAGACCAATAACTATCTCTTATAAAATCATCCAAAACTAAGTTTGATTCTTTTTCAACGAATAAATTGTTTAATGATTTTTTAGCCACTAAATAATATTCTTTCCCGTCAGAATCTTTATTTTTGAAATAAAAAAGATTATTTTTTATTTCAAAATTCGATAATTCTGGATATGGGAGAGTGTATCCAGTTTGTATTCCAATTGTATCCTGACTATAGAAATTGTTATTCGAATACGTCGCGAGCGCATCAAAATAACCCTTCAAATTTTCATATGATATCGGTGACACATCTTTGAGACGCGCTCTCAGATCCTCATCGGGATTCGAAAGATTATATCCCTCTGCGAATATTTCATATAAACTTCCCTCCGGATGCGGATCGTTTCTTGTGTGATCTGGCACACTCACATCCTGAATAAGATGAAGAATGTGCCCCAAGGTGAAAAACGCCTTCTCCGAATTCCCATTCACATAGTGACGCACAGCCTCTTTCCATGTGAAATCCGTCTTGGCTGTGATCTCGCTTATCTTCCACCGCTCGATTGCGGAAAGGATCGACGCGATCGTCGCGGGCACCTTATACGTCAATTTGTTTTGATTATTTCTGTCTTCCGCCCATTCTTTTGATTTCTGCCAATTTCCTACATTTATTTCAGGATTAATAAGAGGATCATACGAAAATCCTCGATCATTCACCGGATCATAAAAATGATTCATCCATCGAGGAGGATCATCCTCTCGTCTCGCGCCGTCGATAAGAAAAGCACGGACATCTTCTTTGATGTCCGCGTCAAAATGCTCATTATAAAAATCAAATGCCTCGTTTGTAAGGAGCGCGTGCGTATCAATATGATATCCGCGCGCCGAAAAAGGAATGATTCCTAGAAGAATCGGGAGAAAAAGAAACCACTTATTTCTTGATCGTCCCTTCATTGAAAATAATTCACTACATACTTTCTATTTTCCAAACCCCAGAATGAGTATTAAATCTAAGAATTACTGAATATTCGATTAAGCCTTCCTTATTTTTTATACCAAACCATCTTGAATAGTTAGAATTGTCGTTATCTAACTCTTTCATCTCCTTTAGTAATTCTAGCGTTTCTTGTAAATTCCCTTCGTTTTTCGCTAAAACTATTCCTTCTCTCATTGCTTCTCTATTATCTATACTCGCTCTTCCACCATCCCAATAGACATACTTCACCGCTAGGTCAATGTCGTCTTTCTCAATGGCGTCAATAAACATATCAAGCGTTTCCTGTGGGGTCTTTCCTCCGTATGTATCGGCCGTCATCCTGTCTTCAAACTCCTTCATCCCTTTCACCGCCTGCTCATAATTTTCTCGTGTTTCAAAATCACTTCGCGCGCGCGGGCTGAAAAACGCCTCCCAGACGACGGCAAGCGCAAACAATAAGATCACTGCGGAAACGGCAATGATTGAGAATTTGAGAACACGGGATTTTGAAGGAGTATCGTGCGGCGCTTCGGGAGACGAGTTAAAAACCCCTCCCTCTGGTTGTAGCGAAGGAAATTGAGTCATCTCACACTTGACCTTATTATATCAAAATGGTCCCCACATATTTCCTCTCTTTCTGTGGATAACAGAAATATTACATTTTACCCGCGATCGCGGGTAAAATGTAACATTTATTCCAGCTCCTTTAATAGTCCAACTCACTTAAAAAGGAGGGGGCGTGACGCTTTTTTAATTTCCCGATTTCTGGAGGTGCTCGTAGATATTCAGGACGGCCTTCACCGCGTCGCCCATTGAGATGTTGTTCTGTTTATAGAGAACATCCGCCACATCCCCCGCCGCCCAAATGCGCGGGTGCGATGTCTTCTGCGTCTTGTGATCTACCACTATCTCGCCCAACTCATTCACGGAAACCAATTCTTTTACGAGCCTGGAATTCGGAATCCATCCTATCTCCACGAATACCCCGTCCACATCCATTTCCTTTTCCTCGTTCGTCTTTATGTCTTTATATTTCACGCTCCGCACGAACGTGTCTCCCTTTATTTCCAGAAGCTGAGTGTGCGTGAATATTTTCACTTTCGATTCTTTTTGTATCCGCTCGAGCGTGACCGCGTCACCCTTCACCGTGTCTTTGTATTCGAAAAGAAAAATTTCCGAGGCATACGGGATGAGATCCACCACGCTTTCGAGTCCCGCGTTGCCGCCCCCCACCACGATCACGCGCTTGTCCTTGAAAAGCGGCGCGTCGCACGTCGCACAATACGCGACGCCTTTTCCGTCGAACTCTTTTTCTCCCGGCACGCCGAGCTTCCGGCGCGCGCTTCCCGATGTCATAAGCACAAATTTCGATTCAATGCTCTTTCCCCCTTCCGTCGTTATAAGGAGAAAGTCACCCTTGTCTTCTACGCGCGCGACGCGATCGCCGTCCATAACGTCTATCTCCTGCGCGCGGAGCTGTTCCTCCATCTTTCCCGCGAGTTCGACTCCCGAGATCGCGACATATCCGATGAAGTTTTGAATCTCATTCGACACGACGGACTGGCCGCCGAACATATCCGTCACAATCGCTGTTTTCATTTTTTTCCTTCCGGCATAAACGCCCGCCGCAACGCCCGCGGGACCTCCGCCGATTATGGTCAATTCATACATGACTCCCATTATATCCGCTGTGTTTCCTTTTTTCCAATTATCATAAAAAAACGCGCGAGATACGCGCGACGCTTTCCAAAAGCATTTTCAAATACATTCCCGAATTTTTTCACGGCACCGCCAAAATCCCTCAGTTCACATTTCAATCCTTCGCGCTATAAAGATTCGTATTCTTCCACCTCGAACACCTCCATTTCCACGTTGCACATCGGACACGTTCCCCCTTCTTCCGCGGTGTAGCCGCACTCAGGGCATTTGTACATGATATTTTTATCTGGAATCCGGATTGTTTCCGATTTCCATAACGACCTTAGGGCTGTTCCCTTATTTTTCTTTAACGTCCAATGATTTTTTCTTTTCCACTCCGAGCGCGCGCTCAAGCGCCACGCGATCGAATCCCACAAAAATGAGGTTTCCTATTTCAATGACGGGCACGCCGAGCTGTCCCGATTTCTTTTCCATTTCCGCGCGGGCCGAAAGATCATTCAACACGTCGCGTTCCGTAAAAGGAACGTTGCGCGACGCGAACAATTTTTTCGCCATACCGCAGTATACGCAGGAGGGGGTTGTATAAATGGTCACTTTTTCTTCCATATTTATTCGCGTGAAAACGCGTCCCACAATGTCGCGAGTATGATGACGCATCCGACGAGAAGCGCATTCCATACCGCAAGATTCAGTTCATAGAATCCAAGCATCCATGGCGAAAGCACAATCCATCCGCCAAGAACGATCATAAGCCAATGGTTCCATTCGAATTTTTTCATTTTGTCAGAAAAATACAACGTTTTACACGATTTTTTCTATAGGAAGATTATACCACAAAATACCCCTCTAGACGAGGGGTTTTTCGGACTATATCTCTTTCAAAAGTTCCTCCACGATCATCTTCATATACGGCTGTCCCGACACCTCCTCGTTGAAAGGCACCGCTCCCGGAATCGCATATTTCGGCTGGCCGTTAATAATGACGATCGAATAGGGCGTTCCCTGTATTCCGAGCTTCACCGATTCGTCGAGATCCGCCTGCACCGCATCTTTATGCTTCCCTGACGCGAGGCACGCGCTGAATTCATTTTCATCAAGCCCCACGTATGCCGCGATCTGAGGAAGTTTCGAGAGATCGAGCCCGTTATTCGAGGGCGTGATTTCCATCAACCTGTCGAGATATGCCCAGAATGTTTCATTTCCTCCAAGTTCCGCCGCGCACTCCGTTGCCTCCGCTTCGGTGCGCGATTTTGAGTGAAGCGCGTCGATCGGCACGTGGCGATACACCCACGCCACGTCATCGCCGTATTCCGCCATCACGCGTTGCATCGCAAAATGAAAATTTTTGCAGAACGGGCATTCGGTATCCGAAAAAAGCACGATTTTTATCGGCGCATCCAGATCGCCGAGGATATGATCCTCCCTCGTTACTTCCGAAAGACTGATGAGCGGGTTTTCCACGTTCTGCGACGCGAGCTCATCGAGCTTACTCGGCGCGTCCGAACTTTTCCCCGCGTTATAGATGAGCGCCACGGAAATGAGTATCGCCGCAAAAAGAATGCTCCCCGGAAGAAGGTAATCTCTTTTCTTTTTTTCGCCCCGCTGTTCTGAATCCATATCCACCATTTTAATAAGCGCACGTGAAAAAGCAACTCGTCCGCGCCTTTCCGAGACCGAAGGATATGAGTATAATCCATTATGTACTTCATATGACCGCGAAGATAAAAAAATTCCTCTTCGAAAACTCGTCGCTCCGTCAGACCATTCTCAAAAACACGTTTTGGATGAGCTTCGGTCAGATCGCGAGCAGGCTCATACGCGCCGTGGTCATCATTTACGCCGCGCGCGTGCTCGGCGCCGCGGGATACGGCGTATTTTCCTACGCGCTCAGTCTCGCGGGATTCTTCACTATATTTTCCGACATCGGGCTCACGCCCTTCCTCACCCGCGAGAGCGCGAAAAATCCGGAGCTCCGCATGACCTATATCGCCACCTCGTTCACTCTGAAACTCTGCCTCGTGGCGGTGAATTCCCTCATTATCCTCACCGCCGTGCCGTTCATCACGAAAATGCCCGGCGCGCTTCCCCTCCTTCCTTTCCTTATTGTGCTTTTCGCGTTCGACAGCATTCGCGATTTTTCGTTCGCGGTCACCCGTTCCATCCAAAAAATGGAGACGGAGGCGGGCATTAATATTCTCACGAACATCGGAATCCTCGTGTTCGGCCTCGGCGCGCTTTTCTTCTTCGGCACCGCAAAGGCGCTCATGATCGCGTATACCATCGGCACGGGCATCGGCATGGTCATCGGACTCTGGACGCTTCGGACATATTTCAACAAGTTTTGGACCTTCTTTAATAAAGCGTATGTGAAACCCATTCTTCTTGAGGCGTGGCCATTCGGCGTCTCCGCGCTCCTTGGGGTTATCATGTTGAACACCGACACCATTATGCTCGGCGCGATGCGCACGGAAACCGAGGTGGGATTTTATTCCGCGGCACAGCGCATCATCGCGATCCTCTATCTCATTCCCGGATTCTTAAGCGTCAGCGTGTTTCCCATCATGGCGCAACTCGCGATAAAAGAAACGGAACGGTTTGTCGCGGTGATGGAAAAAGCGCTCCGCGCGGTGCTCCTCGCGGCGTTTCCCATCGCGCTCGGCGGAGTGGTACTCGCTCCCACGCTCATTTCATTTATATTCGGCGCGGAATATCTCCCCGCGGCCGCCACGCTTCAGATTCTTCTCTTTAACGTGTTTCTTGTATTTCCCGGAAGCATCATCAACAACGGAATCTTCGCGTTCGGAAAACAGAAACAGCTTCTCATTGCGTTTGCAATCGGCGGCATCGGCAACGTTCTATTGAACCTTGTGCTCATCCCCCGCTTCGGCATCGCGGGATCCGCGGCGGCGACCATCGTCACGCAATTCCTGAGCAACGGATTTACCTTTTTCGCGATGCAACGCATTGCACGCTTCACCTCATTCGGACTTGTGACGCGCATCGCGCCCGCGGGCATCATCATGACAATCACAGCATGGGGAATGAACGCGCTCGGCGTCCACGTGCTCATCACCGTATGCGCAAGCGGCATTCTCTATGTGGCGCTCCTCTATCTTTTCCGCGAGGAACTTCTCACAAACCTCAAAGCGGAACTTGCGGGATTCTTTGAACCAAAAAGCGCGCGATAAAAAATCCCGCCGGTCCATGAGACTAGCGGGATGAGTGCTCTCTGTATTTATTTCACCATCGTTTCCGTGGGCCAATAGGAGAGAATCTCCTCTTTCAATTCCTGCGCTTCGGCATCATTGTTCGTAATATAATACAAAACCTGAAGCGCGTTCAGACACTGCGGGCGCGTGGGACTCACCTCAAGACACTTCAGATAGTAGTCCTCCGCGACGCTCAGATGATCGAGATATTCATATTTCGCACCGACAATATAGTGGAGCTGTCCCATAATAAAAAGCTGCTGTGTCACGCTTGAATACATCCGCGTGCCGTTTTCCGTAAATTCCATAAATCTCCCATCAAGATAATCAACGAGCACTTTCGCCACTTCTCCCGTGATTGGACGATCTTTATTATCAATAATATTGAGTATCTCGTTACTCAGAAAACGAAGATGTTCGGCTTGTCCCACGGGTGATGGAAAATCAAGCGCCTTCGCCACTATCCCCTCAAACTGCTCGACGGTCGTCACGTCCCTGAATGCCTTCAACATTTCGATGAACGCCTTTGATTTGAGATACGGAAGAATGGTCCCCCAATACATTCCCGCGCATATAAGTACCACCATGATGCCTCCCGCTGTTTTTTTTATCGTGTGAGCCATAATTCCGTTATCGTATCTTTTTTACGTGATCAATGGACGACGGCTGAAACTTCCATACCGCGAACGCGAGAAAAAGAAAAAGATTTATATAGGTCGGCAAGATGTCGAAAAGCACCACTCCCTGCATGAGATACGCGATCGGCAACGCGAAGAAAAGCGCGCGCTCGAAAATCCGCTTGTCCTTTTCCGTATTGTTTTTTTCCTGAATCGCGTCGAGCTCCCTGTTCTTTTTCACGAACTGGAAATAATACGCGACAAAGATTGAAACAAACGCCAGCAATCCGAATATCCCCGTCTCCACAAGATAGTCGAGATAGACGCTGTGCGCGCGGTCATACCACGTTTCAGATCCCGCTCCCGGCACATAGTGGCGCACGTCGAAATGCTTATCGAATACCACCGCGAAATTTTCCGGACCCCATCCGAGGAGCGGACGCTCTTCGAATCCCTTGATCGCCGATTCCCACGTCCATAAACGGCTCTGCCAGCTTGAAGATGAAAATCCAATGTTGAAAAGACGCGCACCGGGAAGCGCGCGAACGAACGGCGTATCGTGGAAATAGATGAGTCCTCCTCCCACAATCACGCACGCGACGAAAAGCGCGAACGCCTGTTTCTTCCATTTCCATCCGCTCCTCGCAAGCATATAGATAAGGAGCGCGATGACGCCGGCACCAAGACCATAGACGGGTCCGCGCGTCTGCGTGAGCCACACAAATACCGCCGCGATCACCATCAGTATCCCGTATCCCGTCTTTTTCGCCTGTTCATGGAACGAAAGATACGCGAGATAAAAAATCGCGAACATCATATACACGCCAACATACGCGGCGTTTCCCAATGATCCGTGAAATCGCGCGCCGCCGCTGAATGCGGGGCCCACGAACCCCTTCACTCCGAATCCGGCAAGCACGCCGTAGAGAAGCATCACGCCTCCCGTCGCGATTGAGAGCTTGAATATTTTCTTCCAGTCGCCCTCATCTTTAAAAAGCATCGCAAGAAGAGAAAAGAATGCGAAAAAGTGCACCATCTGGAACGCTCCCTCTCCCCGTTCGAAGTTGGACCATATCGCATACTGCGGATCGTACGCAAAAAAACTTGAAAGCACGAAAAAGAACGTGAACGCCGCGACCGCGATGAAAAGAGGCGAACGCAGGACGCGCTTTACGCGCTCTTTATACATCGTTTCGAAAAACGACGTCCTGAATATGTATCCAAGAAGGAAAAAGATCGCCGCGAAATCAACCATAATCCGGAAAAATGTGTATTTCGTGACAATAAAAGGAAAAAGCGTCGTGGTCCCCACAAGAATGACGCTTATTACCGCTCCCATCAGAAAAAACTTTGATGCTTTGAAAAAAGCCATTGTTTGCCGTAGCATTATAGCATGCAAAAAAAGAGGAATACAATTGTGGGTATTGTCGGACTCGGCTACGTCGGCATTCCCACCGCGCTTGCGCTCGGACGCAAAGGGACGCGCATCATCGGCATCGACATCAACCGCAAGCGGGTTGATATGCTGAATAAGCGAAAAAGCTTCATCGCGGAAATTTCCGATGAAACACTCGCGCAATCACTCAAAAATTTCAAAGCAACCACCGATTGGGGGGAGATAAAGAAGTGCACCGTCGTTCTCATCACCGTTCCCACACCGCTTACGAAAAACAAAACACCGGACACAACCGCGATCGAAGAGGCGGGAAAAAAGATCGCCCGCAATCTGAAACCGGGAACCCTTGTGGTCCTTGAGAGCACCACGTATCCCGGCACCACCGAAGAGCTCTTGAAGCCCATCCTCGAAAAAAGCGGACTCGTCGCGGGAAAGGATTTCTTTCTTGCGTTCGCGCCCGAACGGATCGATCCCGGGAACAAGAAGTTCGCGTTTCACGAGGTGCCGAAGGTCGTGGGGGGTATCAATAAAAAATCGACCGATCTTGCCGTGAAGTTCTACCGTACATTCATCCCGAACGCGTTTCCTGTCGCGAACGCGCGCACCGCGGAAATGACGAAGCTACTCGAGAACATTTTCCGGCTCGTGAATATTTCGCTTGTGAACGAACTGAAGATGCTTGCCGACAAGATGGACATTGATTTCTGGGAGGTTATCGAGGCGGCAAAGACGAAACCCTACGGATTCATGCCCTTCTATCCCGGACCGGGCATCGGCGGCCACTGCATTCCGCTCGATCCGTTTTATCTCTCATGGAAAGCGCGCGAACTTAATTTCTTTACCCGATTTATCGATCTCGCGGGAGAGATAAACGAGCTCATGCCTCATCACGTCGTGACGAAGGTTGGCTGGACGCTTAACAAACACAAAAAATCATTGAACGGCGCGAAAATTCTCGCGCTCGGCGTTGCCTACAAAAAAGATATTGACGATCCGCGCGAATCCCCCGCGCTCGAGGTCATCTGGGACCTGAAGCGGAAAGGCGCGATCGTTGACTACCACGATCCCTATATCCCGCATATTGATATCCGCGGAGAAATAATGGAATCGGTTCCCCTCTCCACGGACGCCCTCAAAAAAGCCGACTGTGTGCTCATTCTCACGAACCACTCATCATTCGATTACGGCGCAATCGCAAAACACGCGAAACTCATTGTCGACACGCGCGGCGCGATAAAAACAAAGGAACCGCATATTTTCTTTTAACATCCTTTTCTACGGATCCTCTAACCCCACCCGTCCATAGACAGGAGGGGTTTTTTGTTCTATAACAAGTTCAGTGAATTTAACAAAAGGAGTATTCATATGGAGAAAATACCCACCTTTATGCTTATCGGATCGGGATTTATTATGCCCCGCCACGCGGATGCAATCCATTCCGTAGGAGGAAAAATTTTGGAGATCGTAAACACCGCGCACTATGGACACGAATGGGAACGAAAACTCATACAAAGCCGCGCGCACTATGTCTCGATACTCACTCCAAATCATCTCCACGCGGAAATTGCGGCACGCGCGATATTCGAAAACAAGACGGTTCTTTCTGAAAAACCTCTCGGCATCTCGTCGCAAGAAATTGCGCGTCTTATTGACGAGGAAAAGAAAGGAGCGCGCATATTTACCGTGCTTCAGCTGCGACATCATCCCCTCGTGAAAAAATTGAAACAGCAGATTGATTTGGCACGCGAATATGAGGTGACTCTCGACATATCCGTATATCGCGACGCGGCATATTATTCCGGATGGAAAGGAAACGCTGCACAATCGGGCGGAATCCTCTTCAACCTCGGAAGCCACTACTTCGACCTCATCACCTATCTTTTCGGAATGCCCGAAAAGGTAACGTCCGTCGAAGGCGACGAAAAAACGATGCAAGGAATATTGGAAGGAAAAAATTTCCACTGCGATTGGCGCATCAGCACGGACGCACCGAGAGACGACCAGAAACGCATATTCCGGCTCAACGGACACAATTGCAATTTCTCGTCCAAAGACAATTTATCGTATGAGAATCTGCACTATTACGTATATAAAGATCTCATAGAAGGAAAGGGCGCTCTTCCGAGCGAGGTGCTCCCTTCCACATTTCTCATAGAAAGCATCTATGATGCCTTCAAAAAAAGGAGGACGATATGACCGGCGCGAATACAAAAATTTATATGTCGTGGACCTCAAACATCCACACGCATGCGACTATCGGAAAAAATTGCACTATTCATTCCCATGTCTGGATCGGAGAGGGAGTGACGATAGGAGACGGATGCAAAATAGAGGCATTTACCTTCATCCCCCCCGGCGTGCATATAGGGAAAGAAGTGTTCATCGGTCCGCGCGTGACATTTACAAATGATAAGCACCCTCCCTCACACGGAAAGGGATGGAGCGAAACATTTGTGGAACGCGGCGCATCCATAGGCGCGGGCGCGATCATCCTTCCCGGAATTACCATCGGAAAGAACGCGATCATTGGCGCGGGAACGGTTGTTACAAAAAATGTTTCCCCCGGAACAACAGTTGTGGGAAATCCCGCAAGAATATTACTGAAGCCCCGAAAATAACTCGGGGTTTTTATTATGCAAAAAACGGTGGTAAAGTAGTGAATATGAATGAAGTGAAAAAGATAACCATCGCGATTCCCGCGCGGAACGAGGGAAAATTCATCGGGCAGTGCCTCGATTCACTCCTTTCACAAACATATCCGAAAGAACTTACGGAAATCATTATTGTGGACGGCGCGAGCACCGATGATACAAAAAAAGTGGCGCTTCACTACGCGGCACAATATCCATTCATAAAAGTTTTTGATAATCCAAAAAAATATACGCCCTACTCGATGAATATCGGCGTACAAAACGCCACAGGCGAGGCGGTGACGATTGGCGGGGCGCATTCAACATATGAAAAAGATTATCTTGAAAAATGCGTTCGATATTTGAACGAATATCCTGACGCCACAAATGTCGGCGGAGGAATCCGCACCACCCCCTCACGAGATACGCTCACCGCAAAAGGAATCGTCGCGGCTTTGAGTTCATTTTTCGGGGCAGGCAATTCTCTTTTCCGCACGGGCATCACGGAACCCACATGGGCGGACACCGTCTTTGGCGGCTGCTTTCGAAAAGAACTTTTTGATGAGATCGGCTACTTCAACGAACACCTTACGCGGAGCCAGGATATGGAATTCAACATCCGTCTCAAAAAGGCGGGGAAGAAGATCCTCCTTGTTCCCGATATCGTGAGCGTCTATCACCCGAAAGCAACATTCTGGAGTTTTTTTGTACATAACCTTAAAGATGGCATCTGGGCAATCCTTCCCATGAAATATGGCGCGCGAATGTTCAAGCTTCGCCATCTGCTTCCCTTTTTCTTCGTGTCGGGACTTTTTGGATCACTTGTACTTTCTCTCTTTATCCCGTTCTTTCTTTATTTCTTTTATCTCGGGCTCGGATTCTGGATACTCGCGGCCGCACATTTTTCGCTGAAGCTCTCGCTCCGCGAAAAAAATATCGCGCTTTTCCCATTTGTCTTCATCGCCTTTGCTGTGCGCCACTTCGGCTACGGCATTGGATCCATTGTCGGATTCATCCGTCTAGCGACGGGATAGAAGTTAGTAAATAGTAAGTAGAAAATAGTAGAAGGAAACTAAAATGAAAACAAACACATTTAAAGATCTGATCGTGTGGCAAAAATCAAGAGATCTTGCCGTTCTCATATATAAAATCACTGACAATTTCCCCAAGGAGGAAATGTACGGGCTTACAAGTCAGATGCGCAGAGCAGTCATTTCAATATCTTCGAATATTGCGGAAAGCTATCATCGATTCCACGAAAAAGAAAAGAAACAATTTCTTGCAATTGCGTTCGGTTCGGGGTCCGAACTGGAAAGCCAAATAGAAATCGCGAAAATATTATTCCCCAAAAATGAATATGCCCGCGCTGAGGAGCTACTCTTGGAAACAATGAAAATGCTTAACGTAATTCTTCATTAGTCTTAATCTTTCACATACTACTTTCTATTTTCTAATATCTAATTACTATTCATATGAAAATTGCCTTTCTTGCCGCATCAAATTCAATCCACTCGATACGCTGGATACAATATTTTGTCGATCGAGGACATTCCGTGGTATGGATCTCGCTTGCCCCCGCATCCTCTGAGGCGCTCGACCTTTTGAAAAAAACATCTTATTACGAAATTTCCCCATCACCTCTCGCGGACATCACCGGAAAGAAGGCGGCGTTCCATCTTTTTTCTGCGGTACGGAAGGTACGAGAAATTTTAAAGAAAGAGTGTCCCAATGTTCTTCATATTCATTCCGCCGGCACCTACGGACTTGTTGGTATGTTCTCTGGATTTCATCCACGCATCGTGACCCCGTGGGGTTCGGATATCCTTCTCACCTCATCGCTCGTGAAAAAGGTACTGATTGAATATGTCGTTACGACCGCCGATTTCTTAACTTGTGATGGAGAAAATACCGCGAAAGCACTCCAAGAATTTGGCGGAGATTTGGAAAAAATATCAATTATACGGTTTGGCGTCGATGTGAAAAAATTCGAATCACTCGTCCACGTTCCCACGCCAGATAATATAGTACGCGTGCTTTCACTCAGAAATCTCGAGCCTGTGTATGACATTGAAACACTTATTGAGGCGGCGGAAATCGTCCACAAAGAGAATAAAAGTGTGCGTTTCCAGATTGCGGGCGATGGAAGCGAACGCCAGAAACTTGAGACACACGTGCAAGAAAAAAATCTTCAAAGTTGCGTCACGCTCTCCGGGCGATATGATCCGAATACGCTTCCCGCAATGTTCGGAAATTCTGACATTTATGTTTCCACCTCCCTTTCCGACAGCGGACTTTCCGCGTCAACCGCGGAAGCGATGGCGGCAGGTCTTCCCGCAATCGTGAGCGATTCAGGAGACAACCGCGCGTGGGTGAAAGAAGAACGGGGCGGATTCATTTTCCCGTGCAAGGACGCGAAAACTCTTGCGGAACGTATACTCTTTCTCGCCGCGCATCCCGAAACGCGGAAGGAGTTCGGAGAATACAACCGGAATGTCATAATGGAGAAAAATAACTACTGGAAAGAAATGGAGAAGATGGAGAAGATTTATTTAGAAAATAGTAAATAGAAAATAGAAAGTAGTAGGATGTATGCAAAAAATACTTAAAGCAATTAAAAAAATTCTCGACGTCGTGTTCGGATCGAGAGCGGACAAATGG
Source organism: Minisyncoccota bacterium (assembly GCA_020059585.1). Classification (GTDB taxonomy): domain Bacteria; phylum Patescibacteriota; class Minisyncoccia; order UBA6257; family GWB1-50-10; genus GWA2-45-9. Next base: position 22,713 of record JAGVBU010000002.1, read on the forward strand.
TACTGGAAATTCAGGCATCTCATTGATCCGAAATGGGCGGAGAGCTATGTCTCGAGCCAATCCCTCGAACACCCCCATCGGAAACTTCTTGTTGAAACAATATCGAGATACGCGCCATTCGCTTCCCTTTTTGAGATTGGATGCGCGTCGGGACCGAACCTTTTCCTTATCGCGCAAAAATTTCCCGACACAACGCTCACCGGTATCGATATCAGCACGCGCGCCGTAGAAAAGGGAAGGGCGTGGTTTGCAGAGAAAGGAATACAAAACGCCTCATTCTCCGTGGGAGGATTCGAGCATCTTTCCCCGATTCCCGACAAATCGTTCGATATCGTGATAAGCGACGCGACACTCCTCTACGCGGATCCAGAACAGATGAAAAAAATTGCTCTTGATATGATACGCATCGCGCGAAAGGCGCTTGTTCTTGTGGAACAGCATACTGATGATGAACCATTTTATAATTCGCACTGGATACACAACTATAAGAACATATTCCCTAATGCTTTTTTTACGAAGATCCCCGCGGAGCTGTGGGCTGGCGACTGGGGAAAATACGGGTATATAATTGAAATTATCCCGCAGTAATGAAAAAAGTACTCATCATCGCAAATCTATTCCACGCATCTCCGCGTATTCCAGGAATCGCTTCTTATCTTTCGGAATACGAATGGCATGCAACCATTGTGACGCCTCCACTTGGTGATGATTTTGCCAAAATGTATGCTCCCCCACAAAATTTCTTCAAAAGCACCAAAATTATAGAAGTACCCTATCGCGGAGACGTACTCTGGCTTTGGAGAATTTTGTTCAAAAAAGTTCTCAAAATAAAAAATTCTAAAAGCGTCACCGAATCCTTGAAAGAGGATTTGGGAATGTCCGGAAAAAATACATTCATAAACAAGATGCTTAAGTTCTATCAATCGCTTTTTGGGTACCCCGATACAGAAAAAAATTGGATGCGCCCCGTATTTAAAACACTTATTCCACTACTAAAAGACGAAAAATATGATGCTATATTAAGCACGTCTCCATATCCAACAAGTCACATCATCGCAGAAAAAATATCTCGCATTTATTCAATTCCTTGGGCAGCTGATTTTAGGGATTGTTGGTCGCAAAATTTTGCATATCCCTATGGAAATTTTCGTAAATTTTTTGATACACGCATAGAAAAAAAAATTCTTAAAACCGCAAAGATTCTCACCGCAGCGACACCAAGTGTTGCAGAAACGCAAAAAACTCTCACAGGAAAAGATACCGCACTTATTACGAATGGATTTGATCCGACATTACTTTCCCTTCCTATGGTACCAATTGAAAAAAAATTCACCATAACATATACAGGAAGAATCTACACCGGAAAACAAGATCCATTGAAATTTCTTTTCGCTATCCGCGATCTCATAGAAAACAAAAAAATAGATCCTAAAATGGTTACTGTCCGTTTTTTCGGAGAAACACTTTTTTGGTTTAAAGAGGAGGTAAAAAAGATGGGTCTTGAATCCGTGGTACAATTCTACGGAATAATCCCGCGGGAGGAAATTTTTAAAAAACAAAAAGAATCTCATCTCCTCCTCCTTTTTTCGTGGGAAGACGCCACGGAAATGGGAGTGTATCCCAAAAAAACATTTGAATATCTCGCAGCGCAAAGACCTATTATTGTTACCGGAGGAAAGAAAGAAGAAAAGATAAAAGAAATAATTGCGGAGACTGAAACGGGGACAAGCGCAATAACACATGAGGAAATAAAGGAAAAAATATTATCTTTCTATAGAGAATATGAAAAGACTGGCACTGTGGAATTTCACGGTAATAAAGAAAAAATATTACTATATTCTTTTATGGAGACCGCAAAACAATTTTCTGATATATTTGAAAAAATAGCGCCATGATATACGACAAACAAAAACAATTTTCCCTCGAGGAAATAGACTACATGTCAAAACTCGATCTCCAGAACTGGATCCGTTTTTTCTTTATCCTTAAGGAGGTTGAAAAAAAGAGACTGAAATCTGTTCTTGAAATCGGACCCGGTGAAGGAACATTAAAAAAACTCTTCGCTCCTTACGCTGAACGTTACGATACAATCGACGTAAATTCAAAACTTTCTCCAACATATGTAAGTGATGTGAGAAAAAGAATTGAGAACATCAATGAAACATATGATTGTGTGATTGCCGCAGACATTCTCGAGCACATCCCCTTCACCGACCTTTCAAATGCACTCCCGAATATTTATTCATATCTTAAAAAAGATGGTGTCGCGCTCATCACCATCCCTCATCGCGCAAGTCACTTTCTTTTTATGAGTCCAACGAACATTCCGCATTTTATACGAATCCCAACAGGATTTCTGAGCTTTGGATCATTCTATCGCCGATTCATCAAAAGAAAAATATGGATTGATCCAGATCATGAATGGGAAATCGGAGACGGACACCACACAATAAACGATGTTGCAGAAGTGATGAAGAGTGCCGGATTTACCATAGAAAAAATAGAGAAGCTCATTTACGTCGACTTCTTTGTATTAAAAAAATAATATGGAAGAAACACAAAAAAACAGATCGGCAATCGCCGCGGCAGGAAAAAAGTTCAGAACGAAGAATATATCGAAACGCGTCCAGAAGATTGTCATCTCCCCCATTAAAGAGATGTCCATCCTCGCCGACGAGTTTGAGGAAAAAAATCCCGGTGCTGATATTATCTCTTTCGGGCAGGGCATTCCCTATTTCGACACCTATCCGTATATAAAAGACGGTATTCGCGCGGCGCTTCAGAAACCCGACACCTCAAAATATACACTCGAACCCGGCATCACCGAACTCCGCATGCTTGTGGGAGATTTTCTTACGCGCGAGAAGGGCGCGGTAAATATTGAGGCAAAAAAAGAGATTATGATCGGCGTTGGCTGTCAGGAGGTTGTTGCGTGCGCGCTTGCATCGCTTATTGATGAGGGCGACGAGGCGCTCGTCATTTCCCCCGCATTCGCATCGCACATCGAGCAGGTTATCCAATGGGGAGGAACTCCCGTGCTTGTTCCGCTTCAGGAAGAAAAGGGATGGCACTTCGACATCACCGAGGCGGAAAAAAGAATCACCGCGCGGACGAAGATTATTCTTTTCAGCAATCCCTCAAATCCCACCGGAAAAGTATTCTCGCGCGACGAACTTCAGCATATTGCCGATCTCGCGGAAAAACATAATCTCATCGTCATAAGCGACGAGACATATGATTTCCTTACTTATGACGGAGTCGCGCACGTTTCCATGGCGGAATTCCAGAATATCCGCGAACGCGTAATTGTCTGCGGAAGCTTTTCAAAAAAATACGCGCTCACCGGATATCGCGTGGGATACGGATTTGCCGATGAGGGAATCATCGACCATATGCTGAAGGTTCACGACGCGCTCGCAATCTGCGCTCCCGCGATCTCCCAGAAGGCCGCGATTGCGGCGATGAAGGGACCAAAAGAATTTGTGACGGACGCCGTTCAAAAATTCTCCGCAAACCGCGACGCAATGATGCGCGAACTTGATATGCTTTCTGAATTCTTCTCCTATCAAAACCCGCAGGGCGCATACTATATCCTTGTGAAAGTGAATGTCCCTCACGTGGACTCATTCAGACTCGCGCTGAAGATACTTCACGAAGCCCGCGTCATCGTCATTCCCGGAGCGGCATTCGGACCCGAGGGAGAAAACCACCTCCGCCTCTCGTTTGCCTGTCCGCCGGAAAATATCTCAAAAGGATTTGAACGGCTCCGCACGTGGGCGGAGAAATGGAAGAAGGAAAGTTACGCGCTCTGAGAAAAAAATCGACCCGGAAAAATCCGGGTCTTTTAATATACTACGAAAAATTAAAATTCTATCGCAATCGCCGTAGCCTCGGCGAAATTCGTGTAGGAACTCTTCAGGTTTTTTTCCTCTTCTCCACGAGCAGAGGAGAGAAGCCCCACTAACCCCGAACGCTGGAATAGTCTTAATGCATCTTCGCCAATTTCCTGATCGTTCGAAGATTTCATTAGATTCCACGGAATCATTCCATCGGAGAATAATAAAACGATGGACACATCGGAAAGCTCGAATCTGCGGAAAATTGCGGTACGAAGAAGATTCTGATCCCCATTCAAAAGCCCATATGCGGCATTCGAAGATTCCGGACGGTTCACATCCTTCACGCGCTCTTTGCGGAGCGTGAGACAGAATCGGTTCCACATTTCACCGCGAATTTCATTCGTGGTTTCTTCATCTGGGACAGATTCGAGTGAATCGAATCCCCGCTCTTTTGCAACTTCTACCATCAAGCGTTCGATCTCCCCATTCATCTTCACGTCATGCGCACGAACCTGATTTTTTGTCACAAATAAGGCTCCGTCTTTCATAAGAAGCACCGCGAAACAATCACCTCCTTGGGCAATCTCCAGCTTTCCATCATTTATATTCGCAAAGGCAAAGGTTGCACCCGACATAATAGAAAGGTCTAATCTTGCAACGCGGCGAATGGTATTCGCGAGATTCTGCTTTAGATTTATCTCACCCTCACCGAGCATCATGCTTTGCTCGGCTTCTCGGACAATCACTTCACCGGACGAATAGCCGTTTACTAATCGCAATGGATATTTCGGTCCATAGGGTTCGGAAACACCGTCGAGTACTCCGAATAATGTCGTTCCGACGATCATTCCGTCCTCGCGATACTTTGAAGAGCCCTGATCATACAATGTAGAAACCTTCATCGGTTCCTCCTTTATTTAATTGATAATTTGTTATTTTATACTGTCTTAATTATACACCATAAGTGCAAAAAAGTCAATGTTATTGCGGGATTTTCCCCATTTACAGTACAATAAACGGTATTATGGCAAAGCGGATATTCGATATCATTCTTTCAGGAATCGGGCTCGTGGTCTTCTCCCCCGTCATTCTCACTATCGCGATTATTATTAAGCGCACGTCTCCGGGACCCGTCTTTTATCGCGGAGAACGGACGGGACTTCACGGAAAATCGTTCCGCATATTCAAATTCAGAAGCATGGTTGTGGATGCGGAAAAAACCGGCGTCCTCTCAACAACAAAAGAAGACGCGCGCGTCACCCCCATCGGGCGATTCGTACGAAAGACGAAACTCGATGAGATTCCGCAACTTATCAATGTCTTTATCGGCGATATGAGTTTGGTGGGTCCGCGCCCCGAGGTGAAAAAATTCACCGACATGTATACCGAGGATGAAAAGGTGCTTCTTTCAATCCGCCCCGGCATCACCGATTACGCGTCGATCTGGAATTCTGATGAGGCAACGCTTCTCGCGGGAAGTGCCGATCCCGACAAAGATTATCTTGAGAAGATACGTCCCGAAAAAATCCGCTTACAGCTCAAATATTTTAAAGAACAATCGCTTATCACCGATATGAAAATCTTATTCCTTACTGTGAAAAAACTTGTTTTCAGAACATAATATTTTCACGTATAATACATCTGTGAAACACATCTATTCAAAAAAGACCATACAGAGACTCTATGAGACGATGCTCCGCATCCGCCACGTAGAGGAAAGTTTTGTCGAACCCATCCTTTCCGGCACTATCCGCTGTCCCGTTCACCTCTATGTAGGCGAGGAGGGCGTTGCCGCGGGAACGCTCGCGCACACGAATAAAGACGACATCATCTTCGGTACGCACCGCTCGCACGGACACTATCTCGCAAAAGGCGGTGATATGAGGGCGATGGTCGCGGAAATCTACGGCAAGGAAACCGGATGCGCGAAAGGGCGCGGAGGATCCATGCACGTTGTTGACGCGAAAAAAGGAATGCTCGGCGCGGCACCCATTGTCGCGGGGACAGTTTCACTCGCGGTCGGCGCGGCACTCTCATTTAAAATAAAGAAACAAAAAAATGTCGCGATTGCGTTTTTCGGAGACGGCGCCGTCGGCGAGGGCGTGCTTCACGAGGCGCTGAACTTTGCGGCACTCAACAAACTCCCTGTTCTTTTCGTCTGCGAGAATAATTATTATTCCACCCATATGCCCCTCCGCGACACGCGCCCCTATGACAACATCTTCGAACTCGGCGCGCCGCACAAAATCGCGTATGCCCGCGCGAGCGGAAATGATGTACTCAAAGTGTATGATGTCGCGGGCGATATGATACAAAAATGCCGTGTGGGACAGGGCCCCGCGTTCATCGAATTTCTCACCTACCGCTATCGCGGACACGTCGGTCCAAACGATAACATTCAGGGGACGCAGACCGATATCCGCCCAAAGGCAGAGGTTGCGAAATGGAAGAGAAATGATCCCATCAGAAATCTCGAATCATATATCGCACGGAATAAAATTCTTTCCCGAGGGGAGCAAGATAAAATTTTAAAACGCGTGGGAAAAGAAATACAAAATGCCCATGCTTTTTCCCAAAAAAGTCGTTTCCCCGATCCAAAAACATTATCCGACTATGTCTTCAAAAAATAGACCCTTAGAATACAGTTTGGCGCTCAATGAGGCGATCCATCAAATGATGGCGGAAGATCCCTCCGTGTTCCTCATCGGACAGGGAGTGAAAAGCCCGTGGTATGTGGGAAACACCGCGACGGGCCTTCTCGACCGCTTCGGCGAAGCGCGCGTCATCGACACTCCCGTCTCGGAAAACGCGGTGACTGGAGCGGCGGTCGGCGCCGCAATCGCGGGAATGAAGCCAATTGTGGAACATCCGCGAATGGATTTTATGATGTACGCGCTTGATCCCATCTTAAACGAGGCGGCAAATTGGTTGTATATGTCGGGCGGGGCGGTGAATGTCCCTCTCGTCATTTGGGGAATCATCAACCGCGGAGGAGAACAGGCGGCGCAGCATTCTCAGGCGCTCCACGCGCTCTTCGCGCACATCCCCGGACTCAAAGTTGTGATGCCCTCAACCGCGTATGACGCGAAGGGGCTTATGATCGCGGCGATCAAAGACAAAAACCCCGTGCTTTATATCGATGACCGGTGGCTCTATCGCGTGAAAGGAAATGTTCCGAAGAAAATTTATTCGGTGCCTATCGGGAAGGGCGCGGTGAGAAAAAAAGGAAAGGATATCACGGTTGTGGGAATTTCCTACGGCGCGCATCAGGCGACACTCGCGTACGATGAACTCCTGAAGAAGGGTATTTCCGCGGAGATCATTGATCCCCGTACCGTGAAACCCCTCGACATCCCTCTTATTCTTGAATCGGTTAAGAAAACAAAACGGCTCGCCGTCATTGATACCGGATGGAAAACGGGAGGAATCGCGGGAGAAATCATCGCGTCAATCACGGAGAAGGGATTTCAATATTTGAAACAGGCACCGCTCCGTATCACCCTCCCCGACATTCCCGCACCGATGGCGAGGACGCTCGAGGAGGAATATTACCGTCCGCTATCAGTCCAATCAATCGTCGCGACAATTGAAACAATGGTTCGAAAAAATAAAAAATAAATATATGTATAAAGTTCGATTCGTAAATCCGCAAAAACAGTTCGCGGACCACAAGGAAGAATATATGGGGGCAGTCGAGCAGGTCTTTTCGCAGGGAAATCTCATTATGCGACAGGATCTTAAGGATTTTGAGGAGTCGATTGCAAAATTTGTCGGCGTGAAGCACGCAATCGGCGTGAATTCGGGAACGTCAGCAATCTATCTCTCTCTTAAAGCGGCGGGAATCGGCCCCGGCGACGAGGTCATCACGGTCGCGCACACATTTATCGCAAGCATTTCATGCGTCTATCTTGTAGGCGCCACTCCAGTCCTTGTCGACGTTGGAGAAGATTTCAACATCAATCCCGACCTTATTGAGGCGGCGATCACGCCCAAAACAAAGGCAATCGAGGTGGTGCACCTCAACGGGCGCATTTGCGACATGGACCGCGTGCAGGATATCGCGAAAAAGCACAACCTCATCATTATTGAGGACGCGGCGCAGGCAATGGGAGCAACCTACACAACGAGAGACGGCTCCGTGAAGAAGGCGGGGTCATTCGGGCTTACGGGATGTTTTAGTTTGTATCCCTTCAAGGCGCTCGGCGCGTTCGGAAATTCGGGAATTATCACGACAGACGACGATGCCATCGCAAAAAAGCTTATGCTCCTCCGTTACAACGGGGAGGACAGGGAAACGCGCTTTTTCTCCTATCACAGCCATAATATGCTTATGGACAACGTGCAGGCGGCACTTTTGAACGTGAAAATGAAATACTTTCCTAAATGGATAGAGCGCCGACGGGAGATTGCGAATCTCTATTATGAGGGATTGAAAGACGTGCCTCAGGTGAAACTCCCCCACTTCGACGACAATCGATATTACGATATTTATACGAACTACGCGGTGCGCGCGGAACGTCGTGATGAATTGAAAAAATATTTTGACGACAATGAGCTTGTCGAGACCATCATTTCGTGGCCAATTCCGATGTACAAGCAGACCGCAATGCTCCCGAACGACTATTTTCTTCTGGAAACGGAAAAAATCTGCACGGAAATCATCTCGCTCCCGATGTATCCCGAACTCACGAACGAGGACGCGCAAAACGTCATTGACGCGATAAAAACGTTCTATACAAAATAGGAACTAAAATCTATCCCCCCCACCATTCCATGGAATGGCGGGGGTTTTTGTAAATTCAAAAAAAATGCGATATTCTTGGTTTATGCAGACATTCTTGGGTTTTTTGCGGGAGAAAAAAATAATTATATTCGGCATCGCGGATGCCCTTCTTATAGTCATTGGGCTCTTCCTTTCCTTTCTCGCCCGATTCGACGGTTCTTTTCCTTCAGAATATATCCCATGGTTCCCTTATTACGCGCTCATCCTCGTCGTTTTGAATATCGCATTTCTCTGGCGCGCGCGTCTCTATGCCTTCACATGGGGATTTGTGGGATTCTCAGAATTCGTAAAGCTCATAAAAGCGACCACCTACGCGCACGCGCTTTTCGCGATCTTTGTCTTTATCTACTGGGATAGGCTCGTCTTTCTTTCGGGATTCCCGCGGTCGGTCATCGTCATCAGTTATCTTTTCGATATTATTTTTCTCGGCACGCTCCGAATCTCGAAGCGTTTTATTCTTGAATTCATAAGTTCCCGCGCGGCGATGAAACGCGGAGCAGCCACCATCATTGTGGGAGCGGGAACCGAAGGAGAGCAGATTCTTCGGTTTATGAAGCGCGACGCCTCGTTTAAAATAGTGGGCATTGTCGACAACGACGCGCGGAAGAAGAAATCGCAGATACACGGCGTCACCGTACTCGGCGCGATACGAGATATCCCCGCGATTACGGAAAAGTTTTCCGTGACGCGCGCGATTATCGCTATTCCCGCGGGAGACACAGATCTTATTCGTGACGCGGTGACCCACTCACGCGACGCGGGCATCACCGACATAAAGATCATTCCCACCGCGCATGAACTGCTCACGGGAAAGGTGACGATTGCCGATATCCGTGACGTGCGCATTGAGGATCTTTTGGGACGCGCCCCCGCGAAGATAGATACGCATGAAATATCGGACTTTATACGGGGAAAAACGGTGCTCGTGACCGGCGCCGCGGGCTCTATCGGATCCGAGATCGTGCGGCAGTGCATTGCGTTCGAGCCGAAGAAACTCTATCTTCTTGATTTCAACGAGAGCGGTCTTTTTGATCTTGAACAGGAACTCGCGATCGCGGCTCCGCAATCGAAAAAATTCACTCAATCCGTCATCGCGAACATCACGCATAAGGAGAAGATAGACAAGATATTTCTCGATATGAGACCAAACGTTGTTTTTCACGCGGCGGCATATAAGCATGTGCCTCTTATGGAGGATCATCCGGAGGAAGCGATTCTCACAAACGTCATCGGGACCATGAATCTTGGGAATGCATCAATCGCGGCGGGAACGGAGAAGTTCGTCATCATTTCTACGGACAAGGCGATACGCCCTCTATCCGTTATGGGAAAATCAAAACGCGCAGCCGAACTCGTGGGAAAGGCGCTGAATGAGAAAAACGGAACGAAGTTTGTCGCGGTGAGGTTTGGAAACGTCATTGGATCCCGCGGAAGCGTCATTCCCCTCTTTCAGGAACAGATACGGAAACGATCCCCTATCACCGTCACGCATCCCGATATGACTCGCTATTTTATGACGATTCCCGAAGCGGCGCTTCTTGTGATGGAGGCTGGCGCGGTGGGAAACGGAGGCGAGGTGTTTATGCTTGATATGGGACAACCCGTGAAAATACTCGATGTCGCGCGAACGCTTATACGCCTTGCGGGACTCACGCCTGATGTCGATATCCCGATTGTCTTCACCGGCGTTCGTCCGGGAGAGAAGATTGAGGAGATTGTCTTTAGCGAGGAGGAAAAGCGCGTTGGCACGACGCAGTGGGACAAAATATTCGTCACCAAAAACGAATCAACGTTCGACGCGGAGCGCGTATTAACGCTCACTGAGGCGCTGCGACACATTATAGAAAAAAACCACGAGGAAACGCGGAAGGATCTTGATGAATTTATTGCGTAGAGTTCAGAAGCTAGTAGCTAGGGGTTAGAAACCAGGAGCTAGTATCTAGAAGCGTTTTCGTATGAACGAAACGAGAAGCCACACTGCAACAATGCCGGCGATACCCACGCCCGTATAGAGTCCCACATTGCCTATCGTTCCCACATAGTCGGCGTATGCCGCGCCGATATACCATCCGAAAAGCGCCATAGAAAGCGCGCGGAAGAAGCCCCCTATGAGCGTGATCACAAGATATCGCTTGAATTCATAATGAATGAGTCCGCACCCGATCGATATCGCCATATTAGGGAAAAACGGAATCGCGCGGAGCATAAAGATGACAAATTCATCGGTGCCGCGCGTTGAAAGCTTTTCCCTGAAGCGTTCCACCGACTGCCATGAAACGCCTATGTAGCGCCCCCATTTCTTTATTGCAAGTTCTCCTCCGTGAAAGGCGATGAGGTATCCAAAAAGCGATCCAATGGAGAGCCCGAACGCGCCCGGAATCGCGATTGTGAATATCGCGTCAATCGCAACCACACCAAAAGAAGAGGATGCGGGGAGCATAAAAAAACCGGCGGCGAGGAAGGGCAGGGAGGATGGAATGGGAATCGCAATTTCTTCGATTATCGAGAGAAAAAAGATGCCGATTGCTCCATATTGCTCCACGAATGGTGTTATTGTATGTAATATTTCAGACACGGATTTATACGGATAGAACTGATTTATGCGGACTGTGTAGTATATATAAACCTTTTGATTTCAAGCTTCTTTTGGGAAAAATTTATAAGAAATCCAAGAGTGTATTTTGATCCTTTTAGATATCCGAAGAACTGTTTTTTATCTTCCCTCGTGATGTATGGCTTCGATTTAAGCTCAATTAAGATAGAATCGTCTACTACTAAGTCGGGAATATACACGCCAATTTTTTCTTCTTTGTAAAAAATATTTATTCTTTCTTGTGTTGAAACTTTTAAGTTTCTTAATTCTAATTCTTTCTTGAGTGCATTTTCAATCGTCTTTTCCCGAATGCCTCCGCCTATTTTATTAAATACCTCAAAACACGCGCCCCTTATTTCATATGACTCTTTTTCGAATAGAAGTGTCATGAAGTTATTATATATCTAATAGAATCTGTATTAATCAGTATAATCCGTAAATATCCGCGAAACAAAAAACCCCCGAAGGGGTTTTTTGTTTTGACCCAACCTTACTATTAGTAAGAGAGAGTCGCGCCGTCAACCGGGTATGAATCTGAAGCAGAGTTGCTTCCGAATTCCGTACCTGTGGTTGCCTGCGTGTAGCGATACACTACGCCACCGGTGTTCCAGTAGTATTCTGGTCCGGTTGAGCCATCGGTCGAAAGGTATCCTTTCGTGCCGTCAACCTTGAGCGAAAGTGTCGTGTTCGTGGTTCCCGCATTCGAGACCGCAGACTCGATGTTCGAGGTGTCGGCCTTCACGGTGTAAGTCTTTGAAGAGTTTGCACCGATTTCCTGCGTTACCCACGCGCCTGACGTTGACGCAAAGGTGACAGTCGCCGTTGAGGATGCCGTCACACCGTATCCGTAGATCGTCGTCGCCGCTGACGTTGCAACCAACTGGTCTGCTTCGTCATAGAGGCGGAAGTTCGTTACGGAGCTCGATGAACTCGGGCTAAGGCTCAAGCTCGCTACGACCGCGAAGGACTCAAGCGTAAGCGTGCGTCCTCCTGCCGGAGCGGAGTTTGCGATTGTGAATTTACCCACTACGTCCGTTGACTGTCCGATCTTTCCGGTCGCGTTTGAAAGCGCGTTCGTAATGGTCGGCGCCGCGTCATGGAAGAGGAAGTAGTTCGAGGTTGAGCTCGAAGTTACCGTGATGCTTCCCTCAGCCAACTGGCCTTGTGAAGAATATACTTCCATATCGTCCGTTGATGAGCTGTTCACCATGACCGCCACTACCGACGTCGGTTCGAGAATTCCCGATCCGCTTACGTCAGCCTTGAGGGTCAAGACCTTCTGCTGGCTCTGCGGCAAGGTGACATACTTTGACGAGTCGAGTGCAAAGAGCACTTTTCCGGTCACCGAGTTCACGCTTGCTGACTGGAGCAACGTTGATCCGTCATAGAGATACACCATCGCAAAGTTCGGCGCGGTTGACGTTGCCGTCTTCCATGTCGAGCTCGCTGACAAGAGCTGAAGCGTGATTTTTCTCAATTCGAGATCCTCGTTCGATGCTTCAAGACGAATCTTGTTCAATTCAACACCGGTCTGTCCCGCGAGCACTATCTTTGAGGTCGGCTTCGAAGAGTCGGCCGCAATCGTGAGGCTCGGAGCCTTTACGGTGATTGATTGAAGCGCAAGTGCCGCTGACGGCGTGGATTCAAGTGACTTCGATGAAGACACTCCGTATCCACTCACGCCCGCTGACGCAACGCTCGCATAGAACGAATCGTTTTCGGTCGCTGAGGAGAGCACATCCGCGTAGAGCGAGAGTACTTTCGACTGCGACTTCGCGATCGTCAGGTTTAACGTGAAGCTGTTCGAGCTCGCCGAAGGCGTGCCGATGGTCGATCCGAGCTGAGTCGCACCGTCCATAAGCTTCATGTTCTGGATGTATGAGCTTGACGCAACATCAAAGCTGATGGTGTTCACTCTCACATCATCCGCTGACGAGGCCTGAAGAACGAATTCTCCAATCTTGACGTTCGTCGCGCTCTTTGCACGGTTCGTATTCGCGAACGCGGCATTCTTCGTGACGGTCAAGGTTACATCGCCAACCGTGATCTGATTTCCCGAATAGACACTGTCCGCGAGATAGGTGAAGTCATTCGTCGAGTAACGCTTCGTGTAGAAACGACCAACCTTTGCGGTATAGTCGTCCGTTGACGCCGCGCTTGACGAGATGGTTCCCGTTACCTCGATGGTCTTCGTCGCACCCGCTTCAACATTGATGTATGAAGAGAGGTTGTGAAGATACGTGTCCAACGTTGATGTCGTCACTGATGACGTTGCCTGAAGTCCGGTCGTGTCTGCTGAGATTGACAAGTAGGTTTCCCCAGTCGTCGCATCTTTTACGTTCACGGTTCCGGTGAGTGCCTTTGCTCCGCTCGTGGTGTCATAGCTGATCTGAAGACCAATTTTGCGGATCTCAAGCTTCTCTCCTGCTGACTTCAAGTCGAATTTCGCAAGCACCACATTCTGTGAAGAGGGCGCTACGCTTCCGCTCGGGCTTCCTGCCGCCTTTGAGATGGTAAGAAGTCCTGACTTTACCTTGAAGTAGCCATTCGTGTTCTGCGTGTCCGACTGCGTGAGTTCGTTTCCAGACGAATCTTTCGGCTGGATCGCGCCTCCCGTCGTGACACCCTTCACGACCACATCGTAGTCGTTCTGGATTGACAAACGCGTGTAGTATCCGGATCCATCAACCACGTCCGCCTTGACCGTGAGGGTCTTTGAGAGTCCCTTGTCGATCGTGTACGGGGTGGTGAGAACGAAGGTCACATAGCGATCCACCGATTTCTCAGTGGTTGCCAACACGTTTCCTTCCGGCGAATACAATTTCCAATTCTTGAAGTCGGTGTCCCGAATCGTTCCCTCCGCATAGAGAGTGATCTTTTCGAGTCTGATCGCTTCCTTGGAATTGTTCTGGTTCAACTGGACCTTGAATATTTCGCGGTCAGTCTGGCCAACTTCGATGTTTCCGTCACCAGTCGTCACAGAAAGACCTGAGACGGCCTGGTCATCGATGCGCACATCTCCGAGCGATGCGCTTCCGTCAACAAGCGTGAACGTGGTGCCTGATACGGGGAAATTTCCCTGTACCGGAACGCTGTTCGACACCGTGACATCCGACGCCGACGCAACGGAGAAGTTCACTGTTCCGCTCGTCACCGCCGAGTCAATGTTGATTGCAACATAGACATTCTTTGACTGTCCGGCACCAAGAACGATCGGTGATCCACTAAACGAGATCAACGCCTTTCCGTCCGCCGTCAAAGCCGTGATGATGTTCCCATAGCGGGTTCCCGCATCATCCCAGAGGCTCACGCCAGTGATCTTGGTGTTCGCGACATAGCCGCCACGGGTTACCGTGACGCCCGTCACTGTTGCACCATCCTTCCCTGCCGTAAGTTTGAGCGTCAACACTTTGTTGTAAAGTGATCCGCTCGGGAGACTTGCCGCCGACTGAAGCGCCGCCTCAACTTTGAGGAACGATTCCGTCGGGACAACTACTACACCACCCCCCGTTGAAGTTCCGCCTCCCATGGAAGCGATTTTCGCTCGGGTGATGGGTCCAAAGTAACCGGACGCCGGAGAAACTCCGTTTGCCGCCTGCCACTTTGCAAGTGCAGCCTTCGTCGCAGGTCCGAAATATGATGACTCATTTCCCGGTGATCCCGCGCCCGACGCGCTGACCTGAGCGCCATTTGCATTCAAGAACTGCTGGAGGGCCTTCACTTCCGCACCTGTTGACCCAAGAGTGAGGTTCTGGGTAAACGCGTACGAAGTACTCACACTGCCGGTTCCTCCCTGCTGTGCCTGAAGCTGCGCTACTAATGCCGTTAATTGGGCAATCTGCGCTAACAAAGCATTGATATCAACGCTCTGCGCTTGTGTGTTCGGAACAGCCATCGTCACAGCAACAACTGCTGCGAGTCCAACTGTTACGATTTTTTTCATTAATCTACTCATTTTTATTCGATTCTTTATCGTTTTTTTAATTTTTTCGACAGATTTTATCGATTCATCCCCTCACACATGAAGCGTATTAATACCCTTCACGGAGATGATAAACCGTCGACCTTTTCTCTGCGCGAGGCAGAATGATTCCGGACACTACATGCCCTCTTTTCGACCCCCGCCGAATTTTTATCGTACGAGGAAAAAGAACATAAAGTGGTTGATATTGATTGGAAATAACAAAAAACTCGCTTATGGAGCGAGCGCGAGCAATATACCCAAAACACCCTGACGAAAGCGAAGCCCTTTGGGCCTGGCCTTTTCCGGTATACGAGTAGATTGCCTCACGTTTGGCCTCACTCCAAACCTTCGGCGAAGATAATGCAAAGGTCCACACAAACCCATGCCTCACCTTCTTCATGGAGTATTATACCATACTCCAACTTTTTTACAATGTGCTCGAAAAACCGATTCTTATCTCAAACCGACCTTTCGGGCCTCATATATATAACGAAATAAAGGGTTTCCTGTTACGGCACATTACGACATATCACAACGGATACATTACAACGCGTGAAACGCATTTCCCCAATTATTACATTTTCCCCGCGATCGCGGGGAAAATGTAATAATTCTTAAATAGTCCACTGAGACAGCGAAAAAACGAGGAGGGTCCCCAGCAAAAAGATCGAGATTTCCCTTAAAAACATCTTTTTTGAGGATATTCCCAAGATGTGCATTATTACAAGGTTTTTCAGCGTAAGCGCGAAAAGGGAGGCAAAAATCGCCATGTGGATAACTCCTATCGGAAGAAAGCTTCCTATAATGAAGAGTTCCACAAAAAAGAGGCCAAATACGACCGAAAAAGAGGTGGTTCTGCGCGGAAAGTGCACCTTTGTAAATCTCAAAAACTCGCCCATAAGGAGCGCGGAGGCGGCAAAAAGAGGCGCGTACCAGAACCACGACGTAGTGAGCGCAAGACCCCCGAATACAAGCGCGCTTATGAAAATGACCGCGGTGTGAAGCACCCCGTATATCCCCTTTCTATCCTCAAAAAGAAAGTTTCCCGTGCCGACCACGAGAAAAAAAACGGCAAGAAACGAGCTTATGATTGCTGTCCATACGATGCCCGGAGACACAAACGAAAGAAAGCGGTCTGTATAGGATATTCCCACCATATACGCGAAAATGACCGTCCAAAAAGACCATCGCACCGCTCTGCGGTCCGGCATTTTCGAATAAATAAAAAGGCAGGCGCATAGCGCGCATAGAGCCAAAAGCGCAGGCGCGACACCTGCGGCATATATTCCTATTAAACCCGACACAACGATCGCGCTAACGTACGATCTCAATGCGATCGGGTTTCCGAAGTATGATCTTAATCTTTGCACCATCGTGTATTCCTTCTCTGATTATAACGTCCGCGAGCGCATCCACAATACGCTTCTGAATAAGGCGCTTCAGAGGACGCGCGCCGTATTCCCTGTCGAATCCGTGATCTCCAAGATATTTTTTCACGTCTTCCGAAATTGTGATGCGCATTCCCCGCGATTCAACGCGCCGCACCACGTCCTTAAGCTGAATGTCCACGATATTCCGTATATCCTGTCGCGTCAACGCGTTGAAGATGATGATTTCGTCGAGACGATTCAAAAATTCCGGCTTGAAAGTATCTCTCAGCGCCCCCATCACTTTTCCGTGGAAGGTGTCTTCCGTTCTTTTCATTTCGTTCACCTCATCCGACGTTTCGAATCCTATTGAGGACATCTGGCTAAAGTATCCGCTTCCCACGTTCGACGTGAGAATGATGACGGTATTCTTAAAATTGACGGTCTTTCCCCTTCCATCCGTGAGGCGTCCGTTGTCGAGGATCTGGAGGAGAATATTAAATACCTCGGGATGCGCCTTCTCTATTTCATCAAAAAGAATGAGGCTGTAGGGCCGATGACGCACAATCTCCGTGAGCTGTCCTCCATCCTCGTGTCCCACATATCCCGGAGGAGAACCGATAAGACGCGCCGTCGCGTGGCGTTCCATATATTCAGACATATCAATGCGCACAAGCGCTTTTTCATCATTAAACATAAATTCCGCGACCGCTTTTGCGAGTTCGGTTTTTCCGACACCCGTCGGGCCGAGAAATATAAATGAACCCGCGGGACGGTTCTCGTCCGCGAGCCCCGCGCGCGAACGACGGAGAGCACGGGCAATCGATTCGATTGCCGCGCGCTGTCCCACCACGCGCTCCTCGAGCGCCTCCTCGAGACGCATCAGTTTTCCCGCCTCTGATTCGAGCATCTTCATTACGGGAATTCCCGTCCATCGCGACACCACTCCCGCGATATCTTCCTCATCAACCACCTCTTTCACAAATCTTTTTTCAGGAGATTTTTTTCCATTTTTTCCCGTACCCGATTTTTTCGAAGTTTTTCCTCCCTTTTCTATATTTTTATACTCTTTCTCCGCAAGCGGCAGTTCTCCATACATAATCTTCGCGACGCGCTCGAAATTTCCCTCGCGTTCGGCGACCTCCGCCTCGTGTCGAAGGGTCTCAATACGCGTGCGGAGCGTGTGAAGCTCCTCTACGCCCTTCTTTTCCCCATCCCACTGCGTTGAGAGCGTCTTATTTCTCTCCTTCAGCTGTTTCAGTTCCTTTTCTATTTCTTTTACGCGGGCGGGCTTCTTTTTCCCTCCTCCCTGCTTCAGCGCCGATCGCTCAATCTCAAGACGGGAAATCTCTTTCCGTATTTCTTCAAGCTCGCGAGGCATACTGTCCGATTCAAGGCGGATTGCCGCGGCCGCCTCATCGATAAGATCCACCGCTTTATCAGGAAGAAATCTGTCCGTGATATATCGCGCGCCGAGATTCACTGCCGCGATAATCGCGTCATCGGAAATCTTCAGTCCATGATGTGATTCATATTTTTCCTTGAGTCCCCTGAGAATCGCGATTGAATCCTCAATCGTCGGCTCTTCCACGAGCACGGGCTGGAAACGGCGTTCGAGCGCCGCGTCTTTTTCTATGTGTTTTTGATATTCCTTGAGTGTCGTCGCCCCAATCGCGTGAAGCTCTCCACGCGCGAGCGCGGGTTTCAGCATATTGGAGGCATCAATCGCTCCTTCGGCCGCGCCGGCTCCCACAATCATATGTATCTCATCGATAAAAAGAATAAATTTTCCTTCCGCGCGTCCGATCTCCTTCAAAAACGCCTTCAGGCGATCCTCAAACTCTCCGCGAAATTTCGTTCCCGCGACAAGCGAGCCGAGGTCGAGAGAAAGCACCTCCTTTCCCTTGAGCGATTCGGGAACGTCTCCCGCGACAATCTTCTGCGCAAGCCCCTCGACAACCGCCGTTTTCCCCACGCCCGGCTCTCCAATAAGCACGGGATTGTTTTTTGTCCGGCGGGAGAGTATCTGCATAACGCGACGCAACTCCTCTTCCCTTCCTATCACCGGATCAAGCTGTCCCGCAAGCGCCTTCTTCGTGAGATTTATGGCGTATTTTTCAAGCACCCTGAATTTTGTTTCCGGCGTCTCGTCTGTTACTTTCACGGACCCGCGAAGCGCCTCAAAACTTTTTCGGAGCGTCTCTTTCGTCGCGCCCGCTTGTATGAGCATCTCCTGCGCGCGCGAAGGAATTTCGGAAAGTCCTATGAGAATATGTTCGCATGATACAAAATCATCTCCCCCTTCGTGCGCGACGCGTCCCGCGCGATCAAGAATGCGCATCAGCTCCTGCGAGAGATAAAACTGTCCCAGCGATCCCTGCGCCATCTGGATCTTCGGAAGAATTTCCACTTCGCGGATCGTCGCCTGAAGAAATTGCGGAACCGCGACACCGCTTTCCTCAAGCATCGCCTGCGAAAGAGTCTGCTCATCACTTGCGATCGCGTGAAGCACATGTACCGCTTTCAGCTCACCCTGATTGAACCGCGCGGCAAGCTCTTGCGCGTTTTGAAGCGCTTCCTGCGCTTTTATAGTAAATTTTTGAAAGTTAGGCATAGTAATTACTCTGTAATAAACAACTCACAATAACCACTGTTCATAAAACTGCGTTGTACGATATTTTCACGAAGGCTAAGACTTGGGCGTCGCCCCGGAGACAGCCTGAGTAAAAATATCAGACAACATTACATTGTGCTATCAGTATAGCAAAATGTAAAAAATTGGCAAACTCAATGTCTGAGTGCTAATATACGCGCGCTATTCTTCAGGACGTTCCGCGAGCGTCGCGTAAAGCGTGAGCGTTTCATCTCCCCTCCGAACGGAGAGTGAGATCTTTTCACCCACGCGATATTTCTGGAGCACCGTTCCCAGAACCTTACCTTCCTCAAGAGACTCTCCATTCACCGCAATGATAATATCTTCCGCCCGGAGTCCCGCGTTTTCCGCGGGAGATCCCGGAATTACCGCGGGACCCTCCTCCGTGCCGCGAATAAGCGCTCCATATGAAACCGGAAGCTTCTGTGATTCCTTAAGCGTTTCAGTGATCGCGATATATCGAACTCCGAGATAGGTCGATTTTATCGTACCTGTTTCCTTTACCGAATTGATCGCTCGGCGCGCCTGATTTACCGGAATCGCAAATCCGATGTTCTGCGCCCCCGACACAATCGCCGTATTAATTCCAATAACCTCTCCCTTGAGATTTAGGAGGGGTCCTCCCGAATTTCCCTGATTGATTGCCGCGTCTGTTTGTATCACTCCCTCTATCTTCTCCGAAAATCCCTGCGTGTTTCCCGCGGTAATACTCCGCGAAAGTCCGGAAATGACGCCCACAGACACCGTATTTCTGAATTCGCCAAGCGCGTTTCCTATCGCGATCGCGGTCTGCCCGAGTTTTATAGAATCCGAGTCTCCTATTGTCGCGACGGGGAGATTCGACGCGGAAATCCTCAGCACCGCGAGATCGTTTACCGGATCCTGCGCGAGAACTTTTGCGTCGTATTTTTTCCCATCGTTTGTGAACACGGTGTATTCCGCGTTTTTATCCATCACCACGTGTTTGTTCGTGACGATAAGCCCATCAGGAGACACGATAAATCCCGAACCGCCTCCCACTTCCTGTTTTTTTGTTCCCGTCTGACACTCGCTATAAAATCCGAACCCTCCACCGAAAAAATCCCTGAACTCCGGCGGAAGATCGCTCCAAGGATTTGAGGGACAGCGTTCAATGACAGGCACATCCTTCGATATAATGATCGACACTACGCTCTTTGACGCGGCATCAACCGCGCGCACCACCGCCTCCTCATATTCATAGACGGGCTTGTAAAGCGGTATTGGTGACGTTTCGGATTCTTCTGACATCTTCGAAACGGGAGGGTTCTTTTCCGCGGACTCGTCCGCGGGGGTTCCGGAAAAACCTTCCTTAATAAAATTCCACGCATCGCTGAAAAGACCTGCCTCTGACACGCGCGGAGATATTCCTATTCCAGCAAAGAAGATAACAACCGCGCACGCGGCCGTAGCCGCGATTTTGATTTTTTTATCTTTATTCATAATGTTCTAAAAAAATATGCGACCCTTTCGTATGTATCATACAACAGAGCCGCACTTTTTTTCTATGTTCCTATTGTTACTACGCGACGCGCGATTATTTTATTTCATATCGGAGATTCACCGTCACCGTCACCTCCTCTGATCCCGCTTCTATCGCCGGAGCAGCTACCATATCCGCGCCTCCCATTCCGTATCCGAGCGTTTCATTCATTACCTTCGCGTTGCGATACTGAGGCGAAGGATAATATCCTCCTTCATCGATCGAAATGAGCTTTCCAACGGAGAATCCTCCCGCCTCCGCAATCTGCGCCGCCTTTTCTTTGGCTTTTTCTATCGCCTGACTCCTTGCGTCCGCAAGCACTTTTGTCGGATCATCGATTGTAAAATCGAGCTGGGAAACCGAATTTGCGCCCTCATCCACCACGCCGGAGATCATATCGCCCGCCTTATCAAAATCGCGCACCTTCACCAAGACCGACTGGCGCACGGTGTATCCCACAATCTGCGGAGGAGGACACACGGTGCCTCCATAGACGCCACAGTTCGAATACTGATAGCGCGGCTCTACGCTGTATTGCTGGGTCTGAATATCCTTATCAGCAACACCATTCTCTTTCACGAACGCAATCGCCTTATTCACTTTTTCGACATTCTGTTCCTGCAAATCACCAAGATTTTTTCCTCCTTCGGTGATTACGCTGAATGTGAATGTGGCTACATCAGGCACCGTGATGACTTTTCCGTCACCCGACACCGAAAACGTGCGCATTGACGCCGGATCAACTTGCTTCGCAAACGATCCCGCATACATCCACGCCGACGCTGACACGACTACAAGAGCGAATATGGTCGCCCACCCCACATAATTTTTTATTTTTTGTTCCATAGTAGTCCAATAATAGCGTATCTGCTTTTCTTTTTCAAATTCTCGCATTTTCTTATACGATTTCTCTTTTACGATGAGTATCGTCCCAATATTTCCCTCAAAATTCTTCCCAACGCGCGAACATCCGCAAAAGTAGTGCCACGCCCGAAACTTATACGAACGCTTTCTTTCGCTCGCGCGTCTCCGTGCATCGCCGCCACGGTGCGTGAAGGGCGCGGCGCGCGCGCGTGGCACGCGGATCCCCCCGATACGGCAATTCCCTCCTGATCCAATTGAATAAGAAGGAGTTCACTTGGAATCCCCGGAAGCCATACATTCATTATGTGAGGACTCCCCTCGTCTTTTCTTCCTCCGTTTAATTCCGCGCGGGGATACGCGTCTCTTATGAGATCGAATGTCTTTTTTTTGAGCACGCACATTTTTTCCGCGTTTTTTTCTCTCATCGCCACGGCGGATGTCGCCGCTTCCGAAAATCCCACGATCCCCGGCACGTTCTGCGTGCCGCTTCGCATCCCAAATTCCTGACCTCCTCCCGTGATTATCGGAATGATATCTTTTTGTCGTTCGCTATCGGTTATTCCCTCTTTATTCCTTATATACAACACGCCCACCCCCTTCGGTCCGTATATTTTATGCGCCGAAAGTGTAAGAAAATCGACGCCGAGCGCGTTCACGTCGCAATCAAAATATTGAAACGCCTGAACGGCATCACAATGGAAAAGAGGATATTTTGTTCCATAATTTTGAGTTTGCTTGTTATTTGGTTTTTGTAGTTTTGAATTCCTGAAACCTTTGATTAATTCGGAAATTTTCACAATGGGTTGTACCGATCCGGTTTCATTATTTACATACATCACCGACACAAGAATCGTCCGATCGTCGAGCACCTTCTCTATTTTTTTTATATCCACCGTCCCATGCTCATCCACTGGAATGATGACGCATTCGACTGCTCCGCTCTTTTCGAGCGCGCGCGCGGTCTCATACACGGATTCGTGTTCGATCGCGGAAATAATTATTTTAGGAAGCGCGTCACGGCGCGTTCCGTCCGCGTTTTCGCGGACCGCACCTACTATACCGCGAAGCACCGCGTTATTCGCCTCGGTCGCGGATCCCGTAAATATCACCTCGCGGGATTCGGCCCCCAAAAGTCCGGCCACAGCCGTGCGTGCGGCATCAAGCGTCCTCTGCGCCTCCTGTCCGAATGCATGAAGCGAGTTGGGATTTCCGAAAGACGTCGCATTCATCACCCTTCTCACCCGCGCATCAAGCGGGGAGGTCGCCGCGTAATCGAGATATATCTTCCGCATAATTTCAGTATACGGATAATGGCATATTTTGGGGATATTGACAATTTATCTTTATATATGTTATAATTAACACAGATTATAGGAGGTGTACCTTGAAAAACCAAACAACTGATCAGTATCCAATTCTCGCGGTGTATTGTTTCGTCCCCGTACTCGACGATGACGGAAAAACAAAAATTCTTCTCGTTCACGACGTGGACAAAACAACCCCCCCGCTTCTTTATAAATTCCCCGGCGGACGCGTTGAGAAAGGTGAAAATCATCTCGAATGCGCACAACGGGAGGTTCACGAAGAGTGCGGAGGATCGCGAATTCCATTTGAAGCGCTTTCGGAGATAAAAAAAGTGAATGTCGAAGCGCGCGGAAACCGCATTTCTCACTCGGTGCTTTTTCTGAAAAGCAAGACTTTATTCAGAAAAGACGAACTGAAACAAGGATCCGAAGTGGTATTGAAACTCGTTGACCGCAAAACCGCGGAGATGATGCTCGCGTACGGCGAACTTGTAAAAAACCACGGCGACGTCCTGAAAGAATTTGTGCTTTCGGAGATGGAATACTGAAAAAACTTATATATGCCCCTGCGTGTCGGGGGCATTATTTTTGTCTTTTTTATTTATACGAGGGATGCGTTTCTGAAATCCCCCGCGTATGGTTTGCATAGCGCGCGAGGGCAAAAAGAATGCTTGAAATCCTGTTAAGAAACATCATTATCTCCGCAGATACGGCGCACTGTTTCCGCATTATGACCGCATCTCGCTCCACTCTGCGGGATACGGCGCGCGCGATATCGATGCGCGCGGAAAGCTCACATCCTCCGGAAATAATAAATTGCGTTATGGGAGGAATATACGCATCGATTTCCCTTATCACCTCCTCAAGATACGCGACGTGTTCCGATGATATCTTTTTGGAAGAAGGATAGTCGAAAAGAGCTCCCGCGATTTCCGCCTGCATTATAAAAAGTATTTCCTGCATCCGCCGGAGCACGGTGTGACATGAAATCTTCTCATCAGAAATGCCGGCCTCGGCAGCGACACCGCACCATCCAAGTATGGAGTTTAATTCATCAAGTGATCCGAGAAATCCCAAAACGGGATGATCTTTTTCAACTTTCTTTTTTCCTACGACACTCTCTCCTCCGTCTCCGTTTCCCGTAAAAAAAACCGTATTCATATCATAATTATTGTATCACTGTGCACTCCCCGCATAAAAACCCCACCTTTCCATGGAAAGGTGGGGTTTTACAGGATGAAATCCTATAAGTTGTTCAAATCTTGGTCGATCTGTTCAAACTCTTTTTCGAGATCTCCCGTATCAATGCTCTCCAATTCCTGTTGGATGACAGGGGTTGTGTCCTCGAGCGTCCCTTCGGGAACCTCAGGAGACACATTGGTCGGCACTTCCGCGTTCTCAAGATCCGTCATCGCGGGCTCCTCGCCACCTCCCATCTGCCACCATGCAATCGCAAGCACAAGAATAATCACCACCGCAATGATAATCAACGTTGTCTTTGATTTCTTTTGTGGCATATCGACGGGAACCTGTCCGTTATTCATTTGGTCCATATGACTCGTGTGTTATTGGTTTTGTTCCGACTGTATGTTTTGTGACGTCGGTACCGATGACGTCTCGAATTCATATCCATTGACGTTAGGGATCTGCGCAAGCGTGGTTGCCGCAGTGTGTACCGCCGTGCGCGCCGCCTCCATTACGGTCCGTACCGCCTGAAGATCGTTCTTCAACGCGTCGCGTGCGATTCCAACATCTGACTTCAACGCATCTTCCGTAGTAACGGTAAACGTATATACCTTGGGCATCTGCGCTTCAATGGCGCGCCGCGCGGTATCGATCGCGTTCTTCGCCCCGTCGATTGCGCTGCGCACCGTGCTCACGTCGCGTCCTCCCGCTTCCGCCTTATCTGCCCTTGTCGCAATATTCACGAGAATGCTCTCGAGCTTCTCGAGTGTTTTCGAGAAGGTGCCCAACATCCGCACATTCAATTCATTCATGTTCTCATTCACTCTCGAAAGAATCTCCTGTTTTTTCTCATCTCGCACCTTTTGCAATTGCGTTTCAAATTGCGCGCGTTTTTCCTGAAACTTTTCCGCAATCAACGTCTTCTGTTCTTCGAGACGTGCGGTGAACTGTTCGCGCTCCATGGCGATCTTTTTCAGAAATTCATCACGGTGATTTTGAACCGCAGCAAATGCGTCTTCGCGCAATGCCTCGACTTTCATTTTCGATTCCTCATGAATTTTCTTTGCTTCTTCGAGTGCTGCCGTGCGCGCTTTCAAAAAGAATTCCGCGCCCTCTTTCTTTGCTTCATTCATCTCCTTCACTTCATTTCTCACTTCTTCGCGTACGCGAAGCATATCTTCCTTGCCCTCGTTCCGAATTTCATTTCGAACCTCAACCGCATTTCGCTGAATCATCCCTTTCGCGTCGAGATACTCGTTTTTCAGCATATCCGCGCCCTCGCGATATTCCTTGCGCATTTCGAGAAATTCATTCTGCGCCGCTGAATTCCCTTTTATGTCGTCTCTCGGTCCTGCCGCGGGTGCCGGAACGAATCCCGGTCGTGCGACCGGTGCGGGCATCGGCCTCACAATATCTATCGGAGGAACCTGCCCCACGTTTGTTCCCGTCGCGGGAAGCGGAGTGTCCACCACAGGCGCATCCTGCGCAAACGCCCCCGGAACCGCAACCATACAAACTGCAATAAAAATATATATAAATGTTTTGTGCATACGTGTTTTTTTCTTCGCTACACGACCTTTCCCAACATACGCGCTGGGTATGTATTTATTATACACCATATTCTTCCCGCCGTGATAAAAAATGAACCTCGATTTCTCGAGGTAAAAATATAGAGGCGCGCGGCATCATATGCCGTCTCTCCGCTGGCCCAGCCAAAGTACCAGCCGATTACACGGTGTGCCGCGCAACCAAATCAATATACGTGGTATGTGCCGAAATATTGTCGCGCTTTGAGCGCGGTAACAATGGATTGCACGCGTTCCTCAGTAAGTGCCGAGGATTCTTCCGAAGGAAATTCCATTTCTATGACAGCATTCAGAATCCTCCCTATTTCATCTGCGGCCGCATCCACACTTTCGAATTGCGCGTCTTCTTTGCGAACGAGATATCTGAAATTTTTTCCCGGACCGCGAGATATCATAAAACCAAAGGTCTTTTTCTTGAGATCCTCCAAGATTCCGAAACTCAGATCATCGGGATTTGAAAATATTTCCAGTGCTACATCTTGAGCAATATCCATCTTCCAGCCTCCGTAAATAATGCTAGTTAGGATACTACGCATAAAATACCGCCGTGTCAAAAAAAAATCCCCGCGTTCAAGCCGCGGGGAATAATATAAAGAATGCCTTACATTTTTTTCACGTATTTACGGACTGCCCACACTTTTTTTCCGTTATAAGAGAATGTGATCCCGTCCTCGGGTGATTCGTATTTCAGAAGCTTCTTTGGCGTCCTTCCGTCGAATACGGGAGATTTTATCACGCACTTTTTCAGGATTCTTGGTCCTCCAGTGAACACGATGTCCATTGTGGAGCCGGGAAGAACGCTGAAGGGAATCTCAGGAAACTTGTCCGTATCAAAATATTCTTTCTCTTCCTGCGGAAGTTTTCCTTCCGAGACGAGTACGGTCACTACATTATGCTCTTTCTGTTCAACGCCGATGAAACTATAGAAAAACTTGTTCGATTTCATTTCACCCCTCCGTTTTCAATATGCGTCTGATAAATATAATATCATACCGGATGTGATAAGAAAGCTTTTTAAGACAAACAGATTCTCTTTTTATATAAAAATCCGAACGTAAGTTCGGATTAATTTTCTGTTGCCTCACTCGAAACTTCTCCCACCTCGATAATTTTTACTTCTTTTCGATCAATAACGATAAATGTGCTCGGAATATCGGTCCAGCATCCCGTATTGTAATACATCACGGAACCGAACTCCTTCCGCATCGCCTGATGGGTATGTCCACAAAATACGGCATGAATCCCATTTTTTCTCGCATATTCAGCGGCAAGTTTTGATACTTTCTCGGAAAGTCTGAGCCACGATTTACTCATGCGCTTTATAAGACGGCTCAATCGCTGTTTCCGGTCAAGTTTTTGAATCACAAGATAAATCCAACTCGCAATATCTCCTAGTACCTTGTTTTTCACAAGAAAACTGTCGAACTGATGGCCGTGTATCGCGAGATACCGCACTCCCTCGTGTTCCCATATGTATTCTTCAAATACATTGATACCAAGAAGATGTGACGTCACTTCCGCAAGAAGCGTATCGTGATTTCCCACGATCCAGACAATCTCAATGCCCCGTTTCTCCGACGAAAGTTTCCGGATATAAGAGAGAAACGCCCAGTGCTGTTTCCGAAGTCGGTGAAAGTTCATATCGTCAAACACGTCCCCAAGAAGAATAAGTCTTTTGAAGCGATACCCCTCAAGCGTCCGTACGAGCGCTTTTGCGCGACTCACTTCCGAACCAAGATGAATATCCGAAACAATGACTGTATCGACATACCGAATATCCAATTTTTCTTCCACGTATACTCTCCAGTTATTTTTATATTCTGACTTGAACGTACCACTTCGGTCGTGTATGCGTCAAATATTTGTAAAAAAATGCCGCTCGAAGAATTCGAACGGTATTAATAAATTTTGAAGGGAGAAATTAAATCCCCTTCTGCAGCGGAACGGACTGATAAAATCCCGCCTCGTTTTTTTTATCAACGGTAACCGAAGAAAAAGTCCCGCCGAATGTGTCGACAAGAACATCCCAGGAAAATTTCTCGATGAGATATGAATCTTCCGGCTCTTTTTCCATGAGGCCCTTCGCTTTCTCCTCGTCCGAGAAAATCAATAATGCCCCGCTACCCGTAAGAACTCCTTCGTGTTCCTTACTCTTGATAATCCAGCATGGATCCGGATGAGGAAAAGAAACAGTTATTTTCTTACCCACCATAACTCCGGGAGCGATTTCCTTGAATTTGCTTTTCATAAGCATCTCCTTTTTTGTGAATATGTAATTCAGATACTGCGGTTAAAATACAATGAAAATTGATTTGTGTCAAAATACGAAAGAAATAAAAAAACCCCGCGAGCGGGGTTCTACAAAATTAGCAATGATTCTGGAAAGATAGTTTCTTTGCGCTCATATTTACGTGATGACGATACCAACTCTCCGCTTTGCTTCTACATTCAGAGCAGCAGTATCCTCCGATAAGCGCGCTGTTTGTAATCACCTCATATCCCTCTCGTACCGTACTCTTCGCGGTTTTCAATACACACGCGCACGCATTCACTCCCATAACGATAACTTTCTTTCTTTCTATCTTTTTTAGAATTCCGCTTATGGGCGTGCTCTCGAATGCATCATCGGTCGTCTTTCTTATTTTCTGGTGATTGGGAATTTTTTGTATCTCATCATTTAAATCCGCGATCGTATTTCCTTCTCCGGAATATTCGAAAATAATAACGGGAATGTCAAAATTTTTGCATTCTTTGAGAATAGAAATCTGTCCGGGAATCAATGATCTTTTTTCCTCATTTAGGAATCCGTACTGCATATCGATGAGAAAAACGACGCATTCGTCGGCCATCAACTTCAATTCCGTCTCCACTATCTACCTCCCTAATAAATTTTTTAAATGCGTATTGAATTGCTGTTATAATAATATAACATTTTATGCATTCTGTCAATATATTGTATGCCCGATGGGGATCGCCAAACGCATTGCTTCAGGGCACCCGAAACAAAAAAACGCCTGCAGCGTTTTTCGTTTTAACGGGTGCCTAACGGGAATTGAACCCGTGTCATCCGCTCCACAGGCGGATGCTCTACCATTGAGCTATAGGCACCATATTACAAATCCTCTCCAAAATGATGGACGAGGATATGGCAATTATGGCATAGCCATACAAGATTCTCAACCTTATTATTTTTTCGATTATTATCTTTATGATGAACGGCTAAAATCCTCTTATCAGACACTTTACACAGCACGCATACCATTGGAATATTGTGCCTCTTTATTACATTTCTATAGGCATATTCTCCCGTCTTCCAGTTTGAATGTTTCTTTCCAACAAATTCCCCATTCCTCCACCTCGTTTGACATGATTTACTGCAAAAATATTTTTTACTTTTCGAATGTTGTAGCGCTCGTTGAGTTTTATATATTTCTTTCTTACAAACAGAACACTTCACAAAATTTCCATTTTTCTGTGCTTCGTGCTGGCATTTTCTAGAACAATATTTCCCAAAACCTCTTTTCAACCAAAACGGTTTTGCATAAAATTCTTTTTTACAAATTCTACATAAAACGTCCGGCATATGTTCATAATACAAAAAAATACCCCATAGTAAAATGGGTTGTCTGTGGATGAAATGCTTTATACGATTAAACCTTTTCCAATTTTCAAATAAAATCGAGAATTCGAAACATACAAAGAATACCCCGATTGCTATTCTTCTTCAATATCAGAGGATTTTCCTTCCCTTCTGGATTTCTTCTTCTGATAACGGAGATGGTTGTGTCTCACTTCCCGCTCCTTCACGCTGTTCCGCTTTCTTGTCGGAATGCGTGGCGGATCTTTATGGAGCGCTTCCTTGATAAGCTCATTCAATTTTTCAATCACACGCTCCTTATTCCGCTCTTGAAACCGCTCCTCCTCGCTCTCCACAAGAAGCTCGTCATCCTGATCAATGCGGTTCGAAAGTTTTTCCCGTATTCTTTTCTTCTCTTCTTCCGAAAACGGCAACGCCTCTATTTTCACCTGCGCCTGCACTTTCGTCGCTCGTTTATTGACCCTCTGACCTCCCGGACCGCTTGATCGCGCCGTTTTAAAGCGAATATATTTCTCATCAATCGCCATATTTCTTGTTTCTCACGAAAATTATACGGTATAATGAAGCAATGGACAATTTGCTGGAGCATGTGGGAAATTGGATCCTCCAAAACCCCTCATGGACCGACCTGATCCTCGCCGCGGGTATCATTATTCAAGGAGAACTCACCATTCTCCTTTCTGTCTACCTCGCCATAAATGACAATATCGGATGGGATCAGTTTGTTATTGTGACTCTTGGCACGCTCGTCATCGGCGAGACATTCGTCTACATTGTGGGAAGAACACTTCGCAATACGAGATTCGGGTGGAAACTCTATAAGAAAAACAAATCAAACAGAAAAATACAGGCATATACGCACTATCTCAAGAAAAACACGGGGAAACTTCTGATACTCGCCAAATTCCTCCCCGCCACGAATCTCATCATTCTTATCCTTATCGGTTGGTCCCGAACGAAATTTATGACATTTTTCAAGACGTATCTCCCCGCGGTGCTTCTCTGGTTTTCTAGCATGACGGTCGTCGCGTATTTTCTCATGTCGGGTCTTCATTACCTCCGATCGACAAAGGTATTCCGGCAGGTGGAAATAGGCATTGTCGTGATATTCGTGCTTATATTCCTTGGAGAACATATTCTGCGACGGGCTATAGGGAAACGAACACCACTTACGGAACGAGACGATGAGGAAGAGGAAGAATGTGAAAATAAAAACCCCTCCGCATAGGGGGGTTATTTTTTTGAAATCTCCTTCGCGTATTTCAAAACATTTTTCGCATACGTTCTGCTGTTATTATATTTCATAAGCGACGCTATCGGATCTTTTTGATTCCATCCCGTAGTGTGAAGATAATGCGCGATGCTCCATACCGTATCAGTGAAATTCCGAAGAATATCTGCATTCCCGTCTCCATCGCCATCGATTGCAAAAGAGAATGAGGAAGGCATGAACTGAGGAAGTCCCACCGCACCCGCCCATGAGGTCGGAATAGAAAACGGATCGAGCATTCGGGCTTCGCACACTATACATATTTTCTTGAATTCACTCGCAAGATATCGTTTTCTCTTTTCGCTTTTCGCAACGGAAAAGAGGGTGAAATACGTATTCGGAGCCTTATGTGTTCCGAGAAAAAGACCAAGATCGGATTCGACTCGAAATACCGCAACGATAACATCCGCGGGAATCCCAAATTTCTTTGACGCGTCTTGTACGGGAATATAAGATTTGAGAAAACTCCTTCCGCGTGCCACAGACTCTTCCGTAAAAAGAAAACTATAATCCGGCTTTGTCCTGCGCTTCAGAATTCCAAGAATCGAGGAGTCGATTCCAAATCGCGGATCATTTGTGATGGAATGCACGGCAGAATCCGACACTCCCGCGCGGGAGAGAAATTTCCCGAACGAAACCTTCTTGTCGTTCGCCTGTCCGCATATACACACGGAAAAGAACATAAGAAAAATCAATACGACCGCGTATCGCATACTCGGCTCCTTTGTGGTTAATTTTCTGTTTTCAGCGTACACCGAAAAACACTCCCCTGTAAAATCCTCAACTCTTCATCGCGTTTATCTTCGCCGCCATAATAAAATCATTTTCCGAGAGTCCTCCAATCGCATGGGTTGAGAGCTCTATAATCACGTTTTTGTACGAGACAAGATGAATATCGGGGTGGTGTCCCTCTTCTTCCGCAATTTTCCCCACGGCGTTTACAAACGAGAGTGCCGCGGCAAAATCAGAATTTTCAAATGTATGTATTATCTTCTTTCCGTCATCACTCATCTCCCACCCAAGCACTCCCGCGAGATATTTCTGCGATTCCTCTTTCGTCATGGGCTTTGCTCCCCCCTCACATGGCACGCATTTTTTATTTAATAGATCCATGGGGTAAGTATACGGTAGTAAGTAGTAAGTAGTAAGGGTTCGATTCACCCTCGTCCCGATTTTCATCGGGACTCCTCTGCGGAAATAAGAATCCCGCCAGTCTATAGACTGGCGGGATGATGGTGCCGCGGGGGTGAGATCGCCCTCGACTCAAAAGAGTGCCGTCGCACTCTTTTGGTCTGGGCACCGGCTCGCGGTGCATTCTGCTGAATGCACATCGCTCCGCCGTTCGATTCACCACGCAACGCACGCAGGTGCGTTGCTCCCGCATAAAAACCCCTGAAGGGGTTTTTATTTTGTGCCGCGGGGGTGAATCGAACACCCGACACGACGCTCTTCAGGCGACTGCTCTACCACTGAGCTACCGCGGCGAATGGTGAGGAAAAGAATATATGTAATATATTGTTTTCGAACCGTGATGCCGAGGAATATTGCGTAAAACGCGCACCCCGCGACATCTCTGTCATAACGAAGAATATCACACGAAAAATACTTTTTCAATTTGGGTCGACACATTTATTTGCATGGAATACAATAATACCAACACAAAAAATATACCTATGCTCATCAACATTCTCACCGCAAGCATCATTGGAAGTGTCCTCGCTCTCGCGGGAGGGCTTCTTCTCCTCTGGAAAGAAAAATATATCCGAAACGCATCGCTTCTTCTTGTAAGTTTTGCCGCGGGAAGCCTTCTCGGCGCGGCGTTTTTTGATCTGCTTCCTGAAGCAATTCACGAAGGAGGCGATCCCGCGGGAATATTCTCATTCGTACTCGGGGGAATTCTCGTGCTTTTTCTCTTTGAAAAACTCCTTAAATGGTATCATTGTCACAATAAAGGCGTCTGCGAATACCACACCTTTTCAAGCGCGGTGCTTTTCGGTGATACCGTACACAATTTCATCGATGGAATCATCATCGCCCTCAGTTTCGGGCTTGGTGTGGAAATAGGCATCGCAACCACTATCGCGGTATTTCTCCATGAAATTCCTCAGGAGATAGGAGACTTTGGAGTGCTCCTCCACGCGGGATGGGAAAAGAAAAAAATCATTCTCGTGAATCTCGGCACCGCACTCGCCACCATCCTTGGAGGAATCCTCGGATATATCGCGCTTCCCTACGTATCTTCATTTCTTCCTCACCTCATAGGATTCGCCGCGGGAACATTTATCTATATCGCCGTGTCCGATCTTATGCCGGAACTCCGCCACGAGTCGAAACCGAAAGAGTTCGCTCATTTTTTCACCATTCTTCTCGGAATTCTCACTATTGTCGCCATCGGATCTTTCTTTGATCATTAAGGCCCTTGCGCGCAAAACAATTTTTTGCCCTCGCCTCTCAGTCGCGCCGACGCGCTCTTTCGGGCTGGGCACCGCCTCGCGTGCATGTCTTCTGACACGCACTGGCTCCGGCGTACAAAATAGAACGCGAGACAAATAATTGTCTCGCTTATGCGGCTTACGCCGCATTCTATTTTGTACCCCCGGCAGGAAAAAGGAATCGCCTACAAGTTCCTCCTCGTCGTCACTCGTCGGACTCGCAGGCCGCCGCTCGCCATGCATTCTGCTGAATGCATATGGCTGCGCGCTTCGATTCCTGCCCGCAAAACAATTGTTTTGCTTGGGGATACGATAAAACACACAAAATTGTGTGTTTTATTTTCGTACCCCCGGCAGGAATCGGCTCCGACTAAAATTTTCACCGTCGTGAAAATTTTGTCTAGCCGCCGCCTCGCTCCCACGCCTACTGGCGTGGGTCCCGCTCCGGCGTTCGATTCCGCACGCAAGCAAATACTTTTGCTTGCTCGGGGGAAACAAATCCCGCCAGTCTATAGACTGGCGGGATGATTTGTACCCCCGGCAGGAATCGAACCCGCATCAAGGCCTTAGAAGAGCCCTGCACTATCCATTGTGCTACGGGGGCGTATTTCCACGCTAAAGAAACTCGCGTGGAAAGTCAAAAAACATTATCTCAAATCCGCGTGAAACTGAGAGGCGGTTTCTTTATAGAGTTTGTCTTGAAGAACATCAACCTCATCAGACACGAGCGTGCGATCATTCGATCGATACACTACGCGAAACGTATAACTCACCTTTTCCGGACCGAATTTCTTCTCATCCTCATACGTATCGAGAAGCTGCACCTCCTCAACAAGATCCCCGCCGATATCACGGATAAGATCATAATACTGGTTCACGAAAAATCCCTTCTTCACCACAAATGAAATATCTCTCGTGATGGGAGGATATTTACTTACCTCCTTGAATTTATTTCCCAGCACAAGCTGTTTTATAACTCTCGGATCTTCCGAACGGAGAAGGCGGATATCGGGAAGCTCCATACTTATAATCGCAAGGCGCTCCGCGCCAAATCCGAACGCCCATCCGGTATATTGTTTCGGATCAACGCCGAGTTTTTCCAACACCGATTGTCTCACCATCCCTCCGCCCAAAACCTCAAGCCATTGTCCGTTTACCTCAACCTCCATCTCAACACTCGGATCTGTGTAGGGAAACGCATCCTCATTGAAACGGAATTTTATATTTTCTCCGAAAATCGATTTCGCGATCTTCCCAAGAATATTCTTCAATTCCTCGAATGGCACCTCCCTATCGCTTGTGGGATGCAAATACCATCCGTCGATCTGATGAAACACATTCAGGTGAAAGCGATCTATTTCGTCCTTCCTGTACACCTTTCCATACGCAAGCGACCCAAGGGGAAGATTTTTTCGTATCCGTTCCTGCATCTCCTCGGACTTCACGTAGTAATACCACATTATGGTAGTATGCGTTCTCAGAATATGTTCCCCATCCACAAAATACGTATCGGACGCGCTTCGCGCGGGATGATTCGGGGGAAAATTAAAAAGATCAAAACTCTGGTCGGCGCGGACGATTTCCGGAACCTGGATATGGTCAAAATTCTTAAAATCAGGGATTGCAAATATTCGCGATGCCAGTTCGTGTATCGGATGACCTTTCGTGCGCGTTAAATCGGCAAGCGCGAGAAATTTCGTGAGACGCTTGCTGTCCGCGTCGTCCTTTTCCGCGCACTTCTTCCGCAAACGCGCTTCATCCGGAGAGGAAACGGATAACCGAAGCCCCGGAAGATTTTTATAGAATTCCATATTAAAACAAAAACCCTTCTTTCTGAGGGGTTCAACGAGACAAACTATGACGAAAAACCCCCGATTGATCAGGTAAAGAAAAATCTAAAGAATTTTTTTGCGACTTTTTTCATTACCCAATTAGTGTACTCTATCGCATTAAAACTTCAAGAAGCGTTTTACCTTGCACGAAACCGCTCTTTTCTGGTAGTATGGTTCCGCGGGGTAGAGCAGTCCGGTAGCTCGCAAGGCTCATAACCTTGAGGTCGTTGGTTCGAATCCAACCCCCGCAACAATAATCACACGCCTCTCAAGAAATTGAGAGGCGTGTGTTGTATAATTGACGCAAAACAGCGATTCGCATACCATAGAAAATATATGCCAGGGTAGCTCAATCGGTTAGAGCACAGCACTCATAAAGCTGAGGTTGCGAGTTCGATTCTCGCCCCTGGTACAAAAAGAACCTCTGTTTTGGTATAATATAGCCACAGGGCTGTTTTTTATGGCAAAAACAAAAGAAAAAAATGTAGCCACTTCCCTAAGAAGAAAAGGGATGAGTATAAAGGATATTTCGAAGACTCTTCATGTTTCAAGGAGTTCGGTGAGTGTGTGGTGTTCCAACATATTACTCACAAAGAAGCAAGAGGAATCTTTAAGAGAAAAGATGATATCAGCAGGACACAAGGGAAGATTATTGGGGGCAGAAAAGCAAAAAAAGAAGAGGGAAGAAATTATACAAAAATATAAAGAAGAGGGGTTAAAAAATATACAAGATATAGATTCTAGAGATCTTTTAATGATTGGGATAGGACTCTATCTTGGTGAGGGAAATAAAACGGGAAATAAGTTTCAATTCACTAATTCAAATCCTGATATAATTTGTATCATGCTTTTATGGCTTACGAAAATATTTAAAATAAAGAAAAGCCACATTGTGCTCAACGTCCTTATTAATGGAATCCACGTAAAGAGAGAGCTACGCGTTCGTCGTTTTTGGTCACAAATCACGAATATACCAGAAAAACAATTCAATAAAACAATTTTTATAAAATCCAAGAACAAAAAAATGTATGAAAATTTTTCAAATCATTTCGGCACTCTCGTGATCAGGGTGAGAAAAAGTTCTCTCCTCCAATATAAGATTTTAGGACTTTGTCATGCATCAATAAAAAATACGATATGAAATCGTATTGCAAAACAGAATAAGCGTTGATACACTAAATTCGCTATGTTTGCGGGCGTAGCTCAGCTGGTTAGAGCGATTGCCTGTCACGCAATAGGTCGCCGGTTCGAGTCCGGTCGCCCGCGCAAGAAAAACATCCATAATACGGATGTTTTTTGTTACCGGACTTGAACGGGAAAGGGCGGTGGGAAAACGGGAGTTTTCCCAAGGCGGATAACATAAACCGATGGGTTTGTGAGAGTTTTGAAAAAACGACGTTCGATTCCGTCGCCCGCGCAAAAAAAAACATCCATTATGTGGATGTTTTTTGTTACCGTATTTGAACGAGGAGTGAATTCTTGTTTGAAAAAAGCAGAAAATCGAGTAAAGTCATAGATATGAATCCCGTTAGAAACCGCGATCGCGGGGACATATAAGCACTCTATTAAACGAACGTATATGTCAGTCGAAACAAAAACAAATCACATAATGGATCGTTTGATTGCGGTCTGTTTCTAAATGGGATGAAAGCAGTCATTCTTGCTGCGGGAGAAGGAGTACGAATGCGTCCGCTCACGCTTACGCGTCCAAAACCGCTCGTGCTTCTCGACGAAAAACCTCTTCTTCATTATCTCGTTTCCTCTTTTCCGAAAGAGATTTCCGAGCTTATCATCGTTACCGGATATCTTGGAAACCAAATACGCGATTATTGCGGTGATTCCTTCCTCGGGAGACGGGTCACTTATGTTGAACAAAGAGAAAAAACAGGAACATTCGACGCGTTGAAACTCTGCGAACCTTATCTCAATGACAAAGAGCCGTTCGCCGTGTTTTATGCAGACGATCTTATTGACCGTGACACGATAACACGCCTTATTGCATATCCCCTTTCTCTTGTGGTCGCCGAGGTTCCCGATCCTTGGCGCTTCGGGGTCGCGACGCTCCGCGATGATGGAAAACTCAAAAGTATAGAGGAAAAGCCTGAAAATCCCAATTCAAATCTCATCGTGACGTGCGCATATGTACTCTCAAAAGAAATACTCACTTATTCCCCCGTTCGGCATCCGAACGGAGAATACTATCTTTCGTCCGTGATAAGTGAATTTGCAAAAGATCACGATATCGACGTAGTACATTCTTCGTTTTGGTTCCCCGTGGGAACACCCGGAGACCTTGCGCGGGCAGAAGAAATAATAAAAGAGCGTCCGGAACTCCTTTCATGAAAATTCCGAAATTTTTCTCTTCAGAAATATTCTTATTCGGCATAGTGCTCGCCGTTATGTTTTTTCATTTTCACGGAATTTTCCAAATCACCGATCTTCCCGGATGGGATACCGATTCTCATTTTGTAGCTCTGTCAAAAATGGCGAATGAGTTCCTCCCCAGCGGAACCATACAGGGATATATGCCGGAATGGTTCGGAGGTATCCCCCTCTTCCAATTCTATGCACCGCTCTACTTCATTCTTGTTGCGGGACTTTGGATATTTTCCGGAAAGATTATTCCGCTTATTTTTCTTTTTCGTATTTCATTATTCGTTTCAGTCTTTCTTATAAGTATCTCCCTCTGGTTTTTCACAAAGACCGCGTTTGGAAAAAACGCGGGGAAATGGAGTATTTTGCTCAGTCTTTTTGCAATCTTTTATCCCTTAAGCGGGGGACAGAACGGAATCGGGGTCGGAGGCGTCATCTCCTCAGGACTTATCACGGGATCTATAGGATTCAGCCTTCTCCTTGTGCAGTTCGCGCTTCTTCTTAAAATATCGAGAGATCCTTCATCAAAAAAATATTTTGCGCTTCATACGGCTATAGTCGCCGTCATCGCGCTCACCCATACGCTCAGCTTCATAGGAAGTATTATCGGGATTGTTTTCTTTCTTCTTTATTTTCACAAAAATAATACCTTCCTTCTTTTATGTGGAGCAAGCGCCGTAATCGGCGTGGGGATTGCCTCATTTTGGACGATCCCCTTTTTCTCACACATTGATCTTTCATCATCGTCCGTCGTTCTCATGCAGGGAGATCCTCTCATCACGATGTTTCCCTTTAATCCGAAACTCCTCTTCAGCATTGAAACGATTCCTTACTTCAATTTTTGGGCACTCGGACTTTTTTTCACAACCATATATGGACTTTATATTCTCCTTTTCAAAAAAAATGAAAGAATTATTCCCTTCCTTTTTCTTTTCTTTTTTATTTTCATAGTGAGAAACCTCATTTCTACGGTCTTTCCCTCAATGACCGTTCATTTCTATAGATTTTCTCCCGTGCTTTTTCTTCTCGTTCTTTCCTTATCCTCTTTTGCTTTGGATTTTTTCCAAAAAACATATATAAAAAATAAAAAACACCTCGGCATCTTTCTCTTATTGTGCGTGAGTCTTGTTACGCATGGACAGATGACATTCCCGCGTGAAGCGAATAATCTCGATCCATTAAATACTGATCCTTACTATTCGAAGATACTCATTAATTGGAGTTTTAACGACACTCCCTACTACCTTGAGGGTAAGGAGATGCTTTCCCGACTAGCGAAAAAAACTGATATGAACAAGCTCCTTGTTGTTGTACCAGCAGAAACACTTTCTGGATATTTTGGATCTCCCCATTATTTTGATTCCATGCTTGTGTTAAAAAACAAACAAAACAGCATTTCGGGACTTTACGCTGAGTCATCCCCACTCACCCCCTTCATCATGCCTACAATCCGGGCGTTGGGAGAAAATAAGGTGCTCGCATGGGGAGAAAGCCAGCTTTCTCTTCTCTCCGACTTCATAAATCAGCCATACACGATACACCTTAAACGGATATTTGATGTGGGGGTTAATTATATTGTTTCTTCGGATCTTTCGATAACATCAAAACTCCTTATGAGCCAGATGGTCACCCTTGAGGAACATACCGAGCATTTCTTTGTATTCAAGGCGCGCGAATATTCACCAAATCTTTTTACTCCCTATACGCTTCCGTTTGCTTACATACAGGGGAAGGAGGGTATCGAGTTCAGAGAGATTGCGAAAGCGGTATATGCGGGAAAAACAACATATAATCTTCCCATACTTAATCTAAAGGATATATCTCTCGACATATTTTCCCACGAAACAGACAAAACATTATTTTCTGGACTTATATTCAGTGAAAAAAATATAAAAGACGAAACACTCGTATCCCTTGAGAAAATTTCCATACCCGTGATCATTGTTTCGAATGACATAGACGACGATGATATTACCGCTCATCCCTCGCTCCGATTCATTACCAATTTCGAATCGATCGAAGAAAACTTTTCCCATATCCGCAATAACCCTATATATGGATGGCACGCGCTCCAACAGAATCTCGAAACACTTTCTATAAAAAATAGCACAAGTACTCCGGCACTTGCCTCATTTTCATCAAAAAAAATAACCATTGAGACAAACGGACCATTATCTATATTGAATATCGGCTATTCTCCGTATTGGAAAATAAAAAACTGCGACACGTGCCGCATATTCGAAGTGTCTCCGGCGCGTATCGCAATACAAGGGAGCGGAATTATAGAACTCGCGTACGATACGTCCGATACCGCGACACGCACCGGAAATTATCTTTCTATTCTTTCGCTTATCGCGCTTTTCGGAATTGGAATTTTTTGGAAAAAAATAAAGAAATAAAGTTTTATTTTTTCCCCTCCGTTTCACGTTCGTACCACATTCCGAGATTCATAATATCTTTTTCGTGGAAGGGCTTCCCGATTATTTGAAACCCCACCGGAAGTTCTCCGCCGAGGGGATATTTTTTCACCGGAAGCGATACCGCGGGAAGACCCGCAAAATTAGCGGGAATAGTGAATATATCAGAGAGATACATCGCGATAGGATCCGAAATCTTCTCTCCCACCTTGAACGCTTTTG
This sequence comes from Minisyncoccota bacterium, assembly GCA_020059585.1. GTDB lineage: Bacteria > Patescibacteriota > Minisyncoccia > UBA6257 > GWB1-50-10 > GWA2-45-9. The sequence continues at coordinate 62,496 of JAGVBU010000002.1, forward strand.
TGGGAACAACCGGAGCAAGAATCGCATCAACACCTCCTCCGTTCTCACTAAAGGCATTCTCAAAATCGTCCGCGATGAGTTTTCTAACTTTTTGTGCCTTAAGATAATACGCGTCATAGTATCCCGAAGAAAGCACGAATGTTCCGAGGAGCACTCTCCGTTTTACCTCGTCGCCGAATCCCCTCCCCCTTGTTTCCTTATAAATGTCCCAAAGCGTGTTTTTCTCCGAATTTCTTCCGTATCGCACCCCATCGAAACGCGCGAGATTTGAACTCGCTTCCGCGGTCATAATGACATAATAAACGGATACGGCGTATTTCGTATGAGGAAGGGATATCTCTTTAATGGAAAAGCCCTTCTTCCGAAATACGTCTATCGCCCCCTCAACCTCACGTGCCACATCCTTATCCATTTTTTCCTCAAAATATTCTTTCGGAATTCCGAGCGTGCGGGTTTTCACGCGGTCCTCGTCATATAAAGACGCGGGGGCATATTCTCCTCTTTTGCTCGTTGCGTCGTGCGCATCGTGCCCTTTTATCGCGTCAAAGATAATGGCTGCGTCTTCCACCGTCTTTCCGAATGGTCCAATCTGATCAAGACTCGATGCAAGAGCAATAAGACCAAATCGCGACACCGAACCATAGGTTGGCTTCAATCCCACCACACCGCAGAATGAGGCGGGTTCGCGGATTGATCCTCCCGTATCCGATCCAAGAGATCCAAGCGCAAAATTCCCCGCAACAGCAGCCGCGGATCCGCCCGATGAGCCACCGGGGACGCGCGTCGGGTCGTGCGGATTTTTCGTGGAAAAAAACGCGGAGTTCTCGTTTGAGGAGCCCATCGCGAATTCATCAAGATTCGTTTTCCCGAGGATAATCCCATGAGCTTCTTTTATCTTCTTTACGACCGTCGCGTCATAGCTCCCCACATATGAATCGAGTATTTTCGATCCGGCGGTCGTCCGCACTCCCTCAATGAGAATATTGTCTTTTATAGCAAGTGGAACTCCCGCAAGCGGATGGATATCCGCGCCCTTATTCACATATTCATCGACACGCCGCGCCTCCTCGCGCGCGGACGCGTCACACAAGGTAATAAAGGGGCGTGTCACCTCATCTTCGCGCGCGTTCTTTATATATACATCGACAACTTCTTCCGCGGAAAATTTTTTATTCTTCAGAGATTTGCCGAATTCTTTTATCGTGAGTGTACGTATATCCATAATATTATTCTCCGTTCCCGAATACGGGCGGCATACACAAAAGGTCACCGTGAGATTCAGGAAACTGCCCCACGGTATGCGCGTCCGAAAACTCTTTCTTTTCAGAATCATCGCGAAACACGTTTGTATTAAACGAACCCCCCGCCGCGGGCGTGACGGTTTCCGTACGAACTTCTTTGAGTTCTTCGAAATAATCTATCACCTTTTCGAGATCGCGAAGCATTTTTTCTTCCTGTCCCTCAGGAAAATGCACCTTCGCAAGTTCTTTGAGATGTGCGAGTTTTTCTCGCGTTATAATATCTTCCATAAATTCTACCTTATCACTTTCACCCCGAGCATTCAATTTTTTCCTATCATACGCAAAAAATCAATTTCCGAAATGACGGGCACTCCTAATTTTTCCGCCTTTTCTTTTTTTGATCCGGGGTTTTTCCCGGCAATAACATAATCGGTCTTTTTTGAAACACTTTCCGAAACTTCTCCTCCGTATGCGCGAATTTTTTCCTTTATTTCATTCCGCTCAAATTGATCAAGCGTTCCCGTGACCACAAACGTCTTTCCCGCAAGAATGATATTCTCCTTCTTTTCCGACGCAAGAGAAACGCCCGCGTCATCAAATGCCAAGAGAATTTTCTTATGATCATCCTTATGGAACCATTCGAAGAGGCTTTTTCCTACTTTCGGCCCCACATCATCAAGTTTCTGAAAATCTTCAAGGGTAAATTTTGAAAACACGTTCCATATATCACTTGGCTTTGAGGGGGACTTTTTCCGCGCGAGAACAGCTCTCGAAAGCATGCGTGCTGTTTCCTCTCCCACGTGAAAAATTCCGAGCGAAAAGATAAAACGATCAATGCGAATCCTTTTTTTCTCTTCAATCTCGCGAATTATATTTTCTGCCGATTTTTCTCCGAAGCGCTCCAAAATCGCGATATCTCCCTTTTTGATGGAAAAAATATCTGCGGCATCCGAGATCAGACCCTCATCGAGAAATCGATCTATGATCTTTGTTCCAAGTCCCCGAATATCAAACGCACCACGAGATACAAGATGGTAGAGCGCCTCTTTGTGACGCGCGCCACATTTTGGATTACTGCATCGGGAAAGAGCACCATCGCGGATAATTTCCGATCCGTCGACCGGACACCGTTTCGGCATTATAAATCGCTTCTCCTTTCCTGTCCTTAATTCGGGAAGCACGCGGGTCACTTTTGGAATAACATCGCCGGCTCTGCGTATCACTACCGTATCTCCCACCCTTAATTCGAGCCGCGCAATCTCATCTTCGTTATGGAGGGTTGCGTGGGATACGACTACGCCCCCTATAGCGGTCGGTTCCAATTCAGCAACGGGAGTAAGCACACCCGTTCTTCCTACTTGTACTTTTATGGCACGAACGATAGTGGTCGCCTCACGCGGAGAAAATTTGTACGCAACTGCCGCCCGCGGCGCTTTTCCCACCACTCCCGCGTCGTCGAAAAGATCGCATTCATTTACAATAACGACTATCCCATCTATTTCATACGCGAGACGCTCCCTGTTTTTCTCCCACGCGTCACGGAACGCGTATACCTCGCCAAGCGTATCCAATTTTCTGTTTTTCGGATTGATCGTAAAGCCCCACGATGAAAGCGCGTGATGTTTCTCTTCGTGCGTATCGAATGTGATCTCGGGGGCAACGGCAATATCATACTGGAAAGAGCGTAGTTTCCGCGACGCGGTAATCGCGGGATCAAGTTGACGCACGGATCCCGCGGCAAGATTTCTTGTATTCGCATAGGGTTTTTCACCATTTTTTTCCTGTACTTTATTTATCCGCTCTAATTCGTCTTTTGTGATGAATATCTCTCCGCGAACCACAAGGTGGTCAGGAATTTTCCATCGCCCTCTCCGGCGGATCTTTTGCGGGATGTCCGAAATCGTCATGAGATTCTGCGTTACGTCCTCTCCCACCCGTCCGTCTCCGCGCGTTGACCCTCTCACCAAAATCCCCCTCTCATACGTGAGTTCAATCGCAAGACCATCTATCTTCAATTCGCAATAAAACGAATGCTTCCGAGATATTCCTCCCGCGGAGGAAAAATGCTTTTCAATGCGATCTTCCCACTCCTCCATTTCCTTTTCTGAAAACGCGTCATTCAAGGAGAGCATGGGCGTTTCATGGGCTACTTTTTCAAACTTTTCGAGAGGACTCCCTCCCACTTTTTTTGTGGGGGAATCTTCAAGAGAAAATTCGGGATATTTACGCTCAAGCGCCTCAAGTTCGTTTTTGAGGGTGTCGAACGTTTCGTCGGATATTTCAGGGGCATCAAACGTGTGATATCGCGTGCGGTGATATTCGATAAGCGTTCTTAGTTTTTCTATCCTTCTTCGTATCTCTTCCTTATGTTCCATATTAATAACGCACCTGATAGAACGTCTCAAGAAGCCGCTCCGTCCGGTCGGCAGTACCGAACGAACGCACTCGCAATCCATACACAAGGTCATTCTCGGTGCAATCGACTGACGAGATTCTGTCGGCGCCTACGCACCACAATTTTGCTTTATATGAGGCTGAATTTCCCACGGAGCCGTTTAGCGTCAATACTCCATCCTCGAAAATACCGCAATTTCCGGAAGGCGCTCCCGATATCCTGAATACGTTCTCATTAAGATAATAGCATCCAAGCGCCTCTTCGAGACCCGCATCAGTCGCGAAAACCGCCATCCCCGAGGTGATCGCGTCATTCGATTGCCGCAATTCCATATGCATAAGAAACCCCGCGATTACGGTTGCGGAAAGCACAATGAAGCCGGTGATGATGGTAATAAGTATCATCGCCTGACCATCTCGCGCGTGAAATGTGATATTTTTTCTCGTCATATTTCTTTGCATCGATGAGGATCGGCACCGCTTGCGTTCTGTATCTCCCTCGGCAAAATTCGCGAACTCACCGTGGTGCTTATGAACGATGATGGCGCCCCCAGAGGATTCTCAAGATTGAGGTTTTTTGATTTTATCTCAAGGCTAATAACAAATCTTGGCGGATAGCATACCGGATTCTGAGAATCTCCCGAATAAAACGAATAAAAGCAAAGATTCTTCACCTCAACATTCGAGGCGGTTAAAGGACCGCTTCCTCCTCCTGACGAGGATCTCGTGATCGCGCCGCCGCTTAACGCATACGTGATCACTACCGGATTTCCTGACATATCTATCTCCTGTCCGCTTGTAAATGTGATTGACTGCGCGCAATCCGAAAGAGACGCAGCCTGCCCCTCTCCGAAATATCCTGTGCGCAATTCGCGCGCCATCTGCTCAAGTACAAGTCCCGCATTGTTATTCATCGAAATGCGCTCGCTGAGGAACCTTTGATTTTTTGTCGCGCCGAAAAATACTCCTATCGCGCCCACAAAAAATACAACAAACACGGTCATCGCGACAAGAAGCTCAACTACCGTGAAACCCTCGTTATGTGCTTTGTGGTGTTTCATTATTGCGGATTATACTGGGGAGTTGAACGCTCTCTCCAGTTTTGAAATACATCGGAAAGATGCACTGTATATTTTCTTCCATCCGCCGTCCATTCCACGAAGGAATCGACAGTGATCACATCGCCGCTCGCGCCCACCTTCACCGTGCGATAGTAGGGAGTTGTGAGCGATCCATCATATGAATATCTCCCCGTCGTTTTATTGAGGCGAAGAGGCGTGGTGGAAGTAGAGGCAAGCGAGGAAGGAAGCGTGTCAAGCTTCGTGTCGTATTCAATCTCGAACCACCCCGAAAGTCCCTCATTCCACGTCGCTGAATCCGTCCGATATGTTCTTTCCACGTTTGTATCGATTATATTTTTAATCACCTCTATTCCTTCCGCCGCAAGATAAGTCGCCACAACGCGATTCTCAACATCCTTATTCATATGCGTCGATCGCGTCACAAGATTGAATATCCCCACAAGCCCCACAACAACAAGGCTGATCGCGATCATTGATTCGATCATCATGCTTCCCTTCCTCTGACTGTTTTTTTTGAATTGATGATTCAGCATATCGAATATTATTTTATTGAAATAGAGCCTCCCGCGCTCACTTCGATTATTTTTTCATATGGGAGCCCCGCGATTTTCATTCGTATCTCGCCTGAATTTTCCGTTTCAAGATACGGCGCGACAAACGCAACCCATCCCTGATTTGGAATCATCGAGAATGACACACCCGAATCAAGCTGATACGAATTCACTGTTTCGCGCGCGCCGGCATTTCCTACGGGACACGTGAAATCTTCAACGTCCTTCGTGACGCGAAATATCGAATACGCGCCGCCCATCGTGAAAGAGACTCCGTACGCGCACACCCGCACGTCAATATTCACATCGTCCTTCTTGAGACGCTGGAGCGTGAGGGACTTCGCTTCCTCCAACACGCCCATCACCTTCATCTCCTCCGTATAAAGCAGGAGATTCTTCCCGCTCGTACGGTTAAACCCTATAAAAAGCGATGAGAGAATCAGCATAATCGCGGTTACCACGATTATTTCAACAATAGAAAATCCTTCTTTTTTCTTCCTATTCTCCATATGTATATACCCTAATGATACCACGCGGAGATGGTCTTTTCGAGGAAATTAGAAGGAAAAAAGCGCTGAAAAATACCACTCTATGATCGCGTGGCCGAAGAACACCGCCGCCACGAATCCAAGCACGAGAAACGGCGCGAATGGAACCCTGTCTTTCATTTTTTTTATCCTCAGAAAAAAGGCCGTTGCCGCCCATATGCCCCCAAAAAGAAAGGAAAAAAATATCGCAACGCCAACATCAGGCCATCCAAGAAGGATCCCCGAGGAAAACGCGAGTTTCACATCCCCCATTCCCATTCCTCTCCCTTTGCTCGCGGCAAAAAGCGCCGAGAAAAATGTTCCCGCGATGAGTGACCCCGCGATCCTCCCTCCCACAATTCCCACGAAAGGAGAGAATATAAGAGTGTAGTTTTTAACAAACGATTCACGAAACGGGATGAGCGTATCTCCATAAAACACGAGAATCGCCGCGATTGCCGCTCCGGACAGCGCGAAAAAAATATGGAACTCATCGGGAATTATATAGTGCTTTATATCAATAAGAAGCATTACGAGCCACGCGAGAAAAACCGCCGTCCAAAGACTAAGAAGCGCGTACTGCCACCACGGAGCCGAAAAAGAGAAAAGAGACTCTACTGATATTCCGTAGAATCGCGCGAGAAAGATTGGCACCCCCGCGACGATAAACCCGCTTATGATTTCGACAAGCGGATATTGAAAAGAGATTTTTTCCTTGCATCTCGCGCACTTCCCCCTCAAAAAAAGAAAACTGAAAATAGGAACGAGAGACGACGCGGAAATTGTCTTTCCGCACTTCATGCAATGAGATCTCCCTGTAAAGTGGGGAGTGAAAAAAAGCGGCCGCGCGGGATCATAACGCGCAACGAACACATTATTCAGAAAACTCCCCAGCGCCGCGCCAAGAAGGAAAAGCGCGCACGCGAAAAATATTATCATTGTCTATTCATTATAAAAAAAGAGAGGCGCAATTGCACCTCCCCTTCCAGTAACACGCTCTATGATTACGGACACAACGCCCCGCTCGGCGCGGTTGTCGTTATCTTTGCGGTACCCGTGCTGTCAACGCAGTAATACTGCGTTGCGCCTGTTCCTGTTTTCGTGAGAAGTGGCGAAGACACCCTATAGTCCGTTCCGGAAACGCTTACAGCAAGCACCCCTCCTTGGCTCGTCACTTCTGTCACAAGTCTTACCACAGACGTCTGACCCGTAGTGAAATCAGCATACGGCGTCGCGCTTGCGGGATTATAAAGCGTTTCCGCGATTGCGCGGGCCTGCTGTATCGCGCTTGTGATTCTTGCGTCTTTTGCCTTATCTCTTGAAGGACCGAGCGCAACCAACACCGCCGCGGAAAGAATACCTATAATAGCGACTACCACCAACATTTCAATCAATGTAAAACCCTTATTTGATTTCATATTTACGAAAATTCTTATGCCTCGACCTTGAAAATTGATATGTCTCATTATATCACATCTTTTTCCTCAAAACGATTGCGTCAAACTGTAGAGCGGAAGGAGAATCGCGGCAAAGAGAAGCGCGATCATTCCCCCGATAATCACCATAAGAAGAGGCTGGATGAGCGTCACAAGATTATTCACCATATCCTCAACCTCTCTCGTATAAAAATCATTTACCTTTTTCAGAAGTTCCTCGAGTCGCCCCGTTGATTCTCCTATTGAGACAAGTTGCGACACAAGAGGGGGGAATTCCTCAATTTCCTCAAGAATTTTCGAAAGAAGCTTTCCTTTGCGTATCTGCTCGGACGCTCCCTGCAAAAGGTCCTCGTATATTTTATTTCCTACCGTTCTCGAGGAAATTTCTATCGCCTGCGGGATAGTGAGTCCGCCACGGATGAGCACGCGCGTTGATTCCGCGAAACGCGCGATATACATCTTTCTCAAAAGTTTTCCCACTACCGGCGTATGGAGACTCACCTCATCAAGCACGAGACGCCCTTCCTTCGTCTGTAAATAATCGATAAGGATAAAAATGAATATCGCGAATAGAAGCATCATCGCCCACCACCACTCCCCTATGAATATTCCCGACTTTAATATAAGCGTCGTATAGAAAGGAACCGCGACATTTGCCTCTTCAAACACCGGCATAATCTGCGGAAACACAAATGTCACCATGATAAGAATCACGACGAAAAAGAGTATGACAACGAAGACAGGATACGCGAGCGCATTCTGAACTTTCGATTTCAAAAGAGCCTGCTTCTCGAGATAGTCCGCGAGGAAGTCCATCACCTCCGAAAGACGCCCGGTGACCTCCGCGGAGCGCACCATATTGATGTAAAAATCGGAAAAAATTCCCGGATGTTTTTCAAATGCCTGCGACAAGGAGAATCCGGCGTCAACGTCGTTCGATATCTCATAGATCGCTTCCTTGAGAATCGGGTTTGTTGTCTGTTTGAAAAGATTTATAAGACTGTCTGAAATGGAAACCTGTGACGCGAGAAGTGTCGCGAATTGCCGCGTGAAAATCATCACGTCGTTCACCTTCACCCGCTTCAAAAATCCAAGGATGCGCTCGTACCACACGTCGTTCTTTTCCTCCTCGATACTCAGCACAAAAAGCCCGTGTCCAAAAAGTATATTGAGCGCGGTTTCTCTGTTTGACGCCTCCACGTCTCCCACCTGCAACTCGCCCTCCTTTGTTCTCGCTTTGTATTGAAACTTCATTTTTTTATATACTATGAACGCTCAAGCAATATTCTCAATTCCGAAGGATTCAGCGAATAGGCCTCTGCCTGCTCCACAGAAATTTCTTTTCGCTTTATCAGGTTTACAAGCGATCGGTTCAGAGACATCATTCCGTCCTGAACGCTTGTTTCTATCACAAGATCAATCTGATATATCTTCTTCTCGCGAATAAGATTTCTGATCGCGGGATTTACAAGCATGATTTCCGCCGCGGGCACGCGTCCCCCTCCAACACGTGGAACAAGACGCTGGGATACCGTCGCGACAAGCGTTGACGCGAGCTGCGAAATCACCTGTCCCTGCTGATTTGGGGGAAAGCTGTCGATAATGCGATCTATTGTCTGGGACGCCGAGTTAGTATGAAGCGTGGAAAATACGAGATGTCCGGTTTCCGCCGCGGTCATCGCGGTCGCGATTGTTTCCGGATCGCGCATTTCCCCAACCATAAGCACATCAGGATCCTGACGGAGAATCGCACGGAGCGCATCCTGAAACGAATGCGTATCGTCCCCGACTTCACGCTGTGAAATTATCGAACGATCCTGCGAAAAAATATATTCAATGGGATCTTCCACGGTGACAATATGATCGTTTCTCGTGTGGTTTACCTCATCGAGCATCGCCGCAAGCGTCGTGGACTTTCCATGTCCCGCGGGACCCACAATAAGAATAAATCCTTGATTCATCCGCGCGAAATCATGCAATATCGGCGGAAGACTCAATTCCTCTATCGTGCGTATCTGAGCGGGAATAAGACGGAGCGCCGCGGCAACAAATCCCCTCTGAAAATAGACGTTTACGCGAAACCTCGCCTTATCTTCGAAATTGTATGAAAAGTCTATCTGCCTGCGGTCGAGAAGCTCTTTCATCTGCTCCTCTGTGAGCATCGCGGAAATAAGTCCCTCCGCATCCTCTTTTGTGATGATAGATTCTTTCGCAAGCGGAATGAGCACGCTATCAATGCGTATCGTGGGGCGCCGTCCCACAGCGATATGAATATCCGACGCGTTTTGCTTCGCGGTCACAAGAAGAAGTTCGTTGAGTTTTTGCTTATAATCCATTCTTTTATCTTATCATACTTTTTCTCCGTATTCCTTGAGGATTATTCCTCCTCCTCGGTCTCACGGAGCACTTCTTCTATAAGCACCTTCCCCTCGAGTGCCTTCATAACGCCATCCTGCCGAAGCGTGATCATTTCCTGCCTCCGCGCCTCTTCCCACAAATCAGCCTCCGTGAAGCTCTTGTTTATTATTTTTCCCACCTCTCTCGTCATCTGAAATACCTCAAGAAGTGCTACCCTTCCTTTTATTCCCTTTCCTTTACACATAGGACATGATGCGTCACCCCCCGCGCGGTACGTATGATATGGACCATTTCCGAATTTCGAAACAATTTCCTTGCGGACTTTTTCAGGAAGCTCTTTTATCGCTTTTTCAATTGACTCCTTTATCTCTCCTTCCGCAATCTCCTCTTTTCTGCATTTTTGACACACCTTTCCGACAAGTCGCTGCGCAAGCATGATATTCAACGCCGAGGAAAGAAGAAACGGGGGTACGCCGAGGTCAATAAAACGCGGAATAACGCCGATTGAATTGTTCGTGTGGATTGTGGAAAGCATCACATGACCGGTAAGTGCCGCGTTCACCGCAAGAGACGCGGTTTCCGTGTCGCGGATTTCACCAACCATTACCACATCGGGATCCTGGCGGAGAATCTGACGGAGTCCTGACGCGAACGTATATCCTATTTCCGGCTTTACCTGAGACTGGTTGATCCCCGTCATAAAATATTCAACAGGATCTTCGAGACTCACTATGTTCACCGCGTCCGAATTCAATTTCTGCATCATCGCGTACAGCGTGGTGCTCTTTCCAGATCCGGTGGGTCCCGATATGAGAATCATGCCGAAAGGCGCGTTCAACGCGTTTTCAATAATCTCATAGTCCTGATTGTTGAGTCCCACGTCCTTAAGATCCTTGAGTCCTCCGATTGCGTCGAGCACGCGGATCGCCACCTTTTCTCCCGAAGGAGTGGGAAATGTCGCGATACGAAAATCTATCTCGCGTCCGGAAATGAGCGTTCGGAAGCGTCCATCTTGAGGCATGCGCGTTTCATCGAGCCGTAATTTCGCCAACACCTTCACACGGGAAATGACGGGCTGAGATAATACGCCAGGAAGCGACGCGACTTCATGTAATTCTCCATCGATGCGGAAACGGACACGCAAATAGTTCCTTTGCGGTTCTATATGAATATCGGATGCGGCGCTCTCCACCGCGTGCCGCAGAGTTGAGGCAACTATCTTTATAATCGGCGCGTCATCAGGAGTGCGCGCACCCTCTTCAAGCGCGACCACTCTGTCCGATTCGCTCTGCTTGAGATTCATCTCTTTTATCGCTGATTCTATCTCGTCTTTATATGGAAGGTAACGTCGCCACACTTCCGCGAGATCCGACGGAGTGACGAGATATACGCCGAGACTTACCCGTTCGCGCTTCGCGATAAAACGCAATGCTTCTTGCGCGCGGAGATCGTCAGGGTGCAACATACCCACGACAAACATATCTCCCGTTTTCTCTATGGGGATCACGCGATAATTCTGGGATGTGTCTTTCGGAATCAGCTTAAAAAGCTCCTCGGGAATAAGCGCGGGATTTATTTTTTTATATGGCGCTCCAAGGAGCGCGCTTTTTACCTTCGCGATCGCGCTTTCATCCACATGCGCGCGATCATACAAAAGCTCCTCCGCGGAAGTATTCGAAAGTTCCGCTTCGTGCAAAATCTTTTCCGCGAGCGCGGAATCGATTATGTTCTTTTTTACCAACTCGTCAAATAATTGCTCGTTCTTCATAGATAACGTTGTTCGAATCGGAGACCCTTTCTCTCGAATATCCGCGTTCCCACTTATTGCAGAGGCTGAAACGGGTTGTCGCGTCCGGGAATCTGTACCTTCGAAATATTCGAGGCATATTGCCGGAGCGATTTGAATACAGGAGAATCTATCACGCTCGCCGGATCAAACGTAAGTTCAGATATGCGATCTATTTCCTGAAGTTGGCGCGGGGCAACTACTTCTATGAGTTCTGGTTTTTTGAAAAAAAGCACATAACTTCCAAAACCCACAATACCTAAAATAATAAACACAATGACCATTGCGAACCAATTCACGGGTTTTTTTTCTTCTTCAATAATAATCGCCATAATAGTTATTCTTGGAAATACATTTCGACGTTCACGACAAGCGTATAGATATTCGATATAGGCGCGCCTCCCTGCAGGGCCGGAGATTGGAGCGGCGCAATCGTCGCGTCGCCAACATTTGCCACTCTGATATTTGTTTCGAGACCCTCAAGAAACGCCTTCAGATTTTGATATTCTCCTCTCACTCCTATCGTCACCGCGAGCGACCCAAGGCGTTTTACGATGAGCTGATCTGAGGACGCGGAAACAAACGGCTGCATTTCCGTCGAAAAATCAGTGAGATCTACCTGATTGCTTTTTGCAATCGCGTACACCTGATGGAGCGCGTCCGTCACCGACGCGCCGCGAGGAATCGCAAGCGATACCTTATCGCTGAAACTTCCCGAGTTCTGAAGCTGATCAATAATGCTCTTTACCTCAGTCACCGCCTGCGTCTTGCTTGAAAAGAGAACTTCCTTTGAAACGATCTCTCCCCGCCTGATTCCTATCGTTTCCATCGTGGGTTTTATAAAATTCCCATATACCACAAGCGCCCCCACAAGAAAGAGTCCTGAAAACGCGATACTTAATATTCTTTTTGTTGATGCTTTCATTGTATAGAATATACCGCCTTATAATTTTTTCAGCGCGTCGGCGCTCATATGAAGTATGATGGAAAATCCGACCTCCTGATTTGAGAATTGAACATTTTCCACGATCGCCTTTTCATCGAATTCAGGAGCCGCGTCAAACACCGCAAGCTGTTCTATAAAATCATCCATCGATTTAGCTCCCCCCGAAAGCTCAATAACGCGGTCGACTCCCATAATCTTTGCGCCCGAATAATACACCGTGGGGAGCGTATATTTATCGAGAAAATCGAATGATTTGACGATAAACTGGTGCTTTTCAAGCACTGTTCGAAGATTAACAAGCTGGGAATAAAATGAGATGAGATTTTGTTGATCTTCCTGACTTATCTGACTCGCGAGTTCCTGTATCTTCTGATCGAGCGTTTCGGAGCGAGAATCAAGATACGACTCATACCCGAACCGGAATCCAAAATATATAAAAAGAGAGAGGCCGAACACTATTCCCGAAAAAAGAAGTATCCTCCACGGAAGACCCGCAGTATCAATCCCGCGAAATACATCTCCTCCGTTTTGTTGTGTGGGTGATGCCATAATAATTTATGAAAAATATCTCCGCGCGAGCCCAAGCGCAAGAGCAAATTCGTTCTCAAGCGATTTCACTGCCGGCTCAAGCCTTTCCGGATATCGCATTCCCATAAACGCGGAATGATGTGATGCTGTGAGCCCCGTCTGTGCCGCGAAATGCTTTTCGATTCCCGTAAGATTCGCTCCTCCGCCGACGAGCATGAATTTTTCTATCTTCTTTCCGTACCGCCGCTCATATACATCCTTCGCATGCCTCGTTTCCTGTATTATAACATCTAAAAACGGAAGAAGTAATGTTGATAACTCCGAATCGGCGCCGAGAGAGGAAAGCCCTCTGCGACACTTTAACTCCTCCGCCCGTATCATGCTTATATCAAGGCTCCGCGCAAGCGCCTGCGTGAGATAAATACCGCTATAATCCGTCTGTTCTATCTGCCGGATTGTTCCTTTTTCCACCACCGCAATGTCCGTTGACTGCGCACCTATGTCCACAAGAAGCGTAGGCGCTTCGGAAAAAAACTTTCCAAGCGCGCGAAGAAGCGCAAATTGTTCTATTTCCATTCCCACGATTTTCAATCCAGCGTCTTTGTATATTTTCTTATATCGCGCGATTACATCATTTGGAATTCCCACAAGAAATACTCTCTGAAATTTCTGCCCCTGTCCCCCGTCATATTGTTCCATAGGGAACCACTCCACGGAGACCTCCTTTATCGGCATCGGAATATACTGTTGCGCTTGGAATATGATGCTCCGCGCCATTTCGTCGGGAGAAAGAAGGGGCATATCAAGCACCGTGGTAAAACTTGTGAACGCGGGGATCGAACACACCACGAGATTTGTTTTCGGCCTCATTTCTTTCATTAATACGCGAAGAATTTCCGAGGTTTCTTTTTCTGAAATTTTCAGCGAACTCGTCTGTATCGCTTGATTGGGAAAATAGAGATATTTTTTCGTTCCCAGTATCCCGTAATTCGCGAGTGAAAATACCTCGCCGTCGCGCGTAATCTCGACCGCCTTTATGGACACGGTGCCTATGTCAACGCCGAGTACGGTACCTCCTTTGAAAAAATTCCCCACATCTCGGAAAAACTCAAGAAAATTCAGCTTCATTTCCTTTCATTATACCCTACTGACGCAAAAAATTCACCGCTCGTATACAATAAGTGTATGCATCGGTTCCTCTCATATCTCATTGATATGATTATCCCCCCTCAATGCGCGATATGCCACGCGCCTGTCTCTACGAACTTTTTTCCCGCGTGCGATGCGTGTATTTCATCTTTCGTAGCGCACGACTTCTTGTTCTGTCCTCAATGCGGAAATAGGATTATCACTCTATCGTCTCCCTGCCATAAAAATGCCGGCTATATCCTTGGCGCGGCTACCTTGTTTTCGTTTCCCGCGGCACAGACCCTTATTCACGCGCTCAAATATAAACATGAAGAGTACGCGTCCGCGGTAATAGGAAAGATCCTTGCGGAATATTTTCTCCGTACATGCCCCGAATTCATATCCGATTCGTGCATTATTGTTCCTGTTCCCACGTCAAAAACACATCTGAGAAAACGCGGATACAATCAGGCGGAACGTATCGCGCGCGCGTTCGCGCGCAACGCGGGACTCCACCAATCTGCCGTGCGCGATCACCTCATTAAAAAAATTCGAACCACGCGATCGCAGACCGAATGCGCTACCGTGCGCGAGCGCGCGGAAAATATCAAGGATAGTTTTGCGATAAATCCGAACGAAGAAATCCGCGGAAAAGATATCATTATTATTGACGATGTGCATACCACCGGCGCCACAATGCGGGAATTGGCGCGCATTCTGAATACGCACAGCGCGAGGAAAATCCTCGCGCTTGTATTTGCAAAAACCTAATTTTCTCGGAAAACTCTATCGTTCCTGATATATCTGTCCTCCTCGTCCCACGTCGCGGCAATCTGAGTTCACCTTACATTGCTGTTCGGATTCTTCTATCTCGGGAACATTTCCTATGATACGCGAAGAACGATATCCCGGAATCTCGTAATCGCAATAACTGTTTCTTGTACACACAGGATGATTTTCAAGGGGCGCGCCGCTTATATCACGGAGCGTTTTTGTCGCGCCGACAAGATCCCAATCGGTTTTGTCTAATTCACTGTATACAAGACGCACGCGATACACATATACGGTATCTGGTTCAAGATTTATATTATCTTTGAAAGAAGGAATGGATACCGTGCTGCTTGTCATCGAGAAATATCCGTCGAGATTACTCGGCTGGCTCTGCACTCCGTGCGCCACCTCGGTCTGTTCCGCGATTATTTCCTCCGCTCTCTTCTCCGCGTATTCCACAACTTTCTCAACGCGTCCCGTGAGTTCGGCTATTTGCGCTTTCATAAATGAATAGAATCCGCTGATACTCTCCGTGATATTCGCGAACATTCCCCGACGGTCATTTTCTTCAACATTCCCCTCCGCCGCACCGACGCGAAGCGCGCGATAGAGCGTTCCCGAAACATCCGCAAGAAACGTTCCCACCTTTTCTCGCGCGTTCCGGACAATTAAAGGAATCTGCTTCACGTCATATACCGCGCTTCCATCACCATCTCCGCCGGTAAACGAGGCGGTGATACTCTTATTCGCATTCATAACGAAAGCGCACGTTGATGTTCCCGTACACGCGCCGGACCATCCTGTAAACGAGGATCCTCCCCGTGGCGCGGCAGCGAAGGAAGCGTTTGTGCCCTCCATAATCCACGCGGAACATACCTCTCCGGAAAGATGCTGGTCCGAGCAATTAATTCCACCCGTTCCCGTCACCGTCCCCAATCCGGAAATGCTCACCGTGACCTGAAACTCCACCGGTTCGAAGTTCGCCTGCGCGGGATCTGCATTTCCCGTGAACGCGCACACGGGCAAATCGTTTCCTCCGTTACAGGAAACTCCTGACCAATTCAAGAAAGAATAATGGAAATTTTCCGCGGCATTCAAAGTGACGAGTGTCCCGTGGGGAAATTCCGCGGTGCATGTTCCCGGACATGATATCGCGCCCGTGCTATCGGATACCGATCCTCCTTCAGAGGGATTTCTTGCCGCCCTCACCACAAAATACGTATATCCGCTTCCATTTAATTTCGAAGAATATACCATCTGCCCGTTGTAGGGACCCCCATCATCTATCGTTCGGTACGATTTTACCTCGTATGTATACTGCACTCCCGGAGAAAGTGCATCGAGACTCGTTCCGAAACCGGTATCCGTGTAGGTTACCGTTCCTCCCGTCCCCTCGCTTCTCGGCACGCTCGTTGTCGCGACGCCATCGGGTCCTCCCGTGCGCTTGATCTCAAAACCATGTTCCCGCGCGGAATTATCAGTCCACGAAATTCTTATTTGAGATCGCGAAAGGGGCGTCACTACGATATTCGTGGGCGCGATGGGACGCGTGGTCGTGCTCACAAGCGTTGATTCATCAATGCGCGAATAGGTGTATTTACTGCACGCGATCGGCGGTTTTTCTGTTCCCCCTCGTTCGAGTTCACTTATCGCGACATATGCCTTTGAAAGATCCACCGTTGAACAGGAGCGGATGCGATAGAAATATGTCGTCGCTTCCACTACGGAAGAATCGTTAAACGCAAAATATTTATTCGTATTCGGAGGAAGAGGCGTGATGTCGTTGTGTCCGTATACGTCTATTGTCGTTGATGAGGTGTCAGACGAGGTAAATTGCGCGCTCGTACTCGTCGTCCGTTCCAATTCGTGATAATAGGGAGTTGATGTGGTGTTATTTTTCCATTCGAGACGTATTACGCTCGCTGAGGTTGATGTCGCGCTGAACTGCGTGCTTGTCGCGGGCGTCACCTTTATTCGCTGAACTTCAAATGTGTATGGAGATGTGGATGTCGCGTTATCTTTCCAGTTTACGTAGATAAGATTTGGGGAAACAGCAAACGCTTTCGTTCGCGAAGGAACATCAGAAATATACTTTCCCGCGAATGTACGGCACGGGCCGTATATCCCCGTCGTAGTTGCGAAACCGTTTCCATATGTTGTTTTCAACTGATAGTAATAATCCGTACTTGTCGAAAGCGATGTCTGAAGATAGTCGCCACTTCCCGTTCCCGTCGTATCTCCAAGCACTCCCGTAAGCGGGCTCGCAGGAACGGGATTGTTCTGCGGCACCGCCGCGAAATAAAGCGTTCTCGTGTGGGGCGCGTACGAGGGATAGAGCTGAGGTGTCCAATTTCCGTATCGCTCTCTCCATGCAATTCCCATGCTCGTCGCCTCATTCGAGGTGCATTGCAGAATGTCGTATGGCGCGCCTACATTCACGCGCGCTGACGCGCGGGCAACGGAACTCGATGCAAAAATGAAATACGATCCCGATGTTCTGTCTGCAGAATAGGTCGCGGGGGTGCCGACAACGCTTGTCACGTCGGGCGCGATCGTTCCCCACGCCGCGGAACCGCCGCGGACCGCATTATCGCCCAATTCATTCGTGCCCACATACCACGTCGCGGGGGCGGTTGCGGTAAAATCTACTTTTTCAAAAATCGCGGTGTTTATCGATCCCGAGGGAGCGATGAGTATTCCTCCAGGGGTAAGCGTCCCCGTCGTAAACGCGAACCATCCCGTTCCCGAAATTCCTCCCCACATAAGTCCTGAGAGATCTTTGTTCACCACGCTTCCGTCACCCGCGCAGTCGACACCCGTCATAACCTCCATCGTGCCGAATATTCCATTATCGACGGGCGCAACCGACGTGCTTCCCCCGAAGCAGACGCCGTACCCGTTTCCGCGCAGACTCACCCAGCCGTATTCTCCATCCGCGTCGGTGAATTTCGCCCATCCGGAAATCTTCCCTGTCGCCTTATCAAGGCGCGCCTCGCATGCTCCATATCCAGCAGGACATCCCGAAAGCCCCGATTGCGTGAACGAAAGCCATCCGTATTTATACTTCCCATCAACTCCCGTAGTCGCGCCCCACGCCCTTCCCCAAAGAAGTCCCGAGGGATCGCTCACTACCCTGATTCCATCACCCGAAGACGGATTGAAACTCACCCATCCAGTTCCCCCAATATTTCCCGTTGCGGAATCCCTGTGCGCTCCCCACGCGTATCCGGAAAATTCAAACTCCGCGGTCACGTAACGAAGGTCGACAGACGCCTCGGATGAATAGCTTGAATATGAATATGGCGCGGTTCCTCCGGCGCGCACGCGCACCCTGTACTCATAGAGTTTATTCGGAGCGAGAGAAAGCGTATATTCCATCGCGGGAGGATTTCCCGACACAAGATAGGTTGGGGTGCTTGGAAACGCGGCACCGTCAATCGCTTCGAAAATTTCTATCGCGCGAGGATTCACGGAGGTATTGTCCTGCCACGAAAGCTTCACAGAAATATTTCCCTGTCCGGTAATCATCGGATCGAACGAATATGAAGCCGAAAAGGGATTCGGCGCGTTCAATCCGACAGACACCATTGATTTAGCATAATAGGAGATTCCAGTGATTCCATTCTGCGTCCGCACCGATCGCACTCTCCAATAGAGCGTCTGGTTTTGTGAAATAATTTCGCTGTATGACGTTCCGTTCACCACGCGGGTGGTGGGAGACGAGAACGACTGATCTGTCGCGTATTGCAATTCATAACTTCCCGCTTCCGCGGCGGCGTTCCATGAAAAGTCTATCCTCCACGAGGTTCCTTCGGGTGTCGCTCCCGACTGCAAATTTCCCGGCGTTGCCGGAACGATAATCACTCCCGAGAAAGGAGAGAATTTTGCAATATTTCCATCACTCGACTTCGTAATATCCCCTATAAAACATCCCATGTCCGTTTGGAACGATTTCAGCGAAAAATAATGAGGAGTCGAGGTGCTGAAAAAATCCTCATAATAATTCCACACATCCCCCGCAAGCAGGCTCACGCCATTCGAGTTGGTGGGCGTTCCCGTATCCGAATAATAAACGCGATATCCTCCGTTCCTGAGCGTCAACTGATTCCAATTGATAGTAAGTTTCGTCCCGTCGCTGTTCCAGCTGTTCCCTCCGATATTCGGCGTGGGAGGCGTCATGACCGCGGGAGTCGTTGCTGATTTTTCCTGATTGCTCCACGGAGAGTCGGGGCCGATGAGACGCCGCGATTTGACGCGATACGTATAAAGCGTTTCGGGACGCACCACGCTCGAATCCTCGTGCGTGTACGTGACTGAGGAACAGTTGGAACTGCACCCGAATCCAAGTCCCCAATCTCCGGAATACGAACCTCCATTTATCTTCCAGCTGATAATGAACTCATCAACGGGTCCTTGCGGTTGTGTCCACTGAAGTTCGGTCTGACACGCGGACGGCGCGTCGACTCTGTTGAGATTCGGCGCTTGTGGCGTTTGCGCGTGCAGAAAGCGCACCGTAACAAACCCGAGACCAAGCGCGAAAAGGAGCGCGAACAAACCTGTAAGAATCTTTCTCATTGAGTTTATTATAGCAAACTAAGAGACAAGATAAACAAAAAACTCCACGAGAAAAATTTTTTACTCGGGAGTATGTCTTGTGGTGAGCTTTAAAGACGCTATGCGTTTTCAGAGGAGTTAAAACTGGACGGGAATGTACTTAATCGAAATCGAATCGATAAACTGTTTCTGTCCCGGCCATGGAGGAATAAATATTTTAATATTGCTTATACCGACAGTCACATCATTGTTCCTGCTGAAAAATGTATACCAATCACCCGACATAAAACCTCCCGCCCCTCCACCAAGGTCAGAAGACATTTCAGTACTATCTAGAATCTTAAACGATGTCGCTTCATTAGGACCGCCCCCCGTGTTTACTGTAAATGAGGTGACGATTCCCTTCACCCCAAGATCATGTATTCCTATGCCAAGATTTGAGCGCGATACTGTTTTTGATTCACCATATTCAAGATCGGCGACTTTCACCTTTGCCGACGTAATGGTCCCCCCTACCGATATATTCCCTACGCTAAGTGTAGCGGTATCCGTCGGACTCCCGACGTTCCGCGTCTCGTACACGTAGTTCATTGATCTGTACGTAGGAAATCCCGTGTGCTGCAACAACTCTTCGTGGTAATACCTGCACTCCGCGTTTGTACCGAATACATAGAGTTCACCAGAAAGACCGTTCCAAGAGGGACAGTCCGCAAATTCATCGATTCCAGTCATTCCAGCGGTCGGTGCCGATCCGTCCTTGAGCCCGCCGCCGTAGAACGCACCCGTTCCCTGAGGACATTGCTTATAAAACCTGTTCGTGTCGCATGCAAGAACTTCTCCAATCACATCGGCCTGAGCGGTTCGCACCAACGCAAATGTATTTTTATGATTTGCCCCAATAGTTCCCGTGTTCCAAAATCCGGTCTGAGTCCCCTGAGTCACATTTGTGATTTTCACATTTCCACCTCCATATGTGAGAGTTCCGGACTGCATACTCCAATATGAATCTCCCCCTCCGCTTCCCGTCCCCACGTCCTTCCATGCCGTTCCATCATTGAACTGGACTTTTTTTCCTCCTACGTTATAACGAAGCAGTCCCTCTGTCTCTGAAGATGCGCCCGTTGAACCAACTGGCAAAGAAAGACCCGCGCCATATATTTTAACAATATCTTTACTTGAACCGACACCAAATATAATCCGTGAGGTATTATCGACGTTTCCGATCCATGAGTTATTTCCAACTAAAACCGTGTCTCTATATTCAGACGGAAAACTAATCCTTCCTTCTTTCGATTGATTGGAACTCCCCGTATCAATCGGGATCCCTGTATTCGCATTCGGGAATGAATCGGTCGGAGGCGCCCACTGGTACTGCTGCGCTCCCACTACCTGAATGAGAGCTCCCAGAATCATGAGTCCGAAGACGGATCCGGCGACGAAGATGAGTTTGTTTTTGAGCTCTTGCTTCATATGAATATTATAGCAGAATACGCATATAAAAAGTCCCGAATTTCTTCGGGACTTTTGAATTTATTTCTGCAGGATCATTTTCTTCGTCTCGGTGTACTGTCCTGCGGTGAGACGATAAAGATAAATTCCACTCGAGAGACCTGACGCGTCAAATGTGACGGTGTAGGTTCCCGGATACTTTTCTTCGTTTACAAGTGTTGCAACCTCTCTTCCGAGCATGTCGTATACAGTAATCTGTACATACGCACTACTCAATACTGTATACCTGATACTCGTTGTGGGGTTGAACGGATTGGGATAGTTCTGGAAGAGGGAGAACGATTCAGGGAGATTAAACTCATCCTCAATACCGACAATCGTGGTATCTTCGAAAGAATCGATGAGGAAATAGGTTCCAAATTCATCGTTCTTGATACCACGAAGAAAATCAAAACCAATTTCCATAAGTCTTATCGGTGTTCCTAATTGATATCGAGGAAAAATCCGCACACGCATGCGATCTACCGAATCAGGAAGAGTTCCCTGAAAATAACCCCCTGTTTCCACAATTGTAGGAGCACCTCCCCCCTGAATTCCTGCTGTCGATAAAGAAACAAAACCATCGCTGTTTCCCATTGAGAATATATAAGATCCAAACGTATTTGTTCCGTTCGGGATTATAGTCACCTGACCGAAATACCATATAAGTCCCTTTGGCGTTTCTATCTTCGGAATCATCTTTTCAAACTCGACATATGAGGGTTTTCCGGAATCATACACCTTCAAGCGAAACACCTGATAGTTGTCGCCGTTTGTATCCTGCGGAACTCCACCCGACGTGATGATTCTCGACGACGCCTCCCATACATTGAGGGTGTCAGCAACATACCATCCGTTTACCGTCCCGTTCTGGATCTGCCCAAAACTCAAACTTGTGACGAAGAGAAATGCTACGAATGTTAAGAATGCTCTTTTCATGGCATTCCTCCTTTCATTTATTTATTGATTGTAATTAGTTCCTTATGCTGCTTTTATTATAGCACACAATGACAAAAAACGCAAGATTATGCGTTTTTTGTCAAGTGCTGCCGCCCTTTTCACGCGCGGGAGACCATTCTCTTTATCGCCACGCATATCCCCGACTCCGTTCCTCGCATATAGTAACAAGCTTTCTTTTTCGTGAAATATTTTATGTCGCGTATTCGTCTCCGCGCGATTTCCGGCGTGTCTGCCGACATTATAGGAACTGCTCCTGAAAATATTCTGCGCGACACACCCCGTATTTTTCTTGAAGACTCCTCGTAAAGATGCCACTCGAATTTTTCTTCATCCCAGCGCTCAATGAATGTCTTTTTTGCCGATTCTTCAACGAACGGGTGTACGAAAAAAGAGATTGGAACCTTTCGTTTTTTTGAAAACGCCGCGGGCATTCCGGATATTCCTCTTTTTTTATAAAACTGTTTTTCAAGATACGCGCTTCGCACTCCTCCCGTCGCGATTCCTTTTTTAAAATCAACGAGAGTTTTTTCATCGGAATATATTTCGCCTTCCCGAATCTCGCCGCATCGGAGCGCGAGACGCGTTTTTCCCATTCCCGTCGCGCCTCCGAAAAAGATAACTGCTTTTCCGTCGATTACCGCGGACGAGGAGTGGATGCAATATATACCGCGTTCTTCGCGTGCTCTTTCGAGTATGAATTCAATAATCGAAATGATATCTTTTTCGTCGTAGGATGGCGCGCGATATTCAGAATACGGAAATCCGCCGGAAAAAGACGCCGCGCCTTTTTTCAGGAGAAGCGTCGCTATGACGGGAATATTTTTATCCTCTGAGACACTCGGATCCGGAATATATTCCGCGAGAAATTTCGACGCACGTATTTTTTGCGCCCATGCCGCACTCCATGAGCGGACACGAACAGCAACACCCCCCGATTTAACGACGAATGATTTCTTTTCTTTCATATATTTTTTCGAGCGCGGCGATTTTCTTTTCCCATGCCCATTTTTCCCGCGCGTTTTTTTCGGCGTTCTTTCCAAGACGTTCCGCCTCATCCTTGTTTTTTAAGAGACGGAGAATCGATTTCGAAATTTCCCGCGCGTTTTCCGGAGAAACCATAAGGCCATTTTTTTTATGTTTTAGAAATTCCTTCATGCTTCCCGACGTCGTTGTGATTGTAGGCACTCCGTATGTCGCCGCCTCAAGCATCGTGGTAAGTACTCCCTCTTTTCCCACTGACGGGGCAACAAGCATTGAGGATCCCCCGAAAAGAGAATCCTTCGTTTTCTCGGACACCCTTCCGAAAAATCGTATATGTTTTGAAACCCCAAGTTTCCCCGCGAGATTTTCAAGTTCTTTCTTTTGCGGACCATCGCCCGCGATTGCCACTCTCACCTCGGGATAGATTTTTTTTACCTCGCGGATCGCACGAATGAGATAGGAGACCCCTTTTACGGGAATGAGCCTCCCGATATATAACACATCAAACTTTTCCGCGGGAAGCGTTGATGATGTGTCGGCAATCGAAGGATCAATCCCGTTTTCCACCACGCGCATTTTTGTTCCCGGAACCATGCGCTCCCATTCTTCTCGAATCTTTTTCGAAACCGCAATAATCTCGTCAGCTCCGGAAAAAAGCGCGCGGTGCATCGGTTCTGCTTCTCTGGGATATCCATGCAAATGAAGTGCGCTTCTCTGTTTGAGGGGAACGCCAATCATATCGTACGCGTTATGAACGGCGACAATATCAAATGCATTTTTTGAAAAGTAAGATAACGCGCGCTGTCCTACATACACGCTTTCCATAATCCAACGGTTCCATTCGATTCCGGGTTGCTCCTTATATATCACCGCGTATTCTTTCGGAAGATCAATATACGACACGCGAACTTTTTTGTTTTTTCGGATAAACTCCTTGAAAAAGTCGGACTGTATTATGTAGGGAGCGCGAACCGTGACTATCGTGACCGTATGTCCGCGCATAGAAAAAAGGCGCGCATGTTCCAGCGGAATAACCTCACCTCCGCCAAGATAATAACTCACGCGGGGCTGATATATTGCGATGTTCATCGAATCAGTTTCTTCAATGATTCCGTCTGCGCGGCGGCAACCGGAGACGATATCCACGGGATGTATTCAGAGAGAGAGTCGATAGAAACAAATTTCCGTTCGGATGTCTCGAACTCTCCGTTAAATTCGTCGATTTTCGAAGGGCGGCAGAAAAACCTGAGTTGCGCGTATTCCTTCCCCTCAACCGAATCATTGTCTGGATCGGATGCATGTACATACCCGACAAGAATAGAATCCTTTATCTCAACCGACGCCTCTTCCGCAAGTTCCCTTCGGAGCGTTTCTTCGGGTGTCTCTCCTAATTCAGGATGTCCGCCGGGGAATCCCCATCCGCGATCATTTTTAATGATGAGAATCCCGTTATTTTCATCAACGCAAAGTCCCGTCACTTGGGATATTTTTATTGACTCGGGAATTTCACTTGTTTCCACCCATTCGAGATCGATATTTCTCCCGTCAAACGAAATAGTTTCTTTTATATTCATATGTGAGTATTATCTTCCGGTTTGTTTTCCTCGTCAAAAATTTCCCACAATTCAGAGGGAAGTGTTCCCCTTGCCTTCAGTTCGTCAAACTTTCTTCCGAGGATGAGCTTTAGGCTTTCAAGCGCCTCTTCCGCATTGTCCGCGGTGTGCATCACGTTCTTTTGGGTAAGAAGTACGGATACCTCGTCTTGATTCGGATGCTCTCCTTTTTCCCAGAGCGATATATCGTCTTCGGATATTCGGGGGTGTTTTTGAAACTTTTCCCTGATAATCCCGTCCTTCTCTCCGTCTTTTTTCAAACGAGAAAGGACTTTTTGCGCCTCCATCTCCTTACCGCCCACAAGAAGTGCAATCGCATCGTGCGTGGTTAAATACTTTTTCATCGCATCAAAAAAGTGCTCCTTTTTCGA
This sequence comes from Minisyncoccota bacterium, assembly GCA_020059585.1. Taxonomy (GTDB): domain Bacteria; phylum Patescibacteriota; class Minisyncoccia; order UBA6257; family GWB1-50-10; genus GWA2-45-9. The sequence continues at coordinate 87,211 of JAGVBU010000002.1, forward strand.
TTCTTTGTATATATGATCCACCGCATCTCCGCTCAAACGCACCATCGCCCTGTATATGACCTCAAGTCCATGTGTTTCCAATATTTTTTCTATCTCAGGAAGGTCCTCTATAAAATCCGGCTTAATGAATGCAAACGCAATTTCGTTTTTCGGCATAGATTCCCTCACCTCGGCTGATGGATCTGGTTTTTTTTCGAAATTCATATATGTGTAAACTCGTTTATGAGAAAAATAATTCCTCTTGCGCCCCGATACGGAGCGTGAAGCGCGCATTTCTTTGCATACTGCTCCGTTGCGTTTTTGACGGACGCGAACGCGATTGCGCTTTTTCCGATTGCTACCACGTCTTCGCAGTCACTCACCATGAGTACATCATATGAGCTGAGATGTCTTTTCGCAACATATTCGAGCGTCGATATCCTGTTTTGCGTCGCGTTTCCCGCAATGAGCTTCCCTTTTCCGCAGCGTTTCACGTACGCGCTCGCTCCTTCGTGTTTCAAAAAATCGCTGATTTTCCGTCTCACCCGCGCAATATCATAATCGCTCTCTTGCGAGTGTCTCCTTATGTAGATGCTTGAGGTAAATTTCCTGTGCGGCGTGACAATAATCGTTGGATCTTTCGCGGCACGGATGATTCTCTTGTCTTTCGCGATTTTCAAAACGTATGATCCTATCCCTCCGTTACGCAAAAGGAAACGTATCACCATCTCATTGATCGGAAGCACGTCAGGCATCGTGATTTTCCGAGTTCCTATCGCGGCGCGATATTCGGCTCCATCTTCCGCGATAATGGGACCGTTCAAATTAAGTTCCTTGTGAATTTTTTCCGCTTCGGAAAACGGCCTGCTCGTGTTGATCCCGAACACCACTCCTTTTTTCATTGCGCCTGCCACATGTTTTCTGATCGTATCAAGCGATCGGAGGGGGAGCGTCCCATCTATATCGAAAAATATCGATTTTTTATTCATGAATGTTTCCTTTTTGTTGATATGGTCGCCTTCCATTGATCGCTCGGACGAAACCACGGAAGTCGCGCGCACAAAAGTTCCACTTTCACAACCCACGAAAGAGTGGCACGCATTACAAGAAACAGAAGCCATAGCATTTTTTCTTTTCCGGGAGCGGCACGCCATTTTTTCCAATCGGTTTTCCTTTTTTTATGGAGATTCAGATATCGATATTCGGGGAACCACTGCCTGATCTTTTCAACCTCAATCCCCGTCCTTCTGTGCACGTTCCACCAGTCAAAAAGAGAGCCCACTGGAAACGAGAAGCATTCCGCGTCATCAACCTGACATATTGCGTTGGATCCATACGTGTGGAGAATGTAGTTTGACATAAACACATCATCCGCGTAGAGAAGCGTCGTGCCTTTTGTATATTTAAGAAGATGCGCGCCTGTTGCGTTTTTTCTCGCGCGTGCCGCAATCTCTTCATATTTCGGTATGTACCAGTCCCGCGTCGCAAAGAGCCTTCCGTGAAAATATTTTCTCTGGTGAAGCATTCTCTGCTCATCGTATAAATGACCCATCCTTCCGAATATAGAGATGCGATTTCCTCGCGTTATAGGCACCGTTCTCGCGTATGCGACAACCGTGTTCTTGTCGCGGGCGAACGCGGATAAAATGTTTTTTATGGAGTGCGCCCCTATTATATTGTCTCCGTCGGGGAAAATGTGTATTTCCGCGGGATAAAGTTCCACTATTTTTCTTTGCGCGTTCACTAACCCTTCCTCGCTCTGTATGATTTCCACGCGGATATCGCTAAATTTCTTTTGAAAATCTCTTACTAATTTTTCGGTATTATCGGAACATCCGTTGATACACACCACAAGCGGCGTATCTTTCACGATATCCGCCTCGTACATTGCGGCACGTATCGAAGAGAGACACTCGGAAATTGATTTTTCCTCGTTTCTTACCGGAAGCCCTATTGTGATTGTGGGTTTTTCCCGCATGACGGTTCTTGTACTAGTCAAAAAAGGTATGTGTTTACAATATAATAATTATATAAAAAAGTCAATATCCTTTACTCACTCGCGAATTGTGGTAGGGCTACATTTTTTCCGAGGGTTTCACGGGAGTGAACGAGACGTCTGAAAGAATATAGCGTGATATTCCCAATGTGTGAAACTGCTGAAGCGCCGTCTTCTCGAACCACGGGAAGCATCGATCGTAGAAAAGAATCTCAAACGGAGCGCGACACCCCACTCCCCGACAATCGCCGGAAACTTCCATGCGGGCGATTTTGTTTTCCGCAAGAAGAGGCGCCGACCATGACGTTTTGTCATCCATGGAAATGATTGTGCCTCGTACCCTCATTCCCGAATCAGGAAAAAGGGGGCACATATCAGAAATCGATCGTACGGAAGGAAAAGCATAGGAGAGATTTCTTTTTTTCACAAACGAGAAGTGTGTTTCATCCTCTTCCGCAACGGATTCATAAATTCCGACTCCAGAAAAATCATATATTTTTTTATCATCTCCTCCCTTCTCTGAAACGAATCGAACCACGTCTCCTTTTTCTATATGTTTCAGAAAATATCGCGGATTCTTCTGTGTATAAGAACAGGAAAAGGAATTATACATGACAGAGAGAAGGATAGTAACACAAAAAAAGAACCACGCCGCGCGTTTCATGCGCGCCGCGTACCATGCACCGAAAAGCGCCGCGATAAACACAAACGATTGGAAAAACGGGATCGTCACCGTATCCACCGTGTAGGAAAATCCGTATATCGCCATGAGTATTCCTCCCCCGACGAAAAAATACGCGGCAATAGCGATGCCCGCGTTTTTTGCGTGACGCCAAAACGAATGAGCCGGCGATGAGAGAAGAAGCGTCGCCATGACAGGCAAAAACAATATTGTTTCGTGGGAAAACGCGCCCCCATCCGGTATGTTCTTTAAAACGCTGAATGAGGCGATGAGGAGAAGTATGAAATACATCCAATGTTCACGCTCATGATGCTCGCGGTATTCCCTCGTTTTTTGCACCACGGATACGAGTACAAGAAACACCGACACAGCAAAAAGAAGAGGAAAGATGAACGCAATTTCCGGAGGCATTATATCCGCATATGCCTCGCCTCCCTCATACGCGGTACCGAACACATCGCGCAACAATCCGTTATATAAGGATATCCCTACTTTAGGAATATGATTATGATAGAACGCGCTCGCCGAAAGATCGGAACGATCTGACACAAATAGAGTATCGCGGAACGGAATATCTCCCTGCGCGTAGAACGCTGCGGAATAAAGCGTGCCGAAGATAAACGCGACGGACACGAATACTACCGCGGCCCTCGCGAATACGCGCGCGCGCGAAACAATTTGTTTTTTCCATCTTTCTAAGAGAAGTAACGCAATCCCCGCAAAAAATCCATAAGAAAAGAAGAGGAGGACGCGAATTGATGAGGATCCGTATGAGAAAAAATTGATGAAAAATTTAAATACAATATGGAGAAGAAACGGAAAAGCAATTGCCGCTCCAAAGAGTGTGGCGCAAATCAGAGAAAAAAACGCATACCCACGCTTTTCCGTAAATGCTTTCATTAAAAAAGCTACCATGGATTTTTTTTCATTTTGAGCGTGTAGCCCAAAAAAGAAATAAGGGGATGAAACGTGAGTGCAAGCGCGATTCCGAAGATAGCGTGGCGCAATGGCATATCCGCAAAAAGAAAAAGAAGGATCGCGGCGCACGCCGTTGCATCAATCCTGTCGAGAAGGGGGAATTTATACCCCGAAGGAAGACCAAGACGCCTTTTTACAAAACTTCCCAAAAGCGTGTGCCCCAAAAATGCCCCTCCAGCACCAAAAATGGATACCGAAAAATCTCCAACCACGAGATATCCCGCGGCTATTCCGATGATAAGCCCCACACACGCAACGCCCACGTTCCGGTTGTCTCCTAGGAGTCTTCTTCCATCAAAAAAATTTTTAGAAAAATCTATAGGAACATCGGGAACGCGCAACGCGGATGCGAGCGCCCCCACGATCACAAAAAGCATGTTCGTAATCCACGCGGGAAAAAAGAAAAAAAATGTCTCGAATACGAATGCTTCCACCATAATCGTCTATTTATTATATATGATTCCGAGAGAAATAGATCGAAAAACGCCCGACATAATCGGGCGCTTTCTTCAATTGAGAATTGAAATCAAAAATTATAGCTTTGAGCACTGAATCACCGCGTTAAGGTCAGAATCTCCATCTCTCCCAAACCTGAAACCAGACATAAAGTATCCATTAGGACATACTACCCAACTTTCCACATAATCATCCATGCCTAGTTTCTTTGTTCCTGTCATTGCTACACTCTGAGATCTACTCCATTTCGGGTCATCAAGCGTGATATCTTTTGCCTTGATCTGCCCCACGATAAGTTCCGAACCATTTGATGGCGTCGATACCGAAGACCTATATTCGTAGATATTGTACTGAACCTGCGTCGCATACTGATCGCATCCATATGACGATGGCCCCGGCGTGGGAACTGCGCAATATTCATATTCCCATCGATCATATTTTTTATCCCCTAAAGAGCCGCTCGCCGCGGTGTATGGATTCGGACAATCGCGCGTCAAAGAATTCGTATCGCACGGAAGCGCGCCGCTTGCTCCCGTTGAAGTGTCATAGGTACCTAAAAGTTCATACGCAAAAGTGCTCTGTACTTCGGAATCGGAAATCACAACACGAGTCACAGTTCCTGGAGAAGCGTCTTCGGTATAGTAGATTCCTCCAGCGGCAAGATACTTCCAGTATCCCTCGCCACTCCCCGTCCCTATATCAACCCACGCATTATCGTTATTCCGTAATTTCACGGTTCCACTTCCGTTTTCGTAGTAGATCATTCCCGGCGCAGGGTTGGTGGGGGGGGTGTTTAGTTTCGGCATCAACAACCCGCCACTAACGGAAGAAAAGACAATGTTTCCGTTTGCGTTCAAATAAAGTCTATTTTCTCCCGAATCTATAGTTTTATTTTGTAGAAGAGAAATTGCTTTAACCGAAGCCGCTTGAGGTCGGGAAAGAATGAGCCCATTTTCAAGACTCTCGCCAATAGTCAATGAGCCCAACTTCACTTGCGGGTCAGGACCAATATCGATTGGCGGATAGGTATTCGCATTGGGAAATCCTTCTGGCGGAGGAGGCGCCCACTGGTATTGCTGCGCTCCCACCACCTGAATGAGGGCTCCCAGAATCATGAGTCCGAAGACGGATCCGGCGACGAAGATGAGTTTGTTTTTGAGTTCTTGCTTCATATGAATATTATAGCAGAATACGCTTATAAAAAGTCCCGAATTTCTTCGGGACTTTTGAATTTATTTCTGCAGAATCATTTTCTTCGTCTCGGTGTACTGTCCTGCGGTGAGACGATAAAAGTAGATTCCGCTCGACAAGTGCGAAGCGTCAAAGACAACTTCATACATGCCGGGATATTTCTCTTCATTTACAAGCGTTTGGATTTCCTGACCAAGTACATTATATACAGTCAGATTCACATACGTACTACTCAATACTGAATACCTGATACTCGTTGTGGGATTGAACGGATTGGGATAGTTCTGGAAAAGACGGAAGTCAGAGGGAAGCGATGATTCGTCTTCAACGGAGACAATGGAATCCTCTCCCATCTTGTCGATAAGCGGTTCCAATTCCGGTCCTGTGTTTGATACCGCAATGTTGTCGATATAGAGAACACCCCATGTCTTATATTCAAGCGTAAATCGTATGCGGATCTTATCGAACTTTCTGTTGTGATATTGCGAATCGACCGGAACAAACCACGCACCCCAAAAGTGATGCCAGAGATCCACATAAAC
>JAGVBU010000005.1 GCA_020059585.1 Minisyncoccota bacterium
ATTGCGACTGAAAGGAGCGGGCGAGGCGCAAAGATCATTCGTCAAAATCCTGCGGATTTTGTCCGAAATACATTCGAACTTCGTCCAATACACACCGCAAAAAAACCAGTATCACATTGATACTGGTTTTGCATTCTCTTCGCGGAGAGGAGCAACACAACTGCTTGTGTTGCGAGAGGGATTCGAACAGCGGAGCGTTATTCCATCAGCAGATGGAATCGTGAGCTGGTGCCCAGACCGGAATGATTCGACGGAATCATTCCGAGTCGAGGGCGAATCCCTTTCTGTAGCGACGGCGAACCGAGAGTCGGAGCCGAATCCCTCTGTAAACGAATGGTGAATGGGGATATAATCAAAATATGTCCGATATTCAAAAATTAACCGGTTTGATAAAGAAGTTTTGTGAGGAGCGGAACTGGAAGCAGTTCCACAATACGAAGGATCTTGCAATCTCCCTGAATCTCGAGGCGGCGGAAGTGCTTGAGCATTTCCAATGGAAGAGCGAGGAGGAAGTGAGGGAATATCTGAAAACGCACAAAGAGCACGTGGGAGAGGAGCTTTCGGACGTGCTTTATTGGATTTTGCTCATGAGCGACGATCTTGGAATCGACATCGCGGACGCATTTGAGAAGAAAATGAAGAAAAACGAGGAAAAATATCCGGTGGAGAAGGCGAAAAACAGGCATAATAAGTATAATGAACTCGCGAAAGATCATGAATCAAAAAAAGAAAAAGAGTAATATAAAACCAAGAGGGAAAATGGCAAAAATTCTTCAATCAATAGATAAAAAACCCTATTTCATTGGAGGGGATAGTTTTGTCTTGTTCCACGGAGATAGTGTTGAATTACTCTCTAAATTACCCGAAAGTTCAGTAGATATGATTTTTGCCGATCCCCCATATAACCTCTCGAATGGAGGTTTTTCGGTACACGCAGGGAAGCGTGTAAGTGTAGATAAAGGAGATTGGGACAAAAGTAGAGGATTTAAGGATGACTATGAGTTCCACTACAGATGGCTCGAGGCGTGTAAAAGAGTTTTGAAGCCGGGAGGGACACTGTGGGTGAGTGGAACATATCATTCGATATATCAATGCGGACATGCGATGCAGGCGCTTGGATATCATATCCTCAACGATATTTCATGGTACAAACCAAATGCGTCACCAAATTTAAGTTGTCGATTTTTTACCGCAAGTCACGAGACACTCCTTTGGGCAAGGAAAGAAAAAAAAGCGAAACACACCTTCAATTATAAATTGATGAAAGAGGGAGATTGGCACAATGAGGATTTTATAAAGAAAGAAAATAAACAGATGCGTTCCGTGTGGTCCATTAATACTCCAAAACCATGGGAGAAGAAGTTTGGGAAACATCCTACACAAAAACCGATTTCGTTACTTCATCGCGTTGTACTTGCAAGCACAAAACGCGGGGATATTGTGATCGATCCTTTTACTGGAAGTTCTACCACCGGATTATCAGCAGTAAAACACGGAAGGAAATTCATTGGCATTGATACCGATTCAAAATACCTTGATCTGTCGATCAAGAGATACAAAAGTGATTTTGCATAAATAAGAATATGATAGAAAAAGGATTTGGGGGAGGAAATACAAAAACCGGTCTCAATTTTGAAAACGAAAGAGATCTTCTTAAAGTCCTCGAAAAAACAAAGGGCTATTCTATAAAAGATTCAATTATTTATTACAAAGGTGAAGAGGTTGCAAGGAGTTTTAGAAAAAACGCTCTTTATAAATATCTTGAATCAAGAAAACTTGATTATAGAAAATATATATCGAAAAAACTTCTTCCTGATGACGCTATCTACGTGATCGTGAATAATACGCTTTTTATTGTGGAGATGAAGTTTCAAAAAGTTGCTGGATCGGTAGACGAAAAACTACAGACTTGTGACTTTAAGGTAAAACAATATCGAAAATTGATGGCTCCTCTTAATATCGAAGTCGAGTATATTTATATTCTTAATGATTGGTTTACAAAACCAGAATACAAAGATGTTTTAGATTATATCATTTCAGTAGGATGCTATTACTATTTCAACTATTTACCCCTACAAAAACTAGGACTTCCTGTTCCAAAGTAATTTTTTATTCTCATAAAGAAAGCTCAAGTTTTAAATAAAAATCACGACAGAGATCCAAACAGCAGAGCTAAATTTCGCAGATAAATATTTAGTATTGGAATGATCCATAATATCATAATAAAATCATGAAAATAACTAGAATTGAGATTGAAAATTTTAGGTCCATTGAGAAATATGATTTTCTAGTAAAAGATTTTAATGTGTTTGTGGGACAAAATAACCACGGTAAGACAAATCTTTTTGATGCCCTAGATTGGTTTGATTCTGGTAAAACAGATAGAGCAAACTATAGAAACCACGATGCCACCCTTCCTATCAAAGTAAGGGTTCATTTCTCACAAGTACAAGAAACATTATTATCTCTTCCTGAGGGAGCTTATCGAACCGCCATACAAAACGTGCTTCATGAACACGACAGTTTAATTGTTGAAAAAACCAGTGAAGATGATAAAAGAGCGCTAATTATAAATAAAAATAGAATTACTAATCCCAGAGGTTTTGATTCTGCTCTTAATTATTTTTTACCAAAAATTGTTTATGTAACTACGAAACATAGACTTTCTGATGTGGCTAGCTATAAAGCAAAGTCTCCTATTGCGGAAATGCTTGGAGATGTTCTTGTGGACATGGTAGATCATGAACCAAAGTATAGAGATTTTCTCGATCTTTTTAACGATCTTTTTAATACAAGCACGTCAATATTTCGAAAGTCCGTTAATGATTTACAACGTAGAGTTGAATTTTATCTTTCAAAACAATTTGCGGAAGGGACAACCGTGACGTTTCGTATAGAAAATCCCGAGGTTGAAGATATGCTTAAAAAGTTTGAAACTGAAGTTGATGATGGAGTAAAAACCAAAGCAGAAGAAAAAGGAGATGGAATGCAAAGAGCTATTATGTTAGCTATAGTTCAGGCTTACGCTGATTATAGAAAAGAAAAAGGAATAGCTAGGAACTTTGTGTTCTTAATAGATGAAGCGGAACTTCATTTACACCCAACAGCTCAGAGATCTCTCAAAAAAGCACTGCGAGATATTGTTGATAACGGAGGACAGGTTTTTATTAATTCTCATTCTTCTATTTTTGCAAATGAAATATTTGAAAATCAAAAAATTTTTAGAGTTGAAAAAAGGGCTGGCGTTTCGTGTGTTTCGGAGATTGAAGGAAAACAAGAACAATTGGATTCTATTTATCAACTACTTGGAGGTAGCCCAAGTGATATTTTGTTGCCAAGTAATTTCATAATAGTTGAAGGTAAGTCTGATTACGAATTTCTTAAAAGGATTATTATGAGATTTTATGGAACAAATAATAAATGTCAGCAAATAAAAGTATTGTTTGCTAATGGAGATATTGAAAGAGAAGGGGAGCTTTATCATCGTATCCATGAGACATATAAACCTCTTCTTACTAATGGCATTTACAAAAACAAGGTAGTTTTTTTATTAGACAAGCCTCATCCCTCAAAAAAAACACAATACGAAGAATTTAAAAAGTCTCATCCTTATTTAGTCGAAGGAGAACAGATACAAATCTTACCTGTTTCAGCATTGGAGATGTACTATCCAGAACCTTACAAAAAAACAGAAAGTGAAGTAAATGGGATGACGCAAGTAAAAGTAAAGGTTGATTTAGCAAAAGAAGTCGGTGACTCTATAACACTTCAGCAACTCAAAGAAAGCATGCCGATGATTGTCGTTACTCTCGATAAGGCAGTAGAACTTGCTTACGAATAAACTAACCCCGTAGAAAAAAGCTGCTAAAACCCTTAAATTGCTTTTGCCAAAAAGTACTAACAAAAAACATAAACCGATAGTGCCGAGGGAGGGTGACAGTGTTCAGGGTATAGTTCAAGAAGTGCTTAAATAAAATAACTATCAATTTGAGCGAAATTGAGGATAAAGAATACGGAGTGAGCAAGGAAGATGTTAAAAGTTAAACAAAGAATTTTATGACCTTAATTGAGACAATAAAAAAGATTCATAATGCAGAAAACGAAGGAGACATTTTTGATGGTCTTTGTTGTATTCAGAATTTTCTAGAACATAATGACAGAAAAGGATTTTTTGAAGAGAAAATTTCTAAAAAAGGTGAAAAATTCTTTGTACTAAAAAATGATTATACAATAGGAATTTTTTGTAAAATATTTGATAATCCAACTTTTTTAAAATGTATTTTGGGTATACTAAAATATCAAAAAGAATATAAAGAACTTGAATCTGTTCCGGAAAAAATATTAAGACAAGGATATTTTGTAAATTTATCCCTTAATAGTTGTTTTTATTTTATATCTCTTTTTTCAAAAGATCTTAAGCAAAAAAATATAGAATTTTTTGGTCGTAGTTTTTGGTTAGAAATTAAAAAATTAGAGGAAAAATTTTCTTATGAATTTACTAAAATAGATATATTAAATGCATTCGAGCGAATAATTTTTGATCAACAATATTTTTTTAAGAAGGAATTCTCAATAAAAATAAATGCCGAAAGTTTTTATCATAACTTTCAGAAATCTCGTTTAATAATTGGGAATTATCTTACAGATTTTTCAATCCCAATCTTACTTTCTAATACTTTTAAAAAATTAACTAGTGCGAAAAAAGAATCTGGTGGAACCATTTCGGCAAAACATTGCAAAAATGTTTTAATTGCTACGCTTAGAAAATATGAATTTTTAAGTAATGGTTTCAAATTTGATAGTCTTAAGGATAAAAAAAATGAATGTACTTCATTTGATTATTTTTTTAGTGTTAGAGAATCTAGAAAAATTTTATTTCTAATTTACTCCGTTATAGAAGATTTAGATATGTTTGATGAAAATGAAATTATTAATAAAATTAATAATTCTGAAGATCAACTTGGAAAAGTAAGAGATTTTTTTTATCGAAATTATAATATTTTTCCTGATTATAGGGGCCCAAAAACGGAAGGGCAATGGGGAAATAAATCCTTTTTAAATACGATTAAATTTTTTTCAATTATAAGCACTATTAAGAACTCTCATGATGCTCGGTGGAAAATTGATAACTTTTTAAAACATTTTGGTGATTGGATGGACGATTTAAATGATAATATAAATTATTTTTCAGAGCTTGATGACTTTAATATAATAAACGACCTTTTAAAATCCGGGGAGGATAATGAGGTTGAATTTAAAGCCACTTTTGGTTTACCAATTCAAGGATATGCGCATGAATCAGAATTAAAAGGAATAAAAAGAGATATATTAAACAAAATAGCAGAAACTATTTTAGCGATGGCAAATTCAAATGGAGGTAATATTTTTATTGGAGTTATAGAAAAACCAGACAAAATTAAACTTAATAACGAAATAACTTCACAGATTGTGACGAGAGAAGGTTTGTCATTTTTAGACATACATTTTTCCCTGAATAAGGAGGGGGAGGATTTCGACGGTAAGAGATTAACACTACAACAAATATTAAAGAATTTAACTACTGAAAGATTAGATTTCCTAGATTCTTTATTTTCTTTTCGTTTTTACAAAATTTATATAGAAAACAAGAAATCACACATTGAAATCTTGGATATAAAAGTTGAGAAAGCGAACAAACCTATTTTTCTCGAAAAAGATAACTGGATTACACTTCCCAAACGATTAAATGGTAGGGTTGAAAAGGTCAATCCGGTCAAAGAACTTATAAAATAATAAGGAGATTCGAGACAAACTTTCTGAAAAGAAAAAAGAGACTCGAGAAACAAAAGGAATTCCTCCAAAAACGCTATAATCTACATACGGTAAAGAGGATTTGTGGAACAACCATGCACATAGAAACGCTCACAAAATTTTTGAACGAGGCGAATAAAGCAACGTATGCGGATAAGAACGCGGAAAAAGCCGTGTCTTCGCGTGCGGGATCAAAAGAGTATCATTTTGAGAAGGGCGGATTCGCGTACCATGACACCTATTTCGGAAGCCGTGATTTTATCGGAGAGGAAATTGTGTACGAAAACGGAGATCCTGTGTGGGGGATGAATTATTTTGGCGTTGTCCTCGACGAAGAAGTGAGTGAAAAGGAGGTGTTCGATTTTCTTAGGGAAGCACTCATGCAAGAATATGAGGATGTGATTCCTGTCCGAGGACCGAGCAATTTTTCTTCTGGAGACAAAGAATATCGCTTTTCGGTTGAGGGAGATTTTGCAAATTTTTCCGGCAAGGAAGAAATCTTATTTGGCGAAAAGGTTGTATATCGATGTCTGGTACACGGAGGGGTTATAGAAGAAAGTAGTAAGTAGTAAGTAGAAAATAGTAAGTAGAAAGTATTAGGTATAAAGTATTACGTATGAAGAAAGAAGAAATTAAACTAGGAAAATACAAGCACGAGCATAAATAATTCTCAAATTTCAATTCTCAATTTTCATTAAATTTTCAATATACAAATCATAATGACTGAAAAAATCAAAAGTGAATCGTTTGAGATCATAGGAGAAGGTATAAAGTATTACGTATGCAGAAAAAATAGAAATCAATTTTCAAATGACGAAAGAAACAACACAGGATAAAAATTTGAACGGCCGGCGTATTGCAACGGTGCTTCATGACGCGGGAGGAAAAAACATCGTCATCTTTTGTCACGGATTCCATGGAACGAACATCGGCCCGAGCCGTTTCTTTGTGAGAACGGCGCGCCGGCTGGCAGAGAGGGGAATATCCTCGCTTCGCTTCGATCAGTATGGAAGCGGCAATTCGGAGGGTGATTTTCTTGATTCACGATTTTCGGATTGGGTGAAAATGATACAAACAATTGCCGAGGACTATATGAAAAACGGCTACAGAGTGGCGCTTTTCGGTCAGAGTATGGGAGGATCGGCAGCCATCGTTGCCGCCGCAGCGTTACCGAAACTTTCCGCACTCGTCGCATGGGCTCCCGATCCGAATATCGATAAATTTGCCGGAGTGGAAGACGAGATAACTGAGGAGGGAGGACAGAGAGTGCGGACGCGGTTTTGGCAGGAAGCGCACGACGCACATGTGGCGGAAACATTTGCATTGTTGAAAGCTCCCGCGTATATCGTACAATGCACGGCCGATGCGTATGTGAACAAAGAGAACAGGGATGCGCTGATAAAAAACGCACAGCCGCATCATAGCGTGGAGAATCTCGAGGGGTATGCGCATGCGATATGGACGTATGATCAATCAGAAGAAATAATAGAGAAAAGCGTGCGTTTTCTTGAAGAGTATCTCAAAGGAGAGAAATTGGATTAGTTTTCCGAAAAATAAAAACCCCCGAAAATAAGGGGGTTAATTTTTTTCTTTCTCCCAGAAGAACCGCACTTTGGGTTCCTCATTTCTTTTGATCCGCGAAAAGTTTTCACCGTGACGCAGATACACCACCACGGATGCGATAGCGGTGAAAAGAAGCGCGTCATGAAAAACAATGAGCGTGAGCGCGAAAACGAAGACCACCGCGCTTACCGACGCCACCGACACGTATCGCTCCATATAAAGCATCGCGAGAAACGCCGCGATTCCGCCGAAAAGGAAGAAGGGGTGCGCAAGCGCAAGGATCACGCCGATGCTTGTCGCGACTCCTTTTCCCCTGCGGATTCCGGAAAAGAGCTCGCAGGAAAATGGATTCGTATTACCAAGAAGCACCGCCACGCCGAGAAGATTCTTCAGAATCGCGCTCTCGAAAAACATACTGAGAAAGTGCACGGCAAGAAATGCCTTGCACGCGTCGAGAATCAGCACGAGTCCGAAAAGAAAGATCTTTTCAAGCTTGTTCTTTCCCGTGCGCGCCACGTTTGTCGCGCCGATATTTCCCGAACCCTTCTTCGTGATATCCACGCCCCGTATTTTTCCTATAAGGAATCCCGAGGGTATCAATCCAATGAAAAAAGAGGCGATAAGGGAGATAAGGAACAGCAGGATGCCTGTAGGCGTATCCATAAATGCTCTCCTTTTTTTATTTGCTACGCCCAGTATACACGAGGAAAAACCTATTTTCAATCGTCGTTTTTCGTGGTACAGTATGGACGACATGACGAGAATACACGAGGCAAAACACAATCTTTCCGCAAAATTTTCAATTCGCGCAACAGAATGGGTGGGTACGACGAGTTCGCTTGTGGTGCATACGGTCATCTTTCTTGCCGCGCTTCTTTTGCCGTATTTCGGCCTTATTCCCGCCGATGAGGCATTCCTCATTCTCACCACGGTGGTGTCGCTTGAGGCGATCTATCTCGCGATATTCATTCAGATGACCGTAAACAGAAACAATCAGAGTCTCGCGGAGGTGGAAAAAGACATTGATGAGATTCAGGAGGACGTGGGAGAGATAGGGGAAGACATTGAGGAACTTTCTGAAGATGTGGAAGAACTCTCAGAGGACATCGATGAGATTCAGGAGGATATCGGTGAAATATCCGAAGACATCGATGAGATTCAGGAGGAGGACAGCGAGGATGAGGTACACGAAAAACAGGTAAATTCCGCGCTGCAAAAGATAGAGGTGAATCTTCAGCAGATTATAAATGAGATAGAGGCCCTCAAATCGAAAAAATAGCACATGGGAAAAGAAACGGAGCTCATTAAACAGAAGATCGACGTGGTCGATTTTCTGCGTTCATATCTTACGCTCTTCCCCGCGGGAAAAAGTTTCAAGGCGCTCTGCCCTTTCCACGCGGAAAAAACACCCTCATTTATCGTGTCGCCGGAACGGCAGACGTGGCACTGCTTCGGATGCGGAGAGGGAGGAGATATTTTCAAATTCATCATGCGCTATGAAAATATCGAGTTTCCCGAAGCGCTCCGGTTTCTCGCGGAAAAAGCGGGGATTCCCATACGGACGATCAGCCCCACGCAACAGCGCGAATTCGGCGTGCTCTACGACATGCATGCCGACGCGGCAAAGTTTTTCAGCGACGCGCTCGAGAAACATATTCCTTCGCAGGAATATCTCGCGAAAAGAAAGCTTTCAAAAGACACCATAGAGGAATTTTCCATAGGGTTTGCTCCCGGAGACGATTCGCTCGTTCTGCATCTCATGAACAAGGGGTTTGATATTCAGGACATCTCACGGGCGGGACTCGCGTACAAGAATAACCGCGGACTGTATCGCGATCGCTTTGAACAGCGCATCATATTTCCCATTTTCAACGCGGTGGGAAAGATCGTGGCCTTCACGGGGCGCATTATCGGTCCTGAAAGCGAAACCTCCCCGAAATACATGAATTCACCCGAAACTCCGATATTCAATAAATCAAAGATTCTTTACGGATTCTCACACTCGAAACGCGCCATTATAGAGACCCGCACCGCCTTTCTCGTCGAGGGGCAGATGGATTTTCTCATGGCGTGGCAGTCGGGAGTGAAAAACACCATTGCCGTTTCGGGAACCGCGCTTACGAAAGATCATCTTGAGAAACTGCGCAGGATTGCTGACGCGATGGTGGTGAGTTTCGATAATGATTCCGCGGGATTCCGCGCGTTGGAACGGAGCATTGAAACTTTCGGCTCATTCGATTTTCACGTGAAAGCGGTGCACCTTGGAAAATATAAGGACCCCGCCGAGGCGTGCGAAGAGGACCCCGAATTCCTCAAGGGCGCTATACGAAACGCGGAACCGGCGCTCAAAATCCTTCTCGAGAGGTATTTCACCGAGAAAAACAGCGCGGATATCGTCCTTGTGAAGCGGATTGTCCGGCATCTGCTTGAAACGATTTCACGGATAAAAAGCCCACTCGAAAAGGAACGTTGGATAAAAGAAATGGCGAAAAAAACCGACATTCGCGAAGAGACGCTGCAGAAGGAGCTTTTTGAAATAGAGGCGCGCGGGGAAAAAAAGGAAACCGCTGAGAAAAAAGATCCTCCCAAAAAGAAAGAGGAGGCCTCGAGGATGCGTACTATATGCGAGCGCCTCGTCCTTTTGGGATTTACTGATCCTGAGTTTTCGTCTATATTGAAAACGTCTCATTCCGACATATTTCCGGAGGAATTCCTGAAAACAATCGAGGCGGGGGAGAAAGACCCCGAAGATGAGCGCGTGGCGCTTTTGAAAATGAAAGCGACATATGAATTTTCCGGCATTCCGAAGGATGATCTTTTCAGGGAATTTAACGAGCTTATCAGGCAATTTACGCTTGAATATCTCCGCGACGCGCTGGAAAAGAAAAGGAAGGAATTAAAAAAAGCCGCCGACGATGAGGTGATGATGAAAAAGACGGCCGATGAGTTTCATTCAATATCAAAGAAAATAAACGAATTACAAAAAAATGAAAAAAAGAAATAAAGGAAAGAAGCCGGAACAAAAAACAAAAAAGGCGCGCGCGGTAAAAAAATCTCCCGTGAGGAAAAAAAGCGCAAAGGAACTTGGATTGGAGCAGGAATTTGCGGATCGCCTTGGAGAACTCATCACGCGGGGACGCGTGCGAAGTTTTGTCACCGACGCGGAGGTATTGAATTATTTTCCTGATATCGAAAAAAACCTTTCTTTTCTTGAGAAAATATACGATCGCCTCGAGAAGGAGGGGATAAAGGTGCAAAGCGCGACTACCGCGTTTACAAAAAAGGAAACGGACGAGATTTCCGCCGATGAGCTTAAGGACGCGACGCGTATCGACCAGAATCTTCCCGACGCGGTGCAGATGTATCTCAAGGAAATCGGACGAACGCCTCTTTTAAATTCGAAAGAGGAAAAGGAACTCGCGAAAAGAATCGAACAGCAGGATGAGGCGGCGAGAAAGAAACTCATTCAAGCAAACCTCCGTCTTGTTGTTTCCATCGCGAAACGATACGTGAACCGAAGCCCCCATCTTTCCATTCTTGATCTTATTCAGGAAGGGAACATAGGATTGTCGCGCGCGGTGGATAAATTCGACTACCACAAGGGATTCAAATTCTCGACTTACGCAACATGGTGGATTCGTCAGGCAATCACGCGCGCGCTTGCCGACTATTCACGCACCATCCGCATTCCGGTGCACATGGTGGAAACCATCACGAAATATACGCAGGTGAAACGCCGTCTTATGCAGGAACTTGGGCGGGAAGCGCTCCCCGAGGAGATCGCGACCGAAATGGGAATGCCTGTTGAGAAGATTCACTATATTCAGAAGATTTCGCAGGAGGTCATCTCGCTCGAAGCCCCCGTGGGGGACGATGATGAGGACTCCATGCTCTCCGATTTCATTAAAGACGAACAGAGCATGAGCCCCGATCAGCTCGCGAACCACGCGCTCCTCAGGGATTACATAAGAGAAATACTCGTTGATCTCACGGAGCGGGAACAGAAAATCCTCGCGATGCGCTTTGGACTCGACGACAACATTTCCCACACGCTTGAGGAAGTGGGGAAGGTGTTTGGCGTCACCCGCGAACGCATCCGGCAGATCGAGGCGAAGGCGCTTGAAAAGATACGGGGACATCACAAGATAAAGAAATTGGAGGGATACTGATGAAAAAGCCACCGATTGGTGGCTTGTTAATTTTCAATTCACAATTTTCAATTTTTAAATAATATCCAAGTTTTTGATTTTTAAATGCAGAACAGAACCCGCGAGATGCGGGGATTGTGGTGAGTCAAGATTCTTTCAAAGCGGAATAAAATCCTTTAAAATAGACATATACGCAATTATTTATGAGAACCACAAAGGAGATTCGAGAACTTTATCTCGACTTTTTCAAATCAAAGGGGCACACGGTCATTTCTTCCGCATCACTTATTCCGGAAAATGACTCAACGGTGCTTTTCACGACCGCGGGAATGCATCCTTTGGTTCCTTTTCTTCTGGGCGAGAAGCATCCCGGCGGGAACAAGCTTGCCTCATGCCAGAAATGCATCCGCACGGGGGATATTGATGAGGTAGGGGACGCGACACATCTCACGTTCTTTGAAATGCTCGGGAACTGGTCGCTCGGCGACTACTTCAAGAGAGAGGCGATCGAGATGAGCTTGGAATTTCTCACATCACCCGATTGGCTCGGACTCGATAAAAACCTTATCGCGGTATCCGTGTTCGAAGGCGATGCCGACGCGCCGTTCGACAGCGAGGCGTTCGAAATATGGAGGTCGGTCGGAATTCCCGAGAAGCGCATCGCGAAACTTCCGAAAAAAAATAACTGGTGGGGACCCGCCGGAGAAACGGGGCCCTGCGGACCCGACACGGAAATGTTCTATTGGACGGGGAAACCGGAGGAGGTTCCCGAATCTTTTCACGACGATAACGAACTCTGGGTGGAAATCTGGAACGACGTCTTCATGCAATATAACAAGACGAGGGAGGGGATGTACGAACCACTTGTACAGAAGAATGTTGATACCGGCATGGGACTTGAGAGGACGGTCGCGGTGATGAATGCGTGCGACATATATCTCATTAATACAATGAGGCCGATAATCGAGGAGATCGAGAAACTCTCGGAGAAAAAATACAGCGAGGGCGGGAAGAGTACGCGTTCCATGCGCGTCATTGCCGACCATATCCGCGCCGCAACGTTTATTCTGGGAGATGAGAGGGGAGTTCTTCCCTCAAACGTAGGACAGGGATATGTGCTTCGTCGCCTTATTCGGCGCGCGGTGCGTCACGGGAGACTTCTCGGCATCGAGGGGAAGTTTACGAAAAATATCGCTGAAAAGGTTATAGAAACTTTAAAAGATACCTATCCCGAACTCAAAAAGAACAGAGAACATACTTTGGGGGAAATAGAGAGAGAGGAGGAAAGATTTGCCACGGCACTTGATAAGGGAATGAAAGAATTTGAAAGACTTTCAAACATAGACGGAAAAATCGCGTTCGATCTCTATCAGTCATACGGTTTTCCGATAGAGCTCACGGAGGAGCTTTCCAAAGAGCGGGGATTTGTAATCAACAAAAATGAATTCGAAAGCGAATTCAAAAAACATCAGGAGCTTTCCCGCACCGCGTCAGCGGGGGCATTCAAGGGAGGACTCGCCGATCATTCGGATGAGGTGGTGAAATATCACACCGCAACGCATTTGCTTCACAAAGCGCTCCGCGAGGTGCTCGGCGACCACATTGAGCAAAAGGGGAGCAATCTCACGGCGGAGCGTTTGAGATTCGATTTTTCTCATCCGCAAAAAGTGACCCCCGAAGAGATAAAGAAAGTTGAGGCGCGGGTAAATGAAATCATACACAAAGATCTTCCCGTGAAGTTTGAGATGCTTACCGTAGAAGAAGCGAAAAAAAAGGGAGCAATAGGATTATTCGAGGAAAAATACAAAAGCATCGGAGAAAAAGTGAAGGTGTATTTTGTGGGAGATTATTCCGCGGAAATCTGCGGAGGTCCCCACGTTGAACACACGGGACAAATCGGGGCATTTACAATTACGAAAGAGGAGGCGGTGGCGGCAGGAGTGAGGCGCATCAAAGCCGTGGTATCTTAATGCGCGTGATATACTGATAAAAATGGCATCACGAATCATCAGTTTCATACGAAATATCCCGTCGTTCTTCCGGCGGAAAAAGCATTTCATCCTCGTGCAGGAAGACGAAGGTTCGGTGAGTATCACTGAAGCGCGCGTCTCAGAAACGGAAAAAACCATCACCATCACGAATGTAGTATCCGGAGAGTCGCTCGGGGAATTCACGCGCCCGCTTTTCAAAGCTGACTTCCTTGTATACGCGTTGCACGGGAAGAACGCGACCACGATACAAAATACGGTTCATATATTCCGCACCAATCCCGAAGAAAAAATAACCGAGGAGGAATTTGAACAGCTTATTTTCCGCGGTCTCTGGGAATATCTCAATGAATATCGCGGATTTTCCGCGAAAAAAATGGGATCGAATGAAACTGACACGGTGCTTTTTGACATTTCAATCGCGGAACTCTCGCTGGATGGACACGTTGTCGTGAGTCCCGTAGGCATCACGGGGAAAAAACTTTCCGTCCGTCTGCGCGGAACATTTCTCACAAGGAAAAAAATCGAGGACACGCGGGCATTCGCGAATTGGGCGAATGCGGTGATCCCCGTCGAAGCGAACGGAATCCTTTCGGTGTTTCTTTCGGGAGAAAGAGATACCGCGTTTTTCTGCGGAGAAAAAAGAAGTGAGGCGTTTCACGCGAGAAAAGACAGGACTCTTTACGCAGGAGACATCCAATGGAGTCTTTCTCAGGTGATAAAGGAGATTCAAAAAGATCTTTCCGTGGATGAGACAAACGCAAAGGATATATTCAAGACATTCACGAAGGGGCGCGTGTCGCCTTCCTTTTCAAACTTTATCGAAAGGATATTCTCAAAAAATATGAGGGAATTTCTCGCGTCCGTGAACGATGCGGCAAAAAAACAGGGCCGCGCGCACGCGCCCACCATTCACCTTGTTTTTTCTATCCCCATGCCCCCCGAAGAACGCTGGCTTAAAAATACCGGAAGATTTAAAATTAATTCACTGGAGGAAAAATTCAGAGATGCCGGATTTAGAATTGAACACAAGGAAGGGCAGGAATGCGATCTCCGAACCTCCATTCTTGTCGCGTGTCCCGCGCTTTTTTCGAGAAACGACAAGGCAAACAAACTGCTTTTGCATCGCGCGAAATGGCTTATAGATCCGATGTATAAAAACACATGAAAACAGAAAAAAAATTCTTTCTTGATCCCATAGACGGATTGGAGGTTGCTAAGGAGTGCATTGCCGATTCCGAGGGATCGCTCGCGATACTGAATATTCCCAAAGATTCGGTGCTCAACGCTTCCGCGCAGAATTTTAAGGAGATAAAAAAAATCGCGGGAAAGGAACATAAAGAAATTGTCATAGAATCTCCCGATGAACGAGTGCTTGAATTCGCCGAAATCGCGGGGATTCGCACGGTGAACACCTCGTATCGCTCCCGCGAGCGCGCCGTATCAGACATACTTCCCGCGGGACGAAAAATGACACACTCTTTTCCGGAAAAACCGCAGGAGGATGAGTATGTTCCCGCGTCTCCCGAAGAAAAGAAAAGACCTGATATCTCGATAATATTTGAAAAGAAACAAGAAGCGGAAGAAAGGAAAAAACGCAGTGAAGAGAAGGGGAAAAGTCTGCGTTTCTTTTCACGGAGAAAAAAAGAAAAGAAAGAACCTGAAGAAGCCACGTCCTTCGAAGAAGAGGTGAGGGAAATCAAAGAGAAAAAAAGAGGAAAGCGGAAAACCCGCACGATTATTTTTCTATCTTTTGTGGCGGTGATTCTTCTTGGTATATGGGCATCAATCACATTTCTTCCAAAAGCCACCGTGATACTCACGCTGAAAAAAGTTTCCGTTCCATTTGAGGAAACGCTTGTCGTTTCGGTTACGGCAACGTCTCCGATTACGACGGATAAAGAAAAAACAACGATTCCGGGAGAGTTGATATCCGCAAAGAAGAACATGCTTCTTGAATTCGAGGCGGAAACGCGTGAGGAGGTTTCATACAAGGCGAAAGGAACGCTCATCGTCTCAAACGCATATAGCACCTCGCCCCAAACGCTTGTTGCCACTACGCGTTTTGAATCTCCCGACGGAAAAATATTCCGTCTTGATGAAAAAACAACGATTCCGGGGGCGAAAATCTCCGCGGGAAAAATCACGCCTTCTTCCGCAGAGGTGAAAGTAACCGCCGATGCGGCGGGTGAGGAGTGGAATCTTCCTCCCACAAAGAATTGGAAGATCCCCGGATTCAAAGGTACTCCCCGATATGACGCGTTTATCGTAGAAAACACAAGAGCAATGAGCGGGGGATTCGTGGGAGAGGCGCCCGTCATTTCCGACGCGCAAAAAGAATCAGCGGAAAAAAACGCGCAACAATCCCTCAAAGACGTCCTGAATGGAGAAATGTTTGTGCTTATGTCGGATGATTTCAAACTTCTTCCGGAAGCGGAACGTTTCGAAATAATAAAGAGTGAGTTTCAGACGATACGCGATGCCCCCAACAAACTTGGAATATTCGTTGAGGGAGAAATGAAACGGATTGTCTTTGAGGCGCAGACCGCGGAAGACGCGCTTTTCAGAAAATACGGATCATCATATATCGAAGAAGGATACACCGCGCTTCAAAATTTTGAGATTGAGTACGGAACATCAACGCTTGATCTTGTGAATAAAACAATCAGCGTCCCCATACGTGGATCCATTACCTATACATTCGATCTGGAACAGGAATCCCTTAAGGAAGAATTCAAGGGAAAGGAGGACGCGGAACTGAGAAGAATAATTTTTTCTCTCCCCGGAATTGAAAACGCCACGATATCCCTTTGGCCATTCTGGGTGAATCGCGTTCCTGATAGCGCGCGCCGACTTTTGGTGGAAATCAAATAGAATCTTAAATACGCGATCGGGCCGCGGGTGCGGCATTGTTCGATTTGTCAGAGAAAAAAAGAGGATATATAATATACATTACAATGAATTTTTGGAATAAAAAAACCGCATTCGGATACACGCTCGCCGCGATTATTCTTGTGGGAGGTGTTTCTTTCTTTGCTGGAATCTATCATGGAACATCGAAAAATATCGAGGCTCTTCCTGTGGCAAAAGCTCAGACGCAAAATCTTCCTAATGCCGATTTTTCGCTTTTCTGGGATGCAATCGCGGTGATTAAGGAAAAATATTTTGACGCGAACACGGTCACGGACGAACAGCTTCTTTATGGAGCGATACGAGGAGCATTTGAATCTCTTGATGATCCGTATTCGGGATTTTTCGAACCGAGTGACGCGAAAAAATTCCATGAAGACCTGAGTGGAAGTTTCGGCGGTATAGGAGCAGAAATAGGACTTCGGGACGGACAGATCGTCATCGTTGCGCCCCTGAAAAACACTCCTGCGGAGAAAGCGGGAGTTATGGCGGGAGACAAAATACTCGAAGTGAACGGAAGTTCAACCGCGGGACTTATTGTCGAGGAAGCGGTGAAGATGATCCGCGGGGAACCCGAAACCGTAGTAACGCTCCTTATGATGAGAGAGGGGTGGAGTGAGGCGCGCGAAATTCCCATAGAACGCGCGATAATCACGGTTCCTACGCTTGAGTGGGAAATGAAAAAAGGAAATATTGCGTACGTGAAACTCAACAATTTCAACGCAAATGTTCCCGAGCTTTTCTATCAGATGGCTCTCCCGATGCTCATGCAAAAACCGAATGGAATCATACTCGACCTGAGAAATAATCCCGGAGGATTCCTTGACGTATCCGTGCGCATCGCGGGATGGTTCCTCGATCGGGGAGATATCGTGGTGCGGGAACGCTTCAATACGGAGGAAGAGGACAGATTCTACGCAAACGGAAACGCATCGCTCGCGTACGTCCCTCTTGTTGTTCTTGTAAACGAGGGTTCGGCATCCGCATCCGAAATACTCGCCGGCGCTCTTCGGGACCATAGGGGAGTAATGCTTGTGGGAGAAAAGACATTCGGAAAGGGAACTGTTCAGGAGGTGAAGGACATGAGAAACGGATCATCGGTCAAAATTTCGATTGCGGAATGGCTGACACCGAACGGAAATTCCATAAACAAGAAGGGACTCGAACCTGATTATGAGGTAAAAATGACAGAGGAGGATATAAAGGAAAAGAGGGATCCGCAGCTCGAAAAAGCAATTGAAGTCATGAAAGAGGAAATTAATCTTCATTTTTAGGAATAATGAAAGTTATCTTTCTGAAAGACGTCAGGGGAGTGGGAAGGAAAAATGAATTGAAGGAGGTTCCAGACGGATACGCAAGGAACTTCCTCATTCCAAAGAATCTCGCAAAGCACGCGCTTGTTAAAGATGTGAATTCTCTCGCGCAAAAAGAAAGCGACGCGGCCGCGCATAAAAAGAATTTGAAAGAAAAAGCGGAAGCAACGGCGGCGACAATAAAGGGAAAAACATTCACGTTCCGGATGCGAATAGGGGAAAAGGGAGCGCTCTTCGGCTCCATTGGAATTAATGACATAAGCGAGAAATTAAAAGACGCGGGATACGCAGGTACCCCCATCCTCGAAAAAAACATAAAAGAAACAGGCACGAAAGAAATTACCATTGATTGCGGAGAGGGAGTGCGCTCAAAAATATTTATAGAAATACTTCCCGAATAAAAATCCCGCCAGTCTAATAGACTGGCGGGACTATGTAGGTATTTATACGATCACACTCACCACTTTCACCATCCGTTTCGTTCCGTCATATTTCACTTTCTTCTTCGTCGCGAATTTCACAAGCCCCTTCTTTGAAGCGTAAAGGGTGTCATCGCCTCCGCGCCGGACATTTATTCCGGGGTAGTATTTCGTTCCGCGCTGACGGATGATCACTTCTCCCGCGCCCACGGCCTGCCCGTCACCGCGCTTTACGCCAAGGCGTTTTGATTCGGATTCTCTTCCTAATTTAGTAGAGCCTTTGGCTTTTGTATGTGCCATATCAGATTAATATAATAACTAAACCTTACACGATATATCCCAACGACAATCGGGAATTCGTGTATAATGATAAAAAAAAGAGGGGGAAAAGTCAATTCCAAAGAAAACTCACCTATGGAAAATTTCTATAAAAAGAAGGAGGGGATTGTCGCAATGCTCACCGTCGCGCTTTTTCTTACTGCGGTATTTCTTACCGGATATTTCGTCGGAAAATCCGAAAATCGGATTCCCATCATAATAGAAAAGTGCAGCGAGACCGAAAAACCCTAAAGATAACCGACCTCTTTTAATATCGATTCGTTTTCCCATTCCCAAAGCTTTTTTGCCCCAAGAAACGCACGATAATCGGGTTCCCATTCGGGAAACTCCTTAAGCTCGACAATACCCTCCGTCGGCCCCCATTCGTGCCGACAACGCCACATTTCCTTGTTCCCGAACTGTGTTTTCACCTGAGGACGCCCTCCTTTCGTGCGAAGCAGAGCGCCGCAACGCACGCATTTTTTTGCCTGATCGATGCGGAGAATCCAGCGGGTCTCAAGGTCGGGGATTATATCCTTCATTGCGGCAACGTATGCCGAGGTCTGAAGATTATAATCTCTGTAAATCTCCTGAGACGTCTTTATGTCGAGAATCCCTTTTTTCCCGCCGATCGTGGCAATCGCGTCAAGAGTTCCCGCGTATCGCTCGCCACGATGCACAAGCCGCAATTCAACGAATTCCGGATGTACCTCAATGTTATTCTCTTTTTGAAAACGCAGAAACGCGTCTACGGAAGGGGAGATGCGCGGATCAACTGTCGGGGTCTTTCCTACAAGGAAATCCTCAACCGCCTCGTGCACCATTGTTCCTTCTTCGGCGGAAAGTTTTTTCATCCGTTCTCCGGCCTCGAAATTCTCCATACGCGCGTAAAACCTATAGAGCGCGGGTTTTGCTTTGATCTCCACGATCTTCGTGACGCGGGGATACCATGTGTCTTCAATGACGTATCCGTGACTTTCCAGAAAGTCCTCCTTGTTCTTGAAATCATTCATAGAAATTATTTTATTTTTTTGAGTATTTTTTTCGTTTCTTCGTTGATATTTCCCGCGCCCATCATGATAAGCACCGAATCGCGATAGGGGAGCTTCCCGTCTTTCCCTATATTCATGAGAAAAGGAAAAAACATGGAAAAATCCTCAAGATACGTAAGCTCTTTTATTTTCTTCCGCGCCGCGATACGCCCCGCGAGATTTTTCGCGGTATGCGCGCCCGCGGATGCTTCGCGTCCGGCAACGCGGTACACAGGGAAGAGGAAGAGCGCGTGAACGGAATCAAACGCCTTTATAAACTCCGGAAAAAGAATTGAGAGGCGTTTTTCCTGATGCGGCTGAAACGCGCATATGATATTTTTCTTTTTAAAGAATTCTCTCGCGCCCTTCAGTGTCGTCGCGATTTCCGTGGGATGATGCGCGTAGTCATCGTAGACATCAATTGCGGATTTCTGAATTTTAATTTTCCCCTTGTATTCCATTCTGCGCCACACGCCGTGATACGCGCGAAATGCCCCAAGAATATCCTTCTCCTTAGCTCCAAGTATCCGCGCGAGAAGAAACGCCGCGTATGCGTTTGAAATCATATGCGTTCCGGAAACATGCGCCATCGCGCGCCGCACTTTTTCCGCGTCGCGATCACGGAGAGAGTACCACACGATAGTGATATTTTTTCTTTCGCATATGGAAGCTATTTTCTTCGCGAGAGAGCGAAGGCGCGCGTTATCTTTATTCAGAATCAGGGATCCGCCCGGACGCATATTTTTCACGAACTCCAGAAATGCCCGTTGCACGTTTTCAAAGCGTTCATACCAATCGAGATGCTCGCGATCGATATTAGTGATAATGGCATGTTGAGGCGCGTAATTTAAAAACGAACCATGAAACTCATCCGCTTCAAGAACAAGAGAGCGATCACTTCCTTTGCGGAAATTCTTTCCTCCAAATTCCGAAAGAAGCGTGCCGACGATAACCGTTGGACTTTTTTTCGCGCGCACAAGCGCAAGAGAGAGGAGTGAGGAAGTGGTGCTTTTCCCGTGCGCGCCGGCGACGGCATACGTATCGTAATATCGGGTTAAAAATCCCACCGCCTCCGCGTAAGAGAGAAGGGGCGCCTTTTTTTTCTCCGCCTCGGCGCGCTCCTCGTTTTTCTCGGAAATCGCCTGATTATATATGAATAATCCCGTAGATCCCCCTATATGAGCCCTTTTCTGGCCTATTTTGACCCTTACGCCCTCCTTTTCAAGTGCTCTGGTGATATCACTCTCCACGACGTCGGACCCCGAAACAGCCCATTTTTGAGCGAGAAACCATCGCGCAAGCGCGCTCATGCCGATTCCTCCTATTCCTATAAAATAGACCGATTTTTCCTTTATCTCTGAAAACGGCGGCGATCCGGCGGGGAAAATATGGGAAGGGGTTGAATTCTTATGCGTCATAATCTACATTATAAGCAGAAATTCACAACTTTAAAGGAGTGTCACAATGAATGGATCACTGGATACCGTCACCGTCCCGACAATATTCGGAGAAAAAAAGGTTTTTCGAAGTTCCGAATTAGCGGAAGCATTTGAAAAAGGCAATTGCTGTGTACATAGAATGCCCAACGGAGACGTTAAAAAATGCGTGTTTTTCGAAAACATAGAAAAACATATCGGCGAGATACGGGCAGAACTTGGCGGAGACGAAGAAGTCATCGGAAGACAGCTCAGAATGGACGCCACGGCGCTTCTCAACAATTCCCTTGTCCATACACAGGGAAAAATGGGGGAGACGCTTAGACGTGGAAGATCGCTGTGCCCCGTAGCATTTCTTGCAATCGTAGTAAGAGCAAATACCGGAATGGATATTGCCGTGTTTCAATGCCCATTCGTATCGCAGAAAAAAATAAATTCCCGAAAAAGAAAGTAAGGAATAAGAGTATCAAAAGACCGGCAGAGGAGTGTCCTCTCGCCGGTCTTATTTACATTCTTATCTGTCGCACAATATATGTTTTGCGACACTTTAATATAAAGTGGCGTAAAACATAGTCACGATTGTGCGTACAAGAAGGTCTCTGTCGCACAATCGCTCTTTACGACAGTTTATACTGTCGTAAACGGTATTGGCTACTTGTGCGACGCAAACGTTTTTGTGTACGCACAAGTAGCCTTTGCGACACTTTAATATAAAGTGGCGTAAAACTCGAAATAAAAATCCGGGGGTTTCCCGGATGGATTTTTGAAATCATTTTATCTTCTGAGCATAATACTCAATCGCCCTTGCGACGGGTTCCCACTTCCCATCCCAATAATATACGACAAGCCACAAAACTGACTCCCGCGGGGTCATATTCACGAAAATTTCATGAAATTTCTCATGATCTCGCTTGTCGACGGGCACCAGTATAATTTCGTCGCATTCAAGGACTCCTCGCTCAAACGTTCTCTTTACAAGGGCGTTTACGAGAAAAAACCATCGTCTGCCCCAGAATTTTTCAACAAGAAAAACAAGAACCTCAAAAGGATTTTTTGATCCGAAAAGTTTCCTGTATTTGATCATCTGATCGTCTGCCACAAGATGGTTCAGCATTTTTCCAGCGATTCTGGACTGCGGAATCACATGATGCTGAGTTTTCTTTTGTAAGGACTGTTTTCTTTTCCCGTGCTCTTTTCTTCTGCCACGGCCGTTCATATATGCTCGCTCCTGTGTTATGTAAAAAAACAAGACGTTCTAAATACAATAGTATCTCCGGAAAAACAAAAAAACAATCACGTGGGATTGTTTTCTTTTTGGTATGAGAAATGACTATCAGGCCCCGAGCTCACTGAGTCCGCCTTTCAAAAGTCCGATTGTTAATTCAAGAATCCACATTATAAAATTTCCGATCGCGCCGATTATCTGCCCGAGACTGATGCCTATCGTCTCCCTCATCCATTCGTTCGCGGTATCCCATATCTCTTGTATTCCTCCCGCGTTTGATAATTTCTGAGCAACCACAGAATCGCCGAAAGAAATATTGTCGGAAATCTTTTCATTAATATTGTCAATGTTTATTCCCTTAAGAGATTCCACAAAGTCCCCTATTGGCTGCGGCACGGAGATCTCAGTCATCTCCGCGAATACCGCGCGCAAAGGAAAAAGAGTAAGTATTCCCGCAATCGCGAAAAAAAGTATTGTGCGCATTAGTATTATTATATCACGTTTACTGTTGCAGAGAGACGGCCTTGAGTTCCTCGCGCACCACTTCCCTATCGTCCCAAGAAATTTTTCCGGAACTCACCATCATCGACTGTTCGGAACCCTTACCTCCAATGAATACGATATCACCTTTTTTCGAAAGACTAATCGCCTTTCGTATGGCGTTCCTGCGATCCAGCTCAAGAAAAAGATTCTTCCCTCGAATCTTCCCCTCGGATTCGCTTCCGCGCGCGATCTCTTCCATAATCTGTTCCGGATCATCGTCATAAGGATCCTCATTCGCGATAACAACATATTCTCCGTAGCGCGCCGCGATCTGTCCCATGATCGGACGTTTCTCTTTATCGCGCCCGCCGCCCTGACCGCCGGTAAGCACGATGCACCTTCCGTCTCCTTTTGTTTTTGTAAGCGAAGAAAGCGCGGCTTCAAGGCTTATCGCATCATGCGCGTAATCGACAAAAACAGATATTCCAAGATTATTTTTAATCTCTTCCATCCTTCCCGGAACAAGCGTGAGTTGCCGAAGACCCTTTTGAATGGCGTCGTTGCGGATGCCGAGCGCCGACGCGCACGCAATTGCCGCAAGTCCGTTCGAGACATTAAAATCACCCCTTATTCCGAGCATATACCGTGACGGTCCCACGGAAAACTCAACGCGTCCTTCCGCGTCTTTCTGTATGTCTGTCGCCCGCATATCAGCGACGTTCTTCACGGCATATGTGATTTTCGCGTCGGCAGGATATTTGAGAAAGATGTCTTTCTCCTCAATATCCGCGTTCACGATCGCGGTCTTTGGAACTTTCTTTCCCTGAAAACGCTTATAAGGCTGTTTTTTGAGCGTTGCAAAAACCTTTTGATGCATCTCCTTGCATCGTTCAAAACTCCAATTGTGAGTCTCAAGATATTCGGGATAGAGCGTTGTCATAACAGCCACATCATACGCGATGCCAACGGTACGCCACTGTTCAACGCCCTCAGAAGGCGTTTCCACGATTGCAAAACGGCATCCCGCCGCGCGCATTTCCGAAAGCATGCGCTGCATCGCAAAACGTCCGGGCATGGTCATATGGAAAGGATTCATCTTCTCGCTCTTCCCAATGCGTATATTTGCCGTTCCCGTGAGCCCCGCGACATATCCCGCGGCATCAAGGCAGGACCATATAAGATTCGCCACCGTCGTTTTTCCCCGCGTTCCAAGAACCCCTATCACCACCATATCTTTCGAAGGAAATCCAAAACGCAGCGCCGCGAGATACGCGAGAAAGAAATGATACGCGCGGAGAACGAACCTCGGAACAAATTTTTTGATTATGTGTTTCATATATGAATGTTATAATATTTTTTTCAGCGTACGATACGCAAAGTATTTCGCGGCAACATACGGATAATCCCACGTCCCCGCATAGTGAATCATATCGCCCCCGAAACTTTTTTTGAATGCGGTTACTCCCGCCCATTCTTTCTTTGTCGCGCTTGCGCCCCAAAAATCAAAAAGGACGCACCCACTGTTCTTTGCGTCGCGAATCGCTTCCCACACAAGAAGCGTGGGCGCGTTCAGATTTCCAACCCCCGCGCGGGATGCCGCGTAAAGATACGTAGCCCTCTCGCCAAAAAACACCACGATCGCCGCGGCAATGGGCGCGTCTCCATGATACGCGACATACATCTTTGAAAAACAATCTCCGCGAAGAGAAGTGACGCCCCGATAATAATCCTCCGAATAGGAACGCAATCCGTGCCTCCTGTTCGTCTCACGGAACAATTCGCAAAACACCTCAAATACTCCTTTTTTTATCGCGTCATCACCCGAAAAGGAAACAACGGAAACGCCTCTCCGCGCTGCCGCGCGGATTGAATATCGCGTATTATGTTCCATCTTTTTCAGAATATCCTCTTCCGACGGAGTAAGATCGAGCACGATTGTTTCTTCCGGCTGCACGTGCGCCGATTTCCTGAATCCGGCGCGGGTAAGCGTTTCCGAGAGCGATTCGGAAAAAAGAACAAAGGGTTCAACGCGGAGAAAAAACGCGTTCTTGAGTAGGGCGTTTTTTTTCGTTTCTTCAATGAACGCCAAAAGACTTTCTTTATTATACGTTCCCGAAGGACCGTGCGGCGCGTACGCGTAATAATTCCCATATCCTACGGGAGAACGGATGATTATTCCCGAAAGAGCGCCCGCAACGACGCGCGCGGTTTTTTTTTGGAGTATCTCTGATTGAAAATCCGCCCACGCGCGTGACTGAAGAAAGGAAATCGACGATGAAATTGTGTTCTCGTGCTTCATCTTAAGAAGGGATCTCTATGTATTTCATCGGATCAATGTCTCCTCCCACGGGCATCGGCCCGCATACGCGGGACGCCTGCGTTCCTTCCGGAAAACCTGAGCGCGCGGGGGTCAGCGTATTTGAGGCAAACACAGTGAAATGCAGATGAGCGCCCGTCGCCCATCCCGTGCGTCCCATGTATCCTATTATTTCTCCCCTTTTTACAACGCTTCCCACAGCAACGGTATACCGCGACATATGGCCATACAAGGTAGTAAGCCCGTTCGTATGTTTTATAACGACAAATTTCCCATACGCGGCGCCACGGCAATAATTATCCTGATTTCCCACATTGATCACCGTTCCATCTTCCGCGGCGACGATTTCAGCTCCAAGAAATCTTCCGATGTCTATGCCGTTATGGTACTGACTCTTATATGTTTTAATCGCAAAAGAGGTTCTCCCATACGCCTGCGTCAATCTCCCTTCGGGAACCGGCCAAAGCAAGACGCCTGCCCGAGGAAGAGGCAAAAGATTCGGGTCTATGTTTTTTCGCAATTCGTTTTCTATCTTTTCTATATCTGAAGATATCTCGTCCTGTAATTTTTTGAGTTCGTTTATCTGTACCTCATATACCTTTTCCTGATCTTTCGTCTGAGAGAGCAGGGTTTGTTTTTCTTTTTTTTGATCTTCGAGTATATACTGGCGATCTATGAGGTTCACGCTTTCGATTTTCTTACTTTGTTTTTTGTGTTCTTGCTCGTAAACTTTTTTACTGAGATTTTCCTGCAGTTCGCTTAATTCCTCAAGTTGAACAAGCAATCCATTGTTGAGATTGGAAATCGCCTGTATCTCCCCTACCGCCTCCGCAAGACTCCTGTTCCTCAAAAAAATGACGAGAAAATTCTCATTTCCTTTCTGCTGAAGTTCGGAAAAAAGCCTTCCGACGGTCTGTTTCTTGTTCGTAATGTTCTGTTCAGTTTCCTCAATGTCCTCATGGAGAGAATTTATCTCAAGATCCAATTTCTCGACGGTAAGCTCATTCGAACGGACAAGCATCTGAAGTTGAGTGATTGTGCTGTTCACGTATCGGATTTCGCCGGAAAGTTTGTTGCTTGATTTACTCACCTCATCGAGCTGCTTCTGGAGTTCTTTCCTCTGAGCCTCAAGCTCCTTAAGCGCCGATGCCTTTTGATCTATAAGACTCCTCAGTTCCACGGACGCCTGTCCGGAAACAATAGCGGGAATTGTGCCGAATCCTATCGCGATAAAAAGAAGAAGAAATTTCCATGTATGCGTCATCATATTTTTTTTGAGAGCAGTGTCCGCGCGTGCCCTATCCGCCGCAAGGCCTCTTTCTTTCCGAGAATTTCCGCGAGATCAAAGGGTCCGGGAGAGGCATTCTTTCCCGAGAGCGCAACGCGAAGAGGCCAGAGAACCTCTCCCCTTCCGCGCATCTCCGCAAAAAGCATCATTTTCGATTCTATAATCTTCTTGTTAAAATCTTCTTCTGATATTTTTTCAAATATATCCGCCGTCTCCTTGAGATTCTCGTTGATTGTTTCGATAGACATCTGTTTCCACACGAGAAGTTCCGGAGCATATGAAGGAAGTTCGAAAATAAAGTCCGCCGCGACCGCAAAATCGGTAAGTTTCTTCATGCGTTCTTTCTCCACCGCGACCGCTTTAATAAATTTGTCTTTGTCGGCAATCCATTCAGGAGGAACAATATCTTCAAGAAGCAGAGTAAGCGTCTCATCGCTGAGCGCGCGAATATAATAGCCATTGAACCAATCAAGTTTTTCTATATTGAATATTCCCCCCGATTTTTGAACGCGATCGAAAGAAAATTCTTTCTGCATCTCTTCAATTGAAAGAACCTCTCTATCCTCCTTAGGATGCCACCCTAAAAGCACGAGAAAATTGACGATTGCGTGAGGAAGATATCCTTCTTTCCTGTAATCGGAAATTGATTTTGCAAGATCCCTTTTTGAAAGCTTTTTCTTATTCGCGCCAAGGATAAGCGGAAGATGGGCGTATATGAGCGGAGGAAATCCAAGTGCTTCTTGTATCGCGATCTGGCGGGGAGTGTTCGATATATGCTCTTCGCCGCGAACCACATGGGTAATATTCATCTCGAAATCATCAATGACGTTTGCAAAATTATAAAGGGGCTCTTTCGCACTCTTCGCGATGATAAAATCCCCTATTAGTCCAAGATTAAACGTGACCTTTCCTCGGATAAGATCATGAAATGAAACTTCCTTTTCGGGAATCTTGACGCGAATCACATGCTTTTCATTCTCCGCGCGCCGTGCCGCCTCTTCCGGAGGAATACTCCTGCAGCGTCCGCCATATTTCGGTTGAATTCCCTGACTCATCTGCGCTTCCTCGTCGCGTTTCAGATCTTCTTCGGAGCAGAAACATCGGTATGCAAATTTCTTTTCAAGAAGGATCGCGATATATTTCTCATAATTCGAGATTCTGTCCGTTTGCCTGTATAACTCATCCCAATTCAATCCAAGCCACGAAAGACTTTCTTTTATGTCATCCTCGAATTCGGGGCGCGACCGCTCTCTATCCGTATCTTCGATGCGGAGGATAAAAGATCCCCCCTCGTGTTTCGCGAAAAGCCAATTGAAAAGCGCCGTGCGTACGCCGCCGAAATTCAAAGGACCCGTCGGAGAGGGAGCAAATCGCACGCGCACATGTTTTTTTTGTCCAAACATAGGGATAGTCTTTTTATTTTCGAAGCGCGGCAAGACGTATAATTTCGTTCACAATACTCTCCGTCGCATCAATACGGGAAAATCGTTTTGCCGCGGCGCTCATCTTTTCATAGAGTTCGGGGTGAGATACGATCTCCTTCATTTTGAGCTCAACTACGTGATATGTGAAATTTTTTCCCTCGAAAACTTCAGCCGCTCCTGATGCCGCGTAACTGTACGCATTCGCCCGCTGGTGATCGTTTGCTGACGATTCAAGCGGAACAAGAATTGAGGGTTTTCCAAATGCCGCAATTTCCGCAATGGTAGAACCGGAACGCGAAAGAACGATATCCGCGGCGCATAACGCGTCCCGAAGGGTGCTTGTATTCATATGGCCAATCACGCGATATCGATCGGAAATGG
Organism: Minisyncoccota bacterium; assembly: GCA_020059585.1. Lineage (GTDB taxonomy): Bacteria > Patescibacteriota > Minisyncoccia > UBA6257 > GWB1-50-10 > GWA2-45-9. The sequence continues at coordinate 28,035 of JAGVBU010000005.1, forward strand.
AGGGCGTGGCGCGCATTGCCGCATCTGCCGTCATCGCCGTTGATTCATAATTCAATACTCCCGATTGATGAAGTACCTGAGTGAACGAAAGAATCGCGGGAAGATTATCAAGGACAAAATTATTAAGTTGTTCCGCCCCCCGCGAGCCTCCGAGAACGAGCAAAAGAGGGAGATTTTTTTGAAATCCTATCTTCTCCTTTGCTTTTTCGCGATCAAGCATTCCCTCCATAAGTTCCGCGCGGAGAGGATTTCCCGTGAACGCTACTTTCTTTTTTGAAAAATATTTTTCCGCCTCCGGAAACGATACCGCGACACGTTGCGCCAAGCGTCCGGAAATTTTGTTTGTAAGTCCCGGAATGGCGTCGGATTCGTGAACGATGACGGGAATAAGATAAAAACGCGCGGCAAGAACAACCGCGAGAGATCCCGGACCCCCTTTCGAGAACACTACGTCGGGCATAAGCACGTAAAGCCTGTGAAGCGCCTGAACCACGCTCCAAAAAAACTTCGGGATATCAATAAAATTATTTAAAGAGAAATACCTTCGTATCTTACTCGAAGCAACGGTGTAGACGGGAATATCCCTGTCAAAAAATTCCTGGTTTAAAGGACTCTTCGGTCCGACATAAGAAAGTCCCACAGATACATCCCGCATCCGCGCAAATTCCTCGGCAACCGCCAAAAGTGGATAAATGTGGCCGCCGCTCCCTCCGCCGGTAAGTAGCACTCGTATCATAAGAAATTGAGGCGGGCTCTGAACGCGCGAGAAAACGAGCGTTATCGCCTGCTTCTTGATATGTTAACAAGAATGCCCGACATCGTCAAAAAAACCGCGAGCGCAGTGCCTCCGTAGCTTATGAAAGGCAAAGGAACGCCCGTGAGAGGAAGAAGCCCTGAAATCGCGCCCATATTCACAAATGCCTGAAATCCGATGAGCGTCGTAACACCCACCGCGAGCGAACGCGAAAAATTATCACGCGTGCGGCGAGCGATGAAAAATCCCCGCCATATGAAGATTCCAAAGAGCAGCACAACGGTCATCGTTCCCACAAAACCGAACTCTTCTCCTATTACCGCGAAAATAGAATCTCCTATCGGCTCGGGAAGATATTTTAATTTCGTAGTCGAATTTCCGAATCCAACGCCGAAAATTTCTCCGGCGCCGATCGCGTTGAGCGACTGGCTTATGTGATACGTTTTTCCAAGAGGATCAGACTCCGGATTTAAATAACTCGTAATGCGATCCATGCGGTATCCCGTTGTTGATATAAGCACGCCAACCGTGACTAAACCGAGAAGCATAATGACCGCGATATATCGTATTTTCGCGCCCGCGGCGAAATATGCCGCGAGTACCGCGATCACTAATATAACCGCGATGGTCGTCGCGGGCTGAAGGAAAAGGAGTCCCACGGGGATTCCAAGTATAAATATAAATGGAATGAGTCCGCGAGAAATGCTTTTTCCGCGTTCTTTATCGCGTGCTACCCACGCTGAAAGAAATATAAGAAAAGTAAGCTTCAGAAGCTCTCCCGGCTGAAAACTAAGACCTCCTATACTAAGCCATCGCTCGGCTCCTTTCGTATATATCCCCAATGAGGGAATAAATACCATTACAAGAAATGCCAAACTCAAAAGAAAAATATAGAGTGAATATTTCTCCCATATTCGAAGCGGAACAAAAACACCTATCAAAAATCCGAAAATGCCGACTAAGAGTCCGTTTATTATCTGATGCTGTATGTAATAATAACTGTCGCCGAAACGTTCCTGAGCGAGATCCGAGGACGCGCTCGCGAGCATCACGAGTCCTATGACTGTAAGTGCGGCAACAATCCCTATGAAAAAATAATCCGGCGCTCCGCCGCGGGACAATCTCATAATAAAATGTTTTCTTTTTTTCTTAGCATGTGTCCGGGACGCGCATTCATACATTTTCCTTCGCGCAACACGCATGATCCGTTCACAAAAACATCACTGGGGATAAAATCGCGAAGTACCGCGATGTCCGCGTAATATCCTTCACGCAATACTCCCCTTTTTCCTATGCGATATTTCCGCGCGGGAATAGACGTGCATTTCATTATTGTTTTTTCAAATGGAATATTCTGATCTTCATACGCATCTTTGAGAAATCTTGAAAACAATCCTTTTTCCGGAATCGAGGCGCTTTCATTCATTCCGATGCCCGCGCTATGAGACGCCACAATAGAATACGGCGAATGAAGGAACGGAAGATATGAATCACGCGGAACGCTTTCAAAAGTACACAACAGCGCGCCATGGGATATTTCGATAAGTTTCAAAAGCGCGCGAGGACCGTCAATATGAAGATTCTCCGCGAATTCCGATACGTTTTTTCCCACGAGAAAACCAAGAGGCGTTGACGCGCGGACTATGGATATAGCATGGAATGGAAGCGACTTGAGATGGGATACAATTCTTTTCTCCATATGGGGAGAGATGATGTGCCCCAAAAACGCATCGCGTCCCCCTTCCTTTACCCAATCAGGAAGAAACGAAAGAACTGAGAACGCGCGGGTTCCCGAGGGCGATACATCGAAATTGATTTCCGAGAGAGATCCTTCTTTTTCTATATACTGCAATCCTTTTTCATATTCAGAAAGAAAATCAGCGTTCGGGATAAAATGACTTATCTCCATCCGAACGCCCTTCTTTTTTGCAAACGTGACAGATTCGCGAAGAGCGTCAAGAACACCGGCACCGCTGTTTTTGAGATGCATCGCATACACTCCATCAAAACGTTTGACGATTTCCAAATACTCCCCCACCTCCTTCAATGAAATGCCCCGCTCATCAGGATGTTCCATTCCGCTTGAAAACCCGAGCGCGCCAGCGCGAAAAGAATCTTCAAGCATCTTCTTCGCGAAACGAAGTTCAGCATCGGTAAAATCCTGAAGCGATCCTCCGTTTGCAAACATTCGAAGCGTCCCTAATCCCACAAGTGTTCCGAAATTAACTCCCAAACCCTTCTTATGAAAAAATGAGAAAAAATCCGCGGGGGTGGTCCATGTCGCGCTGAATGGGGAAAATCCCGCATCCCATTCCGACATCACGCGCAATGTTCGTGGGGCAAAAGGAAAAAGAGATTTCCCACAGGTGCCTCCGATAATAGTGGTGATCCCCTCGCGAATAGGATGCTCCTGATACGGATCCGAAAAAACACTCAGGTTATGATCTGAATGCGAATGAATGTCGACAAATCCCGGAACCACAAAAGCTCCCGTTGCATCGATCACCTCGTTTACACGCACTGCTTTGAGCGTTTCCCCTATTTTTACTATTCTTTTTCTCTCTATAAGGATGTCACGTTTTACGGGAGATCCTCCCGCGCCGTCGTAGACAAGTCCGTTTTTTATGAGAATAGGCATACGTCCGTTTCATTATACCCGAACGGACCCCATTTTTCAGCACATCCGACTATCTGAAATCGATTTCGAAACCATACATCCCCATACTACACAATCCCCTGACCGTTCCTTCCGATTGCGAAGCGCTAAGCGGTATGTCTCTCACTCCCGAAGGATCAAGCATCGTGCGATAGTTCAATTTGGGAACAACAAGAGAAGAAGAGCAATCGAAAGTTCCGTTTGTTTTCATCCTTATTATTGTCGGTATCCCCGCTTGTGCGATCGTCCTTTTAGGAAAATATCCTCCCCTCGCCGATATTTCGACGATTTGCACTCCATCAACGATTTTTGCCTCCCCATCTCCCGCGCCGCGAGACGCGGTGTCCGTGTCACGGGAGATATAGAAAAATGCTCCTATGATAATAAGGAATGCAATTCCAAGGGATGCGATAGTGTTTTTTTTCATCAATTAAAAATCAAATACCGGATTAATCAGGCCCGCGACCACGAGCATGTTTATTATATTAAAAAGCGCAAGCGCAATCACAACAATTCCCGCGGATTTGAAAAATATTCCGCTCCACTTCTTTCCGGCAATATTAATTGATCCGAAAGAAAATGCCGCCAATACGGGAAGTGTCCCTAAAGAAAATACAAGCATAATAAGCGCTCCGCGCAAAAAGCTTCCCGTAGAAAGCGCGTAGAGTTGCATCGATTGCGTGAATCCGCACGGCAAAAAAAATGTCGCCGCTCCAATTGCGAAGGGAATCACCGAATTTCCACCCGCTCTTTTTTTCATAATATTTTTTCCGAAAATCCTAGGCATTGTGATTTGAAATTTCCGCATCTTCGGAAATACATCGAGAAGATTGATGCCGAGCACAAGCATCACGAATGCGACCAAGAATCCAAGAATAATATTTCCCGCTGGTCCCACCTGAAGAGATCCGCCAAGAAGCCCAATCGCGCCTCCGAGAATAAAAAATCCTATAATCCGCCCTCCATGAAATAACACTTGCGGCTTCCATCCTCTTTTTGTTTTCGCGTAGTTTGCCGAAAGAGAGAGCGCAAGGCCTCCTACGACGGCAAGGCATGTCGATACCGACGCCACGAGCCCTATTACAAACACCGTGCCATAATGTATTTCTCCAGATGAGATGAGATTCATAAATCCCGTTTTTTGAAAAAGCGCAAAGAGCGCAATGACTCCAACAGCAACGGGAAACGCATAGATAAATTCATTCCACTTTTTTCCCTCGCGACTCTTATCCGTCGAAAGCGTGTATCCGTTTTTCTCTATGAAAGAAGTGAGCGTCTTGGCAACTTCGTTCGGCGATGAAACATCCCAACGACCCTCCACTTCCAGAACACCCGTGCGAAGATCCGCTTTCGCCATATCCGCACCCCCCTCATCTTTCAGCGTTTCCTCAATAAACATCACGCACGAGGCGCAATGCATTCCCTTAACGTGAAATGTATATTTTTTCGTGTCCATATGATTATATTTTTTTCATCTTTATGCGAAGTGAATTTGAAATAACCGAAACGCTCGAAAAAGCCATTGCGAATCCGGCGAATACAGGATTCAAAAGCCACCCGAAAAACGGATAAAAGAGTCCTCCCGCAAGCGGAATGCCTACAACATTGTATATGAATGCCCAAAATAGATTCTGCTTAATGCCGCGCATCGTTATTTTTGAAAGCTTGATCGCTTTGACTAATTTTGAGATATCTCCGCCCAAAAGAGTGATGCCGGCGGATTCTATCGCAACATCGGTTCCGGTTCCCATGGCAATCCCTACATCCGCTTGCGCAAGCGCCGGTGCATCGTTTACCCCATCACCCGCCATTGCGACTATTTTTCCCTGAGATTGCAATTCCTTTATTTTCTTCAGCTTATCCTCAGGCATAACTTCCGCGACGACATCGTCGATTCCCACGCGTTCCGCAATATGCCGCGCGGTGCGCGCGTCATCTCCCGTAAGCATCACCACGCTGACACCAAGCGAATGCAATCTGGAAACCGCCTCCTGTGCTTCCGGTTTCACCTCATCGGCGATCATTGCGACTCCAAGCACCTTTTCTTTTGTCGCGATAATAACGGGAGTGCTTCCACTATGCATATCTTTCTCGATTGATTGAGCGTCAAATGAAATACCAAGATCGGCAATGAGTTTTGCGCTGCCGCCAAAATATTCAGATCCGTCTATCGTCCCACGCAATCCTTTTCCCTTTATCGAATCAAAATCATTAACGACCGGCAACGATAGTTTCTTTTCTTGAGCATACGTCACGATCGCGTGCGCAATCGGATGCTCCGATTTTTTTTCGAGCGCCGCTAAAATGGAAATAAGAGTGTCATCGGTTTTGTCCGAATGATTTTCAAATCGTACAAGTTCCGGTTTCCCGCGAGTGATCGTCCCTGTTTTGTCGACCACTACCACGTCCACCTTATGAAGTTTTTCGAGCGTTGCCGCGTCTTTTACAAGAATCCCCTCGCGGGCCCCCTTACCCACACCGACGATAATCGCGGTGGGCGTTGCGAGCCCTAGCGCACAAGGACACGCAATCACGAGCACGCCGACAAACGAAACGAGGCCGAATGAAAGTGCTTGCGAGAATCCAAAATATTGCGATCCAACAATAAGCCATCCGCCAAGCGTAAGAAAAGAAATCACGAGGACAACAGGAACGAATATTGCGGAGATCTTATCCGCCAATGCCTGAATCGGCGCTTTGCTTCCCTCTGCCTCCTCAACCATTTTTATTATCTGAGCGAGTAATGTTTCCGATCCAACTTTTGTTGCTTTGAAGGTAAATGAGCCGCTGGTATTGATTGTTCCGGACACAACGCCATCTCCAATATTTTTCTGTACCGGCATCGGTTCTCCGGTAACCATAGACTCATCAATAAACGACGATCCTTCGGTAATGACACCATCCACCGGAATCTTTGTCCCGGGCTTTACAATAATCAGTTCGCCGTGTTTCACGTCGTGTACTGAAATCTCCACCTCTTTGCCGTCTCGAATAACAAGCGCGGTCTTGGCCTGTAAATTAAGGAGTTTTTCGATAGCATCTCCTGTTTTTATCTTTGAGCGCGCCTCGAGATATTTTCCAAGCGCGATAAATGTAATGACGACGATCGTCACATCGTAATATTGATATTCAACATTTATAAAAGGTCGGAGTACGTCCTCAAAAGCACTGACCGCGAAGCTGTATAAAAAGGCGGCAACCGTGCCGATACCGATAAGCGTATCCATGTTTGCTTTGCCGTACCGAAGAAATCTATAAAAACCGAGTAAATACGGCTTACCAACAACAAAGAGGATATATGTCGCAAGCACCGGAAGAAGGTGATGAAAAAATTCTTGCAACACATAACTCATTTCAGAGACAACACCGTACTTTGCAAGAATCTCCCACACCATAACTACACCCGAAAAAACGGCGATAGGAACGGCTGAAAATACCTTTGTCCGCATATCGGCCACCTCGGCTAATTTTTCTTTCTTTGCCTGCCCGCCGGAATCTTGATATAGGTGGGATTGATTTAATCCAAGATGAGCCGCATGTTCGTCTGCGGACATGCCCATTTCCTCGGCAGTAGCCCCGATCTCCAGAGAATATCCAAGAGGCTCAATCTGTTTAGAAAGATCGTGCGGATTTGTTTTAAGCGGATCAAAAGAAACTTTGGCTTTTTCCGTGCCATAATTTACTTCCGCTAATTGCACTCCTGTAATTTTTTTAAGAGTTTTCTCGATGACCGATGAACATGAGGCGCAATGCATTCCTTTCACTTTGTATGTTTGTGTATCCATATTATTTTCTCTTCAGTTGATATACTTTTAATATTTCTTTTTTCGCTTTTGATACCTCCCCGTGAGTCATCTGATGCATCGCGCATGTTCCCAAATGATTTGCAAGAAGGATATCCTCGATCGTCGAAAGCGCCTGCTTCACCGCGGATGTTTGGGTGATGATGTCGATACAATATCGGTCCTTTGCAATAAGTTCCTGTAATCCCCGCACCTGTCCTTCAATGATTTTCAAACGGCGGATGATTTTCTGTTTCTCGTTGTATGCCATATACACACATTATACCCCATGGGGGTATAGTCAAGAACCGCGGTTATCCACAAGAGAGCGAGTTCCCTACTTTGTGTCGTATGCCATTTCTTCCGTGCTGAAATAAAAGACCGATACCCCGACTTCCGAAAACAGTTTTTCACTTTCCTCCCCCGCGTGATATTTCTTCTCGCACACAATTCGTTCTATTCCGGCATTGATTATCATCTTCGCGCACACCGCGCATGGCGTCATGGTGCAATAGAGCGTACCTCCATTGATTGAGATGCCCAGACGGGCCGCCTGCACAATAGCATTCTGTTCCGCATGCGTCGTCCTCACGCAATGTTCCGTCTGCGTCCCGTCTTCGTGCGTTGTTTTTTTCAGCTGGTGGCCTATCTCATCGCAATGAGGCGTGCCGCGCGGCGATCCCACATATCCCGTCACGAGCACCTGCTTGTCCCGCGCAATGACGCACCCCGATCTCCCCCTATCGCAAGTGGCTCTCTTTGCGACCGCACGGGTGATCTCCATGAAATATTCATCCCACGACGGACGTGTATGTGGTGTAACGGAATTCATGTCTTAAGTATATCAGAAACCAGAACGCGGTGATTTTTGTCTTAATGATCGACTATCGAAACGCGATAAATTCGAAAAATTGCCTTGTGCGTTCGCTTCCAAGGTTATGGGATATCGCGGAAATTGAAAGTTGGGTACTTGTGATAAATTTCGAAGAAGCATCTTTCGGGGGTATTCCCACGGTCATAAAGACACCCACCACATATCCCTTGTAGAAAATAGGAGATCCGGATCGTCCCCCGTACGCATCGGGTTCTATTTCTGTCTTGAAGAGAAACGGGAGATTAAGGAAAAACGAGTCTCCTCCGTATATATCAACAATCGTCCCCTCTTTCGAGAAAAGACGGTAATCCTGAAAATACGATTCGGGATTCGCGCTAAGCCCCTGAAAAGGAAAGCCGAGCGCGAGAAACTTTTTCCCTTTTACTTCAAAAACCCATTCATTCACCGTTTCTTCCGCGGGAAGAAATACGGGAGAGGGATGTATTTTTGGATCCTCATACGGAAGATACTTATTCTCATTCTTCTTTGTAACGCGGAGAATGGCATAATCAAGGCGTTTCAATTCCGTATCCGAAAGTCCTTCCTCGTTGGGAAAAAATACGGGAACGGCTTTGAAATCCGGAATACCAAGCTCGAAAAATCTTCCGTCGGGAGCATCTGAAGGAACCGTTGCCGCGTTTCCGTAGAATCGGATATCGCAATCTTCAAGAACAAAAGAAAGGTCCTGTTCCTCGTCATATGCTTCATTCGTCCATGCTCTGTCAACAAGGTGCCGATTCGTAAGAATATATCCCGATGAATGAATGAATACTCCCGAACCTCTATTCGCGGTAGTGTTCCCTTCGGCATTCTTGTAATTGCATTGAATACCCGTGAGTGATTGCACATCTATATCTCTCGGAACAAGGGAAAACGCGTCCTCGTCCGGAAGAAAAGTGTCGGCGATATCCGAAAGAACGTCAGAAGGAATCGGCAGCATATCGGAAAAAGAAGCAGGAGTGGAATCTTCCTCCAGAGGAGTTTTTTGTTCCGGTATCTCCGGAGGCTGTATTTCAACCTCAGGTATTGCAATCAAATTTTCTGATGATGTTACGGAAATATCTGTTATTTCCTTAATGTGTGAATCCGAAGACGTGTCGCGATATATCTCTGATTCCGAAAAAAAACCGATGATTGTGATAACCGCGAGAAGGGATAATGCAAGGAAAATTTTTTTGTTCGTTTCAAACATGCGTTACACCCATTATACCATCAGATTATTTTTCGAGATTGAGAAATTGCGCGTTTCGCCGTATGATTACACGCAGATATTTTAAAAAAGGATATAGTAATGAAAGAACAAATCACGCCCTATTTGAGAACCCTTATAGAAAAAGGAAGTATTCCTTTACGGGCGCAGTTTAAGAAGAAAAGACAACCAAAAAAGGAATCAAACTTCACCAATGATCCACTCGGCGAAGAAGAAAAATACAGTCCCGTAAAAGGGCTTGTCCATAAATTCGGCAACAGAGCGCTCTGGAAAGTCTCTTACCGATGCGCGGCGCATTGCCAATTCTGCACAAGATTCAGACAAATAGGATCGGACGAGGGAGACCTCTCATCTGAGGATATACAGGCGTGTATCGAATACATACGGACGCATCCGGAAATAGATGACGTAATTCTAAGCGGCGGAGATCCCCTCTTTACGGTCCGCGACACGCTCACCATATTCGAAGAACTTGCGAAAATAGATTCGGTAAAGGTGATCCGTATCGGAACCCGTCTTCCTATACATTCTCCCAAAAGTTTCCACGCAAAACTTTTAAAAGAGCTTATGAGAAAAATGCGTTTATACGCAAGAAAGAAGGCTCTTTTTGTGCTTATCAATATCAATCATCCTGACGAACTCACAAAAAGCGTGCTACGCGCCATTGCCACAATACAGAAAACCGGAGCAATAATTCTTTCACAGACGGTATTTCTTAAAGGAGTGAACGATAATGTCGAAACACTTGAAGCTCTTTTCACAACACTCTATCACAATAAAATACTCCCCTATTACATTTATCGCTGTGATTATGTAAAAGGAGTAGAACATTTTATTGTTCCATTTAGAAAAGAGCGGATGATCATGACAGAACTCAGAAAATGCCTTTCGGGTATTGCGTATCCGACATATGCGATTGATGTTCCCGGAGGACGCGGAAAGATACCCCCTCCGCTCCATTTTTGGAAAGGAACCGTCTTCCGCTACGTGACCGATTTTGATGGAAATAAACTGAAAATATAAAAAACTGAGCATACGCTCAGTTTATTTTTTTAAAAAAGACCTGACGATTCCGAAAACCGAAGTGATCGTCTCTTTGAATTTTCCATTCTCGTTCACAACGATATAATCAGAACCGCGTCCCATTGCTATCTCATCAAGCGCTTTTTTCAGGCGTTTTTCTATTTTCTCTTCAGAATCCCTTTTGCGGTTTCTGAGACGTCCGCGAAGCACTTCGATGACTGGCTCTCCCGGATGAAGAAATATGACCAGAGCATTCTCTCCGAGAATTTTCCTGATACGAAGGGCTCCTGCAACATCGATTTCAAAAAGAGGCATGCGTCCGCGGGACACAATATGCTCCATCTCCTCGAAGAGTGTTCCATAAAAGTTTCCTTGATACACCTCCTCATATTCGACGAACGCGCCTTCGTCTATTTTTTTCTTGAATTCTTCGCGGGAGATAAAATAATAATCTTTTCCATGTTCCTCTCCGGGTCCCGGTTCTCTCGTTGTTGCCGAAATCGACAAACAAAAAGAATCAAATGTTTCGAGTATTTTTTTCGCAACACTGCCCTTTCCGCTTCCCGAAGGGCCGGTCACAATGATTGCTTTTAATTTTCTTTCATCAGTCACTTCTTCCTCGCTCAAATTGTTACGAACTGACATCACTTTAATATCACCTCCTTTGTTTTGCAAGAAAAATTAGATTGCCTTTTTGACAGCGCGGGCGACCGCCGGAACGACACGGGGATCAAATGCGTCCGGAATAATACAGTGTTCGGAAAGCGCTTTTTTAGAGATGAGATTCGCAAGCGCGCGCGCCGCGGCAAGCTTCATTGTATCCGTGATTCCGCGCGCTCGGGCATCAAGTGCCCCCCTGAATATTCCGGGGAACGCGAGTACGTTATTGATTTGATTCGGATAGTCTGATCGGCCCGTGCCGAATATTTTGATTTTTGTATCTCTTGCGCGTTCTATGGATATCTCGGGATATGGATTTGCCATCGCAAACACCACGGGATTGTCTGCCATCGTATCCACCCATTCCGGAATTAGCACATTTCCTTTCGAAACACCTATAAAGACATCCGCGCCGCGAAGCGCCTCCTTAAGCCCTCCCCTTATTTTCCCTCCATTTGTTTTGAGCGACAGTGCCTTTTTATGCATATCCAAATCAGATCTTCCCCTATAGATGATTCCTCGGCTGTCCAATACCGAGATGTGCACCCCCGGAACCCCGAAACGCATCATGAGATTGACAATTGCAGTCGCGGCGGCGCCCGCGCCATTTACGACAAAACGCGCGGTGCGCATGTCTTTTCTCACCACGCGAAATGCATTGATAAGCCCCGCAAGCACCACGATTGCGGTGCCGTGCTGATCATCATGCATCACCGGAATAGAAAGTTCTTTTTTAAGCCTATCTTCTATCACAAAACAGCGAGGCGCGGAGATGTCTTCAAGATTAATCCCGCCGAATCCCACGGAAATTATCTTTATGGTGCGTATTATTTCCTCGACATCCTTTGTCGCAAGACAGATCGGATACGCATCGATGCCGGCAAATTTCTTGAAAAGAATTGCTTTTCCCTCCATCACAGGAAGCGCTCCTTCTGGTCCTATATCTCCAAGTCCAAGCACCGCAGATCCATCGGATATCACCGCGACCGAATTTGATTTAAGCGTATAATCGAACGCGGCTCCCCTATGCTTCGCGATATAACGCGAAACTTCCGCGACTCCCGGAGTATACGCAAGCGAGAGATCGTCTTTGTTTTCAAGAGAAAATTTTGAGGAGATGCATATTTTTCCTTTTGTTTTCTTGTGCAACGCAAGTGATCTTTTAAAGTATTCCTTTTTCACCATAACGTCAGTGTATCACACTTCGATATACACAAATAAAAAACCCGGAAAATTTCCGGGAATCGAATTGTTATGAATTAATAATTCCTATAAGCAGCACTATAAAAAGAAAGAAAAGTACAAGTTGCAGAGCGCCGAGAAAATACAGCCCTATTCCGAAAAGAACGAGGTTTTGCCAGAACCCGTTCGGTTCAAACAACGTATCGGCAAGAAGATAGATCCACGTCGGAATAAGACAGAGAATAAGAACAAGAAGAGAAAGAGATGTTTTTATCAATATTTTCATTTGTTACTCCTCACTATGAAAAATGCTTCGATTTTTATACCACAAAAAACAGGTATGCGCAATTCCGCGTATCGTCTACGGAGTATACTGTTCTTCAAGTTTTGAAAGAGTCATCCCTTCCGAAAGGAACATAAAATGATATCCGCCTACGATAAACGATTGAGGATCCTCCGATTTCCTGAAAAAAGATTCAAGAGAAACACGTTCCAGATCCGGAGCGCCGGGGTTTTTGAATGTTGCTATGAAAGTATTCTCATCCGCAATATATGTTTCGGTGCCTGTGTCCGTATTTCTTATATAAAAACTGTTATTCATACTCGGAATGCAATCCATAATCTTTTCTCTGACGCACCCCGTATCCCCCATACCAGCCACAACCGCTTCTTCTCCAGAAAGAAATTCAACCTCATCAATCTCTATGAGGAAATTTTGATTGTTTTCCTTCACGGAACGGATAATGCCAAACTTCCTTTCCGCCTCAATGTCGAGCGCGATATTCCGCACAAGCACTTCGGATTCTTCTCGCACTCCCTCTACAAAAAGCCTCTTTCCCTTCACCATCTCTCCAAGAGACGCGCCCAGCGTCCAACACGGCACGGTTTCTTCGGAAAATCTGCACATGCTCGCGTCATCAAATACGAATGTCGCGGAAAGCGCGGGTGCTCCCGGCTCCTCATAAATAAACGAGCTTCCGTCTCCCGAAAAATATCCGCGCGTCGTGAAATTGATTTCCGAGGATTTTTCCTCGACGCGTACATCTCCCCCAGAATCGATTCCTTTATACATAAACGCGCTTATTCCCGCGATAATCAGAACGCCTATTGAGAATGCAAGAGTTTTTTTATCCATAAAAATATCATACTACGCATACCCTATTGGCGTCTAATAACGGAATTCGCGTCATGTTTGTATGCGATTCGGTTTTCTTGTATTATCGGAAACAGCAAAAAAGAAAAAGGATTATACTGTGGAACACGCGGAATACTGCTGCCCGCGGTGCGGAAAAAAAGCGGAACGCAATGAAATGATCGGAACAAGACGCTATGCAATCGAAGTACCCGTCATCCACTATTTCATATGCGGAAAATGCCGCCTTATGTTTTTTCCAAAGAATCTCATGAGAGAAATGATGCGCGCGTGGTGGAAAAGAAACAACCTAAAGCGAACGGTGACGCTCTCTCAAATTTATGAAGAGGGAGATCAATTTATCAGGGAAATCGTAACGTATTTCGAACGCATCGGATACGCAAGAACGCGATTTCGAAAAAAATAAACCCCTAAAAAACGGGGTTTTTATTTCATTGCGCTAAAATATTCCCGCGTATTATGCGTACGCCATGCGAATCGCGCTCACAAGAATCACTCCCCACAATACGATCCTGACCACGACTTCAAACGGCGACCGAATGTATGACAATACTATATTTTTTGAAATACCCTCAATAATAAGAAATGTCGCCATGAGGGCATCCCACCAGATAAAGAAAAGGAATTGAGGTCCCACGGTCTGATACAAAACAACAAGGAGCGCGATATTGCTGAACTTATCGCTTACATGATCGAGATACCCGCCGAAGTATGTTGTCTGGTTCCTGAGGCGCGCCATCGCGCCGTCCAGAAGATCAAAGAAATAGATTACAAAAAAGACAAAAACCTGACTAAGATTCGGACGCCATAACGCGTACGGAAACCACACGATCAACACAAAGGTGCGAAATATCGTAATGCGATTCGGCGTCACCCACTCCGGAAGCACGCGCACAAGCGGAGCAAACACTCTGTCTTTCCCGAAACGCAATGAATCATGAATGGCGGAAAATTTTTTTCCAAGCAAGATAATATATTTCATGCGTATAAAAAATAAGATACGTTCCGGAAAATCACTGAAACGCGGATTGCGTGGTCTCAATGAAATTCAAAGGATCAATACTCGTTCCGTTCACATTTATCGAAAGATGAAGATGCGGCGCGAGAGAATATCCGGTATTCCCCGAATATCCTATGAGATCTCCCTTTTTTACCACCGCTCCCTGCGGCACCGAAAATTTTTCAAGATGCAGATACATCGAAAAAATGCGCGCGCCGTGATCGATGACAATCGAATTTCCATAGTTGATGAGGCGCTTCGCCATCGTCACCTTTCCATCGTTTATCGCGTATACCGGAGTGTTCATTTCCGCCTCAAGATCCACTCCCAAATGCTGCAGCACCGTACTCCCTGACTTCCGGTAATTTCCGAAGGCACCGACATTCACAATATTTTTAAGCGGAAATCCGAACGCATCCGAAAAGTACGGAGCATCGGCAGCATTTGAAAACGCGGCGACAATCGCGGGAGTATCAGCAACCGCAAGATTTGAGGCGATGTTTCGGGAGGTAAATCCCGCATTATTTAATTCTTTTGTCACCACAAGTTCCGTCACCGGAAAATGCGCGTTTTTTATGACTACGGGAATTTTTACTGGCTTCTCCCCTTCCGCGACAATCGTGGCGCGATAAATCCATGGAGTTGCTTTCGCGGGGGCCGAATAAAAACCGATATATTTTTCTTTATACGGAAAAAGTCGCACCGCCCTGCTCCCCACCCACGCCATTGGAACGGTATTATTTGTATTTGAAAATTTTTCCACCTCTATCACAAGTGTCTCCCCCTGCACGATAGTGTTTTTCTTTATATGTACCGAGGAGAGATCAAGCGCGATCGCGGAAGAAACCGAACTAAATGCAAAGAAAAGAGCGCTTATAAATGCCGCGGCACCGCATAGTTTCTTTAATCTCGAAAATTCCATATATGATAAGAATTACATTTTCATTGTACCAGAAAAAACGGTCACCTTGTGGTGACCGATTGTTATGGAAATGTTTTCTTATACACGATAATTTCCCATGTTCCGAGGATGAGTACCGTTCCTCCCAAGAGCTGGAGACAGAACGGCAATCCGTACGCGGTGAGCAAAAGTCCGAATGCGCCGAGAAATATAAATTGCGCGAGTCCCGACACCGCGGACTGGATTGAAAGTACCGTTGCTCTATTTTCCGAATCGAGATGACGATTTAAAAACTCGGCAAAAAACGGTTTTGTAAATCCCCGAACCACGTTCTGCAGAAACACCATCCCTACGGAAAATACAGAGACCACCGATCCCATAAAGAGTATCGGCATGCCCACGAGAAAGACCATAAGTTTCATGATACCTTTTTCGCTCATTTTCTTGCTGAAAAAATCGGCATATCTGCTGAAACACCATGCGATTATATTTAATACAAAAAATATGATTCCATAGTATTTCAAATCGAGATTCACAAGTTCGAAATATGGATTATAAGTGAAAAACCATATTTTCGAAGCAACCGCGATCATGGTGGTAAATCCAAGAATCCATATCACTTTTTTGTGGGTCATCACAAAAAGAAAACTTTTCTTCATGATGGCTATCTGTTCTTGCGGAGCATATTTTTTCGTCGCGGGAGGTTCTTTGAAAAAGAACGGAACAGCGGAAGAAAATAATACTCCGGGAATAGAGAGAATCGCGGGCAGACGAAGTGAATACTCGGCAAGAAATCCCGCGACAAGCGATCCTATCGCCACAAGGAAGAGCCAGTTCCCTGTTGCGCGCCCTTCAATCTTCCGATATTCGCCTTCCCGCCCGTCCTCTTTCAATGAATCGTACAAAAGAGCGGAATCGGCTCCTGACGTGAGCGATGCGCCGATCATCCAAAGGATGTTTGCGCACCACACATCGAAGGGCGATGTGATGCAGGCAAACCATATCTTGCTTGCAAGCTGGAACAAACCGCCGACCATAATGGTTTTCTTTCTTCCGATAAGATCAGCGAGCGCTCCCGAAGGAATTTCAAGAATCATGAATCCGATAAGCACGATGCCCTCCATGATATAAATATCGGAGAGTTCCATTTTCCCGAGACGCATCAGACTTATGATGAGCACTGGTCCCCAGAAAATCGGATCTCTGAACGTGATATACCATGAATACAATCGCGCATTCCTCGATGCGTTGTGCGCATTCATTTTATCCTCCTTTCTTTATTGCGTTGTAAAAGAACGTGCGCTGAATAAAAACATCCCGGCTTCTATTCAGCCGAGATGCTTTAAGGAAGATCCTTTTGCGAAGCGGTAAGTGCTACTGCCGCTCGCAATGAAAAACGTCTTGGCTGAATACAAATGTGTGCGCCTGTCCGTAGGACACGGCAAAATCGACCATCGGAGTGATGGTCCAGATATTCGTATTAAGCTGTCGACATTTTTCTCTCATAGGCTTATTATGCCACATCATGAAAAATAATACAATAGACTACGAAATCGCGCCCGAAAAGTCTTGCGTCCCAATTATTTCTTTCTTATACTTCTACATGTGATTCCGAACACGGGATCATCTTTAAAAACCCATATTCCCCGGTAGCTCAATGGTAGAGCAAACGACTGTTAATCGTTTGGTTGTAGGTTCGAGTCCTACCCGGGGAGCCAACAAATTAGATACGAACTCATTTTTTGAAGATGAGAGTGTTCGCTCGCCCAGCCCCGCCACAAGCGGGGCTGGGCTCGCTTTCGCGACGGC
>JAGVBU010000004.1 GCA_020059585.1 Minisyncoccota bacterium
AACAGGCGGCACTGCTGATGTGGAGAGCAATACGAAGGATGGTGGTAACTCCGCTAATTTCTACGAAATAGGCAACGATCCCGGACTGGATCTTTTCTAATGCGGTTTATACAGCTTACTTTCTTTAAAACTCCCCGTACAGGGAGTTTTTGTTTATAATGCAAGCATCATGGATATCATGATCCGATATGCGCCGTTCGCACTTCTGTGTTTCGGATTTTGCGCGCAAATTTTTATCCGGAAAAAAAAATACGGATTTTTTTCGGAACACAGAAAAAAAATCGGAATATTTTTCCTTTTTGCGGGTATTGCGTGCGTTGCGTGCTTTTATTTTATCTCCGTTTTTCTCCAGTATCACGCATGGAAAAACGGGGCTCCCCCCGCGTCCTTCCTTGTGCCTCCATATAGAGGCATTGGATACGTGTATTCGTATGTGTTTTTCCGTTTCCTTCTCTATTACGTGGTTTCCGGAATTGTCGCGGGGATTTTCTTCATCATCCTTCGATATATTAACCGAATGCGGGGAGGTATTTTTTTCGAAAGTGATGAGCTTTTTTACGCTTCTCTTGCGGTATTTCTCCTTGGATTTCAGGAGTGGAATTATCTTTGGATATGGTATGGTATCGCAATATTTCTCATTACTTTTGTCGCATCTCTTCTCAACCCCCGAATTCGCAAAGGAGAGGATCGCTTTCCTATGTATTTTTTATGGCTCCCCCTCGCGATTATTGCTATAATCATTAGTGAGATGGTGAGAGTGTTCTAGTATGTAGTTCTTATTACTACTTACTACTTACTACTTACTACTTACTACTTACTACTTACTACGGCATGATTTCTCTTCCAGTTCAGCAAATAAAAGAAATGCTTCTGCAAGCAGGCATCGTCGATGCCGCGGCGTTTGATGCAATGAAAGTCGAGGCAGATCGAAAACGCCAGAATGTGGTGGATCTCCTTATTTCCCAAGGGCTTTTAAATAAAGATTATTTCTTTTCTCTTCTCGCAAAGACGCTTGGGTTTGAGCGGGTGAATCTTGGCGTCGAAAAAATCGACGAGGATGTCATGCGGACCATTCCCGAAGAAGTAGCCCGGCAGCGGAAAATTGTGGTATTTAAAAAAGAAGCGGATGGTTCATATGACGTTGCGATGGACAACCCGACAGATCTCGAAACAATTGATTTTCTTTCGCTCCGGCTTAAGGGGAAGGTGCGTCCTTTCCTCGCGACCGATGAAGATTTGAACCGCGGATATATTCTTTATCACAAGCAGCTTACTCAGGATTTTAAAAAAATAATCGACGACAGCATTAAAGAGTCGCTGCGTCTTAAGACAAAGGGAGACCTAAAAGAGGCCGCGCAGGACGTTCCTATTGTTGCTATCGTCGATAATCTTCTTGAATATGCCGTTTCCTCGCGCGCTTCAGACGTCCATTTTGAAGCATTGGACGACGCGATACTCGTGCGTTTCCGCGTTGACGGGGTACTTCATGAAATTATCAGGATGCCAAAAGACATTCATCCGGCGATTGTCGCGCGCATGAAAATCCTTTCGGGACTTCGCGTTGATGAGCATATGCATCCTCAGGACGGACGCTTTCGCCATAAGATAGGAGACGGACTGGTGGACATCCGTGTGTCGGTTATCCCCACGTTTTATGGAGAGAAGGTGGAAATGCGTATTCTCAATGCGGCGCAAAAACCGATTTCGCTTGGTGAGCTCGGGATGTTCGAGGATACGATAAAATTCATCGAGGAGGGCATCAAGAAAACGTATGGTATGGTGCTTGTATGCGGACCCACCGGATCAGGAAAGACGACAACGCTTTATTCTGTGTTGAATATTTTGAATCGTCCGGAGGTGAATATTGTGACTGTCGAGGATCCTATCGAATATGATATGCGGTATGTGAATCAGACGCAGGTTAACGCCGCCGCGGGTATTACGTTTGCATCAGGACTCCGTTCAATTCTCAGGCAGGATCCGAACATTATTATGGTTGGTGAAATCCGCGACTCGGAAACCGCAAATATCGCGGTGCAGGCGGCACTTACCGGACACTTGGTGCTTTCAAGCATTCACACAAATGACGCGCCTACCGTGATTCCCCGTTTCATTGATATGAACGTTCCTCCATTTCTTGTATCCGCGGTGGTAAATGTGATCTGCGCGCAGCGTCTTGCGCGAAAGATTCATGTCGATTGCATTGAATCGTACGTGCCGGACGAAGCGATGACGCGCGCGCTCGAACAGGAGTTTGCTGCGGCAAACGTGAACGAGGATATTGTGCGGGTTCCGCGCATGCTCTATCGCGGGAAAGGATGTCCCGCGTGCAACTTCACGGGATTCCTTGGGCGCGTAGGTATTTTTGAATCCATGAATGTCACGGAAAGCGTGCGAAAACTCATTATAAGCTCGGAATTCAACCTTGATAATTTAAGAACAATCGCGCGTCAGGAGGGAATGGTCACTATGTTTGAGGATGGACTCCGAAAGGTTGAGGTAGGACTTACCACGATTGAGGAGGTGCTTCGCGTAATACGCGAGTAATGTTCAATTTTCAATTTTCAATCTACAATTAAAAATATATGCAATTTCGTTATATCGCATCGCAACAGGACGGCAAAATAGTGGAGAATAATGTCGAGGCAAATGACGTCCAAGAGGTACTCACCATGCTTGCCGGCCAAGGATTAAGGCCCGTGAGCGTGAAACCTTTTGGAGAAAAGAAGGGGGGATTAAAGAGAGATATATTCGGCGGAGGAATTTCTCTTACCGATCAGGTATTCATTTCGAAATATCTCGCGCTGATGCTTAAGATAGGAACAGGACTCCTTCAGGCAATCAATATTCTCATTGATGATTTTTCAAAACCTTCGGTGCGTTCATTCCTTCTTGAGGTGAAATCAAATCTTGAGAAAGGAGCGCCTTTTTATACTGCATTCGCGCGGTATCCTAAGGTATTCAGCCAGGTGTATGTGAACTCCATAAAAGCGGGAGAGGCATCGGGAAGTCTTGAAAATATATTTGAGAATCTTGCTCAGACTCTTTCGAAAGAAAAGATGCTCCGCGACCAGATCAAAAGCGCGCTTTTCTATCCCATTATTCTTCTTGCAGCATCCGTTCTTATTCTTATATTCCTCGTGATGTTCGCGCTTCCGAAGATTGCAAAGGTATTTTCGGAAAGCGGATTCGAGCCGCCTCTTTTTTCGAAGGTGGTTTTTTCCGTGGGATTTTTCTTCGGAAATTTCGGGGGCATTATTCTCGCGGTGGGTGCGGTGCTCGCCATAGTGTTTGTCTTTCTATATAAGACTTCTTTCGTGTTTAAGAAGTTTGTATTGAGTATTCTATTCAACCTTCCTCTCGTGAAAGAAGTGGTGAAGAAGGTGTCTATCCAGCGTTTTGCGGCAACGCTTTCATCGCTCATTAAAGCGGGAATGCCCATTACGGATGCGCTTGAAATCACTGCGGATTCTATTACGCAGATAGAAATGAAAGAAGCACTCATTAGAATTTCCCGTGAGGGCATCGCAAAAGGACTTACGGTAGGAGAAGCGTTCAGACGTGAACCATTCTTCCCGAAAACGGTGGTAAATCTCATCGCGATTTCCGAACGCGCGGGACACATCGAAGAAGTGCTTCAGACGCTTGCCGATTTCTATACGAGCGAGATCGACAGTTCGTTGAAAACGCTCGTTGCGTTTTTGGAACCGCTTATGCTTATGGGTATCGGACTCATTATTGGAGGAATTGCGCTTGCAATCGTCATTCCTATTTACCAGCTTACTGTCCAGTTTTAGAATTTCGAATGACGCCACGCCTACCGGTAGGAAGGAATTTCGATTAAATTTCAGAATTCATTAATTTTTAAATTGACTCAAAATTCAAAATTCAAACTTCAAAATTCTCGATCGGCATTCACCTTGATTGAGGTTCTTGTTGTCGTTGCGGTAGGCGCGGCGATTACGACTGGCGGTTTTTTAATGTTTTCACGATATCAGAGAGATCAAAATGTACGGCTTACCCTGAGTGAACTTTCCGCTTCTGTGCGCGACATACAAAGGCGTTCGGTAACGCAGGAAAACGGGAAACAGTGGGGGATACGGATTTCGGGTACGGACAATTCCTTTAAAACATGGAGCGGACTTTCGTACGCGTCAGGAACGCCGGATCAGACCTATTCCCTGAAACGGAATATACGATTCGGAAATCCTCCCTCGGGGTTTAGTATTGATCTCGCATTCAAGGCGATTACGGGGCTTCTGGGAGAGAATCGAATTCTTACCGTGAATGGAGGCGCTGGATCTCTTGTGGGCGATCTTATTATAAATACCCGTGGAAAGGCTACCACGCGATTTGAAGAGGGGCTCGTGGGATATTGGCATTTCGACGAGGCAACATCAACGATCGTATATGACGCATCGGGAAACGGAAATAACGGGACGCTTACAAATGGTCCGACGTGGCAATCAGGAACGAACTGTAAGGCGGGAGGATGTACGAAATTTAATGTAACAACAAGAGAATATATAAATGTACTTGATGCTGATTCCTTAGACGGCCAAACCACACTCACGCTTAGCGCATGGATTTACCCCACGGATATAGGTGGAGCCGATGGAATGGGGACTTTAATTTTAGGGAGTGGAGCCTACTACCTGAGCTTTAACGATGCAAGTAGGGCATTAAGTTGTTACTGGTATGGAACAAGTCCTCCTGGCTACCACTCAACTCCATCAAATTCAGTACCACTCAACCAGTGGTCGCATGTTTCTTGTGTGTGGGATGGAGTGGATATAAAAGAGTATGTTAATGGTGTCTTGAAAAACACGGTTGGCGTTGTTGGTTCTGGGAATAAGGCAGGTGCCATTATTTTAGGTGCCGAGAACACATCAAGACAGTTCCAGGGGTATATGGACGAAGTCCGTATTTATAACCGTGCGCTTTCCGCGCAGGAGGTTTTGAATATGTATAATGATCTCAAGTAGTAGATAGTAAAAAGTAGTAAGTATAAAGTATGAAGAAAAAATACGTAATACATAATACTAAATACTTAATACTGCGCGCGCAGTCGCGTGCGGGGCAGTCCCTTATCGAAGTCCTCATTGGTCTCACGATAGGCGCGATCCTTATCGGATCGGCGGCGATGGGAATCGCGTTCATGCTTCGTTCCACGTCTTCGAATGATAATTTGCAGATGGCGTCTGGGATGGTGCAATCGTCGCTCGACAAGGCGCGCGCGTTTGCGGGAGCGGATTGGCAGAATATCTATGGACTTACGAAGGGGACAAGCACCACATATTTTTTGAACTCATCAAGCACTCAGTTTTTTGTCATTGAGGGCAAGGAGGGGGTTTTTGGAACGGATGTGGCAACGGATCTCGTGGGGCGCTGGGGATTTGACGAGGCAACGGGAACCGTTGCGTATGATATGAGCGGAAACAACAATAGCGGTACGCTTATGAATAGTCCCACGCGGAATACTGAGAATTGCAAAGCGGGATACTGCCTTGGTTTCAACGGAACGACACAGTATGTGTATGTGCCTCACGCAAGCGCGTTTGACCTTTCGGAAACAGGAAGTGTTGTCGCGTGGGTGAATATAGATTCTTCATGGACCGGATCAACATATTCGAATGTCGTAGGGAAGGGAGCGAATGCGGGTTGGGATACGGCGGGGTGGGGGCTTTTCGTTTTTAATCCCATAACAGACAGACGCATTGGAATTGGCTTCAGAAATGGCGCGAGTACAAAGGTGGTTTCTTTCACAAACACCCTAACCGACCAATGGATACAAATCGCGGGGGTGTGGGATGGTTCAAATATATACCTCTATCAAAATGGGGTGGAAAAAGCGTCTTCGACTCAGACAATAAGCCCTCAGGTGACGACATATCCAGTAACAATAGGCAGGGATAACGGAAGCCAGTATTTTGACGGATCCGTCGATGATGCGCGAATTTATACGCGGGCCCTCTCTGCAGATGAAATAAAACGCATGTATGAGAGCGCGGTGTTCTCGCGCTATTTTGTTGTGGAAAACGTATGCCGGACAAATGATGCGTCAAGCACAATAAGCGGCGCGTCTCCATGCGAGAGCGGATCGCTTGAAGATCCGTCGACGCAACGCGTCACTTCCATTGTCGAGTGGATCGCAAGCAGCGGGCTTACCGATCTCACTCTTGTCGATTACATCACCCGATGGAAGAACGCGATATTCCAACAAACCGATTGGTCGGGGGGGAGCGGCGATGACGGCGTCTATACGGAGCCGGGAAGCTCGTATTCGAGTTCCACAAATATTGATACGGGATCCGAATCGTTCCAGTTGCACGGCATTTGATCCGTTAATTTTTCTGAGGTTTAGAATCTTATATCTAGGATATTTATTCCAGCGTTGTGACAAATGATCCGTGAGGGATACTACCCTTATCTTCGGGAAGGATAAAAAATATATTCTTCTCTTTTTGTTTTTCAGAAGTGAACGCGTCTGTGATGAACATCGTAGTTTGCGCGGGCATCGGTATTCCGCGTACATCCGTGCCTCCCGCGCGAACAATAATGTACTTAGGCAGATCCGCGGGAAGATTTCGTATCATATATCCCATAGTGACGTATTTTTCGGTAAACGCGCCCGCGGTATTCGTATCTTTTCCCCAGAGAAAAAAATAAGAACAGAACGCATAGATTGCGATACATCCGGCAAATACAATGAGAATACTATTCTGAATAGCGGTGCGCATTCTTCTTTTCAAGAATCCCCAGATACTCGACGCTCCTAGTCCTGCAAATATAAATATAGGGGGAATCATGAGTATTGATCTGAGGGCGTGGGGGATTCCCTCATTTGAGATGACCACGGGAAGCATCGCGACGGCGATCCAGACAAATAATATTAAAATTCCAAATCCGAAATCCGAAACCCTAAGCAAATCCAAAATCTTAAATCCGAATGATCGAAATGATTTTGAATTTTGGACATTGGAGTCTGAAGTTTGGTTGGAATTTGATGATTGAGAATTGAAAATTTTTTTAATTCCTAACGCTACTCCTATTACAAAGCAAATCGCGACTGGCCAAAAAAGTTGGCCGTGTTCAGGATAATTATGCCTCCAGTTTCCGTCTCCGCCATAAAACAGCATTCCTATCGTTTTTGCCGAGTTTGAGAGTACTTCAAGTGCGGGCGATGATCCGCTGAAGACAGATACTTGAGATGTTCTTCCAAGAAAATCGGAAGGATTTTCGGTAAAATACACAAGAAGAGGCAGGGAGATGGCTACTGCTCCCACGCAGAAAAGCATTCCTATCGTGATTGTTTTCTTCCATCCTTTTCGAATACCCGCAAGCACGAATATAAAAAGGATAATCGCGGGCGTGGCGCGGTATGCGATATAGGAATGCATACCGAGACCGTACACCGCTCCCGCTGCGAGCGGCAGGAGCGAATTTTTAATTTTTAATTTTAAATTTTCAAACACGTTTCTACCTTCCCACTTCCTAAAAGCAAGAAGTAAAAGGAAAATACCCCACACCAAAAAGCATGGTGCCATGATTGCGCGGAATCCGATACGTGAGAAGTTAATGTGCCAGAATGAGGTTGCGATAAAAAAAGAAGAAAAGAGCGCGATTTCGAAACTTTTATTTTTTTCAAATAATTCCCGCGCCAGAAAATAAAGTCCGAGCACTGTGAGTATCCCGAAAAGAGCGCTGGGAACACGGAGCATCCATGGTTCGGGATTTTCTGCGAAAGAAAGAAAAAATTTAAGAAAAAGAGCCTGAATATTTATAAAAAAACCTTCCCGTCCGTTGTTTTCCGGATAAAAGATCTTATATTCGCCAGTTTCTATCGACTCGAGGGCGTTGTTGCCGTTCATAGCTTCGTCGGGATATAAGCCGGGGGGTGTGGTGTGTATGAATGCAAGACGGAAGAATGCCGCGATTGCAATAAGCGCTATGAGGGCCACGTATTTTTTCATTTTCATATTTATTCTATAATTATAGTATAGATGCCATTATGCAGAAGAAGATTAATTTTAACGAGAATCTAGAAAAAGGACTTGCCAAAATAGGTCACCGCGTTGCAGAAAATATCGAGCGCGGAGAATTGCGGACTCTTCCCGAGCGCGAGGCAATAAAACGTTCTATCCAATCAATCGCAGAGATGATTCCTCCTGTTTCTCCGACGCCTCACAATCCACCACAAAGTTCGTCTCCCCACCTTCCTGCGTATATGAATGATGACGGAGTAACGGACGATATGAGACACGCGGTGGAGCGCCTCGTTGCGATTGCGCTTGGCGACGATCTGGAAAAGGCGGTGAAAGAATCCAAAAAATATCCGGCATTTATTGAAGATGCCTTTCATGACGCGCTTGTCGATAAACTCGTGCCGGAGTTGAGAGAGAAGGGGATTTTGGGACAATCATGATTCCGATTATTTTTTTTGTCGCCGCATTCATTCTCGCTATTGGAGCGATAGTGTTTTCGCGTATGGAGCAGAAAAAGAAACTACGATCACTCATCGGGATGAAACTTCTTCTTGTGCGATTTCCTCGCGTCTCTCCTGACGGCAAGGATGTGATGGATGAAATAAATTTTTCGGAACAATTTTTCAGCGGTCTCGTATCACTTAAGGAACCCGTCGTATTTGAAGTTGCGGTGCCGTATATCGGAGAGGAAATCCATTTCTACGCATCGCTTTCTGAACGTCATGTGCCCGCGCTCGTGAGACATATTCAATCGATCTGGAAAGATGCGCAGGTGGAGGTGTGTGACGATTACAATATATTTAATCATTCGGGAGTCGTCTCGGGAGCGTTTCTTTCTCAGAAGAAAAGTTTTGCATATCCGGTGCGGACATATAGGGAACTTGGTGCGGATACGTTTTCTTCGATAGTGGGAGGGCTCGCAAAGATAAATGAGATGGGAGAGGGCGGTGCAATTCAATTTATTCTTGTTCCCGCGGGGAAAGATGAGAAAAAAAAGATTTCTTCCATGATACGAACCCTGAAGAAAGGGGAACCTCTTGAGACACCGACTTTTAATCCGCTTGGAACGGTGGGATATGTGCACGATGCCATTATGGAGGGTACGGGAAAGGGATCTGCAAAAGACAGTGATAAGGAAAAAATGGTTGATGAGAGTGCCGTGAAAGCTCTCGAATCAAAAATCGAGAAACCTCTTTTCAAGGTAAATGTACGGATTATCGCCTCCGCTCCGAGTCAGACGGTCGCTGATTCGATTGTTGACGGTATCGTGATAGGGTTTTCACAGTTGAATTCTTCTGAAAAGAATGAGTTTTCGGTCGTACAGCCGAAATCATTAAGGGAATTTGTTCATGAATTTTCGTTCCGTTCATTCAACGAATCTCAGCGGATTGTTTTGAATACAGAAGAAATCGCGAGCATCTTTCATTTTCCCACGCCATTTACCTCCGCGCCCAAGATAAAGGAACTTCACTTTAAAGAGGTTCCTCCTCCTTCGATACTTCCAAAAGACGGAGTGAAGATTGGGGAGAGTCGTTATCGGGGCATGGTAAGAGATGTGCGTATTCTAAAAGATGATCGCCGAAGGCATATGTACATCGTGGGTCAAACAGGAACAGGGAAGTCAGTCTTTCTGAATAATCTTTCGGCGCAGGACATGCAGAATAAAGAAGGATTGTGTCTTATTGATCCAAATGGCGATGTATTCGAAGATGTGCTCGCCCGCGTGCCGAAGGAACGTGCGCGCGATGTCATTATATTTGACCCTTCGGATCTCCAGCATCCATTTGGGCTGAATATGCTCGAATATGACGGCAGATTTCCGGAACAGAAAACGTTCATTATCAATGAGCTTATGGGTATATTCGATACGCTTTATGATTTGAAGACGACTGGGGGTCCGATGTTCGAGCAATATACAAGGAACGCGCTTCTTCTTCTCATGGACGATCCGAACGCAGGATATACAATTCTTGAAATTCCGCGCGTTCTTTCCGATGCCGTATTCAGGAAAAAGCTTCTTGATAGGTGTCTGAATATAATCGCGAAAGATTTCTGGGAGAAAGAAGCGGAGAAAGCGGGAGGTGAGGCAGCACTCGCGAATCTTGTTCCTTATATTACGAGCAAATTTAACACATTCATTGCAAATGATTATGTTCGTCCTATCATCGCGCAGTCGAAGAGCACATTGCGTTTTAGGGATATTATGGATGAAGGAAAAATACTCCTTGTAAATCTTTCAAAGGGGAGGATAGGAGAAATAAACGCAAGCCTTCTCGGTATGATTCTTATCGGAAAAATAACCATGGCTGCGTTTTCTCGGACGGATATCCCTATGGAAAAACGGAAGGATTTTTACATGTATATCGATGAATTTCAGAATTTCACCACGCCCGGAATCGCGACCATTCTTTCTGAGGCAAGAAAATATAGGCTTTGTCTTACTGTGGCTCATCAGTTTATTTCCCAACTTTCCGAAAATATACGGAACGCGGTATTCGGAAACGTGGGATCGATCGTGGCATTTCGGGTGGGCGCCGATGACGCGGAGTATCTCGAGAAGCAGTTCGATCCGGTATTTCAGAAGAGCAATCTCATAAACATTGATAATTTAAACGCTCACGTAAAACTTCTCATCAATAGTCAGGTATCGCCTCCTTTCAATATCGTGGTTCCTCTTCCCGAGAGGAGCGCTTCTCCGAGCGACATCGAAGCCCTCCGTGACGCGTCGCGCGCTTCATACGGAAGACCGCGCGATGTCGTTGAGCGCGAGATTTACGAACGGCTGCGGGGGATTGAAAAGGAAAAAAAGGAAGATGAAAACGGATAGGATATCAAAAAATATGGAATATAACAAAAAAAAGGATTTTTATCTCGTAACCGTCATAGGATTTCTTGTCGGATGGCTTGTTCTTCTCCCCGCGCATAATATAGGGTTGTCACTTTCACCGTTTTTTGTGGCGGTATCAGTTGTTGGATTTTCGATCCTCGCGCCGTGTGCGCTCTTTATACTCAAATTACTCGGAAAGATTTGGGGAGTGTTTGAACAATTCGGAAAATTTGCCGCAGTAGGAACGTTGAATACGCTCATTGATCTCGGTATCTTGAATCTCTTTATGGCGCTTACGGGAGTTTCTTGGGGATATTCTTTCACTGGGTTTAAGGCAGTGTCATTTCTCGCCGCGACCACAAACAGTTATTTTTGGAATAAACTGTGGACGTTTCAGAGTAAAACGCCTGTTACTGGAACGGAGTATGTGCGATTTCTCCTTTTTACTCTTGTAGGCACTCTTTTAAACGTTTCGGTCGCGTCTCTTATTGTGAATGGTGTGGGAGTTCCGGCGGGTATATCTGAAAAATTATGGGCGAATGTCGGCGCGCTTGTCGCGGTCGCGGTATCTTTCATGTGGAACTTCATAAGCTATCGGCGTGTTGTATTTTCTAAAAAAAAGGAAAATCAAGTTGAATCTCCGCATATATAAAAATTATGAGCAAACCATTTCTTTCGGTTATTATCCCCGCATATAACGAAGCCAAACGCCTTCCTCTTACGCTTATAGATATCGATAAATATCTTTCGTCTGCGGAATTTTCTTCAGAAATTCTTGTGGTGAGTGACGGCTCATCGGATGAAACCGTGGATATTGTCCGCCGTTTTCAAGGAATCATAAAAAACCTTCGCCTTGTTGATAATAAAGAAAATCATGGAAAGGGGTGGGTGGTCCGGCAGGGAATGCGTGATGCAAAAGGGAATTGGCGTCTTTTCACTGACGCCGACAATTCAACATCTGTCGATCAAGTAGAAAAGATGATTCCTTTTTTCAAAGAAGGATATGACGTGATAATAGGATCGCGCGCGGCGCGCGGGGCCAAACTTCATCCGCCACAGCCGTGGTATAGGCAGATCCTTGGGAAAGGGGGGAATCTTTTTATCCAACTTTTCGCGGTCCGCGGCATATGGGATACACAGTGCGGTTTCAAGTGTTTTTCGGAGGAATCCGCAGAAAAGATATTTTCAATAGCAAAAATTGACCGATGGGGATTCGACGTAGAAGCGCTAGTGCTTGCTCGGGAACTGGGATACAAAATAAAGGAAATTCCCGTGATGTGGGTGAATGATACGCGTTCAACGGTGGGCATGGGAGCGTATTTCTCGACGCTTCTGGAGGTCGTGAAGATACGATGGTGGCTTTTGAATAAGAGATATACGCTTCCGGCAAAAAAATGATGAAAAAATCACATTCTGAATTCAGGAGGGACGGGATCTCGGGTGACTGGATACTGATGGTTCCCGGACGGGCGAAGAAGCCTGGAGATCTGAGAACAAAAAAAGAAAAACGAAAAGTCGCTCCTTTCCACACGTGTCGCTTTGAAGATCCGTTCGAAAATGTCGATGAAAAAATGATCATCGGGTATCCTCGTACGAAGAATGGCGACATCAGGACCGACTGGGATCTTCTGGTATTGAAGAATAAATACCCCGCAGTCGTTCATTTCGAACGAAAGGCGCTTCACCGCACGTCAAAATTTTTTGAAGTAATCGAAGGAGCGGGGCATCATGATCTTATTATCACGCGCGACCACAAAAAAGACTTTCCTGATCTTTCGCGCGAGCGGGCATTCCGCGTTCTTGCCGCGTTTCGCGATAGATATCTTATGCTGTTTCAAGAT
Organism: Minisyncoccota bacterium; assembly: GCA_020059585.1. Lineage (GTDB taxonomy): Bacteria > Patescibacteriota > Minisyncoccia > UBA6257 > GWB1-50-10 > GWA2-45-9. The sequence continues at coordinate 12,654 of JAGVBU010000004.1, forward strand.
AAGAACATCGAATACGTTTCGATGTTCCATAATTGGGGACGCGGAGCAGGAGCTTCTATTTTTCATCCGCATTATCAGATAATGGGAATCCCCATTGTTCCGCCGCATATCATGCATACGTTATTCGGTGCTGACCACTATATTCGAAAACACACGCAATGTGCTTTTTGCGCGATGATTGCTGAAGAGAAAAAACAACGTATTCGGATCATTGCAGAAAACGATATGGCGATCGCATTTGCTCCGTATGCGTCGTGGAGTGAGTTTCAAGTGAAAATTTTTCCGAAAAAACATTCGGCGGGCTTTGAAAATACCCTTGACGCGGAGCTTCAATCGGTTGGGGATATACTCCAGTTGGTTCTGAAAAAGATAAGAAAAAATCTCGGCGATCCCGACTATAATTTTTTCATTCATACGGCACCGATGCGCGAAAAGAAAAAATATAAGAAATCATTTCATTGGCACATTGAGGTGCTTCCGGTCTACAACACTGCCGCGGGGTTTGAATTTGATACCGGTATGCAGATAAATGTGATAGACCCTGATTTTGCCGCGCGAATATTGAAGAAATAAGGGTGCTTTTTCTATTTCCGCCGGATATCTTGACCGGCGGGCTTTTTTATTGACGTATCAGGTGAAGGAGGGCACAATGAAGGCAGAATTTTATCAACCTTATAAGGAGAAACAGGTCATGGCACGTCTTTATAATCTAGACGACACACGACTTACTGCGATCTATGGAAAAGCAGGTTCGTACCTTCACCTCGTGAAAGAGCTCGATTCTTACTTCAACGAGCTCGTTCAGAAGAAGGAGGTGTCTCTCAAAAAGAAACACAGCTTTCTTTCCGCGGTCCGTACGCGCGCGAAAAAACTTAATATCGTGAAAGAGCATCATTTTGCGAAATATTCATTCCGTCTTTGGGATGACGCTCGCAAAAAAGAATTTGCGCGTACCGTACGAAGAATTGTCCGCGAAGAACTTCATATGAAAGTACTTCTTTCTGATTTCCCAGAATTAGGAAGCGTCAATGTGGTGCATTATACCATCAACGTATTCATTCCTGGGGGACTCAAAAAAATTCGAGAATCCGTTGCGCTTAGCGGCTCTCCGGAACTCGACGCAAAACGAGAAGAACTTTCCGATGAAGATAATGAAACTCTTGATATTCTCTTGAAGTTTATAAAAACAAAGAGAGTGATGAGAGTTGGCGATGCGGCAGAATTTACGAAGATCGAGAAGGGAATAATGCGCGGGATCTTGGTGAATTTTTCAGGAAAAGGATTCTTTGTGAACGTTCCAGGAGAACATCACCTCTTTTTCGCAAACACTCCAGAGTTCTATACTCCGGAAGAGCTTTTAAAGATTCTTCCGCGACAAGAGCAAGATAGAATCGCGAATATCATCCATATGGGACCGATATCGGCAGATCGTCTTGCGCAACAGCTTTATGGCAGAAGTAGTAACGGAAATTCTTTTCTTGTGACGTATCTCTCGAATCTCATTCGAAGAGGCTTTCTTGAATTGAGTGATGACATATACCTTCTCACGATGAAGGGTGTTGAGTTCGGCACTGACGCGCAATCGGTAATCACGAATGATGCGGTTGAGCTTGAAAACAAGCTTATGGTGCAGTCAGAAGAACGCTCAAAACCTTTCCGAAGTCTCGCTGAAGTAAAAAGCGCGGTTCAGGATGATCTGGAAGGAAAACTGGTGAAGCCTATTGATATCACCCACGCTATTCCCGAAAACGGATTTTCTTTCCTTGTCATTTCGGAAATACTTTTTGGAAACCAGTACACGGATGTTGCGTTACTTGAGAGCATACTCTCGATGGTCAATCCCGATTTCTCGATTACAAGCGGACTCGTGCAGGGAACATTCACTGCACGGAACGTAAAGCGTCAGCTTGAACTTGTCCAGAACAGAAAACTCTACAAGATAGGACAGCAATTGAGTGCTGCGGCACGTTTTATGGAAGATCTCGAAAAAGTGACGAAAGGACCGGTGTGCGTGGTACAGGGCGATGACGACCTTCGTATTGCCGAAGATTATGCGGATTTGGCGCAGTTACGCGAAGGAAAGTCGTGGACATTTGGAGTAAATATGCGCAGTCTTTCGGCAGAATTAAAACGCCGTCTCAGTATCCGCGAGTACAACGTGAAACGGGAGATCCAGAACAGGATTATTGTTCCATATCAGTACCGCACGAAGAGAGCCCTGAAGAATGCGAAAGAGGTTTTCGAGGCGATTGGTGTTTCGAAATCGGAATATCGATTGATCATAGAAATACTCATCGCACAAAAACTCGGAAAGTTTCCTTACCCGGAAGTCTACGAGAACGTGGTTGATGTGAAGGCGCTTTTCGGAGATATTGGAAAGAATATTGTAACTCCGGATTCGTTGATGCTCAAAGTAGGAGAGAGGATTATTCAATTCGTGCACAATACTAATTTCAGTGATGTGACGCAGTATGCCGATCCGCTTCTTACTTCCGAAAAAATCATGCGTCACATGATGTCTCGTGATTATGAGAAGCTTCCGTGGATGCTTATTGATGGACATCAGGAGTTCTTCTATGGCACGTATGTTCAGGGTCACTGGGTGATGACCGCGCCGGGTATGCAGAATGCGCTTTCCGGAGCGATGCATCAGCAGAAGACGACGACATATCGCGTGCTTCAATCGAAATCACTGAGACAGAATACATTCCGAAAAAGTCCGGCAACTCCCGGCGCGATAGAACTAGGCGTATTGACCGAGGGAGGTATTGAACGCGACGGACGTATACGATTGAGAATACTCAACGATAAAATAATCAAAGTACTCGATTCAGAAAAGAAAAAGCCTCACAAGAAGGAAATCGTGGCGCTTCTTACCGACCTTCAATTCGGTAGCATTACGATGCAGCCCGAATTAGTAATTAAGTACCTTGATTACGCGCTTTATACGAAAAGAGCATCGAAGCTCCGCGGGAACGGCGATTGGCTACAGGGAGTGATATACCCAATGTTCTTCGCTGAGAATCGTCCTATACGGCTTACAAGCGTTGATTCTCAACAGCGATTTACTCTTGATCTTCTTGTACCGCCGATGAAAAACGCTCCTGAACTTAATGATGTCGCTCTCTGGCAGGGCAACCACGAATGGGGAATCTGGGGCAATTCGCTTACGGGCGAGAACGCGCTTTATTTCTTTGAGTCAGCGTTGCAGTTGTACAATCAGGGACTCATCGATGCCGGTGGAAAGGCGAAGTTCCAACAGGCGCAGACCGTATCGAGAATATCAATGGCGCGCACTACAAATCCGAAAGGGGACAGAATTCTTTTCCCTTACTTCGCTGAAAAAATAGCCGGATTTAAGGCCGCGTATATGCACATGTGGCAACCTCATGGCGGAGGAAGAACTCCAGTAGATCAACCAAGGCGATGGATTATCAATATGGCGCATGCCGCAGGAGACATTGATCTTCTTGTGGGAGGCGACAAACATTCTCTTTGGATGGCTCAGGAAGCGGGAAAAATACTTCTTCAGGCTCCCGCAGCGGCAAGTCAGAGCGGATACGAGCTCGCACGCGGACTCATGTCCACAGTTCTTTTTACAGTTCTTGAATTCGATAATCGTGAAGGAATCACCCTTGAATTTGTTCCATGGCAGTTCCTTGAGAATTACAAGTGTATCGGACCTGATTATCGCGGAAAAGACGACTTATTGAAGGTTCCCGATGAGGGTTCCCGCGAATATTCGCTTGGCCGATATTCTCCTCTCATAGAACAGAAACTCGATGAACTCACGTTCTATAAGAAAATGTAATCATCAAACCGGGGATTTCCCCGGTTTTTTATTATCTGTAAGGTTTTTAATAAATGAAGTAAACTATATCTAATGACGAATGAAAATCTTGTACAGTCTCTTGTCGCCGAAGGATATCTGAAAACACAGGCGATTATTGACGCCTTTTTGAAAATAGATAGAGCGCATTTTGTTCCTCAGGAAGAAATGCAATTTGCGTATCGTAACGAACCTCTTCCTATCGGATTCGGCCAGACTATTTCGCAGCCTCTTACGGTTGCGTTCATGATAGAGCTTCTCGCGCCACAACAGGGAGAGAAAATTCTTGATATCGGTGCGGGATCAGGATGGCAGTCCGCGCTTCTCGCGGAGATTGTACGGCCACACGGAATGGAAATTGAATCTGTGGAAAGAAAAAAAATATTCCCATGTGTTGTTGCTGTTGAACGCGTGCATGAGATTATCGAAATTATGAAAAAGAATCTACGCGCGTATGAATTCGAAGAACACGATATCATAAAGATCCATGAAGGGGACGGATCTTTGGGAATGCCTAAATTTGCTCCATACGATAAGATTATCGCCGCGGCTTCTGCGGATAAAATTCCCGACGCGTGGAAGAAACAGGTGCGCGTGGGAGGAAAAATAGTGGCTCCCGTGCGCGATACGATTGTAGTCCTCGAAAAGAAAAATACGGAACTTTTCGAAGAAAGAGTTTTTTTTGGGTTTTCATTCGTCCCGCTTATCGAAGGACGATAAATTTATTACAGTGATGAAATTTCTCTCTCAATTAGAAAAAAAACACATTTCTGGAAGGACATTTCTTGTTCGTGTTGATCTGAACGCCGATTTTAAAAAGGGAACTTCCATGTTCCGTCTTGAAGCGGTGATTCCCACGTTATCTTTTCTTATAAAAAAAGGGGCTCGGAAGATAGTAATCGCGAGTCACCGCGGCCGCCCTGAGCGTCGCGCGAAAAGAGAGTCTCTTGATGTATTTGCTCCGATCATCGCGCATCGTACAAAAAAAGAGGTTGATTTTATATCGGCGTATAGAGTGGGAACACTTGCAGATGAGGCGCGGAAATCGGATGCGCCGATTGTGCTTTTTGAGAATCTTCGTTTTTTTCGAGGAGAGGAAGTAAACGATCCGAGTTTTGCGAAAGCGCTTGCATCGTGCGCGGATATTTACGTGAACGACGCTTTTGCCGTCAGTCATAGAAAAAACGCGTCAGTGTGCGCTATTACAGATTATCTTCCTTCATATTCCGGACTTCTTCTTGAAAAGGAACTCGCGCATCTTTCCCGCGTACTAAAAGATCCAGAACATCCTTTTGTAGTGCTTATAGGGGGTGTAAAAATATCAGAAAAAACCGCAGTGATTGACCACTTATGGAAACTCGCCGATTTATTTCTTCTTGGGGGAGCTGCGGCAAACACCTTTTTAGCCGCGCAGGGCGTTCCCATGGGAAGATCTGTATTCGACAAAAAGGTGATTGATAAAATGAAGAGCCGCGTATTTTCTCCACGCATAATTCTTCCCGTGGATGGGGTGCGGAGGCGCGGCGCGGTGATGGATATCGGACCCGAAACAGCCGCTCGCTATGCAAAAATTATTGCGTCAGCGAAAATGATACTATGGAGCGGTCCTTTTGGATTATTTCAAGAAAATGATTTTTCACACGGCACCGAAATGATGTGGAGCGCGGTGCTTAAGAACAAGAATGCCCGTACTATTATTGGAGGAGGTGAAACAATCGCTTCATCGAGAGTGGTTTCCGGTTTTCAGTCGATCATTTCTAGGCGAAAGAATATATTTCTTTCAACTGGCGGGGGGGCGATGCTTGAATATCTAAGCGGGAAAGCATTGCCGGGGGTCGTTGCGTTGGAAAAAAATAAAATACAATGAAAAAAGATATACTAGTGCTTTATCACAAAAATTGTTCGGACGGATTCGGCGCGGCATGGGCGGCGTGGAAGAAGTTCGGAAATACAGCGGAATATATTCCGCTCGTTCCGGAGGTTCTTCCCTCATCTTTTCCTAAAAAAAAGAAGATATATTCAGTCGATCTTAGTTATCCTGTTTCAGTACAGAAGAAACTTCGTAGACACAATACATCGCTTACGGTCATTGATCATCATGTGAGCAGGAAAGAGGATACAGAAGCATTCCCCGAAAATATATTTGATAATGATCATTCGGGAGCCGTGCTTGCTTGGCAGTATTTTCATCCGAAGAAACCTGTTCCAAAACTCCTAAAACACATTGAAGATATTGATCTCTGGAGATGGAATCGTGCAAATACCAGAGAGATTATTTCCGCGCTTGCCCTCCGCGCCTTTGATTTTAGCGCATGGGATGCGTTCGCAAACGCCCTTGAAACCCCGAAGGGAAGAAAGAAAATTATATCAGAGGGAACGATTATTTCCTTATACGAAGGGAAAATAATTGAAAAAATGGTGGGAAGCGCGGTCCCTGTGGAATTTGAGGGAATGCGTATGCTTGCGGCAAATTCACCTATTCTTAATTCGGAAGTTGCGAATGCGCTTTTGGAGAAATTTCCTCCTATGGCGATTGTGTGGCGAAGCTCGGGTGAGGAGGTATATGTATCACTCCGTTCTGATGGAACGGTAGACGTTTCAAAAATTGCCGCGAAATATGGGGGAGGGGGGCACGCGCGCGCATCTGGATTTGTTTTGAAATCGAAAGGGAACTTCCCTTGGAAGACGCTTGAATAGTTTTTTGTTTTCTTGATAGTACGCATTTTATGGAAAAAAAAGAAAAAATATTTATATACACTGACGGAGGCGCGCGAGGAAATCCGGGACCCGCGGGAATTGGCGTCGTGATGGAATTTCCCAAGGGTTTTAAAAAAATATATAACGCGCACATCGGTACTGCTACGAACAATGTTGCGGAATATTCCGCGGTGATTTTCGCGCTTTCGAAGGCACGCGCGCTTATTAAAACGCCCAAGGACTCGGTTGTTGAAATACGGTCTGATAGTGAGCTTCTCGTAAAACAGATGAAGGGAGAATATAGGGTAAAAAATGAGGGATTGCGCCCTCTTTATGAAAAAGCCAAGAGTCTTACGGAGGAATACGGAAAGGTATATTTTGTGCATATTCCGCGTGGAAAGAATAAGGAATCCGACGATCTCGTAAATCGTGCCCTTGATGGTGATCTTGTGTAAAGATTTGTTTTATTGTATAATTATAAGAGTTGGTCACACGATAGCCCCGCCGATCCACGGACCGGCGGGGAGGAAAGTCCGGACACTCAGTCTCGTGCGGAGCACAAGGAAATTCCAAACATCAAACACCAAATCTCAAATAAATCACAACGACCAAAATTCAAAATCCGAAATATTTTTGGAATTTGAAAAAATTGGAATTTTGATATTGTTTGGATTTTGGGATTTGTGTTTTTAGATTTTCTCGCGTTCCGCGCGAGGCAAGGATAGCGGGTAATGCCCGTCGAGAGTGATCTCAGAGGTGCGAACAGTGACGCCTACGGCGAAAGCCAAGGGGGACCCCATCCCAGCGCAGTTGGTCCAATTCCGTTATAGGGATAAAAAACGGAGGTGAAACGGCTAAATCCTTATCTGAGTGCAAGACCGTGTCACTTGTTCGGAGCACAAGGAAATTCCAAACATCAAACACCAAATCTCAAATAAATCACAATGACCAAAATTCAAAATATTTTTGGAATTTGAAAAAATTGGAATTTTGATATTGTTTGGAACTTATGGTTTGTGTTTTTGGATTTTCTCGCGCTCCGCGCGAGTGGAGAGTCGCTTGAGTCCGAGAGTAATCGAGGACCTAGATAAATTATCGTATAAACAGAATCCGGCTTATGACTAACTCTCTCCCGCCCGCGTATATACGCGGGCGGGATTGTTTCCGTGGATACCATATACCGTCCCAGAGTCTTGTGGGGAAATTTTTGCGGTATGTGGCGCATATATTCCGCTTATTCTCTCACGGGGTTGACATTAGGACGTTTTTTTATAAGAATGTATATGAATTTAATAGATGGAAAATAATTCAAAGCTTGTCCGTATCGAGGGTATTGTCGAAGAGGCGTTACCTGGGTTGATTTTTAGGGTCAAAATAATTTCCAACGGAGAAACGCGGGAGGTGTTAGGTCATCCTGCGGGGAAGATGAAATTGCATCGTATAAGAATAATCCCAGGAGACAGGGTGTCTCTCGAAATGCCGAACGTCAATGATCGACGGGCGAGAATCGTAAGGCGATTATAAAAATATGAAAGTTCGTGCATCGGTGAAAAAAATATGCCAGCATTGTAAAACCGTTCGCAGAGACGGCAAACTTTATGTCATTTGTAAAAAAAATCCGAAACACAAACAAAGACAAGGGTAAACAATAAACGAAAGAAATACCAAATTGGTTCTTAGGATCTAATATTTAATTACTATGCGTATAAGCGGCGTAAACATACCAGATGATAAAAAAATAAGCATTTCGTTGCCGTACATATATGGTGTGGGACCTTTTTTGGCGAAAAAAATACTTCACGATACGAAAATAGATCCCGAGAAAAAAGCAAAGGAACTTACTCCAGACGAGGTGAATAAGATCCAATCTCTTCTTGATAAAAATCATAAAATTGAGGGGGAATTGCGTCAGATAGTAAAACAAAACATTGGCCGTCTTCGTGATATAAAAAGTTATCGCGGAGTGAGGCATCTCAGGCGTCTTCCTTCTCGAGGGCAGCGCACGAAAACAAATTCACGCACCATTCGGGGTAATGTGAGAAAAACAGCGGGAAGCGGAAAGAGAAAAGTTGAACTCAAATAATACATAATTATGGGAAAGAAAAAAGTAGCGCAAAAAACAAAAGAGGAGCTTATTGCCGAATCCGAGAAGGTTGAAGCAACCGCGGAAAAGAAGGCGAGCCAAGGGGGTCGTCGCAAGATTGAGAAGGGGAGAATCTATGTGAATGCCTCGTATAATAATACGATTATCACGGTGACCGACGACCATGGAAATGTGGTGACATGGATGTCGGCGGGATCCATAGGATTTTCAGGACCCAAGAAGTCAACTCCTTTCGCGTCTTCAAAGGTTGCCGAGGCGATTGCGGCAAAACTTGAAAAAACAGGACCATTTAACGTCGATGTATATGTATCAGGAGTCGGAAAGGGACGCGATTCCGCAGTACGCACGTTTGGCGCCAAGAAATTCAATATATTGTCGGTAAAAGATGTGACGCCAATTCCCCATAATGGACCGCGTCCGCCGAAAGTGCGAAGAGTATAAATATGAAGAGTATTAAAGAAAAAAAAGAACGATCATTAGGAACAAAGCTTTTTTTGAAGGCGGAGCGTTGTAATTCCGCGAAGTGCGTCATGGTGCGCCGCCCATATCGTCCCGGACCTCATGGACAGAAACGTAAGCGCGCGGGGTCAGACTTTTCAAAACAACTCCAAGAAAAGCAGAGAATCCGTTTCATGTATGGGCTTACGAACCGGCAAATGATGAATCTTTTTAAGATTAAAGAAAAAGAGAAAATAATGAACATGCTCGAACATCGGCTTGATAGAGTAGTGTTTTTGATGGGCATCGCGGGCTCTCCCCGTATTGCGCGTCAATTTGTTTCACATGGTCACATTACGGTAAACGGAAGAAAAGTCACCATCCCCTCATTTCATGTGAAAGTGGGAGATGTGATCTCGGTGCGTTCCGAATCAAGAAAGTCGAAACTTTTCGAGGAGCTCAGTCAGCATCTAAAAAAACACACGCCTCCGTCGTGGCTTAAAATAACAAGTGTTGAAGATGCAAAAGGTCAGTGCGTGAAGGAATTCTCTTCACGGGATGCGCAATTCCCGTTTGATGTAAATCTTGTTGGAGAATTCTTCGCAAGGTAATTAAAAAAATATGCAGTACACGTATTTAAGTGATTCGGTAAAAATAGAGAAAATTTCGGAAAAAGACAACGTTGGATTGTTTGAGATAGAAGGACTTTATACCGGTTACGGTACAACGTTGGGACACGCGCTCCGGAGAACTCTTCTTTCGTCTCTTCCTGGCGCGGCAATTACTCAGATAAAGATAAAGAGCGTAAATCATGAGTTTTCTACGCTTCCGGGAATGCTTGAGGATATCGTTGAATTCAGTCTGAATTTAAAAAAAGTGCGTTTCCATTTTTTTGCAGATCAGCCTCAGACCCTCCTTTTAAAGGCAAAAGCCGAGAAAGAGGTCACTGCAGCGGATATCCAATCAACTCCCTTAGTGCAGGTGATAAATTCAGATCTTTATCTCGCGACGCTTACAAAAAAGAGCGCGGATCTTGAGGTGGAGCTTATTGTGGAAAAGGGACTGGGATATGTTCCTTCTGAAGCGCGTACGGTGGAACGTCTTTCTGTCGGTACTATAGTGCTTGATGCGGTATTTTCTCCCGTGGTTCGTGTTTCTGCGGATGTAGAGAATATGCGCGTTGGAGACAGAACCGACTATAACCGTCTGAAAATGGAAGTAGAAACAGATGGTTCGATCACACCCTCTGAAGCGATGCATAAAGCAGCGAGTATTTTAAAGGATCATTTCGAAAAAATTCTCGGGGTAGAAGTAACCGCGACGAGTCCGGAGGTCGCAAAAGGGGAAAAAAAGAAAAAAACAACGAAAAAATAAGGGCTTGATTGAAACATCCATATAAAATGCGTAGAATGTTTCAGCATCAAACCCTATCCCGCCTATATCGGCGGAACAATAAAGAAACTATAGAGAAAATGAACATGAGAATTTCAAAAAAAGAAATAACGTCGGAACAAGAAAATATAGGCGGGGTGCTCGGTGTTATGAGTGCTCACCCCGTTTGCAAATAATACTGGCATGCGTCACCTGAAGAAAGGAAGAAAACTTGGTTTAAAGCGCGGTCCTCGCAGAGCGTTTTTGAGGATTCTTGCGAGCAATTTTGTAATGAAAGAGAGGATTCGGACGACTGAAGCTCGCGCGAAAGAAATAAAACCCCTCGTGGAGCGGCTCATCACGCATGGAAAGAAACAAAACGTTGCGGCGTTGAGGATTCTCATGACAAGACTTTCGAAACCTGCCGCGTATAAGGTATATTATGAACTCTCCCCTCGATATAAGGAAAGGAAGGGCGGATATACGCGCGTGGTAAAACACATGCAGATGAGAAAAAACGATGCGTCGAAAATGGCAACGATAGAATTTATATAATATGGAACACATAATTGATGCGACACACAGGAAACTCGGGCGCCTTGCTTCTGAAATTGCAGTTATCCTTCAGGGAAAAACACACGCCTCATACGATCCGAAGATTTCCGGAACTGATACCGTGCGAGTGAGAAATATTTCAAAGATGGTAGTAACGGGAAAAAAATATGAGCAGAAGAAATACTATAAGCACTCCGGACCCCTTGGGCATCTTAAGGAGAAAAAATTAAGCGACACACTCGATGAGAATCCAGAGTGGGTATTGCGTCATGCGGTAAATCTCATGCTTCCGAAAAACAAACTGCGCGCAAAGAGGATGAGGAGGCTCATTATGGAAAAATAATTATTATGGAAAAAAAAGAACGTATCACTACTAAGGAAAAAACAAAGGCTCCCGCGAAAGCGAAAGTTTCCGCGAAGGCTCCCGCGAAAGCGAAGGAAAAATATATCGAAGCGATAGGACGGAGGAAAACCGCAATTGCGCGCGTGCGCGTGTATGCTTCGGAAACGAAAAAAGGTTCATATAACATCGAAATCAACGGAATTTCTTTTGAAAAGTATTTTCCGAGCGCGAAACATCGAATCATGGTATGTTCTCCCTTTGCTTCGATTGAATCTTCGTACGCAACGACCGTTCTCGCAAAAGGAGGAGGCGTTGGGGCTCAGGCAGAGGCGGTCCGGCTTGGTATCGCCCGCGCGCTTATTGAAACGCTTCCTGAATTTAGAGCGAAATTTAAATCGCTTGGATATCTTCGGAGAGACCCTCGCATGGTGGAACGGAAAAAATTCGGAAGCAGGAAAGCACGGAGACCACAGCAGTGGAGAAAACGTTAGAAAAAAACCCGCCAACATCTGCAAGATTGTGGCGGGTTTTTTGACAAAACACCTATTTACATATATCTTTCTCTTAGTTCATAAGAAGGAGAACGAAATTAATGAAAAGAAACGATCTTTCACCCATTGCGTACTATACGGAAGAGGATTTTTCTGATATCGAAAATTCAAATAATTTTTCAGAACTCTGTTCTGTTGCATTGAGAATACTTAGTCGCATGCCACAACCGATAGCGCAAGTGTGTGGCCCTATTGGAACAGGAGGCAGAGGAAACATAGAAGAAAATTTGAAAGAATTTGAAAGAGTTATTGATGATCTTTCGGCTCGGGGAGAAATTGTCTTCACCCAGATTCCTTTTGAAGATCCTATGCAACGCATGAAAATGTTGCCGGAATATGAGGGTGGAATGCAGATATTAGAAGAATTCTATCTTCCTCTATTCGAGTCTGGATTTATAAAAAAACTATATTTTATCCCTTTGTGGAATACATCAATGGGAGCGTCGTGGGAACATGAACAGGCAAAAAGATTAGGAATAGAAATACGATATATATAACCCCTTTTAGGGGTTTTTGTTTTCTGATATTATTCTTTTTATGAAAAAGATATTATCAATTGCTATTTTGCTATTAGTTGTTTTAGGAGTCTGGTGGTTCGTCAACGGAAAAAGAGACGAAGCAGTCGCGCCAGCAGAAAAAGAAATTGTAATGAACCAAGAAGAGAATAGTATGGTGCCTTTTGATTCAACGAAGACATATAAGGCGGTGCTTCATACTGATAAAGGAGACATACGTGTCGCTTTTACGGCAAGCGCAACGCCGATTACCGTAAATAACTTTGTTTCTCTTGCAAAGAAAGGCTTCTACGCAAATACGATTTTTCATCGCGTTGTAGAAGGATTTATGATCCAAGGGGGAGATCCAAAGGGAGACGGAACTGGAGGTCCGGGATATAGATTTGATGACGAACCTTTTGAGGGTGAATATGTACGGGGCACGGTCGCGATGGCAAATGCGGGACCGGATACGAACGGAAGCCAATTCTTCATTATGCACGCAGACGTACCACTTCCGAAAAATTACGTGATATTTGGAAAAGTGGAATCAGGGATGGATGTGGTCGACGCGGTCGCGACGGTACCCGTGCGGATAAGCGCATCAGGAGAAATGTCATCTCCGGTTACTCCCGTGAAGATAATTTCAGTGGAAATAATAGAAGAATAATAAATTAAAATAATGAGTATATTCGATCAATTTAAAGCAGCATCCGATCTTATGAAGAATATGAGTCCTGATCAGATTTCAGAATTAATGAAACAGGCGGATGCGAGTAAAAATGAGATAGAAAACCTTGTTCGTAAAATAGTTGATGAAGAAGTGAAGAAAAAAAATTTACTTACACGGGAAGATGCGGAAAAAATTTTTGCAAAAAAATAATTTCTTCATTTTATTTCCAAAAAAACCACCCATCTGGGTGGTTTTTAAACGAAAAAAAAGTTATCCACATATTTTTTTTGATATAATAAATATATATACAGAATGTTTTTTTACATTCTTCACATGCGGGAGCGCTTCGCGGGCGTGAACGCGAAAGGTCGAACCTTGAAAAAAAAATAATATGGCAAAGAAAAAAGTCAGTAAATCAAAGACGGTCAAAAAGACCGCAAAGAAGCCGGCAGCAAAGAAAGTAGTGAAAAAATCAAAGGCGAAGAAGGCGAAAAAGAAATAAGGGCATTGGCCCCACGCTTTTCGCGTAAAGCAACCCGCCCCTTATTGTGTGTAGGGGGCGGGTTTGTTATTTGTTATACTGAAAGAAAGGTCGTTTTTTGACGTATATATGGAAAAAAATATAGGCACGTGGGACAAAATAATCCGTGGTATCGTGGGACTTGGGTTCATATTTTTTGCGGCTAAAGATTATATCGGATCAGACGTTTTTTCTGTGATTATTTTCATTCTTGGACTTATTCTTATTTTCGAATCAATGTTCGCGTTTTCTTTTGTGTATAAAATACTTGGTATTTCCACAAATAAAAAAGACGGTGGGGGATACGATGCCGCTTCTTCCGCGTAAGATATATACAAAGATAGCATGACGCAATCTTCAAGAGGGATACGCTCCTTTCGGATACGCGTGTCTGTTTTTTATAAAAAGAATCACCGAACGTTTCCATGGCGCGCCACTCGCAATGCGTATAAAATCTTTATTTCGGAAATAATGCTTCAACAGACGCACGTTGATCGCGTGCGTAAGAAATATCCTCAATTTTTAAAAGAATTCCCGTCTTTTTTTTCACTCGCTTCCGCGTCGCCTCGCCACGTTCTTGCGTCGTGGAATGGGCTTGGATATAATCGACGAGCTCTTAATCTCAAAGCGGCGTCCGAAATGATTGTAAACGAGTACGGAGGACACCTCCCCCGCGATCGAGGCGCTCTTGAAGCACTTCCCGGAGTGGGGGTGGGTACTTCAGGATCCCTTATGGCTTTTGTATATAACGAACCGGTCGTGTTTATAGAAACGAATATCCGTAGAGTGTTTCTTTATCATTTTTTCAGAGACGCGGATCGTGCTATCGCGGATAGGGAAATAATGCCCCTTGTGGAGAAAACACTTGATATAGACAATCCAAGGGAATGGTACTATGCGCTCATGGATTATGGATCGTGGCTTGGAAAAACAATTGTTGAAAATCCAAATAAAAAAAGCGCGTTATATAGAAAGCAGGGGGCCTTTCATGGCTCCCGCAGGGAATTACGAGGGCGTATTCTAAAATATGCGTTATCCCATGGGGGATATATACGTGATATATGGGCCTTTTCACGAGCTATAAAACTACCGGAAAGGAAAATCAGAGAAGTTTACGCCATAATGGCAAAAGAGGGATTTTTCCCCCGTTCAAAAAAAAGAAGATAGTGTAAACTTTCTTTTTATTCTGATATTCTTTTTATATGAAAAAAATAAGTCTTGAAGAGGTGAAAAAGAATCCGCAGGTGCTCCAGTGTATCGCCGAGAGCGACAAATCTCTTGATGTGTTGGGATATACGGAGCATGGAATTCGCCACGTCTCGCTTGTTGCGGAACGCGCAGCTCGCATAAGCGATGCTCTTGGATTTGATGGCGAAGTGAGGAATCGCGCCGAAATTGCCTCATTCTGTCATGATATGGGAAACTTTATGGGAAGGACTCAGCATCATTATTGGGGAGCATTACTTTTTCACCAAATATTTTCGGAGACCATGGACGCTCACGATTGTATGAAGATTGTGCAGGCGATAGCAAACCACGATAAGGAAGAGATGAAGTTTACAAACCCCGAAGCGGCGCTTGTCGTAATAGCGGACAAATCCGATGTGCATCGTTCTCGCGTGAGAACTCAGTCGATAGAAGAAACGCGAAAAGATATCCACGATAGGGTAAATTATGCGACGACATTTTCTGATCTCGTGTATGATAAGGAGGCTGATACGATACGCCTTATATTGTCCATTGATACGGAATTTGTTCCTATAATGGAATATTTCGAAATATTCACAGAACGTATGACGTATTGCAGAAAAGCAGCGTTATATCTTGGAAAGAGTTTCGGTATCACGATAAATAATATCGCAATGCTTTAAGAATATATTATGGAAAAAATACATTTTGATGAATTCAAAAAAATAGAACTTCGAGTCGGGAAAATAATAGACGCGGAGGATATTCCGGAATCAGAAAAACTTGTAAAACTCAAGGTCCGTTTAGAGAGTGAGGATCGTCAGATCATTGCGGGAATAAAGAAATCGTATCCTCCGAGCACGCTCATAGGAAAGGAAGTGATAGTGGTTGCTAATCTAGCCACTCGTACAATGATCGGATACGAAAGCGATGGGATGCTTCTTGCGACGCGCGATGGCGACGACATTGTACTTTTGCGTCCCGAACGAGATGTTCCCGAAGGGTCGTCTGTGAGCTGACGGTT
Source organism: Minisyncoccota bacterium (assembly GCA_020059585.1). Lineage (GTDB taxonomy): Bacteria > Patescibacteriota > Minisyncoccia > UBA6257 > GWB1-50-10 > GWA2-45-9. Next base: position 28,441 of record JAGVBU010000004.1, read on the forward strand.
ATTTTATCTCAACGTTAAAGAGGGAGAACACCGTGCCTTCTTTTTTTATGATATTGAGGCGCGCGGAGTCATCGAGAAAAATATCATGAACGTTTTCGATGATTGTTGCGGTATTTGCCGTTCCTCTCGGATCAAGTTCCACCGCGAGAAGCGATCCATTTGTCTTGATAAATGCGTGTGAATCAAATGCGGGAATCCAGAGTATTGTATCTCCGAGCTTGTAGCGGTTCGAAACGAGAATTTCGGTCACGCTTCCTTTTGGTAATTTGAGATCTCCATCGTCCTTTTCCGCGTAGTACACAAATATCTTTTTATCGTTATTCATCCAGATAAGCTTCGTTCCGTCAGAAGACAGGGCAAACGTCGCGGCGCGGTCTCCTACGCGCAGAAGCGTTTCAGCGCTCCGATCATAAAGAAACAGCGATCCCTCAGTGTCCTCAAATGCAATGCGGGATCCCGAGTCGTCTATCGATATTTCTGATATTAACTCGGTACTTGTTGTCATTATGAACGAGAAGTTGTTCTTTAAAAGAAGGTTTGTTCCTTGAACAAAACCGTCTTTGCTGATGCCGAATACGGTGCTTCCGCGTATAACAAGGAAGTCCATCGTAGAGGTGCTCAAAGTCATTTTTTCTATCATTATTCTTTTTAAATCAATTGAATATATGGATTGTTCCGTGGCAATTATTACTTTTTCATCGCTAAACGGATGTATCCGTGCGTGGCGTATTTTCACATTTCCTGGAAGTTCAAGCTGCCTCGTTTTTAGTGAGTTAAATATTTCATACAGATTTATCGCGCCCTCAGGATTCTCGGTGTCTGTGAAAAACAAGTGTCCTTTTTCGGTTTCCGTGATAATCCACTTTGAATCGTTTTTCGCCGCGAATACGGAATCTCCGCGTAATTGCTTTCCGTATACGGTAAGATTTCCTTTCTCATCTTTCAGCACTGTCGCGTTTGCCACGGGGGAAAAATAAGGGGTAGTTGCAGTCGCGACAAGTTCGTGCGTTGGAGAGATATTCCAAAGTCTTATATTACTCGCGGAAGTGATTATTCCGGACAAAACATTGAGATCTTTTTCCCATCCCACGGTACCTTTTTTTTCTATCGCGACATGATAGATATCGGGGATAAGATCATCAATAAGAACCCCCCTGTTCAGTATCCCCGGAGATTCGCGTACTATTTCTCCGTTCAGTGATACGATTGCGTCCGAAGGGATGAATTTCAGATAGATCCCCCCCGTTTTCACGAGCCGTACTTTTTCCCAGTCAAAAACGAATCCCTGCGTGGAGACAATAAGGTATGCTCCCCATACAAGGAATATAAGCGCAAAAAAATAATATAGAAGCTTCCTTCTTTTTAAGTTCATATATGTGTATACGTCTACGGTATATTATTTTCGTGGAATCCGCAAAACGTTTCTGGGGGAAAGTTGAATTTGGAAGGAATAGAGATTAGAGTAATTGCATACAAGAATAATTATGTTTGTACGAAAAATAGGCATTGATCTCGGAACCACGAATACGCTCGTATTCCTTCCTGATAAGGGGATAGTGATAAACGAGCCTACGGTAGTTGCCTTGAGAAAACCCGACAATACGGTACTCGCGGTCGGAGCGGAAGCGAAAGAAATGGTGGGACGAACCCCCGACGATATCGTGACGTATAAGCCGTTAAAGGACGGCGTTATCGCGGAATATTATATTACCGAAGCAATGCTCCGTTATTTTATCTCGAAGAGCGTGGGAAGTTTCAATATATTCAGACCGGAGGTTGTCATTTCAGTTCCCGCTGGAATTACTTCGACGGAATATCGTGCGGTTATGAACGCCGCAAAAGAAGCTGGTGCGCGAGAAGTGTATCTCGTGAAAGAGCCTCTTCTTGCGTCACTTGGCGCGGGAATCCCCATTCATTCTTCGGAGGGTAACATGATTGTAAACATCGGAGGGGGTACAACCGAGGTTGCGGTGATATCGCTTGGGGGTATTGTGGCGTGGTCAAGTCTGCGCGTCGCGGGAAATCGCTTCGATCATTCCATTATTGAATATATAAAGAAAAAATACGGACTCGCGATTGGGGAGGGAACCGCGGAGAATATAAAAATAACAATAGGAACGGCAATTCCGAATAAAAACAAAACGGAAATGAAGATACGGGGAAGGGATATTTCCTCCGGTCTTCCCAAGGATCTTGTTATTAATTCAAATGAGATTGCTGAGGCGGTGAATCCTCATCTTGTTGATATTATCAACTCGGTTCAATCGGTTTTTAACGTGACACCGCCCGAGCTTGCTGCGGATATTATGGAAAAAGGCGTCATTATGTCGGGGGGAAGCTCCCAGCTTAGGGATTTTGAGGAGTTTTTCAAGCGTTCGCTTGGGGTTGCGGCATATGTCGCGGAAGAGCCCATACTCTGCGTCGCGAAGGGAACCGCGACCGTGTTGAATCATCTTGATGTGTATAAAAGGACGCTCCTGAACAGGAGATAATATGCTTCTTGGACACGAGTCAAAAGAGGAAGATTTCAAAAACGCCGTTGCGTCGGGAGCGCTTGGGCACGCGTATCTTTTTTTTGGAGACGCGCACATAGGGAAGTGCGCGTTTGCGAAGTCATTCGCGAATTTTCTCGAGAATGGATCTTTTTGTATTCCTTTCGAGCCTCTTATTGATACCCGAGTGTTCACGAAGAACGAAAAAGGAACTATTTCCATAGATGAAATGCGCGAACTGAAAAAGTTTCTTTCGCAGCATCCGTTCAAATCCTCGAGAAAAATAGCAATTGTCGATGATGCGGAAAAACTTACTGAGGAGGCTCAGGCATCCCTCTTAAAGATAGTTGAGGAACCTCCGGTGAGTAGTCTCATTATTTTTATCGCTCCGAGTGATGATATACTCTTTCGTCCGCTCATATCCCGTCTTTCGAAGATATATTTTTCTCGGGTATCTCCGGACGCCATAGAACGGGGCCTTATAATGCTTTATAATGTGGACAAGCAGATTGCGAAAGAAGTTGCAGCACGTTCTTTTGGACGAATGGGACTTGCGGTTGTCGATGCGTTAGAGGAGGACACGCGCACAAAAGAAGAAAAAAGCGTGGCAGATGAAATTGAAGAACGCATACTTTCCCATTATGTTCAAAATTCTTTCAGCCAATCGAAAATGCTTGAAGAGCTTATAAAGAAGGAAACCGTATGTAGACGCTTCAATCTTAATCCGTCGTTACAAAAAAAAGCGATTAACACTATAGTAGAAATAAAGAAAAATGGAAGATATTCTTAAAAAAATAGAAAAACAGCTTCATGCGGTACGCGATGCGTTTCGTAAGGAGATTGCCGGAGTTCGGACAAATCGTCCGAGTACTGCGATTATTGAGGACATAAAGGTGTCGTATTATGACCAGCTTACTCCGGTGAAGCACCTTGGATCGGTTGGGGTGGTGCCCCCAAGAGAAATACATGTGCAGGTGTGGGACAAGGGAGCCGTACAATCCGTAGCAAAGGCAATTGAAGGGGCATCGCTTGGGTTTTCAGCGACCATCGAGGGGAACATGGTTCGAATCTTTCTCCCTGAGTTAAGCGAAGAACGCCGTGAAGAACTTATAAAATTCGTAAAAAAAATCTCCGAACAACATCGTATTCAAATCCGCCACGTGCGGGATGAGGGGAATAAAGACGTTCAAAAAATGCTTGATGACGGTCTTTGTGGAGAAGATGATCGGTTTAAAGGAAGGGAACGTATTCAAAAATTGGTTGATATCGCGAACGAATGGATTGAATCCGATTGTGAATTGAAAATAAAGGAAATCAAAGAATAAAATGCTTGAGATAATTCTTATTATAATCGCGCTTTCCGTGCTTATCATCGCGCATGAAGCAGGCCATTTTTTTTCTGCAAAATTTTTCCGTGTGCGCGTAGACGAATTCGGAATAGGGTTTCCCCCTCGCGTATTCGGAAAGAAAATTGGCAAGACGCTTTATAGCATAAACGCGCTTCCTTTGGGAGGATTTGTCAAAATCTTCGGAGAACATGGTCCTTCGGAAGATACACCCCTGGATGATAAGGAGGGGGAGGTATCGTTTTCTTCCATATCCTTGAGCCGGCGCGCGGTTATCCTCTTAGGAGGCATTATTATGAATATTATCGTGGGATGGATGCTTCTGAGCGCGGTATTGATGATAGGAATACCCTTTCATCTTGGCGTGAATGAAATTGTGGAAAATTCTCCGGCTGCATCTGCGGGAATTTCTCCCGGCGATTTTATTCTTGAAATCTCGCGCGGAAGCGACATTCTTTATGATCCGATTTCTCCTGAAGATTTTAAGGAATTCATCGCTGCTTCGGGAGAAAATGAGGTGAATATTGTTATTCAGCGCGGAGAAGAGGAAATTTCCGTTTCTTTGCAAGGAAGAGTAAATCCGCCCGAGGGGGAAGGGTCTCTTGGCGTATCTATTTCAATGTTTGGTGTTCCGCGTGAAGGATTTTTCTCCGCGCTTGTGCATGGCGCGCGGGAAACCGCGGACGCGCTTGGAACAATCGTGAAAGGTTTTTATCATCTTCTCTCAAATATTTTTTCCTCTCCCGAAATCGCAAAAGATCTTTCTGGTCCCGTAGGAATCGTTATGATTGCGAAATGGGCGGGAGATATGGGATTTGTCTTTTTCCTTCAGCTTATGGCCCTTATTTCCCTGAATCTCGCGATATTCAATCTCATTCCATTTCCCGCGCTCGACGGGGGAAGGGTAGTACTTCTTCTTGTCGAATGGATTACGCGATCGCCCGTTTCGGATCGCGTACAAACAGCGATAAATGCGGGAGGCCTACTCCTTCTTCTTGCGCTTATGATATTCGTGACCATACAGGACGTGGGAAGATTTTTCTAAAAGGACTGATTGTAAAAGCCGGTTTTGTCTGCTAGGATACAGGTATATTTTTGTATGCGACAATCACAATTATTTCTTAAAACGCGCAAAGACTTTCCGAAAGACGAGGTTGCGATAAATGCACAACTCCTTATTCGCGGTGGATTCATTGAGAAACTTATGTCGGGAGTGTATTCATTTCTTCCGCTTGGTTTCCGCGTTCGTGACAACATTATGTCCGTTATTCGTAGTGAAATGAATGCTCTTGGCGCCGAGATGATTATGCCCGCGCTTCACCCTCGCGCGGTGTGGGAGGTGACGGGGCGATGGAAAAAGATGGAAAGTATCATGTATCAGTTTAAAGATCACTCAGGGAAGGAGGTGGGTCTTGGTCCCACGCACGAAGAGATAATCGCGCTTATCGCGAAACCGGTTATCGAATCATATGCAGATCTTCCTCTCGCGGTATATCAGATCCAAACGAAATTCCGAGACGAAGCACGTGCGAAATCTGGGCTCTTGCGCGGAAGAGAGTTTACTATGAAAGATTTGTACAGTTTTCATGCGGATAGCGCATCCCTTGATATATATTACAACGAAGTGAAAAAAGCATACTTGAATGTCTTTTCGCGTTGCGGTCTTAGGGCGTTCGTAACAGAAGCATCTGGAGGTGATTTTTCGAAGGAATATTCGCACGAATTTATGGTTGCCGCGGATGCGGGAGAGGATGTGACATATCTCTGCCGCTTATGCGGATTTGCTCAAAATAAGGAGATTGCGAAAGCAAAGAAGGGGGGCGCATGTCCCACATGCAAAGATGGAGTGGTGGAGGAAGTGAAAACAATAGAGGTGGGAAATATATTCAAGCTTGGTACGAGATTTTCCGAGCCCGTGAAACTCCTTTTCCGAGATGAAAAGGGAGGAATGAAGCCCGTAATCATGGCATCGTATGGGATAGGAGTAGAGCGGCTTATGGGAACTATTGTTGAGGGTTCCCATGATGATCGCGGAATTGTCTGGCCCGAGTCTGTCGCTCCTTTCCGAGTGCACCTTGTATGTATTGAAGGCGATGCAGATGTTTCAGAATTCTGCAAAAAAACATATGAGCGTTTTTTGAAAGAGGGAATTGATGTGCTTTATGATGATAGGAAAGAGGTATCTGCCGGAGAAAAGTTTTTTGATGCGGATCTCATAGGTATTCCTTGGCGCGCGGTTGTGAGTCAAAAAACGTGCGCCCACGGAAAGATTGAAGTGAAGCGTCGCAACGAGAAAGAGGCGACGCTTGTGAAAGTCGATGAGTTTTTAAAAATGATGAAAAAATAACCGTATGATTATAAGAAAAAATATAGGCATTGATCTCGGCACTCATACAACGCAGATATATCTCGAGAAAAAAGGAATCGTAATCAACGAACCCTCTATTGTCGCATTCAATAACAGGACGAACAAAATCGTTGCGCATGGAACTGAGGCGAAGAAAATGCTTTCCCGGACTCCCGCGCACATCACGGCGCTTCGACCGGTAGTGAACGGAATTATTGCTGATTTCGATATGGCAAAAGAAATGATAGAGCGTTTTTTAAAGAGTGAAAAATTTCCCCGATCGTTTATTACGAGAAGTATTGTAAGTGTTCCCACAAACCTTACTGAAGTAGAGCGAAAATCGGTTGAGGATCTTCTGAAAGAGGCGGGAGCATCAAGCGTATATCTCATTGAACAGCCTCTTGCCGCCGCATTCGGAAGTCAGCTTGATATAAATTATCCAACCGCGTATTTGATTGTTGATATTGGCGCGGGTACAAGTGATATGGCGATCATATCGATGAATGGCATTGTAGTTTCAAAGCGGCTCAAAATAGCGGGAGATTATCTTGATCAGGAAATAATCCGCGCGGTACGTGAAGAGCTAAAACTTCATATTGGCGAACCCACTGCGGAGGATATAAAGATAGGAGTTGGATCGGCGGTGCCTCTCGGGGAACGTCTTGAAATAACGGTACGTGGAAGGGATATGCTCAACGGACTTCCTCGCGAGATAACCATAAAAGATACTCAGGTACGATTCTGGCTTTCGCGCCCTCTTAAGGTGCTCGTGGAAGCGCTGAAGGATCTCATTGAGATTGCTCCGCCTGAACTCGTTGGAGACGTATATAAGAACGGAATTTACCTTTGTGGCGGAGGGAGTCTTCTTCGGGGGATTGGGCTTCTCTTCGAAAAAGAGGTGGGGGTGAAGGTTTGGACTGTGGAGGAACCGCTTACAAGTATTGCGCGGGGTACGGGAATCATTGCCGAGAATTTCGATCGTTTCAGCCACGTAGTGAATAATTTTTCTCGCTTCAAACTCGGAGGAACGTTGTAAAAAAGAGCGCGAACACGCGTGGGGAACGATATGGCTATATATTCGTTGTCCATGAAAAAATTTCTAAAAATATTTTCTTTCATTGCAATATCCGCTGCATTTTTTTTCTTTGCCGCGCGAAGCGATAAGGGATCTGGTTTCTTCGATCCCGCGCGCGCTTTCTTTAGATCTTTATCGGACGCATACGTGTCTCGCGAGGAGATTATTGCGTTAAGATTGGAAAATCAATCTCTTTCTCGCGAACTCGCAGTCTTAGTGGAAAAATCGGAGAAAGCTCCTGATTATCATTATAAAACCGCGGCGGTATATTCGCGCTATCCCTCGAATGACCGTTCGTCGATAGTTATTTCAATAGGAACGGAAGATGGGGTTGTCCCCGGAATGCCGGTGATGGTTCGCGATGGGGTTTTATTTGGAAAGATACGAAGTGTTGCGCGAACGCAGAGTGAAGTGGAAACAATATTCAGTCCGCGGTGGAAAAGCAGTGTGCGCATAGGCGCTACGAATGCGAAAGCTGTATTGCAAGGTGGCGCTGTCCCTTCGATCACTCTCATTTCGAAAGAAGAATCCGTGCGAGAAGGGGAAAGCGTAGTAAACATTTCTCCCGAATTTCCCTTATACGCGTCTTTGGGTAAAATAGAGTCCCTTGAATCTTCACCGAACGATGTATGGCAGCACGGTATGCTTGAAATTTCGTATGAGCTTCAGGATATTTCGTCGGTGTTTGTGCTTCTTGATTTTCCGTAGTTATGAATAAATACGCAAATTTTTTCATTATATGCCTTGCAGGATCCGTGCTTTTTTTTGTTCAGCAGTCGCGTGTTTTTGAAATATACGGAACGAATCCAAATCTTCTTCTTTTGTTTCTTCTTTTATGCGTATTTTTCGGAAGAATTTCATATGCATATGCCGCCTCCCTCTCTGTTTTTTTTATAGTCCTTATTTTTTTCTTATTCCCTTTTTTGAAAATGTGGATTTTCTCCGTACTCTCTGTTTTTTTTCTTGCGCTGTGGACAAAAAGAAGAATGACGGGAAATTCATCGACCGATTTTTTTGTGTGGGTTCTTTTAGGAACACCCATTTTTTATGTGGTGTCGGAAATCGTTCTTAATATATATGAACACGGTATAAACATTGTCGATTTCTCTTTTCTCTTTCATACGTTTTTCATACGGGAAGTCGCGTATAATATGTTATGGGCAGCCGCTTTATGGTTTTTTGCCGTGAAAACCATACGTATTCCGCGCCGTATTTCGCAATTATGACTCACTCAGACCTTCATCTTGAAGACGTATTGACGGATCGCTCCGATGATGCCGATCTTCTTGAAATTCCCGTTGCCGACAAAGTGTTTCGGGTTTTTATATTAATTACAGGAGTACTTTTTCTCGCGCTCGCCTCTGAGATTCTCTATTTGAATATGGGAAAGGGCGATTTTTTTGAAAAAAGAGCCGCTGCCAACATGAGTGACGAAAAAGTTCAACCAGCCGCGCGCGGGATTATTTTTGATCGTTTTGGAAAACCTCTTTTACGCAATGAGCCCGCAAATAAGATATTTATTTTACCAAGAGATTTTCCGGAATCTCCCGAAGAACGAGTAGAGCTTCTCCGGAAAATAGGGGATACGCTTGATATTCCATGGGATGATCTTAGGAGAAGGATTGAAGAGAAAGATTGGGGACAGAGCGACAAGTTCCTTATTAGCGCGGACGCGACTCACAATCAAATGGTCGCGCTTACCGCATTTGGCATAAAGGGAGTATACATAGAACCTAGCTTTAAGCGAATACACGAAGTTCCCCTCGCGTTTTCGCACGTTCTTGGATATACGGGTCTTGTGAATGTAACGGATATGAAAAATAACGAATCTCTTGCGATTGATGATGAAATCGGTCGCGCGGGAATCGAAGCTTATTATGATACGTATTTAAGGGGAGTGAACGGAAAAGAAGTTTTTTATCGGAATGCGAGAGGAAAAATAGAAGAACAACGCTCTGTTCGAGAGCCTGCGCCGGGGAACACTCTCATTACGAATATTGATCGTGATTTACAGCACGTCATGTATACTCGTCTTTCCGATGCGCTTTCTTCTTTGGGGCGTAATGTGGGGGCAGCGATCGCGATGAATCCGAAGAATGGAGAAATCCTCGGGTTCGTGAATATTCCAAGTTTTGACGCAAGAAATATACAGGCGGCGATTTCGGCCCCGTTTGAACCTCTTTTTAACAGAGCAGTAAGCGGTCTTTATAATCCGGGGTCGACGATAAAACCCCTTGTAGGTGTCGCGGCGCTTACCGAGGGGGTGATAGACACTACCACAAAAATTTTTTCCAAAGGATACATAGAAGTTCCTAATCCTTACAATCCCTCGCAGCCGGGGAGATTTCTCGATTGGCAGCCGAATGGATGGGTGGATATTTATGACGCGCTCGCAAAGTCGAGTAACATCTATTTTTATGAGGTTACGGGAGGATTTGAGAATCAGCGAGGGATTGGAATTGAGGCCCTGAAACGGTGGTGGCAGAAATTCATGCTTGATAAAAAGACGGGGATCGATATTGCGGGAGAGCGTCAAGGATTTCTTCCCGACCCAGAATGGAAGGAAGAAGAAAAAAATGACCAATGGAGAGTGGGAGATACCTATAACGTAAGTATCGGTCAGGGAGATCTTCTTGTAACCCCTATCGCGCTTTTAAACTATATTTCTGCAATCGCAAACGGTGGGGTATTTTATAAACCAAGGATTGTAAAAGAAATCCGCGCCGACGAATTTGTGGTATTCGAGAATAAAATGGAGTCCATAGCGGATATTAGGAACGATATTCGGGATCACGTTGAGGATGTACGCGAGGGAATGAGAAGGGTGGTAACCGAACCGTATGGAAGTGCTCATTCGCTTTCGCAAATTCCAATGGAGATTGCTGCAAAAACAGGCACCGCGCAAGTACAAAACAACGCAAAGGTAAATGCTTTTTTTGTGGGTTTTGCTCCATTCAACGATCCTGAAATAGCACTTCTTATTCTTGTTGAAAATGCGCGTGAAGGGAGTCTAAATACAATACCTGTAGCAAAGGATATTTTCCTGTGGTATTATGAAAACCGCCTAGATACGCGACAATAAAAGAGAATTCCGCCGAAGATTATGGCGGTGCGTTTCAGGGTGATTCTAAAAACATTAGATATTATGTCGACAAAAACTAACAACATCGGATTTCCGGTATCCGGAATCCTTTTCTAAATACAATGGACGCCACATACCTTACGCAGGATAAATATGATGAACTCATGAAGGAGCTTGAGGAATTAAAGACGGGAGGGCGGCGAGAAGTCGCGGAACGATTGAAGCATGCGAAAGAATTGGGAGATTTATCCGAAAATTCTGAATATCAGGAAGCGCGGGAACAACAATCAAGAATTGAACAGAAGATAAGTCAACTTGAAGATCTTCTTCGCAGCGTTTCTATTATAGAAAAGTCTTCCGCGGGAAACACGGTGATAAAAATAGGATCTCGCGTGACAGTCGAGAAGGGCGGTCAATCAATTGCGTATACTATTGTGGGCTCTCAGGATGCTGACCCCGCGCTTGGAAAGATATCGAACGAATCGCCTATAGGGAGGAGTCTTCTTGGGCTTTCCGTGGGAGCGTCCGCGCACGTTACCACCCCGAAAGGCGATGTGGCGATAAAAGTGCTTCGTATAGAGTAATATTATGATTGACGATCTCATCCGCGAGCGCGAGAAAAAGCTTGCGCGATATGAAACAAAAAAAAACGCGTTTCCTGCTTCGGTAAGGAGGACCGCGTCGATTTCTGATCTTCTTTCTAATTTTGATACAATCGCATCTTCAGAAGAAAAGATTTTTCTTGTAGGAAGGGTATATGCGTGGAGAGATCAGGGGAAAATAATTTTTGCGGATGTGCGTGATGAGCGTGGAAAGATACAGGCAGTGTTAAGCGAGAAAGAAACAAAAGAAATAGAGTTTATAAAAGAGACGATAGACATAGGAGATTTTATTGAGGTAAAAGGCGTTTTTTTCTCAACTCAGCGGGGAGAAAAAAGCATTCGCGTGGAGGAGATGAGAATTATCGCGAAGACAATGCGTCCAATTCCGTCCTCATGGTATGGGGTTACTGACGAAGATATCCGTTTCAGAAAAAGATATCTCGACTTTCTGCTTAACGAAGAATCAAGAGACATATTTAGAAAAAAAAGAATCTTTTGGGATGCGGTGCGGAGCTTTCTGAATGAGTACGGTTTTTTTGAGGTGGAGATGCCTGTTCTTGAGCCTGTTCCTGGCGGCGCCGAGGCGGAACCATTTGTTACTCATCATAATGCGCTTGATGAGGATTTTTATCTCAGAATATCGCTTGAGTTACCTCTTAAAAAAATGCTGGTGGGAGGATTTGATAGCGTGTTTGAAATAGGGAGGATATTTAGAAATGAGGGTATCGATAGAGAACATTTACAGGATTATACGCAGATGGAGTGTTATAGGGCCTATTGGGATTATCGGGATATGATGAAATTCGTGGAGGCGATGTACAAATCAGTCATCAAAAAAACATTTGGAACACTTGCACTACAATGGAATGACAGTGTGATTAATTGGGACAACGCATGGCCGACAATCGAGTATTACGATGTTTTTCAGAAAGAATCGGGGATTGATTTGAAAACAGCATCGTTTGAAACTCTTTGCGAAAAAGCGGTCTCGCTCGGAATTTCTCTTGAGGGAATCGCGGGAAAGGGAAGAGTTATTGACCTTATTTATAAAAAAACGGTACGTCCGAAGCTTATAAATCCGTGTTTTCTCGTGAATCCTCCAGTTGAAATAGAGCCGCTCGCAAAGAGAATGGAAAACGACAAGGGACGCGTGGAACGTTTTCAGATTGTTGCGTATGGAACCGAGCTGGGGAAGGGGTTTTCAGAACTCAATGACCCAAGAGATCAGCGAGAGCGTTTCGAGGAGCAGATGAGGCTCCGTGAGGCGGGTGATTCCGAGGCGCAGTATATCGATGAAAGTTTTCTTGAGGCTCTTGAGTACGGCATGCCTCCCGCAGGAGGATTCGGAATGTCCGAAAGGCTCTTTTCCGTAGTGCTTGGAAAATCAATCAGGGAAACAGTTATTTTTCCCTTAATGAGAGGAGAAAAATAAAACATATCACTATGCTTGATGTAAATATATTAAGAAACGATCCAGATCGCGCGAAGAGTCTTCTTCTTAGGAAAAATATAGATCCGAAGGCGGTGGATAAATTTATGCGTCTCGATACGGATTGGCGTCAGAAGACGGCGACGCTCGACGCCCTGAAAGCAGAGCAGAATGCGCTTACAAAAGAGATGGGAAGCGCGGAAAATAGAGAAGAACTTCTTTCGAAGGCGCAGATATTAAAAAAACGAATCGCGGAGATTTCGGAAGATAGAGATTCGCTTGAAAAGAAGAGGGATGAGGCATTCGGACGACTTCCAAACCTTCCGTTTGAGGATGTGGTGCAGGGAAAAGACGAAAGTGAAAATAAAGTGATACGCGAAGTTGGAACGATTCCCGTGTTTGATTTTGAGCCGAAAGATTATCTGACGATCGCCCAATCTCTTAAGCTTGTTGATACGGAGACCGCGGCGAAAGTTTCAGGAAGCCGTTTTGGATATCTTATGAACGAAGGAGCTCTTTTGGAATTCGCGCTTCTTCGTCTCGCGCTCGACACTGTATTACCTCATGGGTTCACTCCGGTCATACCTCCCATAATGATTCGTCCGGAAGTGTATGAGGGTATAGGACGTCTCGCTGCCGATCAGAAGGAGGAAAGATACTATATAGAAAAAGATGATATCTATCTTGTGGGAAGCGCGGAACATACTCTCATTCCTCTTCATATAGGACAAACATTGAACGAAGAAGAACTCCCGAAACGATATGTGGGATTTTCAACATGTTTTCGACGTGAGGCCGGATCATATGGAAAAGACACGCGAGGAATTTTACGCGTACATCAATTCGATAAAATCGAGTTTATATCATTCGTAATGCCCGAAGATTCAGAAAAAGAGCACCTCTTTCTTCTTTCGTTGCAGGAGGCGCTTATGCAAAAACTTGAATTGCCGTACCGCGTTGTTGAAAATTGCACTGGAGATATGGGGTGGACGGATGCGCGACAATTCGATATAGAGGCATGGTTTCCCTCCCAGAATAAATACCGTGAGACTCATTCGTGCTCGAATACCACAGATTTTCAATCGAGGGGTATTGGTACGAAATATAAAACGCGAGAGGGGAAAAAGGGGCTTGTATATACGCTGAACGCAACAGGGTTTTCTCAGCGTCCGATCCTCGCGATCCTCGAGAATTTCCAGACAAAAGAGGGTACGGTGAGGGTTCCGAAGGCGCTCCGCGACTATGTAGGGAAGAGTGAAATAACTCCAAAATAATTTCCGCGAAAGCAAACTCCCGTGTAAAGACGGGAGTTTTATTGCTACAATATATAGAAAGTAATAACTATGCGGTTTTTTAAAGTACTTTTTTGGATGTGCGTATGCGCTGCCGTTGCGTATGGCGGATATTTTGCGTATGAGCGCTGGTGGAACAGCGATCTCGCGGGGACGGTTGAGGGTATTTCCGTCAAAGCCATCCAAGACGGTTCAAGCGAACTTGTGGGAAAAGTGGGGGATGCCGCAAAAGAAAGTGCCTCAAATTATATAAAAGGTGCCGCTGCGGAGATATTTTATTCTCTTGGTGAAAAGTTAAATTCTTTTGCAGCCTCAATCGTAGGAGAGGCAAATGAACCGAGAGAAACACATGTAGTCGCATCGTCTTCAGACGCGGGAACAGAGACCGTGTCCGAAGAGAGTTCGAATGATTCGGCGGCTTCCTCAAATACTTCTGGCGGAGCGATTTCTTTGGAGTATACGGCGCGCAATGAATATCTCACTCCTCCTCCTTTTGCGACTATTGTCGCGAAGACTCGCGTTCCATTCTCATTTTCTATTAATCGCGCCGGAGTGTCATATTTGATTAACTGGGGGGATGGAACCGTATCAAAGGGAGTTGTTCCCTCAGGAAATTCATTTATTGTATCCCATGAGTGGGAGAAACAGGGAGATTACATGGCGCAAGTCGATATTCGCGAGGATGGAGCGCAAAAATATTTTTATTCATTCCCCGTAAGAATTTATGAGTAATTATTCATACGCGCCTCAGCGCGATGGTTATGTATTTTCGAAAAACCGCAAAAAAAGAATGAGCGGATTTCGTATTCTCCTCGTCTCTTTTATTGTGCTTGCGGTGTGCTGCGTGGGAGTTCTTTACTTTATTTTCTTTGGAAGTTTTTGGAATGTCGCATCGATACGCGTTGAGGGATCGAGGCTTCTTGAAGATTCGTCTTTTATATCGACTACAATCGCCGAGTTGCACGCCCGAAGTGATAGTACCCGCATTATGGGGCATGACAACATGCTTTTTTGGATGTTCAGAAAAAATCCAATGATTATCGGACATATTCCTGAAGCGAAGGAAATTTCTATTGTTACTGATTTTCCGGAGAGGACGGTGCATATACGCGTTATTGAGAGGACTATACGCGCGGTAGCGTGTGTGCACGATACATCCGAATGCTACGGAATCGATAGTGAGGGGATGGTGTTTTCTCGGGTTCCTTGGATTGAAGGAACGCTTATTCCGCGATTTGAAAGCGCTCCGGAGAATGCGATTTTGGTGGGAAAAAAATATTTTAAGAAAAACGAATGGCTTCAGAACGTCCTTGCGAGCGTTGCGATATTGGAAGGAAAAGGATTTATCCCTTCGTTTATAAGAATTAAGGAGGAACACACCGAAGAATGGGAAGCGGTGATGCCCTCAGGGATTGTTTTTTATTTCAGTCTCAGTTTCGTTCCATCAGACCTTGAGAGAATAATCGATGATATTGCAACTCGTGTGGCGCTTGAAGGAATTTCCTATTTTGACTTAAGAATTGAAAATAAAGTCTATTATAAATGATAGATAAAAATTGACGTCCCCGCGCGGAAATCGGGAAGGGGAATATTCGCCATTCCTGAGGTGGCTTCATCTCTTAATTCTCGAAGCCATTCATAACGCTTTTCTTCCTTCATTTGGAATCCTTCCGTCTCTTTTGCGAACGCTTGAGTGAGCGAATTCACGGATATAGCGATCCATTCTATATTTTCTTCCTTAGGATTTCCCCGCGATCCCCACCAACGTTCCACGTGATTTTTCCCAAGATAGAATTCGGGATCTCCCGCTCCGAAATAATCAACGGCAATTTTTTCCACGATGATTCCCTGTGTTTCCATTTCTTTCTTCCATAACGCGAGCCTTTTTAAATCCTGTCCCCAATCATAATTTGAATCTGTGGCGATGTTGTATCCGTATGTTGTTCCCCCTCCGAATATATTGAAGAAAGAAAGAAAATAGGGATATGAAGCGAACGATTGTATTCCCGCGCCTATAATGAACCCGAAAATAAGAATACTTCTTATATATTTTCCTATTTTCCATTCACTCCGAGATTCGATGAATGTTTTTATGGAATTTGCCGAGAGTATGTACATAAGGGGAATTACAGGGAGAAGATGGCGCATGCCTATGTTAAGCGTACTATTCAGACTCCACATCCAATACAACAGTACGAATACAATCATTGAAAATTCAGGTATATGTGTCCCGATGTATTCTGAGGCTCTTTTGAGGCGCATCTTTTGTTTTGCTGAAGAGAAGACACTCCATATCCCTGCAATTATTCCGAACCCAATAAGAAGGAGTCCTAGAAGAGTTTCTTTTGTTGCGAAGATTACGGGAAAATAATGTCCCCATCCCACATTAGTGACCTCACCGAGAAAATATCCCGTGTTTCCTCCTGACGATCGTTGGATCACCATCAGAATACCGAGAAGATATTCACCAAGAGGACGGAGAATCGTGTTTCCCGCGAGAAATATATTCAAATCCTTAAGGAAAGGGGGAGAAAATCCTTCTAACAGCACCGTAGTGTCATATAATTGCCGATCCAGAGGATAATGAAGCGTGAAAAGAAAATATACTGCGTATATGGCAATTATTCCTATGAGAAATATCCCCGCAAGCGATTTTCCGTAAAACCAAAGACGTCGCATTGGACGATATGATTCGTTTTCTCTATTTCTATACCATTCTGCTGAAAACGAAATAAGCGTAAGCGCGCCATAAAGAGGGATAAGGAGTACGTTTGAAAATTTGAGCAGCTCTGCTATTCCGAAACATATTCCCGCGATCCAAATTTTTTTCCTCGAGGGAAATGTGAGAAACGATGAAAAAGAAAATATTCCCATGAGTACTCCGAGCGTTGCGCCGATATCGGTTGTCACATAGTGTCCGTGCGCAAGAATAGTCGGGGAGAGTCCAAAGAGTGCCGCGGGAATAAGAGCCCACCATGGTCCCATGAGCTCTCTCGCCCAAAAAAAGATAATAAATACGGAAATGAGCGTGAGCAAGATGGGTAGTATGCGCGCCCAGAATATTATTTCATCCGCGTCGTTTCCTGAATGATAGAGAAACTCTATTCCCGCATCCCATTGCCCGTTGACGTCGCGATCCCAGCTTTTATGTTCCGTGGGAAAACTTATATCAAGGAAAAGAAGGGGTATGCTTGAAAGTGCTTTTACAAGAGGGGGATGCTCGGGATTCAGCCGATAGTCAAAATAACGAACGTATCCGTATCCTGCGGGGATATGCGCGAGTTCATCCATGGTACCCGATTCTTCGCGTGCAGTGAGAAACATGAATAAAAATGAGGCGCACACGATTGCGGTGAGGATAAGAATAGAAACAACAGATCCCTTTTTGATAATTGGAGCCATTTTGCTATCATTATAGTATACATTTTTCCATGAGAGAATTTTCTTTTCGCGTAAAGGACGGTTTTTCGCTTGTTGAATTGCTTATTTATGTGGGCATCTTTTCAATAAGCGCGGTATTCCTTGTGAGTATTTTGACAGTGGTGACGCAAGTGCAAATGCGTCAGACCTCCATAGGGGAGGTGAATCAGCAACTCTCTTTCGTAAGCGATACAATAAAACGACTTGTGCAGACTTCGAGTCTTGTGGATATGCCCGCGGGAGTCGCTTCTTCAACGCTGTCTCTTCGTATGGCATCAAGTTCTCTCGACACGACAAGCGTATACGTGAGCAGTTCGGTGCTTTATATCGAAGAGAGTGATGATTCGGGAGTTGCGACGATTACGCCGCTTACGGATTCGAACGTCGTTGTGGATGATTTTTCCGTAATAAAATATGAAAATCCCACGGGATTCTCAGTGGTGGGGCTTGGACTGACTCTTAGTTACAATACGACGCAGACGAGATCTAAAACGACCCGTTCCCTTCAAACGGCGGTTGGCAGGATTTCTGCCGCGGAATTTGACTCGTCAGTATATCCGAACATCGACGGGAGTCACGATCTTGGAACCGCACTTAAGAAGTGGAAGGATATTTATCTTTCGGGGGTGCTTGGAATCGGAGTTACAAGTTTCTCTTCTGGATATAAGATTGTGGTAAGCGGAGGAGATATTGCGACAAAAGACGCGAGTAAGGGATTTGTTGCAAAAACTCCGGACGGAACGGCGTGTTATCGGATAGGAGTTCTTGATACGGGGGCCGTCACCTCAACTTTGGTGTCATGCCCGTAAGATCTAATTAAAACATACAGAAAGCCGCTGACTTTCGGGGAGCGGCTTTTTCTTTTTCCTCAATGCCCGTATAATAGATACTATATATGAGGAAAATAGCATTTTTCGAAGTTGAAGGATGGGAGGAAAAGAAGATTCGCGAAGAGTTTCCTGAGGCGGACCTTTTCTTTACGAAAGAGAAATTACAAGAATTCGACACGTCGGAAGCAAAAGACTTTGACGTAATCTCTGTTTTTGTGAATTCTGAGGTTACCGAAGAAGTGCTTTCTAATATTCCCTCCGTGAAATGTATCGCGACCCGATCGACGGGATTCGATCACGTTGATATCGCATATTGCAAAAAGAAGGGGATTCGGGTCGCGTTTGTGCCGGGATATGGAAACAACACTGTCGCGGAATTCGCATTCGGACTTCTTTTGAATCTCACGAGAAAGATGTATCAGGCGGTTGATCGCGTAAAAGAAAGCGGCGCATTTTCCTATGAGGGATTGCGAGGTGTTGATCTGAAAGGGAAAACTATGGGAATTATAGGCACGGGCCGCATCGGAAAGGAGGCTATACATATCGCAAAGGGATTTGGGATGGATGTGGTGGCGTTTGATCCGCGTCCCGATAATGCGGTTGCGCGCGATATCGGGTTTCGGTACGAATCTCTCGAGAACCTGCTTAGGATTTCCGATTTTGTTTCTATCCACGCGCCATATAATGAAAGCACTCATCATCTTATACATAGCGGGAACATCATGCATATGAAGCGGGGATCATATATCGTGAACACCGCGCGCGGAGGGATAATCGAAACAGCCGCATTAATCCGTGGCTTGGAGGAGGGTATTCTCGCGGGCGTGGGACTTGATGTGCTCGAAGAAGAAGGAGACGTGAAAGACGAAATGAAATTTTTCAGTGAAAAAAAGAATAACAGTATATGGAATTCCATGAATGCAAAAACCCCGAAGGAGCTCGAGACTATAATTCAAAATCATATGCTTATGAGAATGCCGAACGTACTTATCACCCCTCATAACGCGTTCAATACTCAGGAGGCGCTTCAGCGCATTTTAGAGACGACGATTAATAATATTCAGGAATTTTTCGAGGGATCCGAGAATCCAAAAAGCTTTATCGTATAGCATATGATCATTACATCGCTTTCCATGCGGCAAATATTCGACTCTCGGGGAGAGCCTACGATTGAAATAACCGCGACATGTGATGGAATTTCTGCTCGTGCCAGCGTGCCTTCGGGAAAAAGCAGGGGACGCAGCGAAGTTTCGGTTTTTTCGATCGCTGAAGCGTATAACGCGCTCCCGCGCGTTTCAAAATACGTCGTCGGATATCAATTCGACTCCGTGCGCGCGGTCGATGAACGAATGAATGCGGCTGATGGCACTTCCGACAAATCGAAGTTGGGAGGGAACGTGATGCTTGGGATTTCTATGGCAGTGAGCAGGCTTTTTGCGGAGCATTCCGGAAATTCACACTGGAGCACGATGAGGCGCGAGTTTTTCCCCGAAATGAAAGATGGGAAGAATCCTATTATTTTTTCAAATCTCATAAACGGAGGGGCGCATGCGAAAAATAACCTCGAAATACAGGAATATATGGCGGTGATTCGCACGAAGAATTCCTATGAAGAAAGTATCTCGAGGCTTATCACTCTTTATAAGCATCTCGGTGAATCGCTTGCGCGCGCGAAGGGATCCTCGGGAAGAGCGCCTATTGGCGATGAGGGGGGGTATGCGTTTGATTTCAGGGACAATTTTGAACCTATAGAATTTTTAAGCGAGCATATTCAGGGTGACGGAATGAGCGGATTTTGCTCCATAGGGCTTGATGTCGCGGCATCTTCTTTTTTTGAGGAAGGAAAATATGTATTTGACGGTATCGCGCGTTCGGGGGAGGAACTGCTCAATATATACGCGGAATATTTCAAAAAAGAAAAGCTTCTTTGTACTATTGAGGATCCTTTTGCGGAATCCGATCCAGAAATGTTTTCTGCGCTTTCCCGCGTGATCGATTCGAAGTGGGTTGTAGGGGATGATCTTACGGTAACGAATCCTTTATTTATAAAAAAATATGGAGAGGCGCGTTCTATAAACGGCGTTATTATAAAACCGAATCAAATAGGAACCGTTTCCGAGGCGTGTGATGCGATTCGCGCCGCCCGAGCACATGGAATGAAAGTTATTATTTCTCACCGTTCAGGAGAGACAGAAGATCCTTTCATTATAGAATTAGCAAAAGCCGCGGCCGCAGACGCGGTGAAAATAGGCGCTCCCACGAAAGAGCGTATGGTGAAATTCAATGAACTTATCCGTTTATACGGATCATCATAATAATGTCACGTGCTGTTTTTGATATTCCCGTTGTTTTCGAAGAGAAGGACTTCGCTGTTTTAAACAAGCCCGCTGGCGTGCTGGTTCATGCCACGCGCGGACATGAAGCGTTGGCACCGACCGTCGTCGATTTTGTTCTCAGAAAATATCCTGAGGCGCGTTCCGTAGGCGATGATCCGGAAACGCGTCCCGGAATTGTGCATCGTCTCGATAAGGACACGTCCGGTGTTCTTGTCGTCGCCCGCACGAAAGATTTTTTTTCTCATTTGAAGGGGCTTTTCCAGAAAAGCATGGTGCGGAAGACATATTGCGCGCTTGTATGGGGGAGGGTACCCCTTGAGGGAGTTATCAATATGCCGATAGGATTGAAACCGGGGAGCGTGAAGCGGAGCGGGCGCGCGCGGAATATGAAGATGATAAAGGAAGCGGTGACCGAATATGCCGCGATATCGCGGTTCACCTACGAAGAGGATGATTTTTCCTTCGTACGTGTTTTTCCGAAGACAGGGAGAACTCACCAAATCCGCGTCCACTTCCTCGAGATCCATCACCCTATTGTTGGCGATCAGCTCTACGGGAAAAAGAAGAATCCTTGGAATCTTGAGCGGCAATTCCTGCACGCAGAGTCCATTGAATTTCCTATGCCCGATGGGCGCCGCTTCCGCATTGATGCCGAACTTCCCGATGAGCTGAAGCGGATATTGAAAACAGGAGAAAAATAAAGACCCCAATATACTGGGGTCTTTTAAAATTTTTATACGAAGCAGTGTTTCATTTTCTTACGTTGGCGATTGCCATCAGAAGTGATGACAAGTGCGCTTCCGTTTGGAAAATAGTTTGGAACTATATTAACCGCAGTTCCAATACCGTATTTTTTCTTATAATAAAAAACTTTGGTATTTTCACCGGGTACCTCTTTTACAGATTCATCGTGGTTACCGTGATCATCTTCTTGGTGAAATGTGGTGGCTACACGTGACTTTGAACTCTTTGCCTTCAAAATCATTACTACGATGAACAATACGACTCCAATTGCAACGATAAGTAGCATAGGGACCATCCTTTGATTTATTTATGAAATAGTTAGTCTGTCTATAATTATACAATATATACAGTATTTGTCAATATACTTCCCATAATAGTCCCGGTATTGGTTTGACTCTTATAAAGGAAAACGATACTATAAAACCCATGATAGATGCTGAAATAATAAAGAAAATAAAGCCAGGCGCGAAAGTGCGCGTGTGGGAGCGGATTAAAGAAGGCGATAAGGAGCGTCGGTCCGCCTTCGAGGGCATCGTGATCGCAAGAAAGCATGGCGTGCAGGCGGGTGCTACGTTTACCGTCAGGAGCGTGCTGCAGGAGGTTGGTGTTGAAAAAGTATATCCTCTTCAAACTCCGATTATCGCAAAAGTGGAAATAGTTTCTCCGGCGAAAAAGGTACGGCGCGCGAAGTTGTATTATCTCCGCGACCTTTCAAATAAGAAGGTAAGGGAAAAACTCAAGGTATCGTTATAAAGTGTTCTCATTAAGAAAAAACCGCCAGAAAGGCGGTTTAGCTTTTATTACATTTTCCCCGCGATCGCGGTGAAAATGTAATATTTTGTTATAGTGTATGCGAGACTTGTCCGCCAACTGACGGAAGGGATTTTCATTGTGCGCGGGAGATTTGTCCGCCTATGGTGGAGGATTTGTCTGCAAATAAATTTCCTGACGTAAATTTTCTGCAGACCGCCCTCGCGGTGTTCGCCTTTTGTTTCACAAAAACTCACACATCGCTGCGGGCTTCAAATCCTCACGCGAGCAAAGACATTTGCTCGCTTCCCGCAAATTTAAAAATCCCTCCGCGAGTCAGCGGAAGGGATTTTCATTGTGCGCGGGAGAGGATTTGAACCTCCAAGCCCTTGCGGGCGCTACCACCTCAAGGTAGTGCGTCTGCCAGTTTCGCCACCCGCGCATACGTACACATAGTACTATGCGCTTTTACCATTTTCAAGAATAGATGTGTTGCGCTGATACTGTATAATAAATATAGATTCTTTTGCGGAGGATAATATGAAAATAGAACGTCTCTTCTGTGTCCGATGCGGCATAAAGACGCCGCAGGCGCTTATTTTTCCCTCGCGAAAAGAGGAGGGAAACGAATATGTTTCGATATGCTCGCTTTGTCTTTCGTCTTCTTCCGTCTATCTCAAAGAGAAAGATCGTTCCAATTTTATTACGTTTTTTTGTCTTTCGGATCGATGTCAGATGCGCGTGCGCGGCGAGATAATAGGCGAAGGGAAGAAAGAGGACGAGGTTTATGATCGTGTGATCGCATTATGTCCGTTTTGCGGGAGAAAATATGAATTTATCCTGAAAAAACATAGATAATATAAGGGCTTTTTGAAGCCCTTTTTCTTTGTATATATAAGGAAAATATGATAATCTTAAGGGGTGCCAGAAGGGCGTTTTTTTATGAAAAAAGAGGAAAAAAAGAACACAGAAAAGGGCTCATATGGAGCAAAGGACATATTCGTCCTCGAGGGACTTGAACCGGTCAGAAAGAGGCCGGGAATGTATATCGGGACGACGAGCACCGAGGGATTGCACCATCTCATTTGGGAGGTGGTCGACAATTCCATTGATGAAGCGATGGCTGGTCATGCTAAAAATATACGCATTGAATTTTTGAAGGGAAACAAGGTGGCGGTTACGGATGACGGGCGTGGTATTCCGGTAGAGGTGCATGCGCAAACGAAGAAATCGACGCTCGAGACCGTATTAACCACTCTTCATGCGGGAGGAAAGTTTGGTGGAGAAGGATACAAGGTTTCGACTGGGCTTCACGGCGTCGGCGTATCCGTAGTGAATGCGCTTTCAGACTGGCTTCGTGTTGAGGTGAAGCGTGACGGAGGATTGTATGTTCAGGAATACGAGCGGGGAAAACCCAAGGGATCAGTGAAAAAAACAGGAAAAGCGGACGGTACGGGAACAAAAGTAATATTTTCTCCCGATCCCACAATCTTTCCGAAAACCGATTTTGACGCAAAGAAAGTCATCGACCATCTTCGTCATCAAGCCTATCTTACGAAGGGGATACATATGGAAATCGTGGATGAACGCGATGAGATCCCTATGTTTTACGGTTTTTATTTTGATGGAGGACTTCGATCGTTCATTCATCATCTCGTCGACGGGCAATCCGTAGCGCCGATACAGGAAGAGGAATTTTATATAAAGAAAGAATATGAGGGCGTGGATGTCGAAGTTGCGTTCGTATATACGGGAGAGGTGGAGAGCACGGAAATGAGTTTTGCGAATAATGTGTACACAATGGACGGAGGAATGCACCTCACGGGATTTCGTACCGCGCTTACGCGCACATTGAACGATTACGCGCGGCAAAACGGTAGCGTGAAAGACGCGGAGGAAAATCTTACCGGAGATGATGTGCGCGAAGGATTAGTCGCGCTTGTGGCGGTGCGTATCCGTGAACCTCAATTTGAGGGACAAACGAAGGGGCGGTTAGGAAACGCGGAAGCGCGCACGGCGGTTGACGCGGTGGTGAGCGAGGCGCTCAAGGAGTTTCTCGAGCGGCATAGCGCGGACGCGAAAAGTATTCTCCAAAAGAATCTTCTTGCGGCAAAAGCTCGAAAGGCCGCAAAAGCCGCCAAAGACACTGTTTTGCGGAAGGGAATGCTTGAAGGAATGACGCTCCCGGGAAAGCTTGCGGATTGTTCTTCTAGAAAACCGGAGGAATCCGAGCTTTTTGTCGTTGAGGGAGATTCCGCGGGAGGCTCTTGTAAGCAGGGGCGCGATCGCCGCACGCAGGCGATACTTCCACTTAAAGGAAAAATATTAAATGTCGAAAAAGCGCGAATAGACAAGATGCTTCTCAATAAGGAGATACGATCCCTTGTGGTAGCGCTTGGTACCGCGATTTCCGATAAATTTGATATCACGAAGCTCCGTTATCACAAAATAATTCTTATGTCAGATGCTGATGTGGATGGTGCTCATATTTGCACGCTTCTCCTCACTCTTTTTTACAGATATTTCCCCGATATTATCGAGAAGGGACATTTGTATGTAGCGCAACCACCTCTTTTCCGAGTACAGAAAGGAAAGGACGTACGATACGCATACAGTGATGCGGAACGCGACTCCATTGTAAAAACACTCGGAGGGAATGAGGGAGTGGGAATACAGCGTTATAAAGGTTTGGGAGAAATGAATCCTGAACAATTATGGGAAACGACGATGAATCCGGAGAATCGTATGCTGAAAAAGGTGGTGGTGGGGGATTCAGTACAGGCAAGCCATCTCTTCGATGTGCTCATGGGAGAGAGCGTGGAACCGAGAAAAAACTTTATTAACGCGCACGCAACTGCGGTGAAAAACCTTGACATTTAGCCATTTGAATTTTAATCTAAATCAGTAAAAATATATGAACGATCGTGTAAAAAACTTTATTCAGGAATCGCGCCAAGAATTGAAACGCGTAAACTGGCCGACCAAACAGGAAACAGCGCGATATACGATTTTTGTGGCGCTTTTTTCAATAGGAGTGGCGGCATTTCTCGGGATACTCGATTTTATCTTTATGCAGATTCTCGAAAAATCAATCCTCTAATTAATATATGAAACAGCTTCATAATGAAGAACATGGCGGAGAAAGAAAATGGTATGCGGTGCACACTTATTCTGGATACGAAGATGCGGTGGCGCGATATCTGAAACAGCGCGTTGAATCGCTTCTTATGGGTGACAAAATATTCGACGTGGTAGTTCCAAAGGAAGTGAAAATAAAAGTGAAGAACGGAAAACGTACAACGCAAGAAGAAAAGATATATCCAGGATATGTCCTTGTGGATATGGTTATGAACCATGATTCGTGGTCTGTGGTGCGGAACACTCCTCGTGTTACGGGATTTGTGGGAGCGGATTCAACGACACCGACGCCACTTTCAACCGAGGAAATAAAGGAACTTATGGAGCGTATGGGACCGAAAGATCCAAAATTCAATGTCGATTTTAAGAAAGATGATCTTGTGAAAATAATCGACGGACCTTTCAAGGAATACGAGGGGAAGGTTTCTGAGGTGGACGATGAGCGTGGAAAATTAAAAGTGCTTGTATCTATTTTCAACAGAGATACCGTCGTAGAGATAGACTCATTGCAAGTAAAGAAAGTTTAAGGTAGTATCATTCCGTTATGGCAAAACCAATTAAAACAGTATTAAAACTTCAGATTGAGGCGGGAAAGGCGAATCCCGCGCCGCCTATTGGACCGGCGTTGGGGCAGCACGGAGTGAATATCCAGCAGTTCTGCCAGCAGTTTAATGAGGCGACGAAAGATATGATGGGTGATGTGGTCCCCGCGGAGATTACGATCTACGATGACCGAACCTTCGACTTCAAGCTCAAAACATCTCCGTCTTCAGCGCTTTTGAAGAAATATGCCGGAGTCCCAAAGGGATCGCCGGTGCCTCATAAGCAGAAGGTGGGAAAGGTGACAAAAGCACAGCTTCGTGAGATTGCCGAGAAAAAGATGATTGACCTGAATGCTCGCGATGTTGATGCGGGAATGAAAATCATCGAAGGGAGCGCGCGAAATATGGGAATCGAGATAGTCGATTAACGTATTTTGGGAAAGAGCAACGGGAACAGGGTACCCAGCCATTCTACGGAATGGCTGGGTTTTTGTTTGACGAAAAATCATTGTATGTGGGAGAATGAATGAAGATAAAATTTACAAGAGAGGATATCACATGAAAAAAGGAAAATTCATTCTTCTTGAAAGCCTTACCTGCGGTGGCAAGGGGGTGCAAGCGAAAAAAATAAAAACCCACCTCGTATCCAAGGGGATTCCCGCGATGGTATACGCGGAACCAACCTCAAGCAGTAAGATCGGAATAATCATACGGAAACTGATTGAAAAACAGCGTATTGAAGAATCGTTCATACGGAACTCCTTTGTTCCTGAAATGCTCGGATATATCGTTGCGCTTGGGGTATCTGGCGTGTTTCTCAAGGGGGTCGAAAGAAACGACGTAGTGAAGGAATTCGCCGGTCTTTTGAACAACGCCATGGTGAAGGTGAATAACTCTGAGAAGTTGACGAATAGAGAGCTTCAGGCGCTCTATGTTGCCGATAGACATCTCGATTTAAGAGAAAATATCATTCCTGCTCTGAAAAAAGGGATATGGGTTGTTCAGGATCGTTATGATCGGAGCACGATGGCGTTTGGAAAAGCATTTGGAGGCGTCACGATAGAAGAGGTATATAAATGGCATCTCCATGCGATAGGAAAGGAATATCTCCTTCCTGATTATGATTTTTTCATCAAAATAGATCCTAGAACGGCAATGGACCGCCTTCAGAAAGACGGAAAGGTGAAGGATCAGTTTGAGCAGAAGCTCGATGGTCTTGTCAGGACTGCTCTCGCGTACGAAGAGGCAAATGCTTTTATGAATACACAGTACGCAATTCAGGATCCGCCAAGAGACCCCGTGATTGTCGTCGACGGAGAAAATGACGAAGATGGAGTATTCAAAGAAATAATCTCCCACATGGGTATTTAATAACAATCCCGCCTCATCAGCGGGATTTTAATATAAGGATTCTTTATCTTTATAAGGATTCTGGTGTATGATAAAAAACGATGAATTACATTCCCATAATAGGACTTGAAATACACGTGGAACTTGGCACAAAAAGCAAGATGTTTTGTATGTGTCCGAATGACCCGTTCGAAAAAAAACCGAACGAAAATACGTGTCCCGTGTGTCTTGGGCATCCAGGAACTCTCCCTGTAATAAATCAGGAGGCGGTGCGGCGGGTAATTATGCTCGGATGCGCGATAAACGCGACCATTGCGCATGAATCGCATTTCGACAGGAAGAGTTATTTTTATCCCGATCTTCCCAAAGGATATCAGATTTCACAATATGATCACCCGCTTGTTGAGGGGGGGATTCTCGCGGGAGTGCGCGTGAAGAGGGTTCACCTCGAAGAAGATACGGGCAAACTTCTTCATGATATTCCCGGATACACGCCTCATAAACCGACCACATTCGTGGATTTTAATCGCGCGGGAGTTCCTCTTATGGAACTCGTTACCGAACCTGATATCAAAAGCGGAGAAGAGACAATGAGTTTTGCGAGAGAGCTCCAGAGAATTCTCAGGTATCTTGGTATTTCTGATGCGGATATGGAAAAGGGACAAATGCGTATTGAGGTCAATATTTCACTCATGAAAGAGGATGCGGAGGAATTTGGAACAAAAGTAGAGGTTAAAAACATAAATTCGTTCAAGGCCGCCGCGGACGCGGTCCGTTATGAGATGGATCGTCAAGGGGAAATTCTTGAGCGTGGCGGCGTGATAACTCAGGAAACGAGAGGATGGGACGACGTGCGGGGAATCACGGTAAGCCAGCGATCAAAGGAATCGGCTCATGATTATCGTTATTTTCCCGAGCCTGATCTTCCGCCTATGTCCTTTTCCGAAGAATATATCAACGAAATAAAAAGAAGCATTCCCGAATTACCTCAGGCAAAACGGGAGCGTTTTATGCGAGAATTCGGAATTCTCTCTTCACAAGCAGACGATCTCGTTGACGAGAGGGATCTCGCGGATTATTTTGAATCCGCCGTATCAGAGCTTTTGAAGATGAACTCTGAACCGAATTTCAGTCTCATGCTCAACTATCTTGTGAGTGATATGAAGGGAATTCTTAAGTCGGAAGGAAAGAACATAGGTGATACGAACATTTCTCCGGAACATTTTGCGCGTCTTATTGCGCTTATCCAGAAAGGGGAATTATCGAGTAGAATGGCAAAAGACATTCTTTTTAAAATGCACGTTTCGGGAGATGGTCCTGAGGAAATTATCTCCTCCGAGGGGATGAAATTTGTGAGTGATGACAACGCGCTCCTTCCTGTCATTGTCGAAATAATAGAAAAAAACGAAAAAGCCGTTTCGGACTATAAAAAAGGAAAACCCGCCTCACTCCAGTTCCTCGTAGGTCAGGCGATGGCGAGAATGAGAGGTCAGGCGGATCCCGAAAGATTAAGAAACCTTTTTGAAAAAGAACTCTCCTAAGAACGGCGTTCTTTGCATATACGCAGAAGTTTCTCCACGACGATTCTTTCAGCATCTTTTCCATTTTGCGCCCATAAGATGTTTTTATTTCTTTTAAACCACGTCATCTGTCGTTTCGCGTACGCGAAGATTTCTCTCTCAAGCGCGTCCAATGCGCGTGTTTTTTCCATCCGTCCTCTGAGATATCGCGCGATGTATCTATATTCAAGACCAAGCGCCTCAAATTTTTTCCATGATACCCCTGATTTTTTCAACGTTTCAATTTCGCGAATCATTCCCGCTTGAATTCTTTTTAAGAGTCTCGCGTGTATTCTTTCGCGAAGTATCTTGTTTCCGGGATAAATACCCACGAAAATTACATCCGCATCAAGAGGATTTTTTCTTAGAGGAGGCACCATACCGAGCGCGGACGCAATTTCTATCGCTCGTATGAGTCTGACTGGATTTTTTTTGTCTATCGACCGAGCGCGCGCGGGATCTTTTTTTATAAGTATCGCATAGAGATCATCTAATGATTTCGTTGAAAGATTTTTTCTTAACGTGGGATTTGGCGGGACGTTCGGGATTAGAAGCCCATCCACAAGCGCGTCAATGTAAAATCCGGTTCCCCCGCATACGATAGCGATTTTATTCTTTCGAAATATTGTTTCCGCGGCGCGTTTCGCCTTTTTCTGATAATCGGCGACACTATATATATTTTTTTTCGGTGAAATCACATCGAGAAGATGGTGGGGAATCCCGCGCATCTCGCGCTTCGTGATTTTTCCGGTGCCTATATCCATCTTTTTATATACCTGCCGGGAATCCGCGGAAATTATTTCCGCGCCGGCAACACCCATCTTTTTCCCGTTCTTTTCTATGAATTTCGCGATCGAAACCGCGCAATCCGATTTTCCGGTTGCGGTCGGTCCCACAATCGCTATCACCACGGGTTTTATTGACATATTTTCATATTATTCATATACTCTACATCAGCAACTGTTCAAAACAAAAGGGGACTGCATGAGAATCATCATATGTTCTCCATTGCTCCGTTTCCTTGGAAAAGACAAGGGCACGCGCGTAAGGCGATGCGTTTCCCGTAAAAGAAAATGCGGAAGGCACACAGGACACTTTTTTACGGGATTCACTTGACGGCGCTTTACTCTATTTTATTTTTTTTAATCTTCCTTCAGACAAACTATCTGGAGGATTATTTTTAATCGAGGAGGATTCTTTATGGAATATAAAAAAATGCTTTCTGCGGCGTTCGGATTCGGAGTATTCGTGTTTTTGTTCAGGCGCAGAAAAAGGATCCTTTCGGGGACCGATATCGATGACTTGATGTATCATTCGTAAATAGGAAATAACCCTGATGTATCAGGGTTATTTTTTTTCGCGTATTTTTTCGAACAGTTCTTCGGAAAATTCGCGTAGAGCCTTTGTTTCCGTGTCTTTTCTTCCTCGAGTTCTTACGTTCACCGTTTCTGAGGATTCCTCTTTTTCTCCCACGACGAGAATATACGGCATCTTCATAAGTTCATTTTCTCGAATGCGTTTTCCAAGTGTCTCATTTGCCTCTCCGAGAGACGTTCGTATTCCGCGTTCTGTAAGGTTTTTTTTCACCTTTTCCGCGTATGACATAAATTTTTCACTCACGGGAAGAATTGATACCTGAATAGGAGAAAGCCACACGGGGAATGCTCCCGCGTAATGCTCGATAAGAAGACCTATGAAGCGCTCATAAGAGCCAAAAAGCGCCCTGTGAAGCATAAACGGTTGCTCATTTTTTCCCTTGTCATTTACAAAAGACATATCGAATCGCGCGGGAAGATTAAAGTCGAATTGGAGCGTGGAACATTGCCATTCCCGTCCGAGCGCGTCCTTCACTTTGAAATCTAGTTTTGGACCGTAGAAAGCCGCTTCTCCTATCTCTTCTTTGAAATCAAGCTTTTTTTCCTTGGCTACTTTTCTCAGGATATTTTCAGTGAATTTCCATCCTTCATCGTTTCCCGCGTATTTCTTTTTGTTTTTCGGATCGCGGAGAGAGAGATATACTTTTACCGTGTCCGTGGAAAATCCGAATGAATGATAAATAAAAAGAATAAAATCTATGACTTTTTTTAGCTCATCTTCAACCTGATCTTTTCTGCATATAATATGCGCATCGTCCTGCGTGAATCCTCTGACTCTTGTGAGTCCCGAGAGTTCTCCTTTTTTTTCAAAACGATATACCGTTCCGCATTCCGCCCATCGGTACGCGAGATCGCGATATGATCGTATCGAATTCTTGTATATCTGCACGTGAAAAGGGCAGTTCATCGGCTTGAGAAGATATTCCTCCGAGTGATCGGCTTTCTCCTGTTTTTGGCGTTCTTCGAGGGTTTGTCCAACCTCTATCGGTGGATACATTGATTTGTTGTAAAACCCCCAATGTCCGGAGATTTCCCACAACGCCCTGTTTCCTATATGAGGCGTTCTCACCAGCTCATATCCGTTCTTTATGTGTTCTTCATACCAGAAATCCTCTATAACTCTCCAAAGAATCGCTCCTTTCGGATGCCAAAGCGGAAGTCCGAGTCCAACGGTTTCATCGATATGAAAAAGATCTAGTTCTTTTCCGAGTTTTCGATGATCGCGTTTCTCCGCTTCTTTGAGCATTTCACGATATTCGTTAAGCTCTTTTTTTCCCTTGAATGAGAGTCCGTAGATTCTGGTAAGCATCTTATTTTTCTCATCTCCCCGCCAGTATGCTCCCGCAAGATGCGTGAGCGCGAATCCGTCCGCGGGAATCTCTTTTGTGTTTTTCACGTGGGGTCCGGAACATAAATCGACGAAAACCACCTCTCTCTTTTTTCCGGTACCGCGCGCGGTTTCGTATATGGAGATGGGGGATTTTTTCTTCTTGAGCTCTTCAATAAGTTCGAGTTTATATCGGTTTTTAGCAAAAAGCTTTTTCGCCTGCGGGTAGGTGATGCTCTTTTTTGAAAAGGAAAGACCTTCTTGCGCGAGTTCGCGCACTCTTTTTTCAAGCGCTTCAAGTTCCGTTTCGGAAATAGGCGAAGAAAAATCGAAATCATAATAGAATCCATGCTCAATAACAGGACCTATGCCGAGGAGGGTATTTGGGCGCTTTTCCAAAATTGCCGTCGCGAGAAGATGGGAAAGTGAATGGCGAACCTTGTGGATTATAAGCTCTTCTTCGTTTCTTTTCTGCATATAAGAAGATTGTATCAGGAAAAAAGAGAAAATGGGAGATTTATGGCGTGGGGGAGATTTTTACGAGTGAAGGAATAAAATAGGGGTCGGCGTTGAGTGCCATTCTCCAATATTCTTCGGCGCGCTCTCTGTCGCGTAGCTCTTCATATACATTCCCCGAATTATGGTATGGAATCGGATTCTCAGGATCAAGCGCGATCGCGCGTCCGTATGCGTAGAGCGCGTCTTTATAAGAACCGTTTTCCGCGTATGCCATGCCGAGATTGTTCCACACACGAAGACTTTTTGGCGCGTGACGCAAGGTTTGTTCGTAGAAAGTGATCGCGTCTTTCCAGTCCGTATTCCTTATTACGGTTCTTATTCCAATCGCGATAATCCATGCGCTAAGAAGAATAATTCCCACAATTTTCATCCATTGTGCCGTTTTTTTCAGATTCCATAGTTCATCTATTCCCGCGGCAAAAAACAAAAAGAATCCGACGATGGGCGCATACATATAATGTTCAAATATAATGCCGGCAACGGGAACGAATATTCCTGATGCGGGGAAGATCGCGATTGCAAAGAAAAGAAGCGCGAAAGAATACTCGGGTTTCTTTTTAAAGCGTATGGCTGCAAAAAATGACGCAATGAGCGTGACGCACATTCCTATAAGCGTCTTTACGTGAAATAGTGATGCGACCACCGCGACATTTTCCGTTCGTTCCATAAAGAGTGTTTTTGGAAATATAAGAAGAGAGAGATATTCGGGGATGACGGAGAAAAATGTGAATACTCGCGCGAGAATGTGTGTGGTGTAGTAATTCTCCAAATTATAGATATTGAACGTATTTTCAAAATTAAGTACGGTACCGCGGAGAAAGAGATATATTCCCGCGATGAGAAAGAAGGGAAGAAGGGAGAGAACTGATTCTTGTATTTGATATTCCGCGCTCCTCTCTTTTTTTATGGAATGCCAGAATTCAACAAGAAGAAGAAAGGCGGGAAAAATAACGGACCGTTCTTTTGAGAGAAGGGCAAGAAGGAAGGATATGAGCGCCAAAAAGAAGAAAAGAAGTCTTTTGTTATTTTTCTCCCTATACTCATGGTACGCGTATATACCGATAAGAATGAAGAAAAAGGACACAGGATCACCGAGTCCGGATACATAGGTCACTGCCTCCGTTTGGAGCGGATGCACGAGGAACACAAGCGATACGAGAAAAATAAGCCATGTTCGTATATTTACCGTCCGTTTCAAAAGAAAAAAAACAAGAAGCGCATTTATGAAGTGGATGAAAAAGTTCGTAAAATGGAATCCCGGTGTCCACGCTTCCCACAGTTTCCATTGGGTGGAATAGATGATGAGGAGCAAGGGGCGCCAGTAGTTGCTTTCAAGACCTGCTCCCGCAATGAGATTTTCAGAAAAGAACTTTTCTATGTGGAAATTGCGGACATATTCGTTATGCAGTATGCCGTCGTAGTCATCCCAAAACATTCCATTGCCGAAGGAGTGCGCGTAGACCGCGATTCCCGCGACAAAGAGCGTGAGCACTATAAGCGCCACAACATGAGAACGAGCAAATTCATACATTTTTTGAACCATGATTTTTCTAAACTCTTTTCACGTCGTCGCAGATAAATTTCGGATCACCTCCCTTCCACGAAGTGCGTCCGCTTGCGAGTACGACACGTCCCTCTTCCCAGAGCGTCTGCGTTTTTTCGAGTACGCGAGGAAACACAAGGAGTTCTATAGCGCTTGTAGTGTCCTCAATAAGCACAAAAAGCATGGGATCTCCTTTTTTTGTAAGTATTTTATGGACATTTGAAACGACGCCCGCTGTTTTTGTCCTCGATCCTATCGTGTCCGCGCTATGGGGTGTATTCTGTATTTCACGAATTGTCTTCACTGAACTACCAAATTTTCCGCTATACGCGCTGAAAGGATGATCGGTAAGATAAAATCCGAGAAGTTCTTTTTCCCATCCAAGCGTCGCATTCTTTGATGCTGGTTTTGCGGGACGCATGCGGAGGGATGCGAGCGTTGCTGATCCGCTTCCAAATAAACTCGATTGATTTGATGATGCCATTTTTTTCGCGGCCTGATTAAATTTAAGAAGTTCTTCTATGTTTTCAAGCGCTTGTCCGCGCTCAAGTCCCATAGAATCGAATGATCCGCTTTTTATAAGACTTTCGAGGGATTTTTTATTCATATCGCGATGCTTCATTCTCGAAAGAAAATCGGTAAGGTTCGCGAATTCTCCGCTTCGTCCTCGTTCTTCTATGATAAAATTCACAATATTTGCCCCGACATTTTTCACGGCAAGAAGTCCGAATCGTATATTGCCTCCGTCTGCGGTGAAATCCTGGAAGCTTTGGTTTATGTCGGGCGGAAGTACTTTAATGCCAAGTCTTCTCGCCTCATTTACGAGAAAATTCACTCGTTCCACTTCGGTACCTGAAATATTGAGAAGGCTCGTCATAAATTCCACCGGATAGCGCGATTTAAGATACGCGGTCTGATAGCTTATCATCGCGTAACATGCCGCGTGGCTGCGGTTAAATCCGTAGCGGGCGAATGGGGGAAAGAGGTCCCAGATTTCTTCGGCGCTCTTTTTGTCTATTCCGTTTTTTATCATGCCCGCAATCAATTTTTCCCGTTGTTCATCGAGAAGTTCTTTTATTTTTTTCCCTATTGCTTTTCGAAGCGTATCCGCTTCCGCGAGCGAATATCCCGCGAGATCGCGCGCGATGCGCATCATTTGTTCCTGATAGATACCAACACCGTATGTTTTTTTGAGTATCGGCTCAAGAAGAGGATGCAAATACGTCACTTCTTCTTTTCCAAACTTTCGCGCGATATAGGAAGGAATAAGTTCCATGGGTCCGGGACGATAGAGAGAAACCATCGCGATGATGTCCTCGAGTTCCGACGGTTTCAGTTCCTTGAGATATCGGCGCATTCCAGAAGACTCAAGTTGAAAGACTCCCGTGGTTTCTCCATGTTGCAGAAGTTCGAATGTTTTTTTGTCATCGAGTGGAATGCGATCGATATCGATCGAAATACCGTGATTATTTTTTATAAGCTTCAGTGTTTTTTCAATAATAGTAAGGTTCTTGAGTCCCAGAAAATCCATCTTAAGGAGTCCAAGATCTTCAACGGCGTGCATTTCGAATTGAGTAATGACGGTATTTTCTCCCTGAGGCGCCTTCTGAAGCGGAAGATATTCAGTAAGGGGATGCGCGGAAACCACCACGCCGCATGCGTGCACTGATGCGTGCCGGACGGTTCCTTCGAGACGTATTGCCGCGTTAATGAGTCTTTGGGCGTCCGCGGTGGTATCGTAAAGGTGTTTGAGTTCAGGTACGGTTTCAAGCGCTTTTTTAAGGGGAGTCGCGGGAGCGGTGAATGGAATAAGCTTCGCGATTTGATCGCAGAACCCATATGAGAGCCCCATCGCGCGCCCCGCGTCACGTATCGCGGCGCGGGAAAGCATTGTTCCAAATGTGATAATTTGCGCGACGTGGTCGGCACCGTATTTTTCACGTACGTACGAGAGTACCTCGTCGCGCCGCGTATCCGTAAAATCAACATCAATATCGGGGACCTGAATGCGATCGGGGTTTAAGAAGCGTTCAAAAAGGAGATCATATGCGAGTGGATCAATGTTTGTGATACCGAGTATATATGACACGATGCTTCCCGCGGCAGAACCGCGTCCCGGCCCCACGACAATGCCGTGCGTTTTCGCCCAATTAATATAATCCTGAACAATAAGGAAATAGTCGGCAAATCCCGTCTTTTCGATGACGGAAATTTCACTAAGGATGCGTTCATTGACGACGTCATTCGGGTTGGGATAACGGTCTTTTGTTCGTTCCGCGACAAGTTTTTTCAGGTATTCAAACGATGATGATTCTCCCTCGGGAAGGGGGAATGAGGGGAGTTTTGTTTTTCCCAATTCTATCTCAAGCGAACATTTTTCCGTGATTTCTTGCGTTGCCGCGATTGCCTCAGGCGTATCTCTGAATATGGAGATCATCTCTTCTCCCGAGAGGAGTGAAATATCAAATTTTTTCAGACTTAGGCGGTCCTCGTCATCAAGCTTGCTGTTTGTCTGTACCGCAAGAAGAATCTCGTGCGCGGTTTGATCTTCCTTGTGTACGTAGTGTATATCCTGCGTTGCGACGAGAGGCACGCCAATTTTTTTCGAGAGAGCGATAATAAGCGGATTCAATTCGGGAGTGTGAGGTTGTATCTCAAGATAGAAATCGGATCCGAATAAAGAATGGTACCATCGCGCAACTTGCTCCGCTTCGTCGTGTCTTCCATGCGAAAGGAGTTTTGCTATTTCTCCAGAGAAACATCCGGAAAGGCACACGAGTCCTTCGTGATATTTTTCGAGAAGAGGTTTATCGATTCGGGGTTTATAATAGAACCCTTCGAGATAAGAATGAGTAACGAGCTTAAGGAGATTTTTCCATCCTGTATTGTTTTTAACAAGAAGCACCAGATGATAGCGCGTTTCGTCGACTTTGGGTCTTTTGTTCTCGAGTCCGTTTGGCGCTACGTACGCTTCAACTCCGAGAATCGGTTTGATTCCCGCCTTTTTTGCTTTTTTGTAAAACTCTATCGCGCCGTACATATTCCCGTGATCGGTGAGCGCGATTGCGGTCATGCCAAGTTCTTTCGCGCGCGAAACAAGTTCATCGGGTTTGGCGAGTCCATCAAGGAGAGAGTAGTGGGAATGGACATGAAGATGGGTAAATTGTGATTTCTTTATGTCCATAATTATTTTCCCATGCTCGATACCATTAGTGTATGAATTTTTTACGATGAGCACAATATTTACTTGCGTTGTGTTTTGGGGTGTAATTCCCGTTCTACGCGTGCCGAGGGTTTTTCGTGATATTATTCACTATATGAGAGGAAAACACCTTTATATGGGAATTGATGAGGTGGGGAGGGGTCCGCTTGCGGGTCCTGCCGAGGTGTGTGCCGTGCTCGTACCCGAAACGGCGATGAGTACGTTAATGAAGAGGATACGGCGCGAGCCAACTTCTCTCAAAGATTCGAAGAAGCTTTCAGAGCTACAGCGGGAACATTGGGAGAAATTTATTAGATCTATGAAGGATGAAAAAATTCTCTTTTATGCGTCCGCGCGCGCCACTCCGAAGACCATTGACGCGATCAATATATCAAAAGCAGTAAATGTCGCGGCGGAAAAGGCGATCAAAAAGGCGCTCAATATGTTTCCTTACGCGTATACGCATCTTTCTATAGCCTCCGATGAGGGAATTCGTCCGGATATTTCCGGAATTCTTTCGTGTAAGACGCGTTTTCGATCATATGTGCGGGGAGACGAGCGCATTCCGCTTATAAGCATTGCTTCGATAGTCGCAAAAGTGTCTCGAGACGCATATATGAAAAAGATTGGAGCAAAATATCCCCATTATCGCTTTGAAAAGAATAAAGGATACGGAACAAGGGACCATATTCTCGCGCTCAGAAGACATGGACCCTCTCCGATGCATCGTTTGACCTTTATCAGAAATTTTCCTAAAATAGGATAAGAATCGTCGTAAGAGATAAAAATATCAAAAGTCATTTATGGGTGGCGTTCCAGTTAAACATCATTCGAAATCGAAGGTAGGACGGAGGCGGTCACAGCTTGCGTTGAAAAAGAAGGGTATTGTGGCGTGCGCGAATTGCAAGAGTCCCGCGTTGCCGCATCGCATGTGCGCGCAGTGTGGAAAGATGACAAGCAAGAAAAAGATCGCAACAAAGAAGTCCGAAAAGAGCGGATCATAGCGCGGAAAAATTAATTCCGTATGGCAACACGACATCTCGCAAGAACAATTATTCTCCAATCCCTGTATGAGTGGGATTTTTATAATAAAAAAACAGATCTCATAAAAGTAGTAGACAGGAATCTCCATGAATTCGGTCCCGGCATTGATGAGCCCGAATTCGCGTGGAAGATAATAAAAGGAGTAGTGGAACATATGAAAGAGATTGATCAGGTGATCTCGAAATATGCTCCCGAGTGGCCTATTGAGCAGGTGGCGATCATAGACCGGAACATATTGCGTGTCGGTCTTTTTGAGCTTCTCTACGCGGATAAAAATGAAGTACCTTCCAAGGTAGCGATCAACGAAGCGATAGAATTAGCAAAAAATTACGGAGGGCAAAATTCATCACGTTTTATAAACGGAGTGTTGGGAAGCGTATATAAAGAAATGGTCGAGCCGAAGGAGCCGAAAAAGGAAGAAGCATCATAATTGTGGCGGATGAATTTGGAGGTATTGAAAAGAGGATAGGGTTTTCCTTCTCGGATAAGGATATTCTCAGAGAGGCGCTCACGCACCGCTCGTTTTTGAACGAGCATCAGGAGTGGACCGTGCCTCATAATGAGAGGCTCGAATATTTGGGTGACGCGGTTATTGAACTCATTGTGACCGAATATCTTTATCAAAAATATCCGATGAGTCAGGAGGGAGAACTTACCAGTTTTCGCGCGGCGCTCGTAAATTATCAGATGATGGCAAAAGTTGCGCGAGAGATTCTTCTTGATCAGTCTCTTTTTCTTTCGCGCGGAGAATCACGCGACGTCGGAAAGGCTCGCGACGTGATTCTCGCGAACGCGTTTGAGGCGCTTATAGGGGCGATTTATCTTGACGGAAAATATAGCGCTGCCGCGGAGTTCGTGGAACGCACGCTCGTTTCGCATCTTGGAACGATTCTTGAGTCAAAATCATACAAGGATCCAAAAAGTTATCTTCAGGAAATTGTGCAAGAAAAAGAAAGGTTGACGCCTACCTATCGCGTACTTTCCGAATCGGGCCCCGATCACCGTAAAAATTTTATCGTGGGGGTATTCTTTGGCGATCGATGTGTCACGCAGGGAGAGGGTACCTCAAAGCAGGAAGCGGAAAGCAGTGCGGCGCGCGCTGCTCTTGAAATGCTCGAGAAATAAAATATATGGCTTTTTTAAAAGGGCTCGAACTTCATGGATTCAAATCATTTGCGGGAAAAACCGTTCTTGATTTTCCTTCTCGGGTAGTTTCGATTGTTGGTCCAAATGGATCCGGAAAATCGAACGTGATTGACGCGCTCCGATGGGTTCTTGGAGAACGTGAAGCGAAACAGCTCCGTGGCGCGACGCTTGAGAATCTTATTTTCGCGGGAACGCCAAAGCGCGCCGCGGTCGGCGTCGCGAAAGTGGGGCTTATTTTTGATAACAGTGACAGGACTTTTGCCATTGAAGCAAATGAAGTGGTGCTTGAACGAAGAGTGGATCGATCGGGAGTATCTCAATTTTTTATAAACGGAGACGAACTACGTCTTAAAGATCTTATTCCCATGCTTGCGCGCGCGAAACTCGGTGCGCGTGGCCTTACGATGATAGGGCAGGGGCAAAGTGACGTGTTTGTTCAGAGTTCTCCTGATGATAGGAGAATGATGATTGAGGAGGTTCTTGGGCTTAAGGAATTTAGGATAAAAAAGGCTCAGGCGGAACGAAGACTCGATACAAGCAGGACGAATATGGATAAGGTTCAGGCGATGCTCGAGGAATTGCTCCCGCATCTTCGATTACTACGAAGGCAAAAACATCGGTGGGACAGGAGAAGTGAGATAGAAACAGAACTCAGGGATTCAGAAAACAAGTTCTTTTCATATCGCTATCATGAATTACAAAAAGAATTTTCATTACTTCAGAACCCCTCTGAGAGTCTTGTAACGAAGAAGGGTAGGGTGGAAAAAGATATCGCGGCGCTTGAAGAAAAAATAAAAGAGACGGGAGCCGTTGCGGAGCGTGCCGACCGATCTCGTGAGGTGCGTGACAGGATCACCGAGCTTTTCAGAAAAAAAACATTACTCGGAGCGGAAATCGCCAAGCTTGAGGTGAAAATCGAATTCGAAGGAAAAAGCGCGGCGCAATCGAATATCGACATGACCGCGCTGTACGAGGTTGCGGGAGCGCTGAAAGATGAATTTGATCACGCCCTCTCATGGTCAGATATAGAAAAAATAAAGGGAGCTATTCGCGCGTGGTCAGAAAAACTTTCAAAGTTTTTTGCAAAAAAAACCAATACAGAACCGATAGCGTTTGAAAATGAGAAAAAGCGGAAGGACGCGGAAGCTGCCGCAATTGATATCGAAATAAAAAATCTTCGTGATGAAGAGGAAAATATTGCGCGTACGCAAGACGAAGCGAATAAGGAATTCAGAAAACTCATAGAAGAGCTCGAGGAAAAGAAAAATGAAATACGAAAGATCGATCGGGAAGTACAGGAACATTCGTTTGCTCGTGAACGTATTGCAATACGAAAAGAAGAACTTGAGAAAGATTGGATTGGTGCGGGAAGAATCATTGACGAGCTTCGTGTTCTTCCGCGCGTCGAGGATGGAGAGGTTGATATGCAGGGAATCGAACGGCGTATATTCCGCCTCCGTGGAGAACTCGCGGCAATAGGAGAAATAGATGAAAATCTCGTGAGAGAAGCAAACGAGAGCGAAATACGGTATGAATTTCTAAGTAAAGAACTTGCCGATCTCGAAATGGCGATCGCGGATTTGAGAAAGCTTATTACGGATCTCGAGGTGCGTATTGGTAATGATTTTAAGGATGCGTTCCGTCTTATTAATGATGAATTTAACAAATATTTCCGCCTTATGTTCGGTGGTGGGAAGGCGCGAATGAAGATAGAAAGGAAGAAGAAAATAATAAAAGAAGGAGAGGATATTCCCTCAGAAGAATCGGCAGTCGCGCATGATGTCACGGAAGAGGAAGACGATACGGTGGGGGGCGTTGAGATAGAACTCAGCCTTCCGAAAAAGAGAATCACAAATCTCGATATGCTTTCGGGGGGAGAAAAGAGTCTTGTATCAATCGCGGCGCTTTTTGCGCTCATCGCGGTGAGTCCGCCCCCGTTTCTTGTACTTGATGAGGTGGATGCTCCTCTTGATGAATCGAATGCGCGCAGATTTGCCGATCTTGTAAAGGAATTTTCAACGAAAACACAATTTATCATCGTGACTCATAACCGCGCCACAATGGAGGCCGCAGACGCGCTTTATGGAGTGACGATGGCCGATGATGGCGTTTCGAAAATACTTTCTCTTAAATTTGAAGAAATACGCGATACCACCGCTTCATAATTGATTGTGTGGTATATTCGCATTTTGGCGCAGAGTTGACCCACCCTCTTATTTCGTATATCATACCTTGTGAAATAACCTTATATGCTCGCTATAAAACTAAAACCTGTTGGGAAGAAGCATCAGAAAACCTATCGCGTGGTGGTCGCTGAAAAGCGCTCAAAACTTGACGGAAGATTTGTTGCTGATCTTGGATGGGTGAACCCTCATGCTGATACCCACCATATTGATGGTGAGAAGGTAACCGAATGGATTAAGAACGGCGCGCAGCCGACACCAAGCGTACATAATCTTCTCGTGAAGGCGGGGATTATCAACGCGCCGAAAATACCAGTGCATTCTGTTGCGAAGAAGAAAAAGGAGGAGGGTGCCGCATAGCGTATTCATTCGTGGATAACGCTTTTACTAAAGCAAAAGAAGAGACAAAGGTCGAATGAAAATCATTTTTAAAGAGAAGAAAGTATGTCAAACGTTCCCGATAAAGAATTTCTTGAATTTCTCGTAAAGTCCATCGTTGATCATTCTGATGATGTGAAAGTTGATCGGAAAGTTGATGAGATGGGGGTTCTGCTTTCACTCAGAGTGAATCCGCAGGATATGGGTCAGGTGGTTGGACGCCAAGGCGCAACGGCAAAGGCGATCCGCTCTCTTCTTCGTATTGTGGGCATTAAGAATAATGCTCGCGTCAATCTCAAGATTGAGGAGCCAGAGGGATCAACCCGCGGAATTTCTCACGGAGAATAACTTTGTCTTTCTTGAAAAACCCTCCGCATTTATGCGGAGGGTTTTGTTTTTTTCATGATACAATAATACTGATATGCGCATACAATTCATAACGCTTTTTCCCGAAGCATTTATATCATATCTTGGAGAATCAATAATAAAGCGCGCGCAGAAAAAAAAACTTGTTTCTTTTCGGTCTATTAATCCTCGTGATTTCACGGAGGATCCCCATCATACGGTTGACGGGACGCCGTATGGAGGCGGTCCGGGAATGGTATTGAAGATTGAACCCATATGGAAAGCGGTGCGTCACGCGCTAAAGGGAAGCGCCAGAAAGAAAAAGAGAGTAGTGCTTTTCTCATTGCGCGGAAAAATTTTCACTCAGGCTGTGGCGCGGAGGCTTTCAAAATATGACGAACTTGTTTTTATCTGCGGACGCTATGAGGGAATTGATGAGAGGGTTGCTGAGGTAATTGCCGATGAAGAAATATCGATAGGCGATTTTGTGCTTTCAGGAGGAGAGCTCCCTGCGCTTGTGGTTGCCGAAGCG
The DNA here is from genome assembly GCA_020059585.1 of Minisyncoccota bacterium. Classification (GTDB taxonomy): domain Bacteria; phylum Patescibacteriota; class Minisyncoccia; order UBA6257; family GWB1-50-10; genus GWA2-45-9. Next base: position 70,370 of record JAGVBU010000004.1, read on the forward strand.
GTGATACGCCACATCCCCGGTGTACTTGGGAAAAAAGAGTCACTTGAGGAGACGAAAGGATCATATCCGGTATATACTCGCCCTCCCGAGTTTGAAATAATAAAAAACAAGAGAAAAAAGAAGTGTAAGGTTCCTGAGGAGCTTTTGAGCGGAAATCATAAACGCATACACGAATGGAGAGTATTTCACGGAAAGAAGAGGGAGTAGCGCGCCCTGCGTTTTGACTTTCTTTTTGTTTTTGAGTACTATAGAGAAGCATTTTTGCGTATGGTAAACAAAATAATCAGCGAAGAGTTGGTAAAAGAGATGGTTCAGAATGGTGTTGTGTTAGGACACAAGAAGTCGAAAACACACCCGAAAATGAAGCCGTTTATTACCGGCAATCGCAACGAAATAGAAATATTAAATCCGGCAGCGACGTGGGATAGTCTTGAATCGGCAATCAATTTCCTGAGAGAAAAAATATCAAAAGGAGGGCTTATTCTTTTTGTCGCGACAAAACCGGCGGCAAAGGCGGTAGTAAAAAGTTTTGCCGATGAATTCAAGTATCCTTTTGTGGGAGGACGGTGGCTTGGAGGAACACTCACAAATTTTTCCGTAATTAAGGGACGTATTACGCATTTTGAGAGTCTTCGGGATAGGAAAGAGAAGGGAGAACTCTTAAAATATACAAAAAAGGAACAGCGCGAATTTGATAAGGAGATAGGAAAGCTTTCGCAGAATTTTCTCGGACTTCTTCCTATGAAAAAAGTTCCGGATGTACTTTTTGTAGTTGACGCCGAATCGCACACAACCGCGATTAAGGAAGCAAAGATACTTGGTATTCCTGTGGTTGCGATACTCGACACAAATGACGATCCTTCAAAGATATCAAATCCCATATACGCAAGCGATCACAGCAGACAGAGCGTAGAATGGATAATGAACCAGATTAAGGGAGCGATTAAGCCGCTTTTGCCGCGGGGATACGTGTTTCATGATGCCCGCGAGGCGAAAGTAATAAAAGGTAATTTATAAAATAAAACACTATGAACGCCGATATTGTAAAATTGCGTGAAGAAACTGGCGCGGGAGTGATGGAGTGCAAGCGAGCGCTTGAGGAAGCAAAAGGGGATTTTAACGCCGCCGTTGAGTATATCCGTGTCGCGGGCGTGGCGCGTGCCGAAAAAAAGAAAGACAGGAAAACTGGCGCGGGATTTCTTTACTCCTACATTCACAATAATCGCGTGGGAGTGCTTCTCGAAGTGCGATGCGAGACCGATTTCGTGGCAAAGTCCGATCCTTTTCAGGAGCTCGTTAAGAATCTCGGATTTCAGATTGCCGCGATAGAGTCACATGATGTTGCAGAGGTGCTCGAACAGCCATTTGTGAAGGATGAAAAAATGACAATCAAGGGGCTTATAGATCAGACGATTGCGAAAGTTGGGGAAAATATACAGATTGAGCGTTTTGCTCGGTTTGAAATTTAATCCACGGACCAATGTCCATGCTGAAATTCCTTCTTGAGATTGTGATTGTGTGCGCGTTTGGCGTGGTTGTATATCTTTTTACGCGCATGCTTCCTCGCATTGACGATGCGCACATTGCCTCGAAGGAAGAAAAGATGAAAGGGGACGCGCTTTCGGTGTATCTTGAAAAGATCGACGAATGGCTCACGATTATGTTTGAAAAGTTTCTAAGAAGGGTAAAGGTGTGGATACTGAGACTCGACAATCTTGTAAATGAACAGCTGAACAAGTTTAAAAAGGAACCCCAAAAAAAGAGACAATTTACCGAAGAGAATGAGCATGGAAAAGATGAAGACGAAAAAGACGGAGAGGGGAAGGATAGCGACGAGGATTAAAACTCTGATAGAAATATCGGAGTTTTTGTATCCTATATTAGAACCGAGAGTTATAGAAAATAGTATTATACTCTGCTATACTATAATTGTGAACACAAAGGAACGCGGAGATATTGCTGTTGGAGAGGGAATAAATTTTTTCTTGAAAAATGGATACGAGGTATCCTTACCTATAGGGGACAAGAGACATTATGATTTTCTTGTTGAAAAGGAAGGAAAAATATATCGGGTGCAGGTAAAATACGCGGGTATACAGAAAGCAAAGGGTCAGTGTAGAGTTGGACTCAGAATCACGGGTGGAAATCAATCATTTCATTACGCAAAAAAATATACAAAAGATGCGTTTGATCTTCTTTTTGTATATACGGAACGAGGGGAAAAATTCATTCTTCCGTGGAAGGAAGTGACATGTAGAAACGAAATTACTATTGAAAATAATAAATATAAAGTGTATAAATTGAGTTAGTGATTGCGCAGGTGGCAGAGCGGTCAATTGCATTAGACTGTAAATCTAACGCCTCTACGGCTACGGAGGTTCGAATCCTCCCCTGCGCACTAAAATATCAAAAAACAGGATTACTCCTGTTTTTTGATATCTCTGTGTTTGTGCGCAGAGCAACATAACTGCTTGTGTTGCGGGGAGGATTCGAAGGTCGGAGCGATGTGCGTGCAGCAGCACGCACCGCGAGACCGCGGCTAGAAAAAGTTTTGCGACGGCAAAACTTTATTCGGAGCCGAATCCTCAGGTAGACGAGCCGGTGCCCAGACCGGAACGATTCGACGGAATCGTTCCGAGTCGAGGGCGAATCCTTAGTGCTTGTGTTGCGGGGAGGATTCGAAGCGCGCAGCCATACGCATCCAACAGGATGCGTGGCCTGTCTGCCGCAGGTAGACGAGCGGCGGCCTGCGAGTCCGACGAGTGACGACGAGGAGGAACTTGTAGGCGAATCCTCTCTGTATTTACGTTACGGCAAAACTTTATTCGGAGCCGAATCCGCAGGTAGACGAGCGGCGGCCTTATTTCCTCATTTACTCCACCTTATTTTCTGTGGTATATTTTTTGCATGGAAAGAATTCTCACTAAAGACATTGGTCAGTATGAGGGTAAGGAAGTCGAGCTCAAGGGCTGGGTTGACGTGCGACGCGATCATGGAAAACTCATCTTCATTGATCTGCGTGACCGGACCGGCATCGCGCAGGTAGTATTTCTTCCTAATAACAAGGAGGTGAAGGAGATTGCCGAAACGCTCCGCTCCGAATGGGTGATACGCGTGAAAGGTGTCGTCGGAAATCGTCCTCAGGGAATGATAAACGAGAAGATTCCGAGCGGCGCGCATGAAGTTGCGGCGACCGAACTTGAGGTCATTACACAGGCAAAAACGCCTCCATTTGATATTCAGAGCGACGGAAAGGAGATTGGGGAGGATATTCGCATGAAATACCGCTATCTTGACCTTCGTCGTCCCCGCATGCAGAAAAATATGAGAATGCGCGCGAAGATAAACCAGTATATAAGAGACTTTCTTTCTGCCCGCGATTTCGCGGAGATAGAGACTCCCTATATCAGTAAATCAACGCCGGAGGGCGCGCGGGATTATCTTGTGCCCTCGAGGGTGTATGAGGGAAAATTCTACGCGCTTCCGCAGTCTCCTCAGCAGTATAAGCAGCTTCTCATGGTTGCGGGAATCGAGCGGTATTTCCAGATCGTACGCTGTTTCCGCGATGAGGATACGCGGGGCGATCGCCAGCCCGAATTTACTCAGCTTGATATTGAGATGAGTTTCCCGACGCAGGAAGAAATTCTCTCGCTCATCGAAGATTTGTACGTTGGCATTATGAAGGATCTCTATCCGGAAAAACACATCACGCAGGTGCCGTTTCCGCGCATTCCGTATAAGGACGCGATGGAGAAGTATAATTCTGACAAGCCTGATTTGCGAAAGGATAAAAACGATCCGAACGAACTTGCATTTACGTTCATTGTTGATTTCCCCGCATTCGAGTGGAAGGAAACGGAAAAACGATGGGACGCGGTGCACCATCCGTTCACAAAACCAAAAGTGTCGCACGTCGCGGATTTTAACGAAAAATTCGCGAAGAGCCCTGGGGACATTCTTGCCGAGCAGTATGACCTCGCGTTAAACGGATTTGAGATTGCGGGCGGATCAATTCGTATCCACGATTCGGAGCTTCTCGCGAGAGTGTTCGAGGTGATGGGGAACAAGCAGGAAGACATTCAGGCGAAATTCGGGCATATGCTCGAGGCTTTTGAATATGGTGTTCCTCCGCATGGAGGTATCGCGTCAGGACTCGACAGAGCGGTGGCGATTTTGCAGAACGAGCCGAATATCCGCGAGGTTATCGCCTTTGCGAAGACAGGCGACGGAAGGGATCTTATGATGGATTCTCCTTCGGACGTGACGGACGAACAACTTAAGGAATTGCATATTGCGGTTGTCAAAAAACAGAAACAGGGATAATGTATAAAAAGTAAATACACAAAAAAGGACGCATTTATGGAACAACATTCACATACGCTGCATAAAGAACGGTCATTTGTCATTATCAAACCCGATGGAGTTCAACGAGGACTTATCGGAGAAATTATCCATCGCATTGAGCGGACGGGACTCAAAATGGTTGCGCTTAAAATGGTGAGACCTACGGAAGATCAGTGCTGGACGCATTATCACAAAGACGACTCATGGTTCAAGGAGAAAGGGGAGAGAACGGTGGGAGACAGGATAAAGGCAAATCTTCCGATTGAAAAGGAAGCAATAGAATATGGAAAAGATATCGTGCGCGCGCTCGTAAAATTTATGACTGCGGGACCCGTGATTATCGCGGTGTTTGAGGGAAATAAGGCCGTGGGAATAGTGAAAAAGCTTGTGGGAAGCACTGAGCCTCTCACATCGGATGTTGGCACCATCAGAGGTGATTTCACGATTGATTCGTATGATATTTCTGTTGCTGATAATCGTGCCGTGAGAAATCTCATTCACTGCTCGGATAAGCCGGAAGAGGCGGAACGCGAAATAAAGATATGGTTCAAAGATGAGGACATCCTTTCTTACCGTCTTATCAATGAGGCAATGCTTTACGACGTGAATCTCGATTCGATTTCGGAATAGCCATAAAATACGATATTTATTTATCCACAAGAGGGGAGCGCCCCCTCTTTTTTTGTGCTATAATAGAGATATCCCGCTTTTAAAGATTCCGGATCAAATGATTTTTCAAAGGGATTCCATAATAGTTCGGCACAATGAGAGAACCACTATTTTTATTGAAAGAGGTTTTCCTGAGTCCGACTGAGGAAACCCACTTATGGCATTCAGCCGGGAATCATTGAGGCGGGATTTTTGTTTATCTTTTCATATAATTATAAGACTTTTGTCAAGTTTGACCGCGTCAAAAAAACGCTATTGAATAGGAGGAGGAAAAACCCTGTTTTTCGAGAAATATTCCCTGTTTTCCGCTAAAAATGAGGATTTTTGAGATTCGGGGTTTGACGTATCGTTTTTTGCGTGCATAATGAACCCACTTCATATGGACATTTTAAGACCCCCAAAAATCAAAAAAGGAGATATCGTAGGCGTCATTTCGCCCTCTACTCCCGTGGTTTCAAAACAGGAGCTTTCGCGTGGAATGAAAATACTCGAATCGCTTGGATTCAGGCCGAAACTCGGGCCTAAGGCCCTTGAGGTTCACGCGAGCTATCAGGCAGGAACGAGGGAGGATCGTCTTTCTGATTTGCACGCTATGTTCGCCGATGATGAGGTAAAAGCAATTTTCTGCACAAGCGGAGGATATTCCGCGATACAGCTTCTTCCCGACATCGATTGGGATCTCATCAAGAAAAATCCGAAAGTGTTTGTGGGATATTCCGATATCACGACTCTCTTGAATCCAATGTATGAGAAGACGGGATTGGTGACGTTTCACGGACCTATGATACTTGGATTAAATTCCGAGACAAAAGGAGGAAAATACACCGTAAGAAATCTAAAAGACATAGTTGTAAAAGGCGACACGGGAAAACTCCCCTCATATACCGAATGGAAAGTTCTGAAACCGGGGAAGGTAGAGGGTACGCTCATCGGCGGAAACCTCAATGTGCTTCTTTCGCTTATAGGCACTCCCTATGAGCCGAAGTGGGATGACAAGATTCTTTTCTGGGAGGAAGTGGAAGAGACGATTGAAGGGATAGACAATTATCTTTGGCGTTTGCGTCTTGCAAAAGTGTTTAAAAAAATTGATGGAATGGTAATCGGAAAAGTAACAAATATATATTCAATCGAGGGAGATGACGACAAGTGGTCCGGACTTGAGAACCCTCCGGTGCTCGAAGATGTTATCGTGAAGGCAACCGAAGGATTTAACTTTCCCATACTCTACGGCGTCGATTTTGGGCATGACGTGCCAAGCCTCACGATTCCCGTGGGCGCGAAAGCAAAACTTGATTGTCCCGCGCCTGGGAGAATAGGGTACCTTTCTCTTACGGATAAATATCTCGAGTAACGTTCCCAGAAACATCGCCCCGGAAGGGGCGTTTTTTTTGACAAGTCCTCGAAAAAAAATTATTTTAAAGTCAGTACATATCACTATAAAGCGAGGAAAGACATGGAAAGGGTCGTAAGACCGAAAATGCTAAAAGCCGGAGATAGCGTTGGTATTATATCTCCCTCAAGTCTCATTACGCGCACGGACATCAGGCGCGGAATAGAAATTCTCAGATCTATGGGGCTCTCGGTTCGTTTAGGGGCAAACGCGTTACGGAAACGTTATGGATATCAAGCGGGATCTCCCGAGGAGAGAGTATCAGATTTCAATGAAATGTTTTCCGACCCGAGCATTAAAGGTATTTTCTGTACTACAGGAGGATATTCCGCGATACAGCTTCTTCCCGACATCGATTGGGATCTCATCAAGAAGAATCCGAAAGTATTTGTGGGATATTCCGATATCACGACGCTTCTGAACGCGATTTACAGAAAAACCGGACTTGTGACGTTCCATGGACCCCTCATTGAAGGATTGGGAAAATATATGAACGGAGGGTGCGTGTATACCGTTGATTCCCTTACTCGAACTCTTATGGAGGGAGGCACGGGACCGCTTCCGTCATATACGAAATGGAGCGTATTGAAACCCGGAATAGCGGAAGGTACGCTCATCGGCGGAAACCTCAATGTGCTTCTTTCGCTTATAGGCACTCCCTATGAGCCGAAGTGGGAGGGGAGCATTCTTTTCCTTGAGGAGGTGGATGACACTGACGAATCGATAGATCATTGCATGTGGTGCCTTCGTATTGCGGGAGTGTTTGACGCGATACGCGGTATTATTGTCGGAAAATTCACGAAGATGTACTCGATTCGGAGAGATGGCTCAATACCGCCGGTGCGGAACGCGTCTATTGTGCGGCGCATTATTCTCAGCGCGACCGAAGGATTTAACTTTCCCATACTCTACGGCGTCGATTTTGGACATTATGTGCCAAGCCTCACAATTCCCGTGGGAGCGAGGGCATCGATCGATTGTCGGGATGTGAATGGAAAAGGTTCATTTTCTATCGTGGAGAAATATCTTCGATAGCTATTACACGCTTCCTTATTGGGAGCGTTTTTTTTGCAGAAAACTGGACATATTGATTTTTAATGTTTTTTATATTATAATATATCTGCTATAATAAGAATGAACATGCGCGGAACCCATTGGATAAAAGAACTCCTTATTCCGAATGAGGAAAACGGATATAAGCCTAGAATATTCGGTCTCGAATCGACCGTCCTTATTCTTTCGGGAATTCTTTTTCTCGAACTTATTTTTTTCGTTCAGGCGTTTTTCGTATTTCCCAATTCAAAATTTCTTTCCACGATACTTCCCACGGTAGTTGCCGATATTACAAACCAGTATCGTACTGAAAATAATCTGAGACCACTTTCCACAAGTGGTATCCTGACGCAGGCGGCAAGACTTAAGGCGGTAGATATGGCTTCTCGGGGATATTTTTCTCATGTGAGCCCTGGGGATATTCAGCCGTGGTATTGGTTTGATCAGGCTGGATACGATTTTGTATATGCTGGGGAAAATCTTGCGATAAATTTTGCCGATTCCGAAGATGTGGTTGCGGCGTGGATGAACTCGGAAAAACACAAAGAGAACATATTAAGCGGTGATTTTTCAGAGGTGGGAATAGGCGTTGCAAAAGGAACGTATCAGGGGAAGGATGCGGTATTTGTCGTGCAGTTTTTTGGCGCGCCGTCCGGAAGGGATATTGATACTCTCATTGAGCGAAGGGCAAATAGGGTACTTGCGGATATCACGCCCGATGTTTCGGGAATTCAACAAAACAGCAACACAGAGACGTTCGTCGCGGTGAAAGATGTGGAAAATGAAAAAGAATTTTCCGGAAGTGTTCGTGGAGAAAGCACGGATGCCTCATCACGCGGTCCGTCATTGTGGGAGCGAATGCTTTTCACCCCGCGTGGCACCGCTACCTACGTGTTCGTGGTTCTTATCACGCTCATATCGCTCGCATTGGCGCTTACCGTATTTATAAAGATACGCATCCAGCATCCTCGCCTTATCGTTCATGGCGCGCTTCTTCTCCTTGTACTTGGATCATTTCTTGTGCTGAATCAGTATCTCGCGCTTTCTGGAACGAAAGTATTCTGATCTATTTTCCAAGACGTTTTTCTCTTTTTCCAAATTCAGTGAGCGCGTCACTGAATTCTTTTTTTCCGAAGTCTGGCCACAGCGTATCCGTAAAATAGAAATGGCTGTCAGTGGTGTGCCACATAAGAAAACCCGCTGACCAGTGGGGTTCGCCTCCGGTGCGTATGACAAGATCAACCGGAGGAAGGGCGGCTGTCCAGAGCTTCGCCTTCACTGATTCGTATGAATATGAGAATTGTTTTTCTTCGCGTATCGCGCGTATCGCGTCAAGCATTTCTTTTTTTCCGTCATATCCAAAAAGTATTGTGAAATTATTTTTTTTGAATTTCCGCGTATTTTTTTCCGCTTCTTCTATAAGCGCGGAGAGTTTTTTGCTTTTCACTATTTCCGCGCCTTTTCCAATAACGCGGAAACGTGTTTCATTTTTTTCAAATGTTTTTCCGTCTAATATTTTTTCCAATTCCTGTTCAAAGAGAGATACAAGAAAATTTACCTCAATGCGCGTTCTTTTTTTAAGATTATCGATTGATGCCGCCCAGACGGTGAGATATGGAACGCCTTTCTTTTTTGCCTCATCGGCGATTGCGTTCATGCGTTTCGCGCCTTCGCGATGGCCCTCATAAGAGGGGATGCTGTTCTTTTTAGCCCATCGGCGATTGCCGTCCATGATTATTGCGACATGGTTTGGTATTTTTTGTGCCATAATTTTTAGATTATACATGAGATTTCTGCAATTCAAAACAATCTCGTTTCTTTATTTTTTCTCGGATGCGGGGTATAGTTGCGGATAGCATTGTTTGACAGGAGGAACTATGTCCGTAAAAACGCGAATATACGCGTTCATCGCATTTTTTTGCTTTATTCTTGTCGTGCTTGTGATGTCCTTCTCTTCCATCGAGGAGAAACGCCCACGCGTATTTGGAGAAGATTGGGATGCCGACACCGCGGCAATACGAGTGATGGTGCGGGAAAAATGGGACGCATGGAAGATGCACCAGATAAACGCATTATATGCGGATATGCGGGGAAAGAAGATTTCTGAAGATACGGTTAAAATTCTTTTCAGAAACATAAGTGATTTAGCGCGCGTCATGGAGGAACGGGAGTTTGTCATGAGGATTATTAATCTTTACAGATTGTATTACAGCACTCCCTCCGAAGAGAAAAAATATTATATTTCATTCCGCGATTTTCCGCGGAATTTTTATATAGGGACTACGCATGGGTTCTCTGCCGAGTCCTTTTTTGTTATACTGCGTATTATATTGCGTTGTATCGCGATGTTTTAAAATATGAACAAAAAAGTTTTATATGGCATAGGCGTGCTTGCGATTCTTTGTGTCGCGGCATTTGTCGCGTTAGGATTCGTCGGAAAAACCGAAGAGAAGAATCCTTTGGTTGTGGAAAATAATCCCCCCGTCTCGGAAACGGGAGCGTGGACTACCGTGAAAGATGGAGTATACGCGGTATCCGTTTCAGAGAGTCGCGTGGGATGGGAGGGAAAAAAAACCTTGATTAAGGATTATGTGGATACGGGAACTCTTGCGATAAAAGAGGGATCAATACGCGTATCGGAGGGAGATGTGACGGCGGAAATCGTCTTTGATATGACATCCATAAAGACGCACTCAACGGGAAGTGGTAAGGGAGAATCGGGACTTGAGCGTCATCTGAAGTCCGATGATTTTTTCTCCGTTGAGGCATTTCCGACCTCTGTGTTTTTGGTTGAGCGCGTTGTCCCTTTGGACAACGAGGCGCATTCGTACACCGCGACGGGAAAGTTGACGATAAAAGGAATTACAAATGAGATTTCCGTTCCTGTATTGTTATACGAATCAGATGGCGCGGTGCGGGTTGACGGGACGGTGCTTATCGATCGGACAAAATGGGATATTCGTTTCGGTTCCGATAAATTTTTCGATAATCTTGCGAATAACGTAATAGATGATTTTTTCTCGGTTTCATTTTCCCTTCTTGCGCGGCAATAAAAAAAGAAAAGATATTCTGAAATCCCCGACTGTATGCGTCGGGGATTTTATATTTTTGACTTTATATGCGCGCGGGTATATTACTAGATCAGAACCAGAAAAAGGAGGATTCTCTATGCGAAACGAATTTTTCGCGGTAACGAAAACATCGGTGTATCACGCGCTGCATGAGGAGGGAAAGGCATTTCCTCGCGTTGAAAAGATAGCATTGAAAGGAGAAAGCGCGTTTCCTATGGGATATATATTGGGCGGCGGTATGATGCTTGCGATATGTAAAAGTCTCATTATGTACGTACCGGAGGGTGGGGGACCGATGAATACTACATTCGAACGGAAGATAGAGCTTGTACACTCGAGCTTCTGGGGAGATCACAGCTCCTCTATTATTGCGCTTTTCAAAACGAAAGAAGAGGCATTCGGTTGTTTCGCCGAAAAGGATTTAGTTCCTTATGATCCGCGGTGGAGAAAGGAAACAAAAGAAGTGTTGGATGAAATAGGCGATGGACATCCGCGATTTGAAATTTGCAGATATCCGGGTTTTGGGCTCGTGAGTTGAAATAATATTCAACCGCTTTCTTAAGAAGGCGGTTTTTTTGTCGCGCGGAAGAATGTGATATTATTCACCTGTATGCATATTCGCGGAGAAGAAAAACGCATCATTATTGTTACGGCGGCACTTATTGTATTCGCGGGGGTTTTAAGCGCGGGATATATTTTGTGGAATTTGAGGGAGACAAACACACTTCTTGAACGCGATATTCTTTCTCTTGGGGAATCGCTTCGGATAACGAAAACTCATCTTGAGAATACTCGGAGGGATAATACTGATCTTTCGGAGCTTCTTGACGCAACAAGGAATACGAATGAGGTCCTTTCGAGAAATCTTGAGGAACAGTTTTCAAAAAATGTGGCGCTTGAAAGCAAGGTAGTCGATATTTCGGGAATGGTGCAATCAATTTCAGGAACCGTCGGAACGCTTCAAAAACTTAGCGAGACGGATGAGGAACTTCTCAAGAAATATTCGAAGGTATATTTCTTGAGTGAGAATTATATTCCCTCGCGGCTCATTCCCGTTCCTGATGAATATCTTTTAGACACGCGCCTGACGAAAGAGATGCACGCGGATGTGAACCCTTTTCTTACGGATATGATGCGGGCCGCGGATACCGCGGGAATTGATATAAAGATTGTTTCTGCATATCGTTCATTTGACGAACAAATATCAATAAAAACAGGTTACAAAATGCTCTATGGTTCAGGAGCGAACCAATTTTCGGCCGATCAAGGATATTCAGAACATCAGTTAGGTACCACGTTTGATTTTACGACGCCCGTACTTAAAATACTTTCGACGCAGTTCGAAAAAGACAGCGCGTATGTATGGCTCAAAGATAACGCGCACCGTTTTGGGTTCGTGCTCTCGTATCCCAAAGGGAACGCTTATTATCAATACGAACCTTGGCATTGGCGTTTTGTGGGTGTCCAGCTTGCGACAAAATTGTATCAGGAGAAAAAGAATTTCTATGATCTCACGCAGAGGGAGATTGATAACTACCTCATCTCGATATTTGATCGGTAATTAACAACATACGCCAATATTATTATGGAAAAACTTATATTTCCCGTACGTATCAATAAATATCTTGCATTCAAAAAACATACGACTCGAAGAGAGGCGGATAAGCTCATTATGGATCACAGGGTATATATTAACGGCAGAAGAGCCGTGCTGGGGGATAAGGTGGAGATGTGGGACAAGGTGACGGTCCGCTCCCACGGAAGATAGGTCTTTCTTTTTAAAGTGCTCCAATATCGAGCACATGATCTATCTTTATTTTCTTTACAAAGTCAGGAACGTGGCTCACGAGTATCATCGCGCCCTCGAATCGATCGAGAGCTTTTGCGATAACGGGAATGTGACGGAAATTGATATGATTTGTTGGTTCGTCGAGGATGAGAAGTCCCGGCCGTTCGAGCACAAGGCGGGCGAATGCTACAAGTCCCTTTTGACCCTCGGAGAGCGACCCTATTTTTGTGCGCAGTATTTCCGAATTAAGGAGAAATCCCGCCGCATGAGAGCGAAGCTCCTCTTCTCCCATTTTATGTATTTGCACGCTGTTTAACGCGTCATAGACCGTCTGGTCGAAATCTAACGTAGAAAAATCTTGGCGATAATATCCGATACGGACATCTTCGGATATCTCCGCTCCTTTGGCGTGCCGTGTCGCGATAGCTTCAAGGAGTGTGGTTTTCCCGATTCCGTTCGGTCCAGAAAGAAGAAGATGTTCTTTTTTTCTTATCGCGACACTCACTTTTTTTGAGGCCGCTTTGTGGTTTTTTATCACGGAGATCTGTGTCAGTTTCAGTACTGGTGTCGGAAGTTCCTCCTGACAGGGAATGGTGAAGTTGCGTATCGTTTTGTCTTCTTGGCGCATTTCCACGATTTCTTCCTCGAGCTTTGCGACATTCTTGTTCATTTTTTTCGCGACATCGCGCATATGTCCTCCTTTTTGCGCGAAAAAATTCGCCTGTTCCTTTCGATGTTCTATCTCTTTCTGGAGGCGGGCGTTTTTCATGCGTTCGCGTTCCAGCCGATTTTTTATTTCTTCGAGAAGCGTGAAATAATTTCCCGCGTATTGCTCCACTTTTCTCGTGAATATATCGAGATAGAGGACTCCTTGCGTGAATGAGTTCAGAAATTCCGCGTCGTGAGAAATGACAATAACCGTCTTCTCATATTCCTGAAGGAATTTCGTGAGATGTTCAATGCCTTCCTTATCGAGATTGTTTGTGGGTTCATCGAGAAGAAGAATGTCGGAATTCTGTATGAGCGCCTGCGCGAGAAGGATGCGCGCCTGCTGCCCTCCAGAAAAGGTGTTGAGCTTTCGTTCGAGAGGCGCATTCATATTCACCACCGCAAGTATCTTTTCGATGCGCGGATCGATATCATATATTTTTTGCGTGAACGCGGATTCAAAAAATTCCCTTACCGTCATATTCATCTGATCGCGGGGAATTACCTGTTTTGAAACAGCGATTGTGATATTGGTTCCGTATGTTATTGTTCCCGATTCCGCGGTGAGTTCACCGGTGATGAGTTTGAATATAGTGCTTTTTCCCGCGCCGTTCTGTCCCATAAGCGTGATTTTTGATCCGCGCCGCACGGAAAACTCGGCCTCATCTAATATAGGCTTCTTGTGTCCATACTCGAAAGACACCGTATTGAATCTGAGTATCACTTCATTTGTGGCCATCAGGGCAGAATTATACCCTGATATCTCTCGAATGCACAAATCGCGCGCCTATTGTTCTCCAAAAAAACGCGCCATGAAATACGCCGTAGTAGCGGCAAAAAGTGTCCACCAAAGCCACGTGAGCTCGATAACGAATTCATGGAAATAAATACCAAGAAGGATGCCACATGATATGAGACAGAGTTTTAAAAGACTCATCTCCCACGGACGGAACGTCCATGTTTTAAAGAATCGCATATTTTTTTCTATTTTCGCGACCTTTTCTCTAGAGAGTGTTTTTTGAATATTCGACACACTCTTCGTACGTTTCTTTATTGTTTTCAAGAATGAAGGCGGTATCTCCCTTGTTCCAGAATACGATGCTTTCATCATGTGTCGCATAGCGCGCGCCACTCGCTGATATCGCGCGGGGGAGTGAGATGAATCGTCCGTCGTTGAGAATAAGATCCACGCGCTCATCCACTCCATTGTAGAATGTCGCGTCGATTGTTTTTCCGTCCCTACACGCATATGAGGCGCGCACCGTGTCTTCCTGTATTTTCTCTACAAACATTTCTCCGCCCGCCGCGCATCGGCGCGGATATGATTCCATCACGGGATTTCCCGCCCCTGCGCATTCTTCAAAGTTTGTTATGTTTACTTCCTGTTTAGAGAAGAACCAGATGCTTCCCGCGACGATGACGCAAAGAACAAGTATGAGAGTGAGTGTTTTGTTCATAGTTTTAGTATATCACTAACGGATTCTTCACAAGTTCGGGGGAGTAGGATATAGTGCAAATGTCCAGTATATGCGTAATTGAGGGATCGCCTGCCTGCGCGGGCGGGTCTAACGGTAGCACTTCGCTTGCCCTTTCACTCGCTCGGAAATAACTGAAATTTTATCTTGTGTGCATTGCTGGGGGATCGTCTAACGGTAGGACACCGCCCTTTGGAGGCGGGTATCGGGGTTCGAATCCCTGTCCCCCAGCAATGGACGGAAGTCGTTTCAGTTATCCTCCTCGTTTCGTGAAATGGTAGGACACCGCTCTTTGGGGTTTTTAGAAACACGCGTATGCGTGTGGAGTTTTTTTATTTTTTCAATCCTTCGATAATCGCCACCTCAAGAGGAATGATGGGGAACTGGCTGTAGCGCATATTTCCGTACGCCTCGATGAGCTTTTTCAGGAGATCAAGATCCGACTCCTTGAAGAGGGCTCCGTGCGCGGCAAGCATCGTTAGATACTCCTCGATAAGTTCTTTTTTAAAGAGTTCTCTCATGCTCGGGCTGTAGTGGAGGACGGCGGCGCGGCGGAGATACTGAATGAGATCTTTCGCGAACTGAGCAATATTGTATCCTCCTTCGTGGATTTCCGAGAGCGCTTTGAGCGCCGCATCGGTATTTTTTTCGAGAAGGAATCCGGCGAACTCAGAGAGTTTATGGAACCCAATCTTTCCGATGGCGTGCTCGACATCTTCAAGTACAATTTCTTTTTTTCCAAATGAAATGAGTTGGTCGAGAAGCGATTCCGCGTCGCGAAAGCTTCCTTCGCCCGCGGACGCGATGAGATCCACAGCCTCCTTTGATATTGATATATGTTCTCCCTTTGCGATATGGATAAGTTTTTCCGAAATCTGCTTTATTGTGATGCGCTGAAAATGAAACTGTTGTGTACGCGAGGCGATTGTCGCGGGAACCTTTTCCGTTTCGGTTGTCGCAAGAATGATAATGACATAGTGTGGCGGTTCTTCGAGTGTCTTAAGAAGCGCATTCCACGCGTCTTTCGTGAGCATATGCGCCTCATCGATGATAAATATCTTATACGAATATTTACTCGGAGAAAGGCGGACGCTTTCCTTGAGGTCACGTATTTCATCAATGCCACGATTTGATGCCGCGTCGATCTCAATAACGTCAAGGTTCCGTCCCTCGTCGATTGAAATACACGCGGAACATTCGTTGCACGGTTCTCCTTTCGCTCTGAACTTCGCGTCGCTTATCCGTTTTTCGCAATTCGCAATTTTCGCGATGAGTCGCGCGGTCGTCGTTTTTCCCGTTCCTCGTGGGCCGGAAAAAAGATATGCATGCGCAATCCGGTCCTGTTTTGCGGACTCTTTTAGAATTTTTACAATTGTTTCCTGTCCCAGAAGATCAGAAAATGAAAGGGGGCGGTATTTGCGATATATGGCGAGTGACATGGATTCAGTATATCGTATGGCGTATTTTGTATAAAGTATCCGGAAATGCTTACTACTTATCACGTAATGCACTATACTTATCTCATATGGGTAATCTTGTGATAAAAAGTTCGGCCTTCAAGGATGGGGAGAAAATCCCCGCGAAATATACCTGTGATGGGGACAATATAAATCCATTTCTCGAGATACGGAACGTGCCGCAGGGAACAAAAAGTCTTGCGCTTATCGTTGACGATCCGGACGCGACAAACGGCGGCGTCTGGGATCACTGGGTCATCTGGAACATAGAGCCTGGAACGCAATACATCGCGGAAGACACCGTGCCGCACGGATCAATACAGGGAAAAAGTAGCTGGGGATCGCGGCGTTATGGAGGTCCGTGTCCGCGCGAAGGAAGCACACCGCATCGTTATATGTTCAAATTGTATGCGATTGACACAACGCTCGAGCTTCCCGAAGAGTCGGGAAAGACGGAATTATTAGAGGCACTCGAAGGACACATTCTCGACGAAGCGGTACTTATGGGAAAGTACGGAAGGTAGCATGAAACCGCCGAAAAACGATTTGCGATACGAGTGGACACAGCACGCATGGATGAAGATGCAGTATTACGGCATGTCCGAAGGGCGCATCAAGCGCATCATCAGATTTCCTGCGCGCATTGAGGAGGGGATTGCGGATGACACTGTCGCGGTGATGCAGCCAGCGGATTCGAAAAATTATCAGGAGCTTTGGGTGATGTACACCCTCGTCGAAGGCGATCGACGGGCAATTTCCAAAAACAAGGAAAAGATAGAGAGAAATCTTCACGAAATACTTGGGAAGTCGGGGAAAAAGTTTCGTATCATCACCGCGTGGCGCTATCCAGGAAAGAGTCCCGAACGAAATCCCATTCCCGATGAGATATTGATGGAGGTGAAAAGCATTCTGTGAAGAATAAAGGATGAAAGTCGAAAAATAGCCGAGAGAAATGGTATTTTTTGGAGAAATTCTCTTAAATCGGAATATTACATTTTCCCCGCGATCGCGGGGAAAATGTAATATTAAAAAACGCCGCGAAATAGTATTATCGTGGCGTTTCTATAATGAAAATTATTTTTCTCGTATTCTTTCGGAAGTTCGCGCTATACTCTTCCCGTAATGAGATGGTGAACGCGTCCAAGAGATTCCCTCGCGAGCCATACCCAAATGTTTCTTGTCCACCACTGGACTGATTTTTTATCAAAATCATCCGGAAGTGAATTTGGAATAAGCGGAAATTTTCCAGAGAGTTTTTCGATAATGAGCGCCGCGCGCGTGATTTGCATTGCATGCGCGACTTCAATGGGATTTTCCCATCCATGTTTTTTCGCGTATTCGAGTGAACGCATTTTTACTTTCGTTGTGTCAAAATACGAGTTTCGTTCTTCGGGTGGCCAGATGCAGATGATGCGTTTTTTGTTTTGCGCGTACCATCTTTTTTCAAATGCCGCGGCGACTTCCCATTGCACGATCGCGGGGATTTCGTATTTTTCCATAAGCTCCCTCGTGCGTTGTGCGAGTCTTTTGTTTGGGATTCCCGGATCGAAATTATGCGATTCGAGCCATTCGAGCGTTCTTTCGTCGTCGGAAAGCTCTCCCGACATCACGCCAACTGCGAATACTGAAGATTCCGAAAAGGTATTTCTCCCGAATGCCTGTACAAATATCACATCGCCTTCGCGTAAATCTATGCTTGCGGGCGCGCTTTTCCAAGGAACACAATAACGGAGAAACATTTTCAGTGTCATTTTTAACATCTCCTTTAAAAGTAGCTGATGTATATTATGCTATTTTTCTTTATGTATGTCAAAAAAACACACGGAGATTTCCGTGCGTTTATATATTAATAAAGCGAGTTCATCGAGGGACCTATCGATGATTCTATATATCTGATGAGTAACAATCCGATTCCGATGAGTACGCCGAGCGCGATGATTAGTAGAAAAAAAATGGCGACCGAGGACCATTCGCGATTGCGAGGTTCCTGCTTTTTCATATGCTCCTCCGTCAAATTGTTGCTATTCTTTTCTTATCATACTATAAATTAATTAAATATGCATCCCGTTAGAAACCGCAATCGCGGTGTTACAATGGCGATGAAATACATATGCATATACGTCGAAAAATAACAAAAACAGGATTCGTAATAATCGCGGCCTGTTTCTAAACGGGATGAAATTATCCATCGGTATCGTTGGTCTTCCGAACGTCGGAAAAAGCACGCTTTTCAAAATTCTCACGGCACAAAACATCACTGTCGCGAATTATCCTTTCGCGACGATTGATCCGAATGTCGGTGTTGTTCCCGTGCCCGATGAACGCGTCGAGAAACTTGCGGCGCTTTCCCAATCGAAAAAGAAGATTCCCGCGGTTGTTGAATTTTATGATATTGCGGGACTTGTGAAGGGGGCAAACAAGGGGGAGGGTTTGGGAAACCAGTTTTTGTCGCATATTCGCGAGTGCGCGGCGATTGTGCATCTGGTGCGCTGCTTCCAGTCGGGAGAGATTATTCACGTGGAGGGAGCGCCGAATCCGGTGCGGGACATCGATATCATTACAACGGAACTTATCTTAAAAGATCTCGATACGGTGGAAAAACGTTTTCACAAAGCGGAGTCTGACGCGCGAAGCGGGAAAAAGGAATTTATCGTTATCCGCGATGCGTTAAAGCATATCAAGGAGACGCTTGATGCGGGGGAACCGCTTTTTATGAGGGAGGATATTTTGAAGATGTATAAGGAGATCATTTTCGAAATGGGGCTTCTTACCGCGAAAAAACAGATCCTTCTTTTGAACGGAAGTGAGGACGACGCAACACCAGAGGTGAGGGAAAAGGCGAAGTCGCTTCACGCGGAATTTGTCGTTGCCGATCTTGGATCGGGAAATCCCGTGCCGACGCTTATCCAGAAAGCGTATGATATTTTGAATCTCATGAGTTTTCTTACGACAGGAGAGGATGAAACGCGTGCGTGGACGATTGAGCGGGGGATTAAGGCACCTCAGGCGGCGGGAGTGATTCACACCGATTTCGAAAACAAATTCATTCGCGCCGAGGTGGTGAATTGGCAGAAGCTCATTGAGGCGGGAAGTTGGGCTAAGGCTCGCGAGAAAGGATGGCTTCGCATTGAGGGAAAAGAGTATGTGGTGCAGGAGGGCGATGTGATGGTGATTCGTCACTCTTGATTTTTTATATCAAGTGTGGTATAATTAAACCATTAAAAATTACATAGGGATATTAGTGATGATAAAGCTTATGACGCATTGCTGGAATTGCAATGAGGAGACTCTTCAGGAAGAATTGTTTCCTGTTGAGAAATACAACGATTCCGATACCGCATTTACCAGAACTCAGTGCACTCAGTGCAAGATGCATAACCAGAGAGTTTTTTCGATTTCCGAATATGAAAAGAAATATTCGGAATATGAGAAAACCCATTCAACCCCCGGACCAATCCATTAGGAAAGGTTCGGTTTTTTATATACAATATATACATACCCACGAATCGTATGCATTACGAGCTGGAATTCGATTATTACAAAGGACCTCTTGATACGCTCCTTGAGCTTATTGAGGGAAAAAAAATGGAGATCACGACCGTGAACCTCGCCGAGGTGACGACGGATTTTTTGAAATATGTTGAAACCCTTGAAGCGCAGGGACGCCGTGATACTATCGCGGATTTTTTGGTTGTTGCCTCGAAACTTATACTCATAAAATCGAAAGTGCTTCTTCCTGCGCTTCCTTTAAGCGAGGATGAGGAATCCGATATCAAAAATCTTGAGGCGCGACTGAAATTATATCAGGAGCTGAAGCAGGCGCAGATACTCATAAAAGAGAAATGGAACGTGTATCCCCAGATGGCGGAGCGTGAGTTTCTTATGTCGATGGACACCTTTTTCTTTCCTCCAACGACGCTGTCGCACGATGCGCTGAGAAGGGCGATAGGAAAGGTTTCGGGAGAACTGGAAAAAATTCTTCGTCCGGTTGCGGTAGTAAAATCTGAGATCATTCATCTGAAACATAAAATACAGGAAATCATAGATCGCATTTCTGATGTTCCGTTTTCATTCAAGGATATGCACAAGGGGAGGGGGCGCGGTGAGGTGGTTGTCATGTTTCTTGCCATTCTTCATCTTATAAAAGATCAGATAATCGATGTCGCGCAGGAACGCCATTTTGATGACATGATCGTTGCGAAGGCGGCGAAAAAACAATAAAATGAGACGTATATGACGACTTTGGAAGGAAAAAAAATCGCCCAACTCGAAACGCTTCTTTTCCAATACGGAGAGCCTATTACGACAAAAAAGGCGGCCGCGCTTTTGGATATTTCTCCTGAAGAATGCGCGGCACTTATCGATATATACGCGCAGGCGCTTACGCACGAAGACCGCGGACTCGCGCTTTTTAGGGATGGTGGCGAAATACAACTTACCACAAAACCGGAGTATCGAAGCGTGCTTGAAAAGATAATCCACGATGAGTTCAAAGAAGAGTTGACTCCCGCCGCGGTTGAAACGATTTCCATAATCGCGTATCTCGGTCCCATTCCCCGCGCAACCGTTGACTACGTGCGTGGCGTAAATTCGAGCTTTATTATTCGGAATCTCTTAATGCGCGGACTCATCGAGAGGAATCAGGACGAACACCGGAAACACGCATACGAATATAAAGTCACTTTTGATTTTTTGAAGCATCTTGGGATCAGTCACGTGAGTGAGCTTCCCGAATATGAAAAATTCAAGGATATTCTTTCCCAATACGAATCGCCGATAGAGGAAGAAAAACGCGCGGATGTTTCCGAAAACACATTCCCAGAAACTCACGATCATTCGGAGGATCACTCCAACGCATGAATTCCGCGAGAATCTGCATTCGTATACTGAGTATGCACTATGAAATATATACCATTCGATTTGCCGTCGCACAAAAGCACGTTAGTTCGCGCAATCGCGATCTATTTCTCATAGGATGAATATAAAATGGCAGGCGCTTATTTTTGCGGCACTTATTCTTATATCCCTTGGGCTTACGCGCGTGGGATCGTCTGGATTTCTTTCAATGTTCTCTTCCGCGGAGGAAGTTCAGGAACACATATCCACGGATACCGCGCGGAGCGCGACATCTCCTTTTTTTGAGGGGAGATCCGTTGATTCCGCGTCGACCACGTCTCCTTTGGGAAAAGTGCTTCCTGTTCGAAAATGGAGCGTGCTTGATGCTCCGATTAATGCAGAGGCCGCGCTTATCCAGTCACTTGATGAGAGTTTTCCCTTTCTTCATTATCGGACGTATAAAACATGGCCTATTGCCTCAATCACAAAACTCATCACTGCAATCGTGGCGCTTGAGGATATCGGAGAAAATAAGAAGATAACCGTGACGCAGGAAGCAGTGAAAGCGGAAGGCATTGCGGGAGGGCTTGTGAGCGGAGAGGTATATACTACCGAAGATCTTATTAAGATTATGCTTATTACCTCATCGAATGATGCGGCATTTACTTTTGAAGATCATATGGGAGGAAGAACGGAATTCATACGTCTTATGAATAAGAAAGCGGGGGAGATAGGGATGAAAGACACGGTCATCCACGATGCTGCCGGACTTTCGGAATTAAATATTTCGAACGCAAATGATCTTCTGAAATTAACGAAATATATTATCGAAAACCATCCTGATATCTTTAATTGGACTCGTCTTCCGAATATACTCGTGCAGCCAACGAATGATCAGACTACAAAATCTCTTTTGAACGTAAATCCGTTCACAAATACGGAAGGATTTCTTGGGGGAAAAACTGGAACACTTCCGGAAGCGAAGCAAAATCTTTTGTCGTTATTTTCTTTCAATGAGTATCGTATCGTAGTGATTGTCCTTGGGAGCGATGATCGCGTGAAAGAAGTTCCCGAGTTTTTACAATGGATTGAAGAAGCGTATGAATTTTAATTTTTATGTCATTATTTGAAGCAATACGTTCACTCATTATGTTCGCGCTGGCATTCGTGGTCGCGCTTCTTTTGACGCCTTTTGTATTTCATTTTCTTCAGAAGTATGGGCTGAAAAAAAAGAATATCCGCGACGAAAAAAGCGCGCCCGTGTTTTACGCGCATCACAAAGGAAAGTCGGAGACGCCTACTATGGGAGGAATTGTTATTTGGGGAACGGTGCTGGGACTCGCGATCATATTTTTTGTTGCTGACGCCTTTTTTGACGGATTTGCGAGTTATTTCAATTTTATTGACCGCGCGGAAACCTATCTTCCGCTTGCGGCTCTTGCGTTCTCGGCAGCGGTGGGACTTGCCGACGATTTTTTCGGTATTCTCGGCATTGGGCCGCATGGCGGGGGACTTACGGTAAAACATAAACTGATACTCTACACCGTCGTGTCGCTTATCGGCGCATGGTGGTTCCATTTTCGTCTCGGATGGAGCGTTCTCTATGTGCCGTTTTGGGGGAACGTCGACCTTGGATTGTGGTATATTCCGTTCTTTGTGTTTGTCATTGTCGCGACCGCGTTTTCAATGAATGAAACAGACGGACTTGATGGGCTTGCGGCCGGCGTGTCGTTTTTCGCATTCGGCGCGTTTGCAATACTTTCCTTCGCGATTCACCGCTATGATCTCGCGGTGATGAACGCGACAATTCTCGGCGCGCTTCTCGCGTTCTTGTGGTATAACATTCATCCCGCGAAATTTTTTATGGGGGATACCGGCTCGATGTCTCTTGGTATTACGCTTGGCGTGGTTGCAATGCTTACGAATACCGCGCTTCTTCTTCCTTTCTTCGCGTTTATCCTCGTCATTGAGTCCCTTTCGGTCATCATCCAGACGATAAGCAAAAAGTTCTTTAAGAAGAAAGTATTTCTTTCGACGCCCATCCACCATCACTTTCAGGGAGTCGGATGGCTCGAGAGTCAGATTACGATGCGTTTTTGGATTATATCCGCCGTCATGACCACATTCGGACTCGTTCTTTTCTTTATTTCTCGAGTGATATAATTCGTGTCATTTTTTACAGATAAAAATGGCATTTATAATTAAAGTATGAAAAAAATACTCATAGCCAATTGGAAGATGAATCCTGTCTCGGAAAAGGAGGCAATAAAACTCGCGCGCGCGGAAGATTTTCGAAATGCCGTGATTGTTCCTCCCTTCCCATTTTTGGGTACGATAAAAAAAGTATTAAAGAACGCATCGCTTGGAGCGCAGAATGTCTTCTACGAGGAGAGAGGCGCGTATACCGGTGAGATTTCTCCCGTGATGCTTAAAAAACTTGGAGTGAAATACATCATCATTGGCCATTCGGAGCGCCGCGCGCTTGGGGAGAGCGACATAATGATCGCACGGAAAGTGAACGCGGCAATCAGCGCGGGGTGCGTCGCTGTATTATGCGTTGGGGAGCCTCTTTCTGTGAGGAAAAAAGGAAGCGCTGAAGTGAAAAAATATATTGGAAGACAATTGAGAATATTTAAAAATTCAAAATCTAAAGATTTAATTATTGCTTACGAACCGATTTGGGCGATTGGAACTGGCAAAAACGCCAATCCTGAGGATGCGGCATATGTTGCTCGATATATACGAAGTATTGTTCGCGTCCCCGTGGTGTACGGCGGTTCTACAAATTCGAAGAACGCGGAATATTTTCTTATAAAGAAAGAAATAGCCGGACTTCTTGTCGGCGGCGCAAGTTTGAATGGAAAGGAATTTCGGAAAATGATGGAGATTGCGAAACGAGTTTAGTGTATAAATAGCGCGCTTTCGGGTATTATAAAGGAAAGAATGGTTTTGAGGATTTTAATGCTCACATGACTCGCGGAATGAAAAAATTCGTATATGGAGTATTTTATCTTGCTGTATTCGGACTTGTGATTTTTGGTATCTACGCGAAGAACACCGTCGTTGTGCCTACGTGTACCGACGGTATTATGAATCAGAATGAGACGGGAATTGACTGCGGAGGATCGTGTATCTCCTGCGCGGTGAAAAATTTGAAGGAATTGAAAGGAGGATCCGTTTCGATATTCGGGCTCGAAGACGGGAGATCGGTATTTCTCGGAACGATTGTGAATCCAAACGAGGATTATGTTGCGAGTGATATCTCCTATGAATTTGTGGTATTTGATACGACGGGGTATCCCGTCGAGCGAATTCTCGGAACCGATACCATATTTCCGCTTGAGAAGCGATATGTGTTCAGCGCGTCCGCGGACACGAACGCGCAGTATATAGGAAGCGTGAAAATTGAAATCGCATCATCGAGCGTCAAATGGGATACGTTTTATGACACGTTGAAACCTGACGTGCACACCATATCCGGACCTAATTTTTCGGATGAGGAACGCTCTCTACGCATAAGCGGCGCTATCAAGAATGAGAGCTCTTTTTCCGCGTATGAAACAAAAGTTATCGCGCTTCTTTTCGATAAGTATGATGACGTATTATTCGCGTCTCAATGGACAACTTCCGATATCCCCGGATTTAGTACAAAAGATTTTTCGATACTTATTCCGCGTGAAAGGAATATTATCGATCATATTGATCGGGGAAAGACGAAAATCCTCATACAGACTCAATAACGCATGTTTCGCAGCGCTTCTTTCAGAAATTTTGACTGGGTGCTCTTCGCTTGTTTTTGCGTGATCGCATGCGCGG
>JAGVBU010000012.1 GCA_020059585.1 Minisyncoccota bacterium
ATCTCCATCATATGCACCTTAATCTTAGGAAGAAGTTCTTCGTATTCCTCCTTGGTGTATTGCGTGTTCAGAATACAGTACTGCTTATTGCGGAGGCCATAACATCCAAAAAGATTATTTGAACCATGGCAATTCCAACAATAAGACACAGAATGCGAACCATATACCACGCCGGAAAACTTCACGTCCGAACATTGATTAGTATCCCAACATTCATATAACCGCTCATTATCAATACCGCTTCCAGCACCAATATCGTATGAATCTTTCATCGTCGCATATACCCACGTGAAAAATTTACCATCCTCAACACCGCTCGCATCAAAACAGAACTTCGCATTCTTCGAGTTTTTTACGTTATCTCCCGTTGTTCCCACACAGTTCACGATATTTGCAAATCTGCGTGGAAACCGGAGGGAAAAGGACCAAAATTGTTTGCGTGTATCCGTGAAAGACTTGAAGCTTCCAGAATCAAACTCCTTCATTTTCTCTTCGTATTTCTCCTTTGAATACTGCTGATTGAAAATACAATAGCTTTTATTCCGCAATCCTACGCAACAGAAACAATGATGACAATTTACACAGTCAAAAAGGAATTTTGACTCAAGACAATCCCTCGATTGTTCAGAGAAAAAAATGTGGAAACAATTAGTACAATTTACACATTCGCCACAGCCCTGGTTTTTGTCGCTCACATACACATCGCAAGAATCCTTTGTATATGCGACACGATTGCTGTAAAGTGTATCCTCGTTTTTTCCGGAAGCAGATATCATATAACACCCCTTGTCCCATGCAGACACATTGCAATACGGACTGCTCACATTGTTTGTCACAGAAAGTCCTATAAGAGGGACTCGCAAAAGAAATGCACCAAATTGCTCAAAAAAGGGCTTTGAAAAATCATATTTCACGCCGTGATCCGTCGGATCCCATTCGTCAGACCACCAAAAACGTTCATCATAAACAGTATAATTCTTCTCCGGAGAATACATTGATACCATTTCTTCCGAATGTCCTGGAACGGAACATTTTCTCTTATATAAAGACCGTTCATTCCTCCAAATATACCGCCTGGCAAATCTGCATTCCGGGCACCACGTCGGTGCCGGAACTTGGATTTTTTTATAGAAATCGAAGTCTTCATCTTCTACGATGAATGGAGACTTACAGTTTTGGCATGTGCGTTCTTCTCTCATGTTTTTAGTTTATCCGCTCAAAACTTCGTATTGAAGCGGATCCGCCTGAATGCGGAGCTTTCGGCGGACAGTTCTGACATTGTTTTGTCTCTGCGTTTGCCATACTTGATACTTAATACTAAATAGTTAATACCTTCTTTTCATTCTACCCCAATCTCTTACGGATATAAAAAGTCCGGCATACCACCAAGTCCGGATAAAGAACGCAGACCATCCCCGCACCGCGGCATATCTCAGCCGTTGAGATGCGCAAACCCACATGTATAAATGGAACTAACTCATCCCCTCGGCGTCTCCCCAATCGCTATCATCAGGATCCGCTCTTCCTCCTTCATTCCCTTCAAGCTTCGAAACAACGTCTTTAAAACGCTTCGAACGGCACGCGAAATGGATGCACAGAGACACTGCGACGATACCACCAAGAGTCATGAGGATGATAAGTGGCCAGGAAATGTACATACTTTTATATTATACAATAAAATAGAATATCTCACAAGTATTCCTCCTAATGCACTACTTCCGACATCCATTCTTTATATCCCCTATTAATGCGCCTCACGTCGACCACTCCCACAAACGGCGTGGTATACGCATGATTCTGGAGTATAAAATCCTCAATCGCCTGAACTTTCGCCTCAAGTGTCTTAATGAGTATCGCAACCTCCCGCTCTTCTTTGAGTTCGTTCTCCCATTTATAGATGGAGCCAATGCGCCATATATTTACACACGACGCGAGTTTTCCCCCGATGATCTTTCCCGCAAGCGTACGCGCATCGGATTCCTCGCGGCATGTGGTATAAATGAATACCATAGTATCCTCATCATACCGATCCGACCTTTTCCGCGCTGCAGCGGATTTAAATTAGCGGTTCAAGATTAGCATCCGACGATGCCGTCCCCTGCGATTTTGTCCCCCTCCCCTCGATGATCGCCTTTTCTTGGGCACTTCTTATAATTGAGGATTCTTCTTCTTGGATAAGTTTTTTTGCCGCATCCGCGGGAATACTATATTTCTGACGAGATGCTTCTATGATGCGATCCCGATAAGAAACGTGATTGGGCGCAAGTACGCGAAGCGTTTCTGCGGAAAACGGATCGTAGGTCTCTCCATCAATTGTCATTTTGATGTATATCTGCCCCATGCCGAGATTGATCATATCCTTCACGTCAAATACGGGAGCCATTTCAGGTTTCAACTTTACCGCGTCTTCTCCGCCAACGCGGAAAATTACGATTGTACCGGTATTTCCAAGAACTGCCGCCTGAACCTTGGGAAGAAGCTGTCCCACATATTGATGCGCCATCGTGAGACAAATACCATATTTTCTCGCTTCCGAGAGAAGGTTTTCAAACGTATCGGTCACGAGATTCTGGAACTCGTCGACGTAAAGATAAAAATCATGCCGATCCGAAGGAGCGAGCACCGCGCGCTCCATACCCGCCTGCTTTATCTTCGTCACAAACATCGAACCAAAGAAGCTTGAATTTTCCTCCCCTATTTTTCCTTTTGAGAGGTTAATAAGGACGATCTTCTTTTCATGCATAAGCCGTGCCAGATCGATTTTATTTTCTTTCTGTCCAAAAATATTTCGGAGCATCGGATTCGAAAGAAACTGTCCAAGCTTGTTCACAAGAGGAATAATGGCTTCGGTATCGAACTTCTCTGACCAGTCAGCGAATTCAATCGCCCAAAAGCGCTTCACCATATCATCCTCGATATATTCCACCACCTTCTGACGATAATTGCGGTCGGTGAGTATCATAATCATTCCGCGCATTGTCGCGTGGGGATAATCGAGAAGCGCGAGACACGTGAATCGAAACACATGCTCGAGACGAGGCGTCCAATTCGCGCCGAACTGCTTTTCCATAACTTCAATGAGCCCTTGAGTAAGCTGATGCTTAAATGAGGGGTCTACATTTGCAAGAGGATTAAACGATACGGGATACGCGGCATCCGAAGGGTCGATAATGCACACATCGTCGATCCTATCCTCGGGAATAAACGGAAGAATGTCTTCTATGGTTTCTCCGTGGGGATCAATAAGGCAAAGTCCGTGCTTATACGCAACGTCTTGGCGAATAAGAAGTTCGAGGAATTTAGATTTTCCCACCCCCGACTTCCCGATGACATATACATGTCTCCTGCGATCCGCTCGCTTCATTCCGAAAATAAAATTCTTCGTTTCGAGCGCGGCAACGTAATTCGTTCGCCCGAAGAAAGATACGTCTTTCGGATCAACTTGTCCGTAAATAGGAAGATCCGGCGGCGGAGGCGCGTATTTAATGAGCTGTATCCTGTTATTGTTTTTCTTGTTCTGTGGAGGCATAAGATTACAATACTTTTATTTCCTTAAAAAATCGCTCATACGCATTCAATACTTCCCGCGCCTGTCTGGGCGATATCTGAAACCCGGTCGCATGCACAAGATTGTTTCTGATACGATGTGCCTGCCACAGCGAATCAATGGTTTTGAGCGTCTGCGATCTTCCTAATTTATCGAGACGTTCAGCAACATGTTCTCCGGGAAAACCAAGCATGCGAAGCACATCATCAACGAGCTTATCCGCATCAATGATTGCGACAGTAAGTACTTGAGAGGAATCGCTCTTTGCTTTTTCAAGTATCTTCCCCCATTCGTCTCCAATGTGTATAAGACTTCCTTGCGAGACGTCTACTTTCTTTTTCTTTGGATATGAAAACTGAGGACGATATTTCCATGCCCGCCTCCACGCAAAAACGAATACCGCGATAAGAATTATATTTATCACGATAAAAAGAACTCTGGCAAAACGGAAAACTTCCATCCAGTCTATTCCCATCACTATATTGAAATATGAAATGACAGTATCCATAATCAATCCTCAAAAAATTTTTCAATTTCCTCCTCTCCTCCATAGATTGGCAATCCCGCGGGAGCGCCTCCTTTTTTACTCTCATTTCTTTTGATGTGCGGCGCGGTAAGCACGATAGATGTCGGTAAATGGAAAATTGTGGCGATACCCTCCGTATTCATCTTGAAACGTTGCGATTTAAAATTCCAATTAAACAATTTCGATGTAATAAGCCTACCGATCCATTTTTCCGGAGGCACCTCTCGCACGCGATAATTGTAAAGAAGTCTCTGTTTTTTGAATTCGTTCCGTACTTTCGGAAAAATATGCGGCCAATGCCAAATCTGTGTTCTCGTGCTTACGGGAAAGTTTTGCCTAAGCGAGTTTAGGTTCAGCGCGCCATATTGATTGAATGCGCCCACAATACCGCGGCGGGCGAAACTGTCGTAATAAATATCCTTCGGAGAAATATACATAAACCTGATAAGTGTATCGAATGCGGGACGAGAAAGGTTCTCTTCCACCTTCTCAAGGACATCGTACTGCCCCGGAGATCGCGAAATCGGAATTTTCCTTGATGTACCGTCATCGGATTGCATATCCGCAGTCATTGGTTCTTGCAGTTTTTCAAGAAAACCGTCCCACTGCTTTGCCCAGTCATTCGGTCCGGGAGCGATAAGAAATTGCATTGCGACGATTTCTCCGGGCTTTAGTTTTCCCAATACCTCAAGAAACGTGGAAATGGGATCAAATTGTTTTTCCTCTGCTTCACTCTCAAAAAACTTATACGTTTTGATGGGATATGCCTCCTCTCGCGAAAGCACCATCTCTGTCCCCCACATATCCTTTCCTGATGAATACACCTCCTCAACACTTTTCGGAAAATGGTCCACATAATCTTCAACTTCAATAACTTCTACGTCTGGATAATAGGAAAAAAATGCCGCCTCAACGAGGTTTCTTTGTTTTTTCTGACATCGTATGTAAAAATGCACTTCGCCGCTAAAGCTCACAAGCTCGAGACTGAACCATGCCGTTACTTCCCCATCGACATATTTTTCACGGATATCGCCAGGAGCATTACGGAGGGAATGGAGCGCCGAAAGCACCTGTTCCATTGTTTGCGTGCTTTTTATTATTTCTCTCGGTATTCGAAGTTCAAGAAGAACAAACTTAAGGGAACGCTTAAACACTTCCTGACGCCAATGTATCCAAGTATCAACCGCAATAGGAAGAAGGATGAAAAATACCCAAAGCCACCACGTATATTCGAAGAAAAGAAGTATTGTTTTCAATATTTCCCACGGATCAATATTAGGAAGCGCAAATATCGTGATTCCTCCTAGTCCAAGAATGAGAATTATGAGCCACGCCTCCTCCTTTCCGAGGAGGTATACAAGCGCATTCCATGCTTCTTCAAAAAACTTTTTTACCATGATAAAACAAAAGCCCGATATCCTTTCTATTGATTATCGGGCTTCCTCCGAAAAAGTTCAATGCGGGCCATTAGGCCTCTTTTATGTGATATGTTCCGTCCTCAAGTCGCTTAAAATGCTTGCGATTCTGAAGATTGAGGAGGATAGTATTCTCCTTTAAAAATCTGCGCTCATTTACGAGACGAACTACCTCATCAGATGAGAGCGGTCCGCGCTCATGAAGCAGTTTCCCTATAACCTCCTTCACGGTTCCTGATTCATATCCATGCTCCTGAAGCGCGTACATACCGCGCCCCACAAGAACGAAGCGTCCGTCTTTTATGAGCTCATTATGCACCGTCTGCACGTGCGCGGGCTTCTTATCGATGCCAAGCTTCTGAATATTTCGCGCAATATCATTAAAGTGAAGGGGCTTTTCATTTTTCTTCAATACAAGATAGGCCTTATCGCGGATTGTTTTCGGCTCTATCTCCGCCCACTCTCTCAATCCAAAATCTCCAAATACATTAGTGCCGAATATCTTCGGAATAGAAAGAAGATGACAAGAATGAAAATCGGGGCACATCGCCGCATATTCTTTTTTCTTGAATGCCTTCATTTTATCTCCGGAGCGCAACCCTTCGGCAACCTCCGTAATAAAATCAAAAAACTTCTTTTCTGATTTCTTGTCGGTATACCAGAATGCCCTAAAACTATCATCTTCTTTGTGATACAAAGGAGATCCTGCCATCGTAAATACAAATGAAAGTTTTTCGTGGAGATATTTCGCCCGTTCTGAAAATCCCGCCTTTTTATACACTTCATCAAGGAAGAGTTTGTCTTCGCGAATATCACCAGAAGCCGCAAGATGGGCTTCCGCAATCGCAATAAGGTCTGCCGCCTCCGTGCGCACAATATCCTTAAGTTTTTTGGTCGCCTGCTCTTCGATCTGGCGTACGCGTTCGCGTGTCACGCGAAGTTCGTCTCCTATCTCTTGGAGCGTCGCACGAACCCCGTTTTTCAAACCAAAGCGACCGGACAGCACACGCTGTTGTTTTGCATTGAATCCTCCAAGGATTCCTGCGATGAATTGATCGATGTTTTTTACCATATTCCTTGATACATTCCTATGTGGTGAATATAGCACTTTTAGAAAATACAGTCAAGTAGTTCCTCCCTACCCTGTGGATTTCGCGCCAATCCGTTCCCATACGTATAAGAGAGGGCTCGCCACGAATATAGATGAATACGTGCCAAAAAGGGTCCCCACAAGAATAGTAAGCACGAAGTAGAAAAGCGATGGGGGTCCGAATATAAGAAGCGCGACCAATATGATAATAAGAGTGAGTGATGTATTCACTGAGCGGACAATCGTCTCGTTTACGCTCTTATTGATAATTTCTCCAAGAGAGAATGTTTTTCCCCTCATCACAATGATATTTTCCCTGATACGATCAAATACCACGATTGTGTCGTGGACCGAAAATCCCATAACCACAAGAAGCGCGACAATGGAATTCGTATCAATCTCTACTCCCATAAAATATCCAAGCATTGCAAGCATCCCCGCGGGAATTACTACATCATGGAAAAGCGATAAAAGCGTCGCGATACCATATTTCCACGATTTAATGGGACGCGATACTTTCCTGAATGCCCACGCGACATAAAGAGAAATACCGAGAAGCACGAATACAATCGCCCACATAGACTTGGTTCGCAATTCGGAACCAATCGCGGGACCAATGCTTGAAAAGTTTTTTTCCTCAACAGTACCGAAGCGTTTCGTAAGTTCCACAAAATACTGCTGGTGCTCTTCTTCCGTGATGTCGGGAAGTCGTACGAAAAATGTTCCCTCTCCTGATTTCTTTACCGACGCATCCTTGTTGCCCACTTCTTTTATTGCCGCAAGAATCAAATTTTCGTCGGACACGCCCGATACGGAAATCTCCCACTGTGCGCCCCCCTTCAAATCAATTCCAAGACGAAATCCAAACACCGCAATCGCCGCAATACTCAAAAGAACGAGTATTCCCGAAATCCCTAAAAACCATCCTCTTTTTTCTATGATATTCATATTCATTTTATTTTCCTTCAACCGAAACGACGACTGTATTTTTCACGAATATACGGAGGAGCGTACGAGTGATGGTGATTGCTGAAAACATACTCACAAGAACTCCGATAAAAAGAGTAAGCGCGAATCCCCGCACAAAACTCGAGGTGAAATAGTAGAGTACCGCGGCGGTAATCATTGTACTCACATTCGAATCGCGAATAGAGGTCCATGCGCGGCGGAATCCTTCTTCAATCGCGGATGTCCTGCTTAACCCGCGACGCAGTTCCTCTTTCGTTCTTTCAAATACGAGAATGTTTGCGTCAACCGCCATACCTATGGAAAGAATAAATCCGGCGATACCCGCAAGAGTCATAGTCACGGGGAGAAGTTTGAAAATACCCAGTGTCAAAAGTACATAGAAACAAAGCGCGATTGACGCGTAAATACCGAACGAACGGTAAAAAAGGAGCATAAATACAATGACCGCAAGCGTACCTATAATTCCCGCAAATATCGCCTTATCCATGGAATCTTTTCCGAAATCCGGACTAATCGTCTGTTGATTCACGAGGGTAATCGGAGCAGGAAGAGCACCCGCGTTAAATCGTTCTACCATCTTTTTTGCCTCATCGAGAGTAAACTTCCCCGTAATCTGAGCTTTTCCTCCCGATATCCTTTCCTGCACCATAGGCATCTCAATGAGTTCGTTATCAAGAAATATTGCAACCGGCTTTCCAACGTTCCGCGCCGTGATATCCTCAAAAATCGTCGCACCGTCACCATTGAATTCTATATTTATCTGGGGTTTTCCGAGTTGATCAAAAGCCATTTGCGCTCCCTTCACATATCGTCCATTCAGTTCGGTAGGGACAAACTTCGTAGTACTCGTACTTTCCATTATTACCTCCCTGAAATCAAGAAACGGAGTTTCACCAATCTCCCTGATCGCCTGATTTACGTCCTTAATGCCCGCAAGCTCCACCACAAGCCTGCTTTTCCCCGCCGCGTCTTCGGTATATACGCGAGGTTCGCTGACGCCGAAAAGATTCACTCGACGCTCTATCACATCGCGAAGCCCCGTCACTACGGACTCGTGGTCTGCTGATTCTATTTCACTCAGATCGATTTCGTATACAAGATAACTTCCTCCCGCAAGATCAAGCCCAAGACTCCAAGGACGGACGCTTGAAATTGAACGCCATAAAGGATCATAAAGAAAGATCGCCGAAAAGGCGGATACGACGAATACTGAGACAAGAAGCCACCAAAGGTTTTTTCGTTTCATCGTTTCGGAGTATACCGCAGGAAAACTTGAGAATCAACTATTCTTTTTCCTCCATCGCGTAAATCCTGAATCGACAATAGTATCAAGAAGTTTTGCAAAAGACATCCCGCTTGCGGCAGCCTCCTTTGGAATAAGGCTTTCTTTTGTGAGTCCTGGTATGGTGTTTATCTCAAGAACGTACACCGTTCCTTTTTTATCCATAATCATGTCGGTTCTGGAAAATCCACTCGCG
The DNA here is from genome assembly GCA_020059585.1 of Minisyncoccota bacterium. Lineage (GTDB taxonomy): Bacteria > Patescibacteriota > Minisyncoccia > UBA6257 > GWB1-50-10 > GWA2-45-9. Next base: position 9,026 of record JAGVBU010000012.1, read on the forward strand.
CCGATAAGAATATGGGCGCTGAGCGCTGAGCCACGGATGTTTTTTACATCATGGGAAGAGAGATTTTCCGGAGGCGTGATCTCCATTGATCCCCCCTCTTCATATTTCGCTTTATAATCAAAGAATTCGCTTGCGCGTGGCACAATCTCCGTAGGAAGAAGCGGAAACGCGCTTTCCGTCCATCCATGATCAAGTACGCCACAGGTAAATTCTCTCCCCTCAATGAATTCCTGAGCAAGCACTTCACGGTAAAATCCGAGCGTATGCGCGAGCGCCTCACGAAGCTCCTCTTTTTTTCTTACAATATGCACTCCAACGCTTGATCCTTGATTGTTGGGTTTTATAACAAGCGGAAATCCTATCTCTTGAATAACGCGCTTTTCAATCGCATGAAAATCCTTTCTCCACTCTCTCTGCGTAAGAAGGATTGTCGCAGGAACCGAAAGTCCTCCATCGCGAAAAAGACGAAGCGAGAGGAATTTGTTCATACCAAGAGCGCTTGCATACGAATCAGATCCTGTGTAGGGAATTCCATGGGTTTCTAATATAGACTGGACGGTACCATCTTCTCCATATGTTCCGTGCATCGCAATGAATACCCCCGCCGCATTTTTTCTGATATCTCGCGCATCAAGTTCCCACGTGCCGTTCTTGAATATACGGACAGGGATGGGTTCGTATCTTTCCTTATCAAGTCCGTCTTTTACCATTTCGCCGCTCTTCAAAGAAACCTCATGCTCCGATGAGGGACCCCCAGAAAGAACCGCGATATATATCTTTTCCATACACCTTTACTCTACCAAATGCCGGACACAAAAAGAATGAGGGGCCTATGCGGATGACTCTTTCCTCACAAAAAGAGCCCACTTTTTTTTGCGCTCATGCGCTCCGTGCCATATTTTCAGAAAATATCTTATGGAGTATGAGTGATTCGCGCCCGCATAAGGATCTATGAAAAATATCCTTCCCCGAGAGATTTTTTTCACAATTGCATAATGACCCTCCTTTTCGGGGACATAAAAATAAAGCACGATCGGAATAAATCCGGAAAGAATGGAATTTTGTATCTCTCGAATTGAAACGTGAGTGCGCGCGTACGAATCAAGACCCATGCTTCGGGCGCCTTCTTGCATATTAGCCGTATGAGTCCCTTTTGTATCCGTGGTATTCATGATTTTTTCAAAATAATGTTCTGTTCTGCGTATTCCATAATAGGCCGCTACCATACGAATACACGCGGGACCGCACGTGTAGTCTTTTTCCTGAAGAAGAAGAGGGATTTCTTTTTTCATATAATTATGGCGAATCATTAATTCAACTCGATATCAATATAGCGCACCGAAGGGTGTTTCGTTTTTATGCGTTTTTCAATATCGTCAATCCTCTTTCCGACAAGCCGAGGAATACGATCCGCGTAATCGACACAAAATTTTTTGAACTCCTCATAATCTTCTCTCACGTCTTCATACGCATCCTTCAGGGGTACCGACTCCGATATTTCCCTTAAAAGAGCGTTTCCGTTGAATTCTATTTCGCATTTTATCCTAAATATTCCCACATTCAGTACTGTTGATTTGAAATCTAGCACTCGCTCTATCGCGGGATCTTCTTCAATCATCGTAATAATATCCTCCTCCACCTCATCAGGAATTGAACGACCCATCAAGAAACTCCTGTTTTTGAGAATGAGGAACATTGCGGCCCCTCCCAACAGTATCCCTATCACAATCGACCCCATTGCGTCATATACATGGCTCCCCGTAAGGAGAGAGAGTCCTATTGCCAAGAATGCGATGCATATACCAAGGAGCGCGACACCATCCTCGAAAAACACCGCAAGAGTTGATGGATCTCCGCGCTGTATGCGTTGCGACAAAGAAAGATCTGGATACCGTCGCTTCAGCTCTCTCCACGCGATAATAAACGTTATGGATTCAATAAAAAAAGATGTTCCGAGCACGGCAAATATGAAAGGATTATATTCGAGTATGTTCGGTTCAATCAGAGAAGATATTCCGTTGTACATTGTGACTCCCGCGCCAATAAAGAAAATTCCGCACGCCGATATAAGCGCCCAAAAAAAACGTTCGTATCCGTATCCATACACGAACTCCGCGTCCGGCTTTTTCATTGATCGCCGTATACCAACGAGAAGAAGGGATTGATTTAAGGTATCCGCAACGCTATGAACCGCTTCGGAAAACATCGCGCTTGAACCAGAAACGAACGCGGCCGAAAATTTTATCACTGCAACCGCGATATTCCCGATAAGCGCGGTAACTACGGGAAAAAGACCTGATATTGAATTGAATCTCATAATTTCCGCGGGGGCACTAGGAATTGAACCCAGATTGACGGTTTTGGAGACCGTAGTCCTACCATTGAACGATGCCCCCTAACAACTCGAATTCTAGCGGACTACGGAAAAAAAATAAAGACACAAAAACTCCCCTTGGGGGAGTTTTATTTTCTGACTTCCTTATGCACCGTGTGTTTTCGACACCATTCGCAGTGTTTTTTGAGTTCTATCTTCCTTTCAACCGATTTTTTGTTTTTATGCTTGTAATAGTTCAGATGCTTGCAAGTGCCACATCTCAATTTTACAAGACTGTCGCTGAATTTTCCTTGTGCCATGTATCGTTATAGGTACGGTACAAGAATACGATGAGAAGAGAAAAAAGTAAAGAGTATGGTACAATGAGTCTATAAGAATGTATATATCGCTTATCGTCATAAGTATAGGAATTGTAACGGGCATTGCGCTTATTGTGATAAACGTGCGCACGTGCCATTCCCTCCTCGGATCTTTCTTTCGGCGCAGTTATACGCTTGCAACCGTGGGATGTCTTTTTTTCACTTTAGGATTCGCCGTAGAGTTGTTTTATTTTTTCGGATATGATCACGTCATATTTGACATCGCGCACCACGTATTCCTTGTGCTCTCTATTATACTTTTTACACTTGTGGGGACGAATTTTCCAAAAGAAGCAAGTGAAGCACTCGCGGAAAAACTTGAAAAAAAAGCACCGCCCTCTTCTTTTTAAATTTTCCCGCAACGCATCCGCCATCAGGCGGAATTTTTTTGAGCCAATGTCTCGCTTTTGTATTACAAAACCCCCGCTGGAGGAAGGCAGGATGATTTCCTTTTTTGTAAAACAAAAACCCGCGAAAGCGGGAAAAATCATCCGTCGGAAACCGCAGGGTGTCCGAGACGGGGCGCGGGGGTTTTGTGGAGCCAATGGTCGGATTTGCCATTCCGCCTCTCGTCGCGCCGTCGCGCTCCTCGGGTTCCAGGCCTGCCCTCGCGGTGCGCACTGCTGTGCGCACATCGCTCCGGGCTTCAAATCCTGTCGCGAGACAAATCATTGTCTCGCTTTCCATTATTTAAAATTCCGCTTTCGCGGAATTTTTTTGAGCCAATGGTCGGATTTGAACCGACGACCTACTCCTTACCATGGAGTTGCTCTACCAGCTGAGCTACATTGGCAAACGAGGAATGAATAATAGTTTCTACTGTTATTTACTCCGAGTGACGCCAATGCAAGAAGAAATACTTACATTGGCGAGTGAGAAGAAAATAAGAACCGTGATTATTATTTACTTCGAACGATGCCAATGCAAGAAAAGCGCACATTGGCAAACGAGGAATGAATAAGAACTTTTTTAAGAGTACAAGAAAAAATATCTCTCGGCAATTAGATTTCCGGAGCCACCTCTCGGATTTGAACCGAGGACCCACGCTTTACAAAAGCGTTGCTCTACCGCTGAGCTAAGGTGGCGACAAAAAAATGATACTCGAGCAGAGACTATATTTCAACAACGAAAACCCCGACGTGATTATCGGGGGTTCGAATTATTTTTTCTTTTTTCTCAGAAACGCGGGAATTTCCCATGGCTCTTCCTGATCAAGCGCTGCTTTCGGCTCCTTCTCTTTTTCTTTCGTAGCATGCTGACGATCCTCTCCTCTTTCTTGTTGTTTTTCTTTCTTCGAAAGGATATCCGGCACATCGGAAACTTTCTCCCCGCTTGAGAAGAAAAGCGTTGGAGTAAGCCGAGATGCTGACACAACCCCGTTAAATCCCGTCGCAACCACCGTTACCTTCAAACTCTTATCTTTCAAGGTCTTGTCATAATACGCACCGAAAATAACTTTAGCGTTAGGATCAAGATTCGAAGTTACTGCTTTCGCGATATCATTAATTTCCGACATCTTGAGATCCTTCCCTCCCGCGACAGTAAAGAGAACCCCTTTCGCCCCATCAATAGAAATTTCGACGAGTGGAGAACGTATTGCGCCATTCACCGCTTTCACACTCCGTTCCTGCCCCGCAGACATTCCTATGCCTATAAGCGTTGTTCCCGCATCGCGCAAAATTGCTTTTACATCGGCAAAATCCACATTAATAATCCCCGGAACATTTACCACCTCAGTCACCGCAAGCACGGCCTGTTTTAATATTTCATCGACAAATCCGAATGCCTTCACAATCGATGTTTCCTTGTCGATGAGACTGAAAATCCTGTCGTTTGGAATAATGATAAGCGAATCAACCTTATCCTTGATGCGGTGAAGTCCGTCCTGCGCGATTGATGATCTCTGTGCCCCTTCAAACGCAAAAGGTTTCGTCACCATCGCCACAGTGAGAATTCCCTTTTCTTTTGCAACTTCCGCAACCACGGACGCGCCAAGCGTTCCCGTGCCGCCACCCATTCCCGCCGTCACAAATACCACATCCGCGCCTTCAAGCGCTTCTCCTATTTCAGAGCGGTTTTCCTCTGCCGCCTGTTTTCCTATTTCAGGATTCATTCCCGCGCCAAGTCCTTTCGTGAGCGCGCGTCCGATATATATTTTCTTATGCGCCATGACGCGATCAAGATCCTGCGCATCAGTATTGATTGCGATAAACTCAACGCCACGCATGCGATCCCCTTCCATCATCCGCGAGATTATTTTTCCTCCCGCGCCCCCGATTCCTATCACTTTCACGTGGGCAATAGGCGCACGCGGAGGAGTTTTTTGGACGGATTGTCTTCTTAAGGTTTTATGTTCTCTTTTTTTCATCTCATTAGAAAATTATTTTATATTCGACGCGCCTCCCTCTTTTTATTTTTATATTCATGTTTAGTCATCATTCTCCCCGTCTTTTTTCACGGGAGATATACGATATGTATATTACGGAATAAAATTTTTGAAAAAATTTCTCATCGCGCCCCCGATTCCTGACATTGACGGTCCCCCTCCCGAATCTCCCACAACGACGAGTCCAAGCGCCGTCGCAAACTCTGGATCATCAAGCAGCTCCTTGTGGGTTGGATTCATAATTTCAAAAGGACTCAATTCGGGAAATCCCATCTGCGTATGGAATTTTAGTTCTTGCCGCACAAGATCCGTAATTCCCGGAAGCTTCGCCCCTCCTCCGGTGATAACTACCCCCGCGGGAAGCTGTATGCTCCGTCCAAGAACTTTGAGCTCATTATTTACAAGCTCGAGAATTTCCGCAAGTCGTACCTCTATTATTTCAGCCAAGAAACGTTTTGAGACCTCTCCCTTGTTCGCGGGATCGAATTCAGAAAGCGGGATCACGTCTTTTCTCCCCACCTCCTTTGATATCGCGTATCCATATGTAAGTTTTATTTTCTCCGCGGAATCGAACGAAATTCTGAGCCCCATCGCAATATCGTTTGTCACGTGCCGCATACCTATCGGGATGCTTTTTGCGTAAGAAACCTTGTTCTCCTCATATACCACGAATGAAGTGGTGTCGAATCCGAAATCGATCATTAACACTCCCAGATCCTTCTGTTTTTTTGAAAGCACCGCGCGGGCCGTCGCGAGAGGATTGAAAACTATACCCCCTATCCGCACCCCCACGTGTCCCAATATCTTTAGAAGAAGATTTGTCTGCGGAGCAAACGATTCCACAATAAGCGTACTCACTTCAAGACGATTCCCTGTCATGCCAATCGGATCATGAATATCACCCACATCATCAACGAAAAACTCCCGCGTGATATTATGAATAACCATATAATTAGGCTGGAGCTTCACCGCTTGTGATGCCTGAATAACGCGATCAACATCATCTTGCTGTATTTCTCTATCCGCCCGCGCAACCGCGGCAATCCCCCGCGAATTCCTTACCCGGATATGTTCACTATTTACGTTCACAAAAACATTCTGCGTAACTTTTTTGGAAATATTCTGGAGATCAAGAACAAGCTCTCTTAATATTCTCGTCGCCTCCTCGGGATCAACGAGCACTCCCTTATGAAAACCCGACGAAGGATGTTTCACCACCGCAAGAACAGAAAGTTGTCCGTTTTTTCTTTTTTCGGCAACAACACATTTTATATATAGGGATCCAATATCAAGACCGGTGATAATGCTCGGCATAAATTTTTGAAATTATTTTTCAGCGGGGCGCGAAATAAAACGCACTATCTCTCTTTCACGCGCTTCCATTACCATTCTAGCACTCTTTTTTTCGTGGGTATATCCCAAAAGGTGTAAAAGACCGTGTATCGCGAGGAACACAACATCTTCGTTTTTCGCGGTAATGACACGCGGCGCGAGGAATATCTCACCGTGCCACGCGCTGTTTTTCGGGGATTCCGGATGAGGAAAAGAATGCGACGCCTCGAAACTAAGCACGTTTGTTGCGAAATCCTTTCCTCTTGTTTTCAAATTAATTCGCCGCATTGAAGAATTAAGAACGAGGTGTACCGCGCAGGAGAAATTCTTCTTTTTTTCAAAAAAAAGCGCCGCATCAAGTGCCCGCGCGATTTTTCTTCCATCACGGATAAAAACATCGGATTCACACGTAACCGTAACACTGTTCGTTCCACGCAACGACCGAATCATGCGAGCGAAGAAAAAATTTCTTTTATTTTTGCGCCAACCGCGCCAGCGTCAGCTCGTCCTTTTAACGATTTCATCGCTTCTCCCATAACTTTTCCAAAATCCTTCTTACTCGAGGGAGCAACAAGCGCAACCGCCTTTTGTATCGCTTCTTTAATCTCGTCCTCTGTTGCCTGCGGAGGAAGATACGCGCCAAGAATGAGACTTTCCGCCTCCTCTTTCTCCGCGAGATCCATCCTTCCCCCTTCGCGAAATGCTTGCGCCGACTCCTTCCGTTTTTTCACCTCGCGGATTATAGCATCGAGGGTCTCTTCGTCGCTCATTGGACCCGCGTCTCCTTTTCCGCGCTTTTCGATCTGGCGCGTCTGGAGTGCGGCAATAAGCATGCGCAATGTAAGCACCACGCGATCATCTCTCCTGCGAAGCGCTGCCTCGCAGTCACTATGAATTCTTTTTTCCAGAGGTTGCATTGTTTCCATATTTTCTTACCTGTTTCAACTCTTCTTTTTTCCCGATGCGATATAATGCCGCAGAACGCCGCTTATTGCGGTTCACCGCGCGACTCGTAAAACGGCGCTTTCTCATCTCCTTCATGATACCGCTGTGTTTTACCTTTTTGTTGAAACGAAAAAGAAATGAACCTACGCTTTCCCCTTCTTTTTTCTTTGCTTCTATCATTGATATACTATGAAATTATTTTTTTCTTTATTTCTTCGACTGATTCTTTTTTATATTCCGCAATACTTTGAATGCATCCTCCTCCGTCGTCCCGCCATCGCGGCATAATGTGGATATGAAGGTGAGGTACCTCCTGCCCCGCCGCTTCTCCATGATTTATCCCTATACTGAATCCGTCCGGACTTAGCTTTTCCTTGAGAAGAATAACAACGCTCTTTACCGCTCCGAACAGATCTCCCATCTTCTCCGGAGGGACATCATCAATTGATGCGGCATGAAACTTCGGTAATACAAGCGTATGTCCGGGTGTACGAGGATGAATATCCAGAATCCCTATCGCGTCATCATCTTCATATATTACATGCGAGGGAATCTCCTTATGCGCAATTTTACAAAATATACAGTCCATGGGCGTTATTCCTCCTTCAGCTTCTTTTTTACCACTTCTACCATATGGTCTGCAACTACGGTCTCCTGCGCGCTCGTCCGCATGTCCCGCACAATAACCGTTCCGTCAAACGCCTCTTTCTGCCCGAGAAGGAGCGTGAGAGGCACTTTCATTCGTTCTGCCGTCTTCATTTGCATCTTCAACGACTTCTTCCCCAGCGCCTCAATCGAGACAATTCCCGCGTCGCGCAAAAGCCCAATAAGACGCACGCTCGCTTTTTTGGCATGATCCCCTATGGCAATAAAAAATATCTTCGGTTTTTCCTTCCGTTCGCAAGAAAGCCCTTTCATAACGTCGACAACTCTGTCGAGGAAGATAACGCTTCCCGCTGCCGGAACCTGACGCCCTCCCACCGCCTCGAAAAGATAATCGAACCTTCCTCCTATGGCAAGTAACTGCCCCGTGGGCGCATACACAGAGAACACAAGACGATTCCACATATCTCCTTCACGAATAAGATGAGGATCTAATTCGTAGAGTATCCCCTCTTCCTCAAGGAGTTCAAGAAGCGTCTTGAAATGATTATTGCAATTCTGACATAGATAATCGAGTACGAGTGGCGCGGATTGACGCACGCCAGCACACTTTTCCTCGGCACATTTCAGAAATGAAAAATAATCTCCCGTCCCCGCGCATTGTTTGCAAAGGCCGTTTTTTTCCTTTGAATAAAAAGACTTTATTTTCTCGCGATACGCGCCTCTGCATGTCCTGCATCCATTCGTATTTATTTTTAAAACAACTTTGCGTATTTTGAGCAATTTCAAAAAGCTTATTACTACTCCGATAATCTCTATATCATATACGGGATCATTGTCCCCAAGAACGGAAAACCCCCATTCACGCGACTCTCCTTGAGTCTCATGAAAATACCACGGCTCCTTCACAAACGAGGATCCGAAGAAAAACGTTTTAAGAGGAGACGCAAAATAACCAAGATGATGATTCACGTAGCTTCGGATAATGCCAAAAAGTCCAGAAGGACGCAGCACAAGACGCTCGCGCGCTCCCGCCATAAATGTATACCAGTGTTTTTCGGAAAATTTTTTATCTTTTCCAAACACTTTTTCAAAAAACGCCGCGCTTTCCACCGCGGGAGTATTCGCGCAATGAAAACCATGCAATTCAGCGATGGAGTTTCCCGCCTTCCAAATGTCCTTCCATAGAGGAGAATCCTTTGGGAGAAGATCTGGAAACCCACGGAGCGTAAACACCCCCTCACTCTTCCTTACTTTCCCGATTTTGTTGTTGTTCTTTTTTTTGTTCATATCATTTATTAGGAATCGCGGATTAATACGTAGGCGCCGAAAACGCCTGAACTTCATTCACGGGCCACAGTCGAATGCGCACCACGCCGATAATATCATCTTTCGGAAGGGGTCCCCAACTCCTTGAATCAAAACTGAAATTACGATTGTCTCCCATCACGAAATATTCATCGTCCTCAAGAGTGACTTCAAATGATCCCTGAGTAAATCTTCCGCTCAAATAAAGTTCGTTGAGATCTATTTTCTCTTCATCTTGATATGCGGTGATGCGCCCCCCCTCAAGAACAATGCGCTCCCCCGGCAATCCTATAATTCTCTTTATGTAAAAAGACTTCGGATCCGCGGGATAACGGAATACGACAACCTCCCCGCGTTGAGGATCGCGGAATGAATAAGTGAGTTCGTCGACAAGAAGATAATTCCCATTATAGAATGTCGGTTCCATGCTCGCGCCGCTTACCACAAACGGCTGGATGACAAACGCGCGCACAAGAACAACAGCGACCACCGCGAGAGCGACAGTCTCAAACATCTCAAACAGGGACCATAAAATTTTCTTCATAAAAATAGAAAACGGATATTGAGTATGCGATAATTGTATGGAATATGAAAGAAAAGTTCAACTTTGAAAATAGTACACTCATCGCCGGACTTGGAAATCCGGGAAATGAGTACGAAAGGACATTTCATAATGCCGGAGCGCAATTCGTTTCTTTTGCGGTAATACAACACGGAGAGAACATCGGGTGGAAAAAACATTCCTCCGGACTCTTTACATACGCGAAACGCGAAGGACGTATATTTCTCGTTCCTCTTGTGTTTATGAATGAATCAGGGAGCGCTATCCTCCGCGCGTTATCATTCTTCAAGATCCCCGCAGAAAAAATGATAATTGCGCATGATGATTCTGATATAGGAATAGAGTCCTACAAGATCGACTATGGACGGGGTGCGGCGGGACATCGCGGCGTTGCGAATGTGATGAACGTACTCGGCACAAAATCGTTCTGGCGGATCCGCATAGGAATACGGGATATGCGGGAAGAAAAAAGGATGAAAGCGGAAACGTTTGTCCTCTCTAAGGAGACGCGGGAAGAAAAAGCCGCTCTTGAGCGGACATTTCTTTCGATCCTCGAGGAAACACACTTATAGTGTTTTTTCCTTAATAGAAAAGCTTAAGGAGAATCCCACTGATCCATTCTCTAATTCTTTTATACTAAGAAGTGGAATTACTACATTTTCAAATTTTCCCGATTCGGAAAGCGTGTTTTTAAATGAAATCGCGGAAGTATTGTCGGGGGAAGTCGCGGACACGAGTATGAGCGCGTCAAGAGAGGAAACATCAATCCGTTCCACCACAATTTTATTCTGTGCGGCAACCGCGAGAAAATCCTCAAGAAACGCACGCCACGTGCCCGCATTATTGGAAGCGCCCTGCAACGCGCCCACAAGAGTGTTAAAATTATCCGCCTTACTTCTTAAAAGAGCGAGTTCTTCCTGATTTACTTGGGTTTTTGAAGAGATGATGCTTCCTTCTATTGAGCTTCTCTGCGTACGGAGAAATATATAGGAAGAAAAGAATAGTACAAAAAAGAATCCGAACACAATAATGAAAATATTTCTCCAAAGCCTGACAAAACTCACCGCATATTCTTCAAAAAACATATCAGCGGATGTTTCTTTATTCAGATTAATGTATTCTTCGGGTTTCCCTGAACGCATGACATCGCGCATCGCGGCGCCAAACGCGACATACCACACAGGAGACATCCCCTGCGCCGGCACTATAAGCGGCTCAATTGCAACCGAAAAATTCTCTCCTATAACTTTCTTTACCTCTTCTTCAAATCCCGGAGTGACAAGAAGCGTCGCCTCAATCTTCTCTTTGAATTTACTCATCGAGAAATTAATGACTTTCCGCACTTCCTCAACGATGACCTGATTGAACCGGTCGCGTGATATCTGGCTTTCTTCTCCCTGTATCGATCGCCACGAACGGAAATAGTCGAAGTGTATCTTATTCTTTCTTACAATTGAGAGATTGATGCCATCACTTGATACTTGAAGCAAAAGTACGCTTTTATCTTTCGTGCGCGCCGATGTTGCGATGAGACGAGAAATAGAAAGCGAAGGAAACTCGAACGCAACCGGATAAAATCGCGACGCGATAAACGCATCTTTAATATCGTCGATAATCTGCGCCTCGATAAACGCCCCGAGAAGCTCATAGCGCTCGGGAGATTCACTGAGTATTTGCCAGCTCATATAGGAGGATGCGGGAGGAAGCGGAGAAATCATCTGAAGATTCAGCATCACGGACTCTTCAAGTTTTTCCTCTCCCACATTCGGAACATTGAAACTTTGGGTATATACAAGAGAACTTGGGAGTACGCCGACGACCTGAATAATTTGCGTTTCCTTTCCTGGAGCAATCGCCTCATGAAGCTGAGAGAGTATGTGTATAAACTGCCCCTTATCTTGAATGCGTCCGTCAACAACCACTCCCGGAGGAAATCGAAATGAATATGCCTTCGGCGATTTTCCCGAAACGCCTACATACTGTATTCCGATGTTACTTATCTGCAATCCACCGAGCTCGGGTCGGGAGCTTAACCGCTCGAGGAGATATGTCGCTTTTTTAAAAAGATTGAGATATTTATTCATTGTGAAATAAAGACTATTCTATCGCCTGCTCCTGTATCGATTCGAGTTGTACACGTCCCGTCACCATATCGACAAGTAGTTGCGTTCCGAGCTTCTTCTGTCTACTTCCCGCGTAACCGACACTCTCAATGATATACGCGTATCTTCCGTTTTCGGTGTCCGTCGTCCTGCATATCATGACTTCCGCGGAATCGCTTCCAACAGCGAGAGAATATGTGTAAGGAGAGTCACAGGCATTTGAAACGAACTCCTTGTTTTGGGAAATTCTCATTATTCCATCTCTTGCTCCGGAATGCGCCGCGGCATTCGCGCGAACAGAAAGACGCTCTCCATATCCTGACGTACTCAAAAAATAAGCAACAAATGATCCCGCAATAGCAATCTCAACAATGATGCCGCTTACTAGAAGAATAAAAGGAAGCGTCATCTGTCCTGATTCGTTTCGAGCACGCGTACGCATTAATGATATCATACCAAAAAAAAGAAGGGGGGGCACCCTTCTTTTCCGGTCATTATATCTCGGTGATAGTCACCGTTGCGTGTGTCTGACGATGTCCCTTGAGTTTTCGGTAGCGAGTTTTCGAATGAAATCTGAACACTATCTTTTTTTTATCTCTTTTTTCGCTCAGTATGGTGCCCGAAACCACGGCGCCGGAAATGTAGGGATCTCCAACTGAAATTTCTTTTCCGTCGCTTTTAAGAAGCACTTTTTCAAAGCTGACCGGTCCCTCCACCGCGCCAAGACGCTCGCAGAGAATAGTATCCCCTTTCGATACTATATATTGTTTTCCCCCCGTTTCTATAATTGCAAAGCTTTTCATAACGAGCTAAGAATAGCGTATCGAATTATAAAAGACAAGCCCGCAAAACAAAAACTCCGCCGTGATGGATTTCATTCGGCGGAGTTTCTAAAAAACACTATTACTCGACGTGATCTCTGAACTTCGAGATAAGATGCCCCGCATATTCCTTTCCGCCGAGACCAAACGCGATACCTCCCGCAATGGCAAGCATCGCGACGAATCCCGTAACAAGCGCGTTGATAATCGCCACGGCGACACCAAGCTGGGAAAGCGACGCAAAAAATCCGAAGACGACCACCGCCCACCACGTAAGCGACCCTAAAAATTTCGCCGCGTGGAGTTTCGCACCCGTTACTGACGCCTGCACGATGCGCTTCAATACGTTCGCAATAACAACCGCTGCGAGCAATATAAGCACCGCGACGACGACGTTCGGAATATAGAGCAACGTCTCCTTAAGGAACGTTGAAAGCGAATAAAACCCGAGAATGTCCGATGCCGCCAATAAAAACACAACGACAAAGAACCAATACACTATTTTCCCGAAAAATTTCGCGCTATTCAACGCAATCCCCGCCCTATTGAAATATTCCTGAAATCCGAGGTTCGCGAGCGCTTTGTCGAGCTTCACTGCCTGTATCACGCGTTCGATAAGTGCTCCGAGACCCGCTGCAATCACGAGACCGATAAGAAGCACAATAAGCGCTCCTATAATACTCCCGATGGTTCCCATGACGCCAAACCAGAGATTCTGGAGCGACCCCACGACGACCGATGTCCAATCTTGAATCATTTTTATTTTTTCATACAATACAAAATCGACCTTTTGACTGACTATGCTTTAATTATAACAGAAATATATGAAACTTAAATCAAATCTCCACATGCACGTCGCGGGAGACCCTGAAGATACAATCACGTATACACTGCGCGAAGCGATAGATATTGCCCAAAAGCTAGGATTTTCCGTACTTGCCGTGACTCCCCACAACGCTCGCATCGGCGATGCTTCAGACATTGCCTACGCCGCGGCGCGCGGGATTCTCCTTATTCTCGGCATTGAACGGACGATAGAAAAAGCACACGTCCTAATTTTGAACGTTTCACCGGAGGCAGACGCAATACGGACATTTGAAGACCTTGCTCAATATAAGGAAGGACACCCGGAAAGCTTCATTATCGCGCCTCATCCGTTCTTTCCCGCCGGTTATGCCCTCGGGAAAAAGTTTTTCCGCAACCGCCATCTTTTCGACGCAATAGAATTCTCTTGGTTCTTTTCAAAAACAGTAAATTGCAATATCAAAGCGGAATATACCGCAAAAACGTACGCGCTTCCGTATATCGCGACATCGGACACTCATAATATAGATTTCCTCGATTCGGGATACGCGATCATAGATGCGGATGAGAAAAACACCGAAAAAGTATTCGATGCTATAAGAAACCACGCGTTCCATAATGTATGTCTGCCGAAAAAAAATAGTACGCTCGTAAAATATATGCTGGGACGCTACGCGACACAGTTATACGGACTTCTAAAGAAAAATCTCTTACTGAAGCGAAAATGAGGCACGCACTACCGCGGTAACCTTTTTCTCTATCGAGTTTGTGTCATAAAAACCATAATCGGAAAAATCAACCGAATTTTTTGCGGTTACCTGAAAAACCCCCATTGTCGCCGACTGGAGAAATCCGATAGAAGCACCAGTACTCTCGGCGATTTTTTCCGCGCGTAACTTCGCGTTCTGTGTCGCCTCGGAAAGCATCTCGATTCGAAGTTCGGAAAGCTTGTTGTAATAATATTCAACATTCTGGCTTGAGAAAAATACTCCCTTCTCGATAAGCGCGTCAGACGCTTCCTGCGTGAGTTTCGTTATCCTGTCTACGTCAGATGATTGGATAATTACCTCCTGACGCAACGCATACCCAGTAGTGCGAGTACAGTTCTGATTTCCTGATTTGTCGTAAAAGATATTCTGCTGGCTTTCGCAGATTGGGCTTGTCGCGACCGGCTGCGCACTAATATCGGATTCAGGAATTCCCGCGGCAATAAAATACGCGCGGACGATCTCGAGATCGCGTTTCATATCAGCGCTTCCTGATCGAAGGTCGTCAATCGAAACGCTTCTTGAAAATCCGCTCACCCACTTTACCGTGTCAGATTTTACAAGCTTATCGGCTGATCCCGTAACGGATATGACATTCGCAAGCGACTTAATGTTATACATTGTAAACGCCACGACGCTCGTTCCAATAACAATACTCAACCCAATAATAAGCGCGGCAAGCGCGATATGATTTTTTTGTGCGTGTTCCATATCACAAGAATATCACGAAAAACAAATGTGAAACATACGCTCTATACACGATCAAGAGATTGCATAAGAGCGATGTCGTTTTCTTTCAACGTCTCAAGTATCTCCATCTTTGGATCAAGTCCTATGGTCTTTCCAAGGTACTGCCCCGAAGTGAAGTGAGGAAGAAGCACATAATCGGCCCCGCGGTCATAAAGCTCCTTCGCGTCCATTTCGGTATCGGCGCGAACCACAATCTTCGGCCGGACATCATCTGGAAGGGAAAGCCGAGAAAGAAGCATAATCCCATCTTCAATATCGGGACTCGTCGAGATAATAAGACGAGCCTCCTTGAGATGCACCGTCTCGAATATTTCCTCATCGGCAATGTCGCCATAAAGGACGGGATATCCTTTTGCTTTTATTTTTCGTATTGCTTCGGGATCGAAATCGATAACAAACACATCGTTCCGCGGCAACCCCGAAAGGATACTCTCCCCCGTTCTTCCGCATCCGATGAGTATGATGGGCTTTTTCGCGCTCCCATCCGAGATCTCGGTTTCTTTCGTGTGCTTTCGTTCAAAGAGCGAGAGCGCTTTCGATAATATCTTGAATAATGCCTCCCCGTGCATAATGAGATATGACGAGAGCGCGATCGTAATAAGTCCCACCGCGGTCACGATTGCGACAACGCTATCGGTAATGTGTCCAAGTTTTAATCCCATCGCGACAACCACAAGACTGAACTCTGATATCTGCGCGACGGTAAGTCCCGTAAGAAAACTCGTTCGCTTCCGATATCCCATAACCCCCATAATAATGAGAACAATGATTGGATTTCCTATGAGCACGAAGAGCGAGAAGATAATGATGGGCATCGTAAGACCGGAAAAATTCGAAAAGACAACCGACGCGCCGAGAATAACAAAGAAGATGAGAATAAAAAAATCACGAAGCGGTCGGAGCTTGTAAGATATTTCGAAATGTTCTGATGAATTCGCAAGCGCGAGTCCGGCAAGAAATCCCGCAATCTCGATCGAAAATCCGATCTTTGAAACAACCGCGGCAAGGAGAAAAAGCCACGCGAGACTCGTGAGAAAAAGAAGCTCCTGCGACCGGGCAATCTTGTCGAATATCATTGGGAATATTTTCCTCCCAAGAAAAAGCATAAGCGCGAAAAGAACCGCCGCCTTAAGAAGAGTGCTGATAACATTCCACCACACTCCATCACTCCCCGTCCCCATGCCCGCGAGGAGGATAAGAAGGACAATCGCGACAATATCCTGAACAAGAAGAAATCCCACGCTGATCTTCCCGTAAAGACTGTGTATTTCTCGCTTATCAGAGAGGAGTTTCACGATAATGATAGTGCTCGAAAACGTGAGCGCGACCGCAATGTAAAGCGCGGGCACGAGAGAGAATCCGAATGCGCTTGCGATAAGGTATCCGAAAAGCGCCGTAAACACGATCTGTCCAAGACCGACGAGAATAGACGCCTTCCCCACAAGACGCAGTGACGTATAGTTGATTTCGAGTCCCACAAGAAAGAGAAGGAGCATGATTCCGAGATCGGAAAATACGGTAAAAAGCTCCTTATCCCCAAGATTCAGGAATCCGAAGTAGCCGATAAGCATGCCAGTCGCGAGATACGCGAGAATAACCGGCTGGCGGAATAATTTCGCGGCAATACCGAGCGCGGCGGCGACGAGGATTACTATCGCAAGTTCAAATAAACTTCCTGTCATAATGTTTGGTGTGCATTCATCATACAATTTTTCCCGATGAACCAGAAGAGGTATACTATGAATATGAAGGATAAAAACATCTCCATACTTCTCATCGCGATTGCTGTGTTTGTTGTGCTCTTTTTCGGATTACAAATGCTATTTCCGGGAAAAGAGGCTGGCGCGCCGACAACGCAAGAAACTCCAACGCTATCTTCCGAACAATGCACCGCGCTCGGAGGAGATGTTATCAACAGCCTCAACGAGGAGAACGTCTACGCGCCAAGTGATATTTTAGGTGAAGTAGAGGGGTTGAGATGCCCATGCCTCTGTATCCGAAGGCAAAACAATTCGGAAATGTTCCTCTCTGATTAGAAATAAAAACCGGAGATTACTCCGGTTTCTTGTTTTTCAATATAAGTTCATACGCCTCCTGACGCGAGATGATCTTTGTGCGGATGCCGTTCCTTATTCCCATTCCCTTCAGAAATATTGCCGAGTCCTGCACCTCATAGACGATATTCTTCGCAACAATGATCCACGCCCGCGTAGCAACATAATGTTTTCCAGGAACTTTTCCCTTTCCAACTTTCTTGGGATTTCTTTTGTGCGCCTCCTCGATCGTCTTTTCCCATGAATCACTTTCATAGAGAATGATAAAAAGTTCTCCGTCGAGAAGCTCATTCCTCAGTCTCTCGATGTGCGTTCCGGCAAGATCCCCGCGTCCGAGCTCTTCGCCGTTCTCATTGTACCAACCCGCGTTTTTCGCGAACCGGAAGTCTCTCGGGACTATCGCCCCAAAAGAAATACCAAAAAGGTTACTTGGTTTTTTCTTTCTGTTCCATTCGTACAATCCCTTCGTGAGACGGCTCGTTGTCTTTTTCATGAGTACTCTCCATTTTTAGTTTCTGGTTTTGTTATACAGAAATAAGAAAAATAAAGCAAAAGTCCCAAGCGGCATTAACCACAAGGGACTTTGAATCGAACCAAGCGAACTTGGTAATAAATATTTAATTTAGAAAACGAAGCGTTGATTTATTATCGGCTCGCGCGAGGGCGAACGAATAATATATACATCATAATACTCTCAACCACGAAGAATGTGATTGGTTGTGCGGCGTCTTCTAGAGTCCAACGCGGGATTGCGATAACCGCGCACACGCACGAAATCCAGAAAATCATCCACGCCAATTTATTCTCGCGACTTGGATCTTTCCACGCTGATGTAAATGTGGGAACAGAACCAATAAATACAACTCCTAGGCTCGTCATGATGCCGAAGATAGGATCACTGAATACCTGCCAAAGCACGATCCCGAGAACGGCGCCTGCGAGACAAAACTTATCCAATGTCGTCCATCCCGGAACCCCATATTTCAAAGCAAGTATTGCGACTACCCACGCACCAAGGATGGCGCCAAGGATCTGACCATTAATCGCATCTTTGAAAAACATTCCAGCAAGAGTGATCGTGTCTAAGGTCGCCCAAATGAGCCACGACGCTCTCGCGGGTTTCGTCTCTTTCCGCAAGATGGCGCGGATATAAGGGACGAAAGCAGCAACGAACAGCAGTCCAGCAAGAATAGAAAATATCTCTTTCACCGCATCCTCCTTTTGGTTTGAGATTCGTTTAAAAATTTACAAAGAACTCGAATAAAAATTGACCTATATGCAACTCAATTCTTATGAGAATAGTGTAGCAGATTTTCTCTATTTTGTCAATATTCTCGGTATAAGAATCTTATTGAAAAAATCCACCGAACTGGTGGAGTTTTTTATCATGTGGACCTAGGCAGAATCTCACGTCGTCCCTCAACTTCGTTCGGGACTCTTTAGACACCTCTCGGTTTCTAACGTCCCGATTAGTATCGGGACTGTCTTCCTACACGGGAAAACTTCCGTTTTCCCGACCCCTTTCCCGTTCGATTCTGCCTAAAACCAAAACGAAAACTTCCGCTATATTTAACGGAAGTTTTCATTATGTGGACCTAGGCAGAATCGAACTGCCGTCTCGGCAATGCGAATGCCGCGTTCTACCACTGAACCATAGGCCCATTTTTTCTTTTTCTATTCTAAACAACCCTGAGAATTTTTGCCACCGCGTCCGATTTTCGAATGACTGCCTCATCCCCTTCATCAAGGGTGATGCGTTCTTCGCGGTTATCAACATACACAATTGCGGGACCACGCGCAATCCGAACGCGAACCATCGAATCCTCCTTTACCACGACATGATCGGATTGCTCCGTACTGTTATTGAACGCAATCCCCATTCCAAGCTCAAAATAACTGTCTGTGATAGAGCGGTAATATCCAGTCGAACCAAAAGGTGTAGCAACCACTATGCCGTCACCAATGATCTCGTGCCCCACTTTTTTTTCATTTATAAAAAGTTCGTAGCGTATGGCGTGGCGCGGATCCGCATTATGCACCGTAATATCGTTCATTCCATTTATGGAATTTCCCTTCGCGCGCACTTCCAGTTTCCAATATTCTTCTATTTTGTATTCTCCCTTCGCTACGCGATCCAAAACCTGCTCATTTGTACATGCATGACAGAGCTTGCAGATCATGCTTCCGCGAAGGGGTAGTTTTGGCACATTGGGGAATGCTTGTTCCGCGCGCATCAGTGTCCCATCGCCGCCGTAACTCACTATAATTTCAGGATCCCGATCCACGATTTCAAATCCGTATCCTTCAAGAAGTTTTTTTATATCTCCCTCTTTGGCTCCGTTAAATACCAACGCTTTCATATGTATCAATGATATCACTGTTCCCGTTCTTCTTACGCGCAAGCGTGCTCTCTACCATCTCACGGAGAAAATCAGCATAGGTAATACCGCTCGAATTCGCCGCGTCTTCGAATCCCGATTCCGGAGAAACTACGGGATTCGTATTTATTTCAAGAACATAAATGCGCCGATTTTCGCTTACGCGGATATCAAGGCGCACGTAATCTCTGCATCCAATCGCCTGAAATGCCTGCAGTGCCTTCTTCTCGATACGTTTTCTGAGCGCGGCATCAATATTCGCGGGAAAGACTGTGTCGAGCGGATATTCGGCGTCCCATTTCGTTTTATAGGATATTATTTTGGGCTCCCCTTCGGAAACGTTATAAAAATTAATTTCCCCTATTCCTAAAACGCGCGGCGGATTGCCGACAACCGCAACCGTATATTCCTTCCCCTCGATAAACTCTTCGACAACTGCGGGTTGGTTATATTCCTTATGAATAAGATCAACAAGCCTTTCCGCGTCCTCTTGCGTCGAAACCACGGAGTCTTTTGTAATCCCCGCGCTTCCGTCCTCTCTCACGGGCTTCACGATATAGGGAGGAGTAAGATCCTCGACGTTTGGCTTCTCTCCTACGGGAACGACAATCGATGGCGGCGTGGGAACGCCGGATGATTCGAATATCTGCTTACACTTCATTTTGTTAAGAGCGAGTCCAAGGGCAAGCGGCGGATTGCCGGTATAGGGAATTCGAAGAAGTTCTAAAAGACCCGCGACATACATCTCCGTCTGGCTCTTTTCGTAAAGAGACTCGCACAAATTAAAGACGAAATCTGGTTTTATTTCCTGAATGCGCTCAACCGTTCTCGCGTTTATTTTTGTGATACCTAATACGCGAACGGCGATTCCCATATCCTCAAGATATTTTTTTATTATCTTCACCTCGCTTCGATCCTCCGCGAGCGAATCAAAACTCGTGTCATTTGATGTCGACGATGTGGAACCGGAACTTCCCCAGCGGTTATAAAGAATGAGACACGTCTTTCCTTCGAGTTTCATAAAATAATTTTCTGTTATTTTTATTCTACTCCCGAATGAAAAATACTTTCAATAGAAGAAATGAAAAATCCGCGGAGGCGGATTTTTTCGGAGTGGAACTTTATTTTTTCGCAAAACCAAACTTATGAAAAACGTGAGCTGTTTCGAACGCCTTATTCTCCACCACCCAGCGATAGACAAGTGGGCTTACAAGAAGAGAGAACGCGATATTTCCCGCAAGATGATACATGGTGAAAGGAATCTGACCTGTAAGCGACTCAACGAACGATTGTCCGAAAAAGAGCGGTCCGATGGAAAGTCCCGTCACCGCGTCATAAAAAATCGTTCCCAAAACACCGAAGATGAGAAAATTTTTCCTTGTCGCTTTCCGTGTCTTAAAAAACGCAGCGGCACCTATACCGAGAACGCCGAATGCGGCGGCAGTCACCCACGTCCACACTCCAATACCGCTCGTCACCGCGTCAAAAAATATAATATTCAGAAATCCGAAAAGAAATCCGAATACCCACCCAAACCTTTTTGCAAAAGGCATCTGCGTCGCGGTAAGCGGTTCAACGTTTGGCACGCGGAACGGAATGAGGCGGATGGCGAACACTATCACGCATCCCACAATAAATTTCACCCAGTCATTTTTAAAATTATATTTCATATACTCTTATAATACTCTATCCGGAAAATTCGAAAAAATACCGTCAACACCGATTGATTTCATTTTTTCGATGTCGTCTTTCTCATTCACCGTCCATGTAAACACTTTGAATCCTTTTTCGCGCATGCGTTTCACCGCATCCGCGTCAAGCGAAAGAAAATTGATATTCATGGAATACGCACCGATCTTCTCCGCAAATTCTATCACGTCGTCTGATGCCCAGTTCGAAAGCACCGAAAGGAGCGCGGAGGGATCAAGCGCGCGATATGCTTCGAGTTCACTTCTTAAAAATGAGGAAATAAAAAAATCCTCACGGTTCCATCCTTCCGAATCAAGAAAGTGGCGTATCACGGCGCGTGTCGGCGAGGCGCATCCTTCCTCTTTTAACTCTATATCCATTTTTGCCCTCTTATTCACAAACTCAAGAGTTTCCTGAAGCGTGGGGATATGCTCACCTTTTCCCGCGTCGAATTCCCGCAGGGCAAGAAGGTTCATCTCGGATATTTTTCCAAAACCGTTCGTCGTCCTGTCGATGGTATTGTCGTGAATCACCACCACCTCCCCGCTCGCGCACACGTGCACATCGATACCGAACGCATCGGTACCTATTTCAAATGCCTTTTTGAACGCGCGGATTGTGTTTTCCGGTTCATATCCTGATGCGCCACGATGCGCGATATTAAGTGTCATAGTGTTTGTATTATATCGGAAGAAACACCGATGCTCCAATAAAAAACCCCGCCAGTCCACAAGACTGGCGGGGTCGGTAATGTTATTTTGTCGGGGTGCAGGGAATTGCCTACAAATCTCTCCTCGTCGCCACTCGTCGAGTTCGCAGGCCGCCGCTCGCCATGCATCGTACTCGATGCATATGGCTGCGCGCTTCAATTCCCAACGAAACGCACGCAGGTGCGTTTCTCACCCCAAAAATAATCCGCACTCATATGCGGATTATTTCTTCTGTCGGGGTGCAGGGAATTGAACCCTGTCTACACCTCCTACGGAGCCACGACAGTCCCCCAGACTGTCGGTAATGTTATTTTGTCGGGGTGCAGGGAATTGAACCCTGTCTACACGCACCCGAAGCGTGCGTACTACCGTCATACTCCACCCCGATTACTACTGTTTCCTATCCACTCTAGATTCTAACCAAAAAAATATCAAGAAAAATCAGAATGCCCCCGTGGTCCCGAATGCCCCTCGCGAGGAACTCTCCATAGCGGAAACCTCGTCCCATTCCACGTCTTCTTTTTTCTGAATAATACCCTGCGATATTCGTTCTCCCCTCGAGACAGTCACCGGCTCTTTTGAGAAATTAAAATATGGCGAACGTATCTCATCCTCATTTCCGCAAAAATCGGAATCAATCACCCCCACGCCATTTCCATGCAAGAGTCCTTTTTTATGCGTCCCGCTCCGCGCATAAATATACAATACATATCCCTCAGGAACTTTGATAATCACATTGAGCGGCACATATCCAATCGTGCCTGGCGCAATGACTACTGTTTCGCGCGAATAAAAATCGAACGCAACCGCGCCCTTCGTTTTTCGTTCGGGAAGCGGAAGCGTAGGATCAACTCTTTTTATCGTTATTTTCATTTCTTTCTTCCTCTTTTTCTTCTTGAGATCTCTTTTCGTGGAGCTCTTTCGATTTTTGACTGATCACAAACACGGAAAGTACCGCGATATACGCGGCCGATATGTCCGGCGATACGCGATACATCTCACCATTCGCGAATGAATAGGCGAACATGCAGAAGATAACTATAGTGAACGCGACCACAAACATCTCTCCTCTTCGTTTTCCGGGATGATGTTTGTGCCATCGATCAAACTCCTTACTCCCGACAAAAATAGCAAGAGTCGCGATATATACTGTTCCAAGAGGACTCACCACGTGCTGATATATATTCTCCGAAAAAAAATTGGCGGAAATGACCGCGAGATATAACACTCCCCAAAACGTCGAAAAAAATCTCCACACTCTGTTATTCAGCACATCTCTCATAGATTCATTATTGGACAAAATGCCTTTTTTTCATATCCCCTTCTATTTTTTCTTCCGCCTCATCCCTCTTTTTTCTCGCGTCTTCCGCGCGAGCTTCAAGATCCTCTTCAGAGAGATCTCCAAGTTCGTGGACACGGGTCTCAAGATATTCTTTTGTGTTTCGCGAAGGGTCGTCGAGAACATCTTCAAGGAGAATGAAAAGGATGTGTCCTATTTTTTTTCCAGGACCAATTCCGAGTGCTTTCATAATGTCATCACCCTTAAACGCGAGCATCTTCGGATGTACGGGATCATGGCGCACTTTCTCTATCATAAAAACAAGGTGCCTCAATTTGTAGGGAAATGCCTTCGGTACAAGCGAGCCAATGCGATCCGCTTCCCGCACCCGCAATATATCGTCAATATTCTCGACGCCTACGCGAGCAATAAAGCGGCGCACCCCAGATTCACTTACCTCTCCGACATTGTAGTAGAACATATGGTAGCGGATAAGATGGCGCACGCGATCGACGAGGTCATTCGAAAACTTTAGTCGGAGGAGCGCGTTCTTCGCCATCCGCGCACCGACCATCTCATGATTGTAAAATGTCGCCTCTCCCCCTTTTCCGCGTTTCGTCTCCGGCTTTCCCACATCATGAAGAAGAGATGCGAGCCGTACCGCGAGTGAAAATTCTTTTTTCGCGGCGTATTCGAGCGCGCGGACATTATGCTCGAACACCGTGTATTTATGATGTTTGTTCTGCGCGCATCCGATGCCGGCGCGCAATTCGGGAAGAATATATTGAAGAAGCCCATATTCTTCGAGGGAAAAAATCCCGTCCGCCGCATGCGGAGTCATAATCAGTTTCTGGAACTCATCGCGGATACGCTCAACCGCAATCGCGCGAAGCAATTTTGATTTTTTCACGATCGCCCTCTTTGTTTTCTCCTCAATTGAAAAATTGAGCTGCGTTGCGAGCCGCACTGCGCGCATAAGACGAAGCGCGTCTTCCTCAAAACGGTCCTCTGCGTTTCCCACCGCCCTGATTACCTTCTTTTTCAAATCATTTACTCCCCCAAACGGATCTACAAGCATGTCGTCGGTTGTTTGTCGTTTCTTTTTTGTTAAAGAAAACGCCATCGCGTTCACCGTGAAATCACGGCGCGCAAGATCTTCCTCGACGGTCTTTGCGAACGTCACGTGATCCGGATGCCTATTGTCCGAATATTCTCCCTCGATGCGAAATGTCGTCACCTCAACAATCTTCAGCGAAGAAATGTCGCTTTCCGTCTTTATCCCGACAGTGCCGAAATCATTCTCATAGACGCTCTCGGGAAATAATTTTTGTATTTCGTCGGGTGTCGCATCAGTTGTGATATCCCAATCATTCGGCTCTTTTCCCGTAAAAAGATCACGGACACATCCGCCCACAAGATACGCCTGAAAACCGCCGCGGATGAGCGCGTCTCCCGTATCCTTCACCTCTTTCGGTATAAGAAAATCTTTCATTTCATTTATTGTATGTCAATTTCCGGATAGTGAAAACTCGATAACGTTTTATGTGGCCTATTCAAAAGAATGGAAACATCTTCAAGATTCATCGAAAAAGAGTAATGATAGGAAGGTGTTTTACATAACATCAACCAAGCGTCTACTCTCTAGTTTGACGCTCCTCCCCGTTATGCATACGATGAATGTGCGTCCTCGTGGTGAAACGGATATCACGACTGGCTTCGAACCAGTTATTGGGGGTTCGAATCCCTCCGAGGGCACAAAAATAGCATTCGGTGAATTAAGGGTTTATGGGTTCCCTGCTCGATGGCGGGCGGGAAATCCTGCCGAGGACACAAAATATTATGATGGGAATACTTTTCGCATTCGGCGCGCTTCTCAGCTGGGGATTCGGCGATTTTTTCATACAACGCTCAAGCAGAGCGATCGGCATATGGAAGGCGCTCTTTTTTATCGGCATTTCCGGAATAGTCGTATTGTTTCCATTCATTGTCGGAGAGATAGGCGATCTTTTTGCGTCCCCAAGAAATCTGGGCATCCTTTCGCTTGCGGGGGCGGTAGTCCTTTTCACCGCGCTTTTCGAATTCGAATCACTGAGGAAGGGAAAATTGGCGATTGTGGAACCAGTGCTTGGTCTTGAACTCCCTATCACCATAGGGCTCGCGACGCTCGTGTGGGGAGAACTTATATCACTCCCCCAGCTCCTTCTCTCTTTTGTGACGTTCGTCGGCATCGTGCTCGTCGTAACCCAACACCACTCACACCTCCACTATCACGAGCGCATAAAGATTGAAAAAGGAGTTATCCTCGCGGGAATCGGCGCGATAGGAATGGGGCTCTTCAACTTTCTTGTCGGCGTGGGAAGTCAGGAAACGTCTCCGCTTCTTACCGTCTGGTTCACAAACCTTTTCTTCACTGCGGTCTGCTTTGCGTACCTCGCGCACAAGAACGCTCTTAAGGAACTTATATCTGACGTGCGCGCGCATCCGATCCCTATCATCAGCGTCTGCTTCTTCGATAATGTTGCATGGGTATTTTTTGCCGTCGCAACCACGCTTATTCCCATCGCCGTTGCAACGACCATCAGCGAAAGCTATATCGTACTCACCGTGCTCTTGGGGCTCTTTATAAATAAGGAGAAATTAAAATGGCACCAATATTTCGGAATAGCCATCACAATCGCAAGCATCATCTTCCTCTCGGCGATAAGTAATTAAATTCATATATCTAAAATTTGAAATTAAAAATTCCCCTCCAGTTCTTGAACTGGAGGGGTCTTATTGTGCCCCCACTAGGATTCGGCTTCGATTTGATTATCCGCCAGTCGCGAATAATCAATCTAGCCACCGCCTCGCTCCCACGCCTGCTGACGTAGGTCCCGCTCCGGCGTTCGAATCCAAGATGCGAGCGCAGACATGCGCTCGCTTGGTGTCACAACTTTGTTGTGCCCCCACTAGGATTCGAACCTAGGACCGTTCGCTTAAGAGGCGACTGCTCTACCAACTGAGCTATAGGGGCGTATATGGTATATGTTTTATAAATGATTTTTAAGGAACCCGCTCAAGAGTCCGCCACGGCGGATCTACCAACTGAGCCCTGCCTATCGGCAGGCAGGTATATAAGCGCAATGCAATTCTAAATTTAGAGTTTTGACACCTAAATGTCAAAACCTCTTCCTAAAGAAAAAGTGTTTCATTTTTTCGTTCTATACCGTACGATAAAAATAATATGATAAAAAAGGCAGTTATTGCGGCGGCGGGAAAAGGCACACGGATGCTTCACCTTGCGATTGATAAGCCGAAGCATCTCATCGCGGTTAATGACCGGCCTTTTTTATATTATGTACTCACAAATCTCAAAGACGCGGGAATTGAAAAAATGATACTCATCGTGGGGCACAAGAAAGAACTGATGTATGAGTTTGCGGAAAAATATAAGAACGAATTCGACATCGAGCTCATCGACCAATTCGAGGTTGCGGGCACGGAACGATACGGCACCGCAATCCCCGTCATCTGCGCGAAAAGCGCGGTGAAAGGAGAGAGCTTTCTCACAATATTCGGCGACAACCTTTATTCCCCGAAAGATATAAGAGGAATCGCTCGCGACGACGAATTCGGTTATGTGAGCGGATTTCACCACGACCATCCGGAAAAATATGGCGTCTTTCTCTCCGAGGGAGAATTTTTAAAAGATGTTATTGAGAAACCAAAAGAATTCGTATCGAATCTCATTAACACGGGTCTCGCGAAATTCACTCCGGATATATTTGAGGTCATCGACCGCGTTGGCGTCTCCCCGCGCGGCGAATACGAACTCACCGACGCGATCCGCCTTCTCGCAAAAGACGGGAAGATGAAAATACGAAAGATAGAAGACTACTGGTTCGACTTCGGCAATCCCGATGACGTAATACGCATATCGGAATTCTTAAAAGAAAAATAAAACACCCAACCTTGAAAGGTGTGGGTGTTTGTAATTTTTGCGGTCATTCGAACGAGAACTTTCCCTCGTTATCAATCTTCTTCGCAAAATCACGTATTGCGTTCGTGGGAACAAATATTCCTATCTCGATCCCGCGCGGAGATGAGGAGCCCGAAGGTACCGGTTCGTAATACATATGTATTTTCTCAAAACATATCGTATCACCTAACGCGATAAACTTTTCCTCCTGATATCTCTGTTTATGCATGCCCGTATGTCCTACGAGCAACACATGCATCCTTTCGTGGTACCCTTTTTCGGCAAGGGTTTCCACCGTTATTTTTGTTGTGTTTGCATATCCGGTATAAAACACGGGAGCTTCCACTATCCTTCCGAGATACAAGAAGGATGTTTCCTCTGTTTTTGCCTCTTTGCGATTTTTATCCAGACAACCCGCAAATAACAAAAATATAGCGATGCACAAAAAAAATGCTCTTTTCATCTCACACTCCAATTTGGTTATTAAATATTTTTAGACTCTTATGCTCGTATAATTATAACACGCATATTTGAAAAAGTCAATATATATCAATAAAAACGCTTCAAAAAAAGGTAAAAATCGGCTATACTATGGCAGATGTTGGAACTCTCCACTCCTCTCTCTTCTATCAGCGGTGTGGGACCGCGCTTTCTTCAGAAATTCAAAAAACTTAGCATCGAAACGGTGCGTGATCTTCTCTGGCACCTCCCCGCGCGTTATGAGGATTTTTCCGCAATCACGAACATCGCCGACCTTGCGCCGCGCGAAGAATGTACCGTGCGCGGGATTGTAAAAAAACTTGAGATGCGCCGCGCGTGGCGAAAACGAATGTTTATCCTTGAAGGTGTTGTCGAAGATGAGACGGGCGCGGTACGCGTCGTCTGGTTTAATCAGACATACATACGAAATGTGCTCGGCGAGGGCACGCCCGTGAATCTCTCCGGCAAGGTAAGCGTGTCAAAAGACGGCGAATTGTATTTTTCGAATCCAACCTACGAAGTGCCATCAAAATACGGCAAAGAAACGAAACATACGGGGCGCGTGATTCCTATCTACCCTGAAACAAAAGGACTCACCTCGAAAGGTATCCGCTACATCATCCAGCCGATTCTCGAACGGATCGGAAATATCGAGGAGACGCTTCCAAACGAAATCGCAAAGCGGTTTGGATTCCCCCCGCTCTCCGAATCGATTCACACGGTACACTTCCCTGATTCAATCGAGGCGGGAATTGCGGCGCGGAAGCGGTTTGCCTTCGAAGATCTTTTCCTTCTCCAGCTCTTCCTTCTCAAGGAGAGAATGCGCGTCAAAAAAGAGCGCGCGCATGCGGTTCCTACAGATATTGATGGGATAAAAAAATTTCTCGGAACACTCCCCTTCGAGCTCACTCAGTCACAGAAAAAATCCCTCTGGGAAATCCTGAAAGACATGGAAGCGCCCGCGCCGATGAACCGCCTTCTTCAGGGAGACGTGGGATCTGGAAAAACAATCATTGCCGCGGCAGCGGCGCGTGAAGCGGCGCGCGCGGGATTTCAAACCGCGTTCATGGCGCCCACCGAAATTCTTGCCCACCAGCACTATGAGACGATGCGGAAAATATTCGCGCGTGAAAACATAGGCATCGCGCTTTTAACAGGAAGTGATGCGCGCGCGTCATACGGCGACGGACTTGAAACAACGATGAAAAAATCCGACCTTACGCGCGAAGTCGCGAAAGGCGCGCTCTCTGTCGTCATCGGCACGCACGCCCTCATCGCGGAATCAAAAACAAAAAAGTCGGTCCCCTTCGCGCTCCTCGGTCTTGTGGTGGTGGATGAACAGCATCGCTTCGGCGTGCGCCAGCGCGCGAAGATCATCGAACCAGATGAGCACGGCTATGCGCCGCACTTTCTCTCGATGTCCGCGACGCCCATTCCCCGCACTCTTTCTCTTACGCTCTGGGGCGATCTCGATATCTCGCTCATCAGCGAACTCCCAAAAAACAGGAAACCCATTATCACAAAAGTGGTGCCACCTGAAGATCGCATGAACGCATACGCATTCATACGGAGCGAAATAAAAAAAGGAAGGCAGGCGTTTGTAGTCTGCCCGCGCATTGAACCGGCGACAAACAGCGAACACCTTACCACGAAAGAATACGAGATGCTCCAAATAAAGTCGGTAACGGAAGAATATGAGAAGCTTTCAAAAACAATCTTTCCCGATCTCGCGGTCGCGATGATCCACGGAAAACTCAAGGCGGCGGAAAAAGAAAAAACGATGCGCGAGTTCTCAGCAAACAAAACGAATATTCTTATTTCAACCGCGGTTATCGAGGTGGGTGTCGATGTGCCGAACGCGACAATTATGATGATCGAGGGCGCGGACCGATTCGGTCTCGCCCAGCTCTACCAGTTCAAGGGACGCGTGGGCCGCGGAGAGCACCAGTCATACTGCATGCTCTTTTCAGATTCCTCATCGGATACCACAAGGAAACGTCTTCTCTCTATTGTTGAGGCGAAAAACGGATTCGAGCTTGCCGAACGCGACCTTGCGCTCCGCGGTCCCGGTCAGTTCGTGGGAAACGAACAGACAGGAATGCCGGACCTCGCAATGAACGCGCTTCGCCATCCGGAAGCGACAAAAGATGCCCGCGACGCGGCGGCGGACATTCTTTCAAAGGACCCTTCTCTCAAGAAATATCCCGCGCTCAAAACCCGCCTCGCCGACCTCACTCGCAAGGTGCACGGGGAATAATTAAGATTTTTTGTCGGGCTGCCGGGAATCGCCTACAAATCTCTCCTCGTCGCCACTCGTCGAGTCCGCAGGCCGCCGCTCGCCATGCATCGTACTCGATGCATATGGCTCCGCGCTTCGATTCTCGACAAAACGCACGCAGGTGCGTTTCTGCAACCCCTTACGAAAACCCCGTCAGTCCATAGACTGGCGGGGTTTCTTTGTCGGGCTGCCGGGAATCGAACCCGGTCTACCTGCTCCCAAAGCAGGCGTACTACCGGTATACTACAGCCCGATATATATCTTCAGTCTCTAGTGTATTGTGATTTTTCAGGAAAAGAAAGTATAAAAAACGGCCGAGGGGGCCGTTTCTAGATTTTTTATTATGTATGCGCTTCAGCTTTCTTCTCAAGCGCCTCGAGAATGTTCATTGCAACCGTTTCTATCATCACATCCTCTTTGAGTGCCGTCGTGTCAAAAAGTCTAAGCTGGGTATATTCAGGCGAAAGGTCTGTATACGCCTTCTTATATCTTCCTACCAGCTTCTCTATTGATTGCGGATTTGTCGTTTCTCCGAGTTTGTCCGTCAACGCAACGCGCAGTTCCCGCTCCATCGCAACTTTCGGATCGCAGATCATAAAATATGCCGCATCGATATTCTGCATCCAGAATTTTGAAAGAAAGAATGTCTGGATAATCCGTTCTTCCTCTTCGGAAAGCTTCCCCTTGTCCCTCCAGTACATCATCCATGCGTATGTATCAAACATACACCGATCGAAAATCACCACATCATATAAATTTCCGTGACTCAAATCGATAAGCATCTGGAGCGCGTAGAGCCCCGTCCGAATATTATAGAGTGGAGTGGTACGTTCAATGTGCCGTATCACCTCGGCGCCTTCTTGGGGGCGGAGCACGCGAAAATCATAGCGTCTCAGAAACTTATCGAGCTCGGTAATCGTCGTCGTCTTTCCCGCGGAAGGAGAACCCGTGATTTCAACAAAAAACGGACGCGGAAGATATCCGTTGTACCGCTTAGGAACCTTCAGATACGAGCGTATCTTCCTGATTTTTTCTTCAAACACTTCCTGATGCGGACGTCCTTTGCCGTCCATATAACCTCCTCATTATTTTTTAAATTCTGGGCTCATGATACTATGGAGAAAACCAAACCTCAATGGGACACGCCATCATTATAGGATTCGATCTCGACGGAACGCTTATCGATCACAGCGGCGTAAAAATCTCGTTCGCGGAGACATATAATGTCCGTCTCTTACCGCACGAAACACCTTCCGATATTATAAAAAAACACATCTCCGAAGAGCTTCTCCGAAAGATGCAATACTATATATACGACGATGTTTTGGGAGGAACTACGCAGACAATTATGGAGGGAGCGATTGAAACTCTTTCGCACCTCCAAAAGGAGAATATCCCTTTTTTCTTCGTCTCGCGCCGAAGAACGGACGCATCACGAAACAATGCCCTCAGAATACTCGCGGAACGCGGCATCCTTGGAACACTCATAGATAAAGACCGCATATTCTTCGCGCCTACAATAAAAGAAAAGGCCGCGATTGCGCGCGCGCAAAGAATCACCCATTTTATTGATGATGAGGAGGATGCGCTCCGCGCCATGGATCCGGAGATGCGTCGAATCTTCTTCGATCAATTTGACGTATTCGGAAATGAATTCCCCTTCCCTCGAGTCACGAGAAGAATTGACGGGCTTTTCGGTTATCTTTCATAAAACTCGTAAACAGCGCGAGGAAGTCCGTGTCTCGCAAGAAATCTATTCGTAAATCCACGCACGCCAGTGACTTCCACGCAATCCCCCGCCCATGCTGGCGGGAGAAATGCCCGCGCGTCTTTTACGCTTTTGAATTCACGTTCGAAAGTAATGAGTGGCGCAAGCGCGCCTTTATACACATCAACTTCAATAGTATGCGCTCCCTCTGATGGTATAAAATATCGGGTTTTCATCACTACGCCACGCGTCTTTCCTTTTTTAAGAACATCAAACACCCATTGGGGAATTTTTTCCTCCCACTCGTGCCGCACAAGCCCCTTTCCCTTCTTTACTGTAATAAAATACTCCGCTCCCATCTTCCGAATGCGGAACAAATCGAAATATATCTGCTCAACTGAGAGTTTTTTTACCGCGCGTTTTCGTACCGTCGCGGAAAAAGACTTCAGCATAAATTTTCTTTCTATTTCCATAAATCTTCAGAATACGGGAATTCTCCTTGTTGAGGGGTGAAGATGGACAAGAAGTTCATAAGGAATCGTTTCGCATGCGCGTGAAGCGGAGAGTATTGAATTTGGATCATCCTCATGATGAGAAAACACAACCACCTCGTCGCCGGGATGCGCATCCGGAACCGCACTCACGTCGACAACGCTTAGATTCATACTTATTTTTCCCACAAACGGACATTGCCTTCGGCGAAGCGATGCGCTTCCTTTTCCCGAAAGACGAAGATCAATTCCATCATTGTATCCCACGGGAAGTACGCCAATTTTCATATCCCGCTCAGCAACAAACGAGAAGTCATATCCTATGCGCTCCCCCTTCTTCACGGATTTCACCTGCACGAGAGTGGTCGAAAAGCGAAGCACGGGAGATACCACCCCACGTTTCTCCGCCACTCCATAGAGGGCCAATCCCGCGCGCCCAAGATTTCCCAAGGTGTTTTTATAGCGCGGCGATACAAGAAGCGCTGATGATGCCGCGATATGAGTCCACGCCGGCTCAATTCCCCATGCGTTTAAAATCTCTTTTGCCGAGGAAAAACGTTCTATCTGCCTGCGGGTGAATGGATGATCGGGATCGCCGCCGTATGCGAGATGGGACATTAGTCCCTCAATACGGGCGCGCGGCATATCTCTCAAAAAATCCTCAAGATGTTCAACGGGAATACCCTCCCGATGCATTCCCGTGTCGACAAAAATATGAATGCCCGCGTGGGGCTGATGACGCGCAATTGCACGGAGGGTTCCAATGTCATACACCGCGTACGAAAAAGGAAGTTTCTTCACGCGAAGATTTTCCGGATTCACATAGCCCATGATAAGAATTGGAGTCCGTATCTTTTCCTTCATAAGCTCGTATCCTTCATACAAACTATCCACACAGAAGAAAGGAGGGCGATACGAATCAAGCATCGCTCCTATTTCACGGATACCGTGCCCATATGCGTTGCTCTTCAGGACTGGAGCAATGGGAATAGACGCAATCTTCGCGATCGTCTGATAATTCCTAAGAAGCGCGGGGCGGGAAAGTTCTATCTTGTTTAATGATTCGTATTGCGTTCTGAATATTTTGCGGAAAAGGCGCAGCATTGTCTCTTTTCTTTATTCTATCAATAAAAGGGTGTGAAAAAAAACAAACCCCCGAGAGGGGGTTCAAAGCTCCTTTTCAAATTCCTCCATCTTCATATTAA
Source organism: Minisyncoccota bacterium (assembly GCA_020059585.1). Taxonomy (GTDB): domain Bacteria; phylum Patescibacteriota; class Minisyncoccia; order UBA6257; family GWB1-50-10; genus GWA2-45-9. Next base: position 42,330 of record JAGVBU010000012.1, read on the forward strand.
ATTGTCCGTTTAATTCGTTGATAAGGCGTGTTTTCTCGTTTACCGCAAGAAGACTTTGGTTCACCGCCGCCTTATTCGCCTCAGTATCAGAAACCACAAGCGCTGCTACTGAATCGAGAAACAACTGAAGATTCTGGGTGTATGAGATAAATTCACTCACAAGAGAAAGTTCTGTCGCGACCGCTTCATACGCGATACGACGCCCTTCAACCGATTGTATTTCCGCGAGGGACTCGGCAATTTTCTGTAACTCTTGGGAAAGCGCAAACGCTTTTCCATATGCTTCTTTATTTGTCTCTCTCGCGCGCGCGATAAGTTCAAGCGCTTGATTCTTCTCCTTCGAAAAATCAAGAGTGTTCACCGCGTGAATTGCATCATTTGTTTCGGACGTGAGTCGCACAATCTCACCGCTTATCATCGCCGCGGCGCCGCGCGCGGTGATAAACCGCTCCGGAAGCGTCACAGAGGGAGAAATAAGAAGAGGTACCACAAAAAAGACGACCGCGAATACAAAGAGGGCCGACCCCGAGATTAAAAACGTCAATTTATTTCCGTTTCCCGTACGCATATGAAATATCTGAATAACGCGATACATCATACCATGCGCCGATATCCATTCCAAGAGTGTCGCGGCAGTCTATCCTTGCATATCCTCGGTAAAATATGAGATGATAAACACTGTTCCTGCGTCATTCGCGGGATTCGTATAGTGGTAGTACGTCACCCTTCCAAGGTGAAGGCACGGGTTCGATTCCCGTATTCCGCTCAAAAACTGTAACGTTACAGTACGTGCGAAACAAAAATACGACTCCATCGTTATAGATTATGAAAGAGGAGGATACGCTCGTTCAAAAAGCACAGCAAGGAAATAAGGAGGCATTCGGAACGCTCTATGATCGCTACGTGCTTAAGATATACCGTTTTGTGTATCTTAAAGTTTCGGACAAGTCCGAAGCTGAAGATATCACCCAACAGGTATTCATACGCGCATGGGAAAACATAGGATCGTTTACGTTTCAGGGATTCCCTTTTTCGAGTTGGCTTTATCGCATCGCATCGAATGCCGTCATAGATTCCTATCGGACAAAAAAAAGCACGGTCTCGATCGAACTCGTATCCGAATCGGAGATCTCGTACATTGCCCGCGGTGAAGAGGTGCTTGATATAAAACGCGAAATATTCCAAGTGATGAACGCGCTTAAGGAATTGAAGCCAGACGAACAATCAATACTCGTCATGCGTTTCGTCGACGAGCTTTCGAATAAGGAGGTGGCACACGCGCTAGGAAAGACAGAGGGTTCGGTACGAGTCATACAACATAGAGCATTGAAGCAATTAAAGAAAAAATTAGATATTAATTACAATGAATGAGTTGTTAATAAAAAAATTAAAATCATTGGAATCAATACGTCCAGACGCGGCGTTTGTCAGCCGCACTCGGAATATTGTTCTTGAAAGAACGCAGCCCACGCGAGTGGCATTTTTCCGCGTACAGTGGGTGCATCGCGGAATATTCTCCTTTGCGGGAGCCGCAGTCGCGATCCTCATCGGATTCCTTATATTTGAGCCATTTGGAAGCAGTGTTACCGCGACTTCCCTTGAAAATACGCAGCTCTCCAACGAATGGAGTTCTCTTTCTATAAATATACAGCTCAAGGAAGTGTCTTATAACAATAATGCGGAACGAATTATCGCCTCAGCGATCAATGAAATACAAGACACAAACACACGACACCTTAATGCGTCGCTCATTCAGGAGGAACGGGAAATGCTCGGTACGCAGGAGGTAAAAAACAACGCTATAGACGATATGCTCAATCAAGTGCTTAATTAACTTTAAATTATATGAAAAAAATATTCCCTCTACTTATCGTCATCGTTATCGCTTCGTTTGCAATAACTGAACATGTTTCCGCGCAATCCTCCGCCGCCCAAAAAGCGCTTGAAGGTGTGAAAGAAAGCGTGGGCACGCTTGTAAACGCAAAGGACGAAAACAATCCGAACGAAATCGCGTTTCGCACAGAAACATTCAAAAAAGTGATCGATTTTTCAATCGTTGAATTGAAAGATTTAAGAGTGAAATTTCTTACGGCAGTTGGAGCACAGAACGCAAGTTCAACAATCGGCATCTGGCGCGACCACATACTCTCAAGAATGACTGAGGCATCTGAATTTTATGAACAAGAAAAGAAAAATGCCGCGGGCGCGAATGAAGGCGTAAATATAGAGAAAATAAAAACAGACGCGGAGAATTTTAAAAAATGGAGGGAAGACAATTTTTCGCCTCTTGCAGAGGAAGTTAATGATTTTCTTCTTGTAGAGCAGCAAAAGAACTCTCTCGATACCGCTGAAAAGCGCTGGGAAAAGATACAAAACGATATTATGAAACTGAAGAAAGTGTATTCCGCGAAAAAGATGCAGGAACTTGAAAAACTCCTAAACGATGCGCAAAAAATGAATATCGCCGCTCGGGACGTATACGAGAGAGCTCAAGATCTCTTTTACGAAACGTATATCGCGCCCTTCGAAACGAAAGTGACTACGACCACTGTCCAATTTCTTGCAGAAGAAGAGATGACACTCCACGCGTCGAGTACTGAATCAAATTCCAAGATGAGTGCCGATGAAAACGCATCGAGCACTGCCCAGACCCCCCCACCGTCAATAAGAGGTTTGATAAAGGACTCTCTCACAAACGTGAAGAGGACCTATCAGATCTTTATTGAAATGAGCGGCTTAGTGAGGAAGTTGCTCATGTAAGCAATAAAAAATCCCCCGCCAAGATTTGAAAGTTTTGGCGGGGGATTTTTTATTGCTCTTTATTTAATTGCACCATCGAAACTCCTATTCCTTATAAGACCGCTTCTTTAAGAAGCTTTCCTGCGCGAAACTTCGGCTTCGTTGACGCGGCAATCTGTATCTTCTCTCCCGTTTTCGGATTCACTCCCATGCGCGCCGCTCTTTTCGCAACGCGGAAGGTTCCAAATCCCGTGATTCCAACCTCTTCTCCACGACCCAACGTCTTTACAATGGTGTCGAATACTGCATCAACCGCCTGCGTCGCCTGCTTTTTCGTCTCAATGCTTGCGGCCTTCATTACTTCTTCGACGATTCCGTCTTTTTTCATAAAAAATTAAAAAATACTGCTTCCGTCCGACCTTTTAAGAATTATGCTGAAAGTATAGCAAAAAAGGCTTTATATTTCCATACTTTTCCCTACATCTCAAAAAATCCTACCGAGCATATTCCACCGCCTTCACCTCTCGAACCACGGTTACCTTTATCTCTCCAGGGTATTGAACCTCGGATTGTATCTTCGCGGCAATCTGTTTCGCGAGCTGTAAAGCACCAAAATCATCTATTTTTTCGGGAGTGACGAACACACGCACTTCCCGTCCCGCGGAAACCGCGTATGCCTGAGTAACTCCGGGAAACGTATGCACCACGCGCTCGATATCCTCAAGCCGCCGGACATATTTTTCCAACGTATCTCTGCGCGCACCCGGACGGGCCGCTGAAATCGCATCCGCAGCTGCAACCACATACGATTCAGGGGACGAAAAAGGATACTCTTCGTGGTGAGCTTCCATCGCGCGGATAATTTCCTCACTGATTCCATATTTTTTGAGAAGCTTTCTTCCTATTTCTACGTGAGTCCCTTCCACCTCGTGATCAATCGCTTTCCCTATATCATGGAGAAGCGCGGCTTTTTTTGTCACATCAACCTTAAGCCCAAGCTCCGAAGCAATCATTCCCGCGATGTGCGTCATCTCCACCGAATGCTGTAATACGTTCTGTCCGTAGCTTGTGCGGTAGTTGAGTCGTCCAATAAGGTGCACAATCTCCTTCGGAAGATCGATAATGCCCGCCTCGAATGCGGCATCCTCCCCTACTTTGCGTATATAATCATCAAGCTCCATACGCGCTTCCTCAACCTTCTCTTCTATTTTCGCAGGCTGAATCCTTCCGTCTTTCAGAAGTTTCTCCAGTGTAATGCGCGCAAGCTCGCGGCGCATCGGATCAAATGACGAAAGAAGGATGCTCTCCGGCGCTTCATCCACGACAACCTCAACGCCCGTGAGACGCTCGAATGCGCGGATGTTTCTCCCTTCGCGTCCGATTATCTTTCCTTTTATATCCTCATTCGGAAGCGTCACTACGCTCGTGGTGATATCATTAATGGAATTTCTCGCGTATCTCTGAATTGCTGAAGTAATAATCTCAACACTTCTGTCCTCTATTTCCTTCATTTTTTCCCGTTCCATCTTTGCGATTTTATCAGCGAGTTCTCCTCGCGATGCATTTTCTACCTCTTCAAAAATCTTCACACGCGCATCAGCTCGGGAAAGTTCCGCGACGCGCTCGAGTTCTAATCCTATCTTTTCTTTCTCCGACTGAAGATCCAATTCAAGCGCCTTCATACGCTCGAGTTCCTCCTTCTTTTGTGAAGAAAGACGCTCTACTTCCCCCTGCTGCTTCTCAAGAAAGGTTTCCTTCTTTAAAAGATGCTCTTCAAGACGGCGGAGATCCTGTTTCCGTTCTCGTTCTTCCTTTTGCGCGTCCGCAACTATCTGAGCGGCATTGTCCTTCGCCGCTAAAAGTATCTCCTTAGCCTCCGATTTTGCCGACTCTATTTCTTCCTGCGCTTTTGCCTCGAGCCGATCTCCATTCCGAAGAACTGCCCATCGTCTTACGAAGTAGCCCAAAACAGCTCCGGCCACAAGAAAAGCGGCCGCCAATAATATGGTTGAATTCATATAAAAATGAAAAAATTGTATTTCGATAGTAAAACATCGACGTTTTTCTCCTACGCAATTAAGTTTATTCCGCTTTCATATTCATGTCAAAAAAACTACAATAATAACAATGAAAAGAACGTACACGCTCGTAATACTCGACGGCTGGGGAATAGGAAGACACGATGAATCAAATCCTATTTTTGGAGCTCATCCGGAAAATATACGTTTTATAGAGGAAAATTTTCCCGTGGGAGGACTTCAATCCTCTGGAATCTCTATAGGCATGCCGTGGGATGAGGAGGGGAACAGTGAAATCGGGCACCTTACCATTGGCGCGGGCAAGGTTTTTTATCAGCATTATCCACGAATATCGCTCGCGATCGAAGATGGAAGTTTTTTCGAAAATCCCGCGCTCAAAAAAGTTTTCGCGCACGCGCGCACGCGCGGAAGCGCGGTGCATCTTGTAGGACTCGTGGGTGAAGGGATCGTCCATTCGGCAATGACGCATCTCTCCGCGCTCATCGAAATGGCAAAACGCGAAAAATGCGAGAAGCTTTTTATACACGCATTCACAGACGGAAGAGATAGCGCGCCTCGCGCCGCAGTGAAGGCAGTACAAAAAGTGATTGATGAAACAAAAACAAAAGGAATGGGATCTGTCGCAAGCATATCAGGACGATATTTTGCTATGGACAGGGACAACCATTGGGACAGAACCGCCCTCGCCTACCGAGTACTTACAGAAACATCTCCCGCCGACACCTTCCCTGAGGGAATTAAAAAAGCATATACGGCAAATACAAACGATGAATATGTTGAGCCATTTGTGATGAAGGGAAACGAGCATCCGATACAGAATCAGGACGCGATATTTTTCTTCAATTTCAGGGAAGATCGAATACGCCAGATTGTTCAGGCATTCACCGATCCTTCATTTTCCGAATTTCCCGTCAAAAAATTCGAAGATATTTTCGTTGCTTCGATGACCGAATATAAAACAGGAATGAATCCTCACGCGATTGCGTTTAAAAAGGAAGTGGTGGCCCATCCGCTCGGAGAAGTTATTTCGCGTGCGGGAAAGACACAGCTCCGTATCGCGGAAACGGAAAAATATGCGCACGTCACCTATTTCTTTAACGGACTTCGCGAAGAACCCTTTCCAAACGAATACAGAGTACTTATTCCTTCCAAAAATGTGGCGCGTCACGAAGAACATCCCGAAATGATGGCGTCCGCCATCACCGATCGCGCGGTACTCGCAATGAATGAGGGGGGATTTGATTTTATACTCGTAAACTACGCGAACGCGGACATTATCGCGCATACGGGAAAATATGACGCGACCTACAAAGCCGTGCAGATTCTCGACAAGGAGATTGGGCGACTTATGCGGAGCGCTCTCGAGGGAAATCACGTGCTCATCATCACCTCTGACCACGGAAATGCCGAATCTGTTATAAATCTCCAAACGGGGGAAGAAGAAACAAAACACAACGCGAATCCAGTCCCCTTCTATGTAATTGCAAAAGAACTAGCTTCCAAAAAAGAAGGTCACTATCCGTTCCGAATCCCGACCGTAGGTATACTCTCAGATGTTGCCCCCACGATACTTTCGCTTATGGGAATCCAAAAACCGGATGAAATGACGGGGCAGAATCTCATGGAGCAGATTTTCTGAAAAAGGATTGTAACTGTGATACAGTAATATTATCCATTATGAAGCTTATTGCGAAAGTCATTATCCAAATAATATCAAATCTTGTCGCTATCTATGCGGCAGTCAATCTCGTGAGCGGCGTATCGTTCTCGGGAGGATTTGAGGATCTTCTCATTGCCGCAGGAATTCTTTCCCTTATCAATATATTTATCCGCCCCATTCTAAAACTCATTTTCGGACCAATTATTGTAATTACTCTCGGCCTTTTTATCCTTGTAATTAACGTGCTTTCTATAAAAATTCTTGACATTGTAAGTGATCCTCTTACAATACAGGGGTATATACCGCTCTTTCTTGCCTCGCTTATCGTGGGCATTGTGAATTTCATCGTTACCGCAAGCGGAAAGGCAGTGTATAAAGAATAATCATGACTATAACTATTATCGAAGTCGCCGTTTCTATTCTTCTTATCGCTTTTGTCCTTATTCAGGAACGTTCGAGCGGTATTTCCGGCGTATTCGGAGGAGGCGGAGATGCCTCATATCAAACGAGACGCGGAATAGAAAAAGGGGTTTTCTGGGGAACGATAGTGCTTTCATTTTTGTTTGTTGCGCTCGCGCTTATAAAACTCATAGGCGCATAGCCCGCGTTGCCAGAAGGCAACGTTATTTTCGCGGAACATCACACACATCAGGAACGTATGGATCTTATTCGAAATTTTTTGCACGCATTTACGAAGAAAGAACTTCGTGTGCTTGCGTACGCGGTGGGGATATTCTTTGTAGCGCTCATTGCGCGCACCGGCATCGCGGTGCAGGAACACAGTGCATTTGTGCCCATGGACGGCGGCGTGTTCCGTGAAGGGGTTGTGGGACAGCCAACACTCATTAATCCCGCTATTTCCGATAATCAGGTTGATCGCGACTTGAGCGCGCTTCTTTTCTCAAAACTCAGCGAGCTTGCGACGCATATAAAAGCCGACGAAAAAAACAAGGTGTTTACCGTAAGCCTCAAGGAAAATCTCCTCTGGGACGACGGAACCCCCGTAACGAGCGATGACGTGCTTTTCACTATAAAGACAATACAAAACCCCGATGCGCGCTCCCCATTTTTGAAAAAATGGTCAGGAGTCGCCGCGGAAAGAATAAGTCAACTTCAAGTTCGTATTGCGATTCCGGAAGAAAACATTTTTTTCAAAGAAATTATGGATAATCTCCGAATAATCCCCGCGCACATATATGGAAGTGTTCCGATTGCGAATATACGACTTTCCTCATATATACTCGAACCGGTCGGGAACGGTCCCTACTCTTTTAAAAAATTCTCCCAAAAGAAAAATGGATTCATAACGGAATATGTCCTTGAATCAAATGAAAAATATTCAGGGAAAAAACCCTACATAGACGAATTTCGTTTCATTTTTTATGAAGACGAAGAAGCTCTCGAGAACGCGTTTCGAGTGAGAGAAATAGACGCGTTCGGCACCGCCTCCCCCATCACCACAAAGTTGTTTGACGCGCTCAAGGCGCGTGCCGCGCGAATTCCCGTGTCCAGATATTACGCCCTCTTTTTTAACACAAACGGGGAAACATTGAATGACCGCGCGCTTCGCAGGGCGCTTGTCGCGGGAATATCAAAAGAAAAAATAAAAAATGAGGTTTTCCCAGAGAATGAGGTTTCGTTCGTATCTTCTCCCGTGTTCACGGATGACACATTCAAAGGATACAATTCCGAATATGCCGCGGAAGAGATCGCGGAACTTGGAGGCGTTCCAGAATTTACAATGATAGTTCCTAATACACCGTATCTCGAGGATACTGCCAAAATCCTGAAAGATGATTGGGAAAAAATCGGCGTTACAGTCCACGTAATATCACTTGATCCGCGAGATGTGTTTGAAAACGCGGTAAAAACAAATAATTATGACATGATACTCTTTGGAAACGCGCTGGAAAACGATTCCGACCTTTTCCCGTTCTGGCATTCCTCCCAGAGAGTATATCCGGGATTGAATCTCTCTCTTTATAAAAATGACAAGGTGGACTCTCTCATTGAAACCATTCAGAGAGAATCTAGTCCGGAAAAAAGAAAAGAATTAAGAGAACTCATAGGAGCATATGTCACTGAAGACGCGCCGGCACTCTTCCTTTATTCGGTTCCTTATACATACGTCGCACGCGACGAGATCGGGGGCATCCCCTTTTTCTCCTTCATCCCCGAAAATCGATTTACAGATCCCTCAAACCGATTTTCCTCAGTAACAGAATGGTTTGTTTCTCAGGCGCGCATACTTAAATAACATATTCTATGAAAAAAAGTGGTTACGCGGAGAATATAAGAAATTTCAAAGCGCAGTTCTCATTCCAGAATATACATGTTGCATGCGCCGATGCTCTTAAGAAAAGAGGAATACCGAAAAAAGTGGTGATCTGTGGAATGGGAGGATCAGGACTATCCGCGAAGATCCTTTCTCTTCTTTCAAAGGATCTGGGAATTCCCGTACCAATCGAGAGTCATAAAAATTATGGAATTCCTTGGGATACGGAGAAAAACACGCTTTTCATATTCAGCTCGTTTTCAGGAGACACCGAAGAAACAATCTCGGGATTTATGGAAGCGCTAAAGAAGAAACGGATTATCGCCGTTGTAACGACTGGGGGGCAACTGAAAAAACTTGCCGAGAAACATAAAATTCCCCACGCCTTGTTCCCTAAGGATCTGTTGACACCACGGGAAGCGGTGGGGTATAATTATCTCAGCGTTCTCTCTCTCCTTCGGATATGCTTCCCGAAAATAACGGTGACGCCTTTTTCCTCGAACTCGTTCCCAACATCCCTCGAAAAACACGGAAAGGCACTCGCGGGGAAAATGAAAAAAAAGGTTACTCTCCTCTATGCGGAAGAGAGGTTTTCTGGGGTGCTTGATGCGTGGAAAATTAATCTGAATGAAACAGCGAAACAGCTCGCATTTGCGAATTACATTCCGGAAATGAATCATAACGAAATCGCGGCGGTAAAAAGCGCAAAAAACACGATTGTAATTTTATTTGAAGATGTGCGTGCAAATCCCTCAATGAAAAAAAGAGTGAGAATATCGGAGAAAATGTTTCTTTCGGAAAATATCCCTACAATACGCGTCTCTTTCTCCGGAAAGAACCTTGAAGAACGCGTGTGGCGCTCAATAGCGCTTTCCCATTGGGTATCGTTCTTTATCGCACAACAGAATCATACGGATCCGGCAAAAACGGAACGTATAGAACAATTCAAAAAAATAATGCGCGCATAACATAGCGCAATTGCGCGCCGGGATGGTGAAATTGGCAGACACGTAGCGTTCAGAGCGCTATCGCCGTAAGGCGGTGAGGGTTCAAGTCCCTCTCCCGGCACACGCTGAGTTTGCGGAAGAGTATTCTACTGCGTTTCAGCAAAAAACGTCATATATAGTCGAAAAAAATAAAAATATGAACACAAAAAAAACATACCTCACTACCAAAAAGGTGGTGCGGAAATCAGTGCGCGCGGCAAGCAAACCTTCGTCGCGCGACGCCCTCCGATACGTTCCTCTTGGAGGATTTGAAGAGATAGGAAGGAACATGATGTTCTTCGAATATGAGGATGAGATTCTCATAATCGACGCGGGAATACAATTCCCCGAAGAAGAAACTCCTGGAATAGATTACATTATTCCGAACACGTCATATCTCGAGTCGAAAAAAGATAAAATAAAGGGACTCATCATCACCCACGGTCACTATGACCACATCGGAGCAATTCCGTATATTCTCGATAAACTTGGGAACCCGACAATCTACACGACGCGACTTACAAAAGAGATTATCATGAAGCGTCAAGAAGACTTCCCTCTTTCACCAAAACCGGTATTCGAGATTGTCGCCGGAGGCGAAACGAGGCAACTTTCAAAAAACTTCGCGGTAACCTTCTTTGATGTTATTCACAACATTCCCGACGGATTCGGAATGATTCTCCGCACCCCCGTCGGAAATATCGTGCACCCCGGCGAATTCAAATTTGATTACGACGATGAGGGTAAGCCAAAAAGACTCGATATCTGGGAACAGGTCGGTAAGGAGGGAATTCATACTCTCATGCTTGATTCAACCGGAGCTGAAGTGCCGGGATACGCGCTTTCTGAACGGATTGTCGAAAAAGAGCTCGAAAAACTTTTCCGTGCCGCGAAAGGGCGCATCATTGTCGGATCGTTCGCGTCTCTCATCGATCGACTCGCGGAAATCATAAAAATCGCGGAGAAGATAGGAAGAAGGGTCGCGATAAGCGGATTTTCCATGAAAGGAAATCTTGAGATCGCCCAACGCCTCGGATACGTGAAATTCGAGAAAGGTACGGTCATTCAACTCGATGAAATACATAAATATCGCGACGATAAAGTCCTTCTTCTCTGCAGCGGCGCGCAGGGAGAATCAAACGCAAGCCTTATGCGTATTGCGAACGGAGAACACAAGCAGATAAAGATAAAACCGGGAGACTCCATCGTGCTCTCGTCGTCTGTGGTTCCGGGAAACGAACGGAGCGTGCAAAATCTGAAAGATAACTTTGCGCGACAGGGAGCGCTTGTCTATCACCACAAAATGCTCGACATCCACTCTTCGGGACACGCGCCTCAGGAGGAGTTGAAGACGGTGATAAAACTCGTCAAACCGAAATTCTTCATCCCTATCCACGGATATTATTTCATGCGATGGAGAAATGCCCAGCTTGCGCAGGAAGCGCTTAAGATGAAACCTGAAAATTCGATACTTCTCGACAACGGCGTTGTAGCCCTTATCAAAAAAGACTCGATAGAAATTACAGACGAACAGCTTCCGGCATTTTACGTGATGGTAGACGGGCTCGGCGTCGGAGACGTCGGAGAAGTGGTGCTTCGCGACAGGAGAACACTTGCGCAGGAAGGGATGATTGTCATCATTACCACGCTCAGTAAACAATCGGGACGGGTGCTCAAAAATCCTGATATCATCTCACGCGGATTCATCTATCTCAAAGAAAATCAGGAACTTCTCGATGAAGTGAGAAGGAAGATCCGCAATATTCTCGGGCGATCCCCGAAAGGGCAGTCAATTGACGCGGATTACGCGAAAACCCTTATCCGCGATCAGATTGGTCAATTCCTCTACAACAAGACCCAGCGGAGACCGATGGTGCTCCCTGTCATTATTGAGATATAACAAATGCGGACATATTCCGCGAAAAAAGCCGGCAGAGTCCGGCTTTTTTCTATACTTTATACTTTATACTTGATACTTTATACTAACGTTATGAAATCAAAACCTCGCCTTGTATCCGGCATACAACCCACAGGGAAGCTGCACATCGGAAACTACGTAGGCGCGCTCAAAAACTTTGTCGCGCTTCAGGATTCGGGAAAATATGAGTGTTTTTTCTTCATCGCCGACCTCCATTCGATGACCGAATATTTCACTCCTAAGGAAAAAATAAAGCAGATAGAAGACGTCGCGCTTTCTTATCTCGCCGCGGGACTTGATCCAAAAAAATCAACATTGTTTCTTCAATCCGATATTCCGGAGCATACCGAACTCGCGTGGATATTGAACACCATCACCCCATTCGGCGAACTTCGTCGTATGACCCAGTTCAAAGATAAATCCGATACGCATCCCGAAAACATAAACGTGGGGCTTTTCGCGTATCCCGTCCTTATGGCAGCGGATATCATTCTCTATGACGCGCATGCGGTGCCCGTAGGAGAAGATCAACTCCAGCACACCGAGCTCACACGCACACTCGCGCGGAAATTCAACGCGCGGTTCGGAAAAACATTTCACGAGCCGAAACCCCTCCTTACCGAAGTTCCCCGTCTTATGAGCCTCGACGATCCGCTGAAGAAAATGTCAAAATCGCGTCCCGCGGGGTGTCTTTTTCTCGATGATTCTCCGGACGAAATACGAAACAAGATAAAGCGCGCCGTCACCGACTCCGGACGCGATATCGTCTGCGATCCCGTGAATAAACCCGCCGTATCAAATCTTCTTCTCTTATATTCTTCGATAGCCGGTATACCTATCTCAGATCTCGAAAAACGCTACGCGGAAAAGGGATACGCGGAATTCAAAGCGGATCTTGCGGAGATTGTGGTGGCAGCGCTTCTCCCCTTCCAGAAAAAGAAAAAGGCGCTGAAGAAGAACGCGGTGAGAAAGATGCTTCTCGCGGGAGGAGCACGCGCGCAGAAAATCGCGAGAGAAAAAATAAAAGAAGTAAGAAAAAAAACGGGAATATACACATAACAAATACATGTTCGAAAAAGCCCATAATAAAAAACAAGATGATATCATTGATACATTCAATAAATATCAGTCACTCTTCGCAGAATACGTTGATCCCCTTATATACGAACGTCAGAAGGTCCGTCCTTTTCTGTCTCCCGAAGATGCGCAACAAATGAAACGGTATGAGGAAATATCGCTTGAGAATCCAGAGGAAAATTATGAGATACATCTTAAATCGAAAATATTTGAGGGTGCACTTGTAAAATTCGGAAAAAAAATCTTCGGAGAAAATATAGAAACTATCCCATCAACGGAATACGATGATTGGGTGAATAAGTTCGATATGTTTATTGCACACGGAGATTCCCAAATAGGGATCGACGCAACACTATGTAAAAATACCTTGAATACAGAGAGGAAAAATGGGGAAATCTTTTCGGACATAGAGCGACTCGATGAAAAAGATAGAGGAAAAGAAAAATTCCATGTAAAGTATTTTATGCCAACCGGAAAAAAAGAGGCTCCGATCGAACTCCACGGAATACCGCGCGTCATTATCGGAATCCACGCCGATTACCTCGAGAAAATGCTTCTCGAAATAAAAAACGGAAATAGTGCTCCTTTTAAATTAATGTTCCTAAATATGATAAAATCCCAACTCGAAGATCAATTTATATTTGCACTCGGAGTGAATGGGGAGAAGAAGGATAAGGAAGATAAAACATATAAGACGCGCGTTCCTGAACCTATAAAAAGAGACGTAAGAGAAGTATATCCGTTATGCGCAAAAGCGGTGAAATCAGATTGGAACGAAGAAAAGATAAAAGACTTGTTTATCTCATTTGAAAAAAATAAAAATCTGTTCGCGTTGAAACAATTTTCCTTTCCTGAATATCATCAACTTCTCTCAAACATACAAACATCATGGAATTGGGTCTCTAGTGAACTTGCGAACATAAAGAAAGAAAGCTCTCCCACTTTGCTAAATGAAACGGAAGTTGAAAACAGACTACGGTCTCATATCAACGAAGATCAGGTATTGAAACACAGACCTTTTCTCGCTTAAAAAACGGCGATTACGCCGTTTTTAAATAACGAAATTAGTCCTTTTTTATTCCCACCCAGACGTCCCATTCATCGATCTTTGTCTGGATCTCCGCGTCTATCTTCGGAGAACGTATTATTGTTGAAGATTTCGCCCCTACGTCCTTCTTTAGTCGCGTCATATGTTTCTCCGCCACAAACTGTATTTCCTCCGAACCGTGTACATAAAGCGTGATCGTGTCCTTCATGCGAAGTCCCGCGTCCTGTCTAAGATCTTGGATAATGCGCACAAGCTCGCGGAAAAGCCCTTCTTCGCGAAGCGCGTGGGTAACGACAGTATCAAGAATGACCGTTTCGCCAAGATTCTCTTGGAAGATCACCTCTTTCACGTTTATTTCATCCTTTAATATCTCAAGATATTTGGAGTCGCGCGCGGAAAGATTTGTTTTTTCGGAAGAAATCGTGATGGAAGCAAGAGGCTGACGGACCTTAATCCCCGTCTCCGCCCGTTTTGCGAGCGCGGCACTTGCAATCACGCGAACCGACTCCATTTTTTCAAACATCTTTAGCGCCTTTTTTGCTCGCGCGGAATCTCCTCGGGGCCATTCCTCAAGGTGAACTGACGTCTTTTTCTGCGGCAATGAGAGATAGAGCGCCTCCGCGAAAAAAGGAGTAAAGGGCGCAAGGAGTTTTGAAATCTCAAAAAGCACATGCCCCAAAACCCTTGAAGCGACCATGTGGTCTTTTTTATTTTCAGGACGCTGAAGCCTCTTTCTCGACCGGCGTATATACCAACGGGAAACATCTCCTACAAAGTTTTCAATGTCTCTCGCGGCGCCTCCCACGTCATACGCGTCCAACGCGCGAGTTGCACGCGCAGACGTCTCTGAAAGGCGATCTAATATCCACAAATCAAGAAGCGTGCATTCCGATTTCGTGATTCTTTTTGCGCACGCGCTCTTGTCCGCATACAAATCAAAAAAGAGAAAAGAGTTATAAAGAAGGGAAAAGAGCTGACGTGATACTTTTGAGATATCCGCTTCATCAAAACGCTTTGGCTCTCCCGGAGGATTCACGGTGTAGAAATACCATCGGGACGCGTCAACTCCGTATTTTGCAATCATATCCCATGGACTTACTACATTTCCCCTTGATTTCGACATCTTCTGTCCATTCTTGTCGAGTACGAGTCCAAGGGATATTACATTTTTATACGGAGCCTCTTTTCCGAGAATCGCGGAAACCGCGAGAAGTGTGTAAAACCATCCTCTCGTCTGATCCATCGCCTCTGAAATATAATCAGCGGGATATGGAAGATTTTTTTTGGTTCCCTTTTCGAAAGGATAATGCACTTGCGCGAACGGCATTGCTCCCGAATCGAACCATACGTCGGCAACTTCCGGAATACGGGACATTATTCCCTTCGCGCATTTCTCACATGGGAATTGCACCGCGTCTATGTAGGGACGATGCATATCAAAGCCTCCGGTGGCGTCACGCGGACCGCTGCGTATCGTCTCCTTCTCAAATCCCGCGTTTTTGACGTAATCAACGCCCCGTTTCTCCTTCTCTTCAAGCTGGTCCTCAGTTGACCATCCCTTCGCAATGGTATGGAGCATGTATACAAGTCCATCGTGCGTTACTATAAGTATTTTTTTGTGGGAATGTTTTTTTTCAACATCGGAAAGAAACTCATACACCCGCCTCCTTAGATCTGTGTGATTTTCCCCATTCGGCGTTCTCTTCGTAAATTTTTCGGCGCGGTTTCCGTAATACGCGGCATACGACGCGTAGGGCTTTCCATTGAAGTCGCCAAAATCAAATTCGCGCAAGCGCGGATCAAAATGCACTTCCTTTATCCCGAGCGCCTTCGCCACTATCTCGGCGGTCTGCTTTGTGCGGGCAATATCGGAGGCGAATATAATATCAATTTTTTCCTTTTTCAAAATACGCGCGCTTTTTTCAACTTGAGTCACTCCTTTCAGCGTAAGCGGGAGTTTTTCCGGTTCCGGCCAGCAATTAATAAGATGTTTTGTATTATTCTCGGCTTCCCCATGCCTCATGAATACATAAGAATTCGTACTCTTCCCAATCGCGTCACCAAATTCCTCCGCGGATTTCACGACGCGTATCGCGCTACAGGAATTACACTCCCACACTGGAAGCGGGGTTCCCCAAAAACGTTCACGGGATATTGCCCAGTCCTTCACCTCGCGAATCCATTCCCCAAATCGTCCATCCTTCAAGTGGTCCGGAATCCAGCGTATTTTTTTGTTTTCTGAAATAAGTTTTCCGCGAAGCGAACTCATCTTTATAAACCATGAATTCCTCGCGTAATAGAGCAGCGGAGAACTACAACGCCAACAAAAAGGATATTCGTGCTTATATTTTTTCTCGCTGAAAAGATTTCCGGACTTTTCGAGCGCGTCAATGACATATGCCTCCGTTTTAGGATTCTTTGCCGGCATTCCCCCAAAATGAGGAATTTCTTGAAGAAAATTCCCCGCCTCATCAACAGTGTGGATTGCGGGAAGCCCAATTGCCACCCCAAGATTATAATCGTCCTCCCCGTACATCACCGCGGTATGCACAACTCCCGTGCCGTCCTCCGTGGTTACAAAATCCGCAGCATATACTTTGTAAGCCTTCTCATCCGTATCATTGTCTTTTATCGCCCGTATATCGAAAAGGGGCTCATATTCGATACCAAGAAGATCTTTTCCGTTAAGAGTAATCAGCGTCTTGTATTCGGTGTGAAGCACGGAGTCAATCAGGTTTTCCGCCAAAATGTAGCGTTCTCCGGTATTCTTAATATTTACTACCTGATATTTGATATCCTTCCCCACCGCAAGAGCGACATTTCCGGGAAGCGTCCACGGCGTTGTCGTCCACGAAAGGATATAGGTATGCTCATCCGCGACAAAATCAGTTCCAATCTTCTGCCCTTTCTTCACTTTAAATTTTATATATACGGAACGGTCTTCCACCTCCTTATACCCTTGCGCAAGCTCGTGTGAAGAGAGCGCGGTTCCGCATCGCGGACACCACGGCACCACCTTGTGTCCCCTATAGAGAAGTTTTTTCTTCCATGCTTCATGAAAAATCCACCAGAGTGTTTCAATGTACGAATTTTTGTATGTGATATAAGGATTCGCGAGATCGAGCCAGAAACCCATACGGACCGTAAGTTTTTCCCACTCGTCTTTGTATGTCCACACCGATTCCCTGCATTGCTCGTTGAACGGAGCGATGCCGAATTTTTCAATGTCCTTTTTTGTGGAAAAACCAAGCTTCTTCTCCACCTCAAGCTCAACGGGAAGCCCGTGCGTATCCCACCCCCCCTTTCTCGGAACATAAAAGCCGCGCATCGTTTTATATCGGAGAACAATATCTTTGAAAGAGCGGGCAAGTACATGATGGATACCCGGACGGCCGTTTGCGGTAGGAGGACCCTCAAAAAACACAAACTCTTTTTTCGTCCGGTTTTTTAAGAGTGAGCGGGTGAAAATATCGCTCTCCCGCCAGAATTCAAGCACTTTTTCCTCAACTTCGGGAAGCGAAAATTTTTGGGTGTTTTTGAGCATATATATTTCTTTATGTCCCATTATACGTCAAAAAAACGATGATTTCTATATGAAAAACCTCTATAATAATCCAATGGAATCATTGGGAATCACATCAGCAATCATTCTCCTTTTTTACATTCTCGGGAAATCTGCCGATATCGTTGTACTCAACATACGGAAGATAGGAGAACGATTCGGAATACGGATATTTTTTCTGGGGCTCATTATAGGATTTCTTACGTCACTTCCCGAATTCTCCATAGGAGTAAACGCGCTCATCACGGGAACAGCGGATATCTCATTTGGAAACCTCATTGGAGGTATATTTGTTCTTTTTGGGCTCGTGCTCGGATTAAGCATAGTCCTGAATAGGAAGATCCATACCGACGGAAAGTTATCAACAATCCTTCCTATCGTTTCATATCTTCTTATTCCGCTTTTTCTCGGGTTGGACGGAAGCATTTCCCTTCTCGACGGCACCATACTCATCCTTCTTTATTTCTTCATCGTCTATCACGCATACGCAAAAGGACATCACATTGAACGCGAAGTGCGGGTATCAGTAACAAAGAAAGATATGATGAAAATGTTCTTTTCTCTCGTCGCGGGAATTGCGTTCATTATCGTCATATCGCACCTTATCATTGAACTTTCTCTCGTGCTCCTCGAAAGATTCAACGTTTCGAAAATGCTCATAGGACTTCTTTTCTTTTCTATTGGCACAAACTTACCCGAAATCATCGTCACTATACGTTCGTGGAAACGGAACGTCGAGGAATTGTCGCTTAGCAATATACTTGGATCCGCGCTCGCAAACATTCTCATTGTGGGAATTTTCTCTTTCGTGAGCCCCATCGCAATTGCGGCGAATGGTTTTTATTTTGTCACTATTATTTCTATGGCGATAATTTTGGGCTTCTTCGCTTTTTTTTACGAAACAGGGAGGGAACTGACGCGGCGCGAAGGAATTTTGCTTATCGGTATCTATGCCGTGTTTGTGATTATCCAAAGCGTGTTCTTCCTCTAACGAAAGGAACAGCCCGTGGCGCGCGTATTAGCTATGGTGAACGCCTCATATCATAAGAATTCCGCCGAAGAAACCGACGAGGTGCTCGCGGAAAAATCGCGGAACGATGAGTTTGCATATGCGAACCTTGTGGAACGATATGAAAAGAAACTCATGCGATATATTATGCGAATCGGAATATTTTCCAAAGAGGACGCGGAAGAGATACTCCAGGAGGTTTTTATAAAGGCATATGAAAATATAGAAGATTTCGATTTTCGATTGAAATTTTCTTCGTGGATATATCGCATTGCTCATAACGAGGCTGTATCCCGCATACGGCACGACGCGTCGAGGAATATCCTTTCGCAAGACGAATTCGACGAAGTAGCGGATAAAATCGTCGACGAAACATCTTTTGAAGAACACATCGACAAAAAAATACTCACTGAAGAGGTGCGCGCGATAATACGCGCAATGGATCAAAAATATCGCGATGTGATTATATTGCGCTTCCTTGAAAACAAGGAATATCAGGAGATTTCCGATATTTTAAAAAAACCTCCCGGAACCGTCGCAACGCTTCTCAACCGCGCGAAAGAAAAACTCAAAAAAGAAGTCGCGAGCCATCCAACACTCTCATCATTATGGAATCACTAAAGAACGTTATATTGCAAAAAATAAAAAATAAGGAAATATCGAAAAAGCCTCGATGGTTTTTTGCGGTAAAAAATTCCGCGTTCTGGGTGTTCTGGGGGGTTTCCGTCGTGATAGGGTCCGTATCATTCGCTGTGATCGTATTCCTCGTAAGCGATTACGATTGGGACGTATATCAAAAACTTAATATGTCCCTCCCTCAACACATCATCACAAGTCTTCCTTATATATGGATAGCGCTCCTCGGAATATGTCTCTTTCTTGCATATAGGGAATTTAAGAATACGAAATCAGGGTACCGCTTTGCGCCTTATCTTATCGCGGGAGGAAGCGTTTTTGTCAGTATCATTATAGGATCGGCGGCATACGCATCCGGTCTCGGGGAGAAGATAGACACCGTGATGTCCGACTCAATTCCCCCTTACAGGCAAATAGTACGCACAAAAATGGATCTGTGGAGAAAACCGGAACGCGGACTCATCGCCGGACGGATTGGAACGCCGATAGAGGATAAAATTTTTGAATTTACAGATCTTGAAAACGCGCGTTGGCGCCTTGATGCTACGAGAGCAACATGGAGATTTCCTGCTCCCCTCGCGCCGGGAATGACCGTGCGTATTATCGGAGAGGAAGAGGGTCCGGGAATGTTCCACGCCAAAGAGATACGTCCATGGAAAAAGACATTCTCCATGGAAGGAATGAAAGAATCGTTTCCTTCTCCGCGTAATAGATAGTGAAAGGTCGAAGAAAGTACGTTAAAAAACCATGATAAAAAAGATAGCAATAGGATTCGGCGTCTTCAGCGTTATCGCAGGAGCAATTGCGATACCGAGCGCGCAGGCGTATCGGGGAGATATGTCAGTTCAGGGACCAAACTACTCTTACGAGCGTCATGAGGCAATGGAAAACGCCTTCGAAACAGGAAACTACGAAGCGTGGAAAACGCTTATGCAGGGAAAAGGACGCGTCATTCAGATCGTCAATGAAAAGAATTTTTCAGAATTCGCCCGAGCGCACGTTCTCTTTAAAGGAGGGAAAAAAGATGAGGCCGTTTCAATCCTTAAATCACTCGGACTCGCCCAAAATAACGGATCAGGGATGGGAAATGGATTCGGAAGGGCAGAACGAGGTCAAAAGTGGGCTCCAAGAGGTCCCACGGGAGAGAAAATAAATACTACAAACCTCTAACAAAAAACTTCCATGTGCACGTGGAAGTTTTTTGTTACTCTTACATTTTTTTAGGAGCAGATATTCCTATACAGTGAAACACGGAGCGGAATACATTCCGAGCCGCGAATACAAGCGCGAGACGAGGAACGGAAATTGCGCCATCTGGACCGATTACTCGTTCGTGTTCATAAAAATTATGGAACGCGCGCGCAAGATCGAATGCGTATCGGGTAAGTCGATGCACCTCGTAATCCCGCGCGGTATCGGCAACGACACACGGAAATTCCGCGATGCGGCGTATGAGATTCATATCATGCGGCGAGAAAACAAATTCGGAAAATACGTCGCTTTCTGACTTCGGCTCCTCCGCTCCCGATTTTTCTATAATATTTTCCGCGCGTACGTGCGCATACTGCACATAATAGACTGGGTTTTTCATGGACTGCTCTTTCGCGAGATCAAGATCAAAATCAAGATGAGTGACTGGAGCGCTCGAAAGGAGAGAAAACACAAGATTATCGGAACCCACCTCATCCAAAACTTCTTTTGCGGTCACATATGTCCCCGCGCGCTTCGACATTTTCACAACCTCCTTTCCCTTCTTTACGCGCACAAACTGATAAAGTAACACGGAGAAATATTGCGGATCGAATCCGAATATCCTTGCGAGTGCCTGAAGTTTAGGCACGTGCCCGTGATGATTGCTTCCGAAAACATCAATGACTATGTCGTATCCCGACTCAAATTTTTCCCTGTGATACGCGATATCAGAGGCAAAATACGTCGGCTTACCATTCGAACGGACTACAACCGACTCTCGATCTTCTAAAAATTCATCTTTCGGCGCAAACCACCACGCGCCCTCCGATTCTTTGAGCATCCCTTTTTTCTTGAGAAAGGCGATGGACGATTCCGTTTTCCCTTTGGAGAGGAAATCGCTTTCCTTAAAAAAACCATCGAAATGTATCCCAAGGCGGCGAAGCACATCCTCATTCTCTTTAAGAATAAATTCAAGGGTAAAATCGGTGATTGTGCCTATATCACTCATAGAAAGCGCTCCGCCAAGCGTCGCATGCGCCGCCCGCGCGACTTCCTCGAGATAGGTTCCTTGATATCCCCCCTCTGGAAACTCCGCGCTTCCACCGCGTATCGTCTCATACCAATACCATACGGTCGCGGCAAGCTTCTCTATCTGAGTGCCTGCGTCGTTATGAAAATATTCGCGAAACGTCTCATATCCCGACATCTCAAAGACGCGGGCAATCGATTCGCCATATGGGCCTCCGCGGGCATTCCCAATATGTATCGGTCCAGTTGGATTCGCGGACACATACTCTATGCGCGCCTTGCGCCCCGTTCCTATAGTATTCTTTCCGTATTCGGAACCAAGCATAAGATTCTTCTCGATTTCTCGGAAAAAAAATTGAGGGTGAATATAAATATTCACGAACCCTGGGTGTACCGCCTCCACATTTGAAAAAATATCTTCTCCTGATTTCTTAATAGTTTCGGAAATTTCCCGAGCAACCTCAATCGGCGATCTGCCCTTTCTTTTTGCGAGCCCAAAGGCGCAATTCGCGGAAAAATGTCCCCGCGTGTCGTCGTCCTGAAATTCAAGAGTCCAATCCCCAAGATCGGAAACCAACTCTTCAATCCGTGCTTTTACAATATCACGAAGCATAATGCATTCACTTTATACCGAAAATAAATGTTGGGCAATAAATAAAAAGAGCGCGTATTGCGCTCATTGTAATGCCTTATAATTGTGTATGATTCCGTCCGGTGTTTCAGAAACTATGATGCGATATATTCCGAATGGATTCTTTGTGTTTCTCTCAAGTTCATCGCATGTGATGTGAATGAGATCGATAAAACCGGAGCGCACCGCGAAAAGAAGTTCACTCATCCGCGACCCTACGGGAAACACATCTCTTCTTTTCCATAATTCTCTCATCCGATTCTTCCGGAGACGATCCATAAGATCTTGGTGCCCCTCCTTTACAATCACAAATATTCTTTCTCTTCCGCGAAAAAATTCACGTGCGGCATCCGCGGTCTCCTTTGAGTTCACTAATATGTATATACTGTCGCCGTTGTCTGTTATGAAATTAATCACGGGAGGAACGTTATCACGGATATCACTGTTGGGACCGAATACTACGGATTCGAAAAATAAAAACGTTTTTTCCATTGTCACTCCCCTTTTCTATGTTACTTTGCTACCCTAAACATATACTATGAAGACGATTGCGGTCAATAAACGGGCGGAATTCGATTATGAAATTCTCGAACGATTCGAGGCGGGATTGATGCTGACCGGACACGAAACAAAATCAATACGACTCGGCCACGCAAACCTCGCGGGTGGACGCGCCATTATCCGCGGAGAAGAAGCATTCGTCGTGGGACTACAAATCCCCTCATTTCAGCCAGAAAATAAACCCGACGGATATGACACGGAAAGGACGCGCAAGCTTCTCCTTTCGAAAAAAGAGATACGCCATCTTTTCGGAAAAACGCAAACGGGATTGACTCTTATTATCACGAAATTGTATAATAAAGACCGCCTTCTGAAGCTTGAACTCGCGCTTGCGCGCGGAAAGAAGAAACACGATAAGCGTGAGGTAATCAAAAAACGGGAAACAGAACGGGAGATACGAAGGGGGTTATGAAGTCTGTAGAATATATGGAACAGAAAGTAAATCAAAAGTTATTTAAAAATTAAAAATTCATTTGTGAAAAAAATACATGGGGATGACGGGCCTCGACAATGTGGCCTCTCCGCAGACTGCGTGCCGAGCTCGAATATCTCGTAAAACTGTCCGAACAAACAATAACTGCCAACAAAACAGCAGTTCCGGCGTTCGCCTTCGCGGCATAACGCTCATCGGGCCCAAGGTCTCATAGGGATCACCCGGTGTTATATCTGAGACTCGTTCCGTAAAAACCGCTTTGCATATACGGAATCAAAGACGCGAAGCACCATTGTTTCGGACGTTAGTCCAAAAACTACGCATGTAGAGTGTCTGTGAAGAACTCATTGGACGCCGGTTCAACTCCGGCCATCTCCACATCTTGTACATTGGGATCAATAACCTGTTTAAAAACCCTTAAAGGAAGGGATAATTCTGCGGTTCCAAAACCATTTTGAGGATCGTAGGCGAGTTTTGATTCAAATATAATCTTGAATATCAATCGTTTTTCGGATAAATCCTCTTTTTCCCATTGTGTATGTGGGTTCTTTAGTATTTCAAAAACTTTTTCGAGGGCGGTTTCAAAGCTTATAGATAATTTTTGTTGAGTGCCATTAATTCGTTCTTCGAGTACTTTTCTTTCCTCGGAAAGCCTTTCTATCTGCTGTTCATATTCCTGAATTAGCGTTTCTTTTTTTGATTTAGAAACCCGATCCATAAAACCGTCCACCTCTCCTAGTATTTCTTTGAGGCGATTCTTGTCCTTTTCTTCACGCTTTTTAACTTCTCCCACTTTTTCATTCCAGATATCGAGTGTTATGGCTTTTGTTAGTTCAAGCACACCCGGCTTAGGTTTTATATGCCTTAAAATCGCCCCAAAACTGCCCTCTATAACGCTTTTAGGCACCCCTTTATTCCTCATAAGACAACTTACAGAAGCACACCTATAATAGCCGAATTTTGCATTTCTACCTCTACTCCAACTTGCAGTGTATGGTTTCCTGCAGTGTTCACAAAGAACGAATCCACGAAGGGGAAAGTCGGGGTTAGCGTCTTTCCTTGTTTGAGTCCGGACTTTGCCCAAGAGTTTTTTCTGAATTTTTTCAAAAGTTTCTAAACTTATAAGCGGTTTATGGTGTCCCTTTCTCCGTGATACCTCCCAAGGAAGATATTCAACGTAGCCAGCGTAGATTGAACGCATCAGAAGACGTTTCACATCTTCTACATACGGTTTTTTCCCTTTGCGCTTTCCATAATAGTTTTTTGAAACAAGGAATCGCAACACGTCCATCTGCTCGTATAGCTCTCCTGAGGCGTATTTTTCCAATGCTTCGCGTATAGTGGTCGCTTCTGGTTCCGTAGAAACCAATAGTTTGCCGTGTATCGGGTCCTTTTTTTGTACATACCCGGGAGGAGGATAAAACGGCCAATATCCTTTTTCTAAGCGAGCTTTTTGCTTTTGAATAACCTGACGCTTATTCTGCTCTCGTTCTAATTGCCCCTGGGCAGCAAAAATCGTTTCTACAAATGCGCCCTCGGGACTATCATCAAAATTATAATTGAGACACTCGGGCTTTAATTCACGCGCACGAAACTCACGTCGTAGATTCCAATGGAAAATGGTGTCTCGAGCAAATCGTTTTAGATCGTCAAAAATTACAACGTATTTTTTGTGTCTATTTTTATCTGCATAATCGAGTAAGGACCGCATTGCTGGCCGATTCATAAAATCTCCGCCCCCACTAAAGCTGTCTCGAAATACCCGTTCTATCTCGTATCCTTTCGTCCGTGCATATTCACGACAACGATGTTCCTGACTATCTAGCCCGTGTCCATCGTTCTTCTGTCTTTCGGAAGAAACACGGCAGTATATAAGTGCGAATGTTTTCTGCATATACATCATTCTAAATCTTTAAAGTAATTATCCAATACTTTCCTCGCTATTGCATAAATAGCGCCTCGAAGCTCTTCGAGTTCTTTGTCGGATAAATTATTTAGATCGGGGGCGATCTTTTTACACTCATCGAAGGTTAACATAGTGGCAAGAACAACAAATAAAAAACGCCATTTTGGCGCTATTCCGATCTCTTAAGCGCCGAAGTAAACGGGCGATTAAGAGGAATAATTAGATTTGTTGTTTGTGCCGAAACGCTGGTTTCCGCACTAAGTTAACTCCCCCTGATTGATATTAAATTTTTAACTTTTTTAGTATAACACTTTCGTGCTAATATACAAACACAACTGAATAGCCATTAGGCAAACCTAACCCGTCGAGAAATCGGCGGTATGGTCCAAAAAACGGTTCAACGTACTAAGCTCCTAGTCAGAGCACGTTGAACCGTCATACGGGGAAACCTGTATGGGTCCGCAAGGATCGCTGGCTGGGAGCTTTGTGTTTTCCCGCCAGCAACGAAAAACAAAATAAAATGCCAAACTGGTTGCAAATAGTCGTTTTCATAATAGTCGGCTTCTCGCTGTTTTGGGGCGGAATTTATATTTTCTCCTGTATCAAAAGTGGTGAAAAATTAACTTGGAAAGGTCTCTTCGGTGCGATAATCGGATCTATGTTCAAATGAAACAAAATGAGTATAAACTAATCGCTTTCTGGCTGTTCATTCTTCACTGGAGTTTTGTTATTGCTATAGCGATAAAATCAGAATACTTTTCCGGTTGGATTAAGTGGATTGTGTCTATATCACTTCTCGCCGCGGTTGTCTTTTATGTGTCGAGTGGTGAGAAAAAGTGAATATACCCCTTTGAAAAACTGATTTATTTTTCAAAAAATCAAACTGAAAAAACACGGCATTTGCTGTGTTTTTTCTTAAAATCTAGGTTTTTTAACCTAAAAACCTGTCGAAGTGTTTTACAACAGTAAAATTACTTATTTTTGGTCAAAAATGGCGCGGCGCATAATAAAAGGAGTTTACACGGCGCCGTCAAAAGGTGTAGAAAAAACTACACTTTCGTTTTTTGTAGCTCGCTCAAGCAACCTACCGGTATAACTCCGTTTCTTGTGCTATCTTCCTTATCTCCGGTTCTAATAATACCGACAACGGATCCGGTTTTATTCAAGAGTGGTCCACCACTCATTCCGCCTGATATATTTTTTCCTATCATAATAAGATTCACGCCATTTCTTACGCGCCGCCCAACACATTTATCGAAAAATGTATATGGATCCATACCGGCGCCGTATTCAGGAAACCCCACCGCGATTAGGTCGGCTCCAACACTTGGTTCAATGATGTCTTTCTTAAGCGGGTATTCTTTCTGCCCACTTCCTGTGATTTTTAAAACTACTAAATCAATTGCTTTGGGTGCTTCTGCAATTTTTTCTAAAGAGAAGCGCGTGGTGATCGAATCAGACCTAAAAGCCTTAAGTGCTGTACAAAAAACGTGCCCACAGGTGACGATTCCATACCCCTCTAAATCAAAACCTGTTCCTTGGTGATATCCACCCCCACAAGATTCGTCACACTCCAAGATCCATAAAGCTTTATAAGCCTTTTCTACATCTCCTAAAACATATCTAGGAGGCATACCAATAGCGCTACAGAATGAATTTTCCAATTTTTGATATATTCTATTTTCTTCTCCTCTTATAAATCTGATAAAGCTAATTTTCCCTTTTATGGTTTTGATTATGTTTTTCTCCGTCTTTTCATTTTCTTGAAATATTTTTTGAGCCCCGTCGGACCCATATTTTCTAACAAGAAAAATTAATGTTCTTATGTTTCTAATAAAATCGCGACCAACATTCGTAAATTCATTCACAGTCAATCCGGTAACACGCTGTCTTTGTTTTTTTGTTTTTAATCTTGTCTTTTTTTCGTTAACAACAAACGAATTCTCTTTTATGAGATTTTCAAGAGTGCTACCAATGCAACCGTCTCCGTCAACAATACTTTGTCCAAACCTTTTTTCTGTTGTCGAAAATGTAATATCATCGGCGTACCTTGTATAAAAACATCGGTTCTTAATAGCTAATCCTTGAATCTCGCTATCCAATCTCGAACAAACTATATTAGATAATATTGGAGACGTTGGCGCTCCTTGTGGCAGACTGCCATCAACACAACAAATATTTGCGACGCATTCGGCGACATTAGGGGGTAAATTATAAGGATTCGCCATCAGCACGCCTCTTACTCTTTTATCAGATATAGATTGAAAAAAATCGCTCAGATCCAGGTTAAAAACAAGTTCTTTTCTTTTGTGTTTATCGGAATTCGTAAGTATAGTTTTATCCCTACAAAAACCGTGAGCTGGAGCCTTCTGTTTATATATTAAATATAAGCACTTAGAAAGTCTTCGTTGTATATTTTTTAAATACGGAATCGGTGCTCTTATGTCTCTGAGTCCACCCGACTTTTTTCTTATCTGGAATGTTTTATAAAACATTCCCTGTTTTCGATTCATTAAGGCTTTGAGCAGCTCTCTCCTAATACCTAAATAATCAGCAACGTCGTCCGTTGTTTTTAGGCTCAAAAAGTCATTTTTTCTTTTTTTTTCTAATTCGTTTCTTGGCGTTCCCATACTCTATCTTTGGGGAATATAAGATTCTTGAAACATAAAACATCTATAAAACACAAAACGCGTAAACCGCGAAGCCAATATTGTGCCATTTAGGCAGGACCGCGAATACACAGCCCGAAGGCAATCTTATATTCCCCACCATAGTATGCGCCAAAGAAAATGTGAATTCAAACCACTTATTTAAGAAGAGACGCCTATTCTGTAAAAGGAAGTTTTATTTGTACTGCCGCACTGCGATGATCTAATACTTTGTTAATTGAGTATTCGGTCTTGATCTGTCCATTTGTAAGAAATTGTTTTCTTCTTAAGAAAACTTTTAAAACATCGTCCTTTGCAAAATATTTCTCGTTTTTTTGAACCCTTCTCACAAAATCCGGATCGGATATTTCGGCAAAAAACGTAGAGCTTCCATCAGAAAAACGCCACTTCCCCTCCTCCTGAAATGAAATGTTTACTATCTGTAGATTTGTTTCAATTTCTCTTTCGTCAATTAATTCCTCTTCGGCTTCTGGGGCTGTAAAATATTCTGCTTCCTCTTTTGTTATTTCTATTTTTTTCCCGTCGTGCTCAAACTTTACCTTATCAACACCCTCTCTAGAAAGTGGTGCGGATATTACAGCTTCAATACTCTTTCTTATATTTAAAAATCTAAAGAGCTGGATTTCTTTCTTCGTTGCAATTTTTACTTCTCCGTTTTCTACCTCCACCTTATAATCGCCCGTATCTAATTCTACTATGCTTTTTATAGGGCGCTTTTTTAGAAACTTGATGAGACCAACAACGCCGCCAACACCGCCAAGTCCGAGAACTCCGATAAGCTCTTTGGCGTTTATTATTGCGGTTACTTCGTCGCTTCCAAAAAGTGTCTTCGCTTGATCAAGAAGACCTTGTGTAACAGAAAGTAAAACTTCTACAGACCCCGGTTCTGTTGCTTTTATTTTTACAGCGATTCTAACTCTCTCGCCGTTTAAGATTTGATTTGAGTTTTCGAATAATTCTCCCACAGCCAGTAACGCGGGCGCGAGATCTTTTACATCCATTTCATTCCGCTCAAGCGCAATTCCTCCATATCCTAGTTTAAAAAATTCATCCATATTTCTTAAAAAGAAAAATTACCGATAAAAATTCATATATGTGTATATTATACACATATTTTTCCCAGGATGTGTACCTATTTCTCTATTATTCCACGCAAACAAATGGTTTTTTTGTGCCTTTTAATATCGAACTTATCTCAAAAATGTATGATTCAAGCTGGTTCCAATATTTTCGAACGGTGTCCACCACTTCGCCCCTCCCACAAGGAGGGGCTTCGCGGTGCGCAGCACTGCGGAAGGAAGTGGTGAACCCCGCGTAAGTTCACTGAAGTGGGGTGTATATAAATTGACATAATAAGATTTATATTATATAATAATAGGGCACTTTTAATAAATAAATACTGGCCGAATGGCGGTATCGATTAACAAAAAACCGGAGCAATTCGCTCTATAACCTAAGGAGGTTAGAAATGTCACAGCAGATCAGAAGAATAGTAACCCACGAAGACCCCCATCTCGACGAGATTGCGGCACTATGGCTCATTCTACGATTCGGAAAGGAAAAATTTCCAGGTGCGGAGAATGTGTTTGTAGAACTCGTCGATAACAACGCACAAGTAACTCCCGAAAAGGGATTACTCGCGCTTGGCGTCGGCGGCGGTATGTTCGATGAACACCCCAAACCGAACAAAGCAAGAAAAAGCGACGAATGCACCGCGACACTAATCGCAAAGTATATCGGCGTTGATATGGATGATGAAAATATCGTTCGTATCCTGAATTTCGTAAAAAATGCCGATCTTAAGGCAAGCGGCGGAACATTCGACCTCGCGCAGATGGTAAAAATCCTTCACGCGCAAAAAATGGAGACCGAAGAAGTAATAGCGTGGGCGTTTATGGCGCTCGACGTGAAGATGGACGATCCGCGTGAAAGCGGAGACTTCTCTCTTCAATATATCGCGTTTCTTTTGCGGGAAATGAATCCGAACGAACCGGAAATCGCGTACGAATGGTTCAAAATCGGAATGGAGGCGAAACTCGTTGATCAAACAAAATTCTTCGCGGATACCTACGGCGAATTCCACAATAATGCTAATGTTGAGGAGATTAAGAGTCTTAAAAGGACCCTTACTCTCGTATCAATACGATCAGACAATGATCAGATGGCAAAAATCGCTCGCTCAAAAAAACATGGTGCAGATGCCGATATAGTCCTCCAGATAAATTCTTCGGGAAACGTGGGAATTTACACGAATCAGAAACATGGGAAAATCAACCTTGAATCCCTCGTGCGCATGCTGAATGCGGAAGAGCAGCGCATGCGGAAGGATATTCATACTACCGACTGGGACGCGCTCTCTGCGGAAGGAATGATCCCGAATGGATTCTGGTACTACCATATTCAGGGACAATTTGTTCTTAACGGATCGAAGACGGCGCACGTTGAGCCGACAAAGATACCGTTTGAGAGAATTGTTGAAATGGTAAAAATCTCCATGTATCCGAAAGATGAAATGGAGAAACACTGTGATCTCAAAACCTGCGTTTCTTCAAGAAAAAAACCGTGCCCATTATACGCTTTCGGACTTGGGGCGTGCAGAAAAATCCGATACGACTCGAAATACAAGAAATAATTAATATTCCAAAAGAGAGGCATTATCACGCCTCTCTTTTTTTTGACAATCCAAAGACTTCGTCATATACCTAGAATCAGAACCATAAAAAAGGAAGGAATATATGGAATCTATCGAAAGAACGATCACATTCTCGATACTAGATCCGGAGGAACTCTCCGAAGATGAGAAAGAACTCCTCTTCGCGGCATATGAGGCTCGGCAAAAAGCACAGGCCCCCTATTCGAAATATATGGTAGGCGCCGCAATACGAGTGTGGAATGGAAACGAAATATTCACCGGATGTAATGTCGAAAGAGCATCATATACTCAGACGACACACGCTGAACAGGCGGCAATAGACGCGGCGGTAGGAAAATACGGACCAAAAACAAAACTGAAAAAGATCGCGATTGTCTCTGCTCCCGAGGGCGTAGAAATACCAATATCGTTCGTAGAAGACCTAGAGTGGACTATTCAATTTGCCCACCCATTCGATCCGATCAACCAGCCAATTGTCCCCTGCGGGCATTGTATGCAAATTATCTGGGAAAATTGCCAAGGAGACGATTTGATCGAGCTGCTTGCGATCCACCAAAGCGGAAGCGTCACAAAAACAACGATTGGACATGCATTCCCTTGGAAGTTCGGACCTGAAGACATTAAAAAATAAATAAGATGAAAAAATAATACCGGCACCTCTGCCGGTTTTTTATACTTCCTTTTTTGGAAGTACCTATGGTATGATGACAGCATCGAAAACAGGATAAACAATCAAATAACCGCACCGGAAGTCCGCGTCATCGGAGAGGACTCGGAGAGTATCGGTATTATGACACGCGCTGAAGCGCTTGCGCTCGCGAAGGAAAAGGGGCTGGATCTCATAGAGATCGCGCCGATGGGAAAACCCCCAGTCGTACGCATCATGAGCTTCGATAAATTCCGATATCACAGAGAGAAAGAGGAGAAAAAACAGCGTCAAGCGCAGAAGAATAAGGAAATGAAGCAGGTGCGCATCACGCCCCGCGCGGCCCTGAACGATTTTCAGATAAAAGCGAGAAAGGTAGATGAATTCTTAAAGGAGGGTCACCGTGTAGAAATAAATATATTTCTTCGTGGACGCGAAAAATACAATAAAGAATGGGCGCTGAAGAAGCTCGCGGAATTTCTCACACTTATTCAGGAACCACATCAAAAAATGGGAGAACCGAAACAGGGAGGAAGGGGGTATGTGATACAGGTAATGAAAAAATAGTTATTTGATTGGATTTTCAGCGCGGGGTTGCAAAAGAACCGCAAAACCCGTAGAATACGGAACGTTGCTTTCATAGCACACCACATTTATGCAAAAGAGCATCACAAAAAGAATACAGGTCACGCGACAGGGAAAAGTGCGGCGTCGCGCCACCGCGCTCGGACATTCGCGGAGCAACAAGAGCCAGAAACAGTTTCTTCGCAAAAAAAATAAGCGGGGAATGTATATAAAAACCAAAACACTGAAAAAGTACATATGACACGCGTAAAACGGGGCACTATCGCCCACAAAAAGAGAGAGAAACTTCTCAAAAAGACAAAGGGATTTAAATGGGGAAGAAAATCCAAGGAACGGGCGGCAAAGGAAGCGCTTCTTCATTCTCAGAGCCGCGCATTCAAAGGAAGAAAGGAGAAAAAAAGGGTCTATCGTCAACTCTGGCAGGTGCAGATTAATGCGGCAGTCCGTGAGGAGGGAATAAGCTACAGCGCATTCATAAAAAAGCTTAAAGACAAGAAGGTGGGCATAGACAGAAAGATGCTCGCGGAAATTGCGAAAAAAGAGCCTCAAATATTCAAAAAAATAGTTGAGTTTGTAAAATAAAAACAACAAAAACCCCCGTCAGTCCATGGACTGACGGGGGTTTTGACTTACGATGTCTTTCGTGGTTTTATACAAGCAGAATCCTTACATACACAAAAGAGGTGTGTCATGCGTGAACGCAAAAAAACCGGATGGATCCCCCTTGTGGTGGTGATCGTCCTTGGACTTCTCCTCCTTCTCCTGAACTATAATCCCGGCCCAAGCGCCGAGGACATACAAAAATTCGAATCCTTGAAAGTCGAATGCGCGCAGCTTGAATCAATGAGCAAATCGATAGAAAAGAAGGAATCGGAAATTGCTATGCTCCAAGATAAGCTTAAAACGAAACTAACGAGAAAAGAGAAAAAAGCGCTTCCCGTGCAGCTCGGACTCCTTAATCAGGAAAATGATAGCCTGAAAGAGAACTATAAGGCCCGATTATCAGCATACGAAAAAAGAGTGAAAGAGCTTCCGAAAGAACTCGCGGATTCTCTGAAAAATTTCCAATCTGGAAACGGCGTAACGCCTCCTCCTCCCCG
Source organism: Minisyncoccota bacterium (assembly GCA_020059585.1). GTDB lineage: Bacteria > Patescibacteriota > Minisyncoccia > UBA6257 > GWB1-50-10 > GWA2-45-9. The sequence goes on from JAGVBU010000012.1 coordinate 74,683, forward strand.
TCTAATTCCTCCGGACTAGGCGAAAAATTTACACCCCGAATACAATCGGGGTGTTTTTTTACAAAAAATGGAAAAATCTTCTATCAGTTACTCTTCCATGAATTATTGAGATCCCCTCTTTTTTCAGTATGGATATTTTTCGCGCTTCTCCGCGCGCGTATCCCCCAACTCTTCCATCGGAACGTATCACCCTATGACACGGAACTGACGCGCTCCTGTTTTTGTTCAGCGCGTTTCCCACCGCCCGCGCGGCGCGGGGAGATCCTACAACTCTGGCAATATTTTTATACGTCGCCACCTTTCCTCGGGGGATTTTTCTGGCTGCGCGGAAAACGCATTCGTGGAAATCCTCCGGAACTCGCCCTCCCGCCGCTTCTTTTTTGTATTGCGTCATATGCACGCTTCAAATTTCTCCTCAAATTTGGATGAATGAGTATCCGAACGGCATCTTCATAAAGAAACCATCCGTATCCCTGATGTTCTTTCGAAATCTGTATCTTTGGATTCGACGTCTCCGCAAGATAATAGCTCACCACTTTGAATACTTTTTCTCTGTCTTTTGTGAACGTGAAGCGATCTTGCACTCTAAACCAATCAGAAAATTTCAGATCTTTCTTGCTCAATCCGGTCTCCTCTTCTACCTCGCGAATCGCCGCTTTGAAATTTGACTCTCCCTCAAGCTTCCCCTTCGGAAAATTCCAATAGCGCCCTCCGTGATAGAGAACGAGGAATTTCAACCCTTCATTTGTCTTCCGGTACACAATAATACCGGCGGAAGTTTCCGTCTGCATACATCAATAAGAATATATATTTCTATTATATCACTCTTTCCGCTCTCCTAAGAGGAGTGTCTCCTTATTTCCCTATGGTGTGCGGAGTATGATCGAGAAAAAGAGGCTTTTCTTCGGTTGTTGCCTTCGGAAAAATGAGATTGGGGAGGGAAAATAATACAAACGCGCTTGCGAATGAGAATATACTCACAAGAATAAATACTGTTTGAAATCCGAACGCCGCCGCTACGCCGCCACCAAGAAGAGCAGTCATCGAATATGCGACCCCAAGGAGCGTACTGTCGAGGGACCAATCAAAAGAATAATGTTCTTTATCGAGGTGGCGCGCGTAAATCGCGGACCACGAAGGAGTATAAAATCCCATCGCAACCGCGTGGAGAAACTGGACCGCGAAAAGCCCCGCGATGTTTTTCACAAGAAGAAACGCCATCGCCGCGAATCCCGCGAGCGCAAGACTGAAAACGAGCGCGTAAAAATCATCTTTCTCCCCTTCGTTTTTGTCGAGATATATGGATACCGGTATCTGCACAATCGATTTTGTGATCCAATATAACGCGGATACGGCACCAATCGTGAAAAGCGTCGACCCCGGAACGTGGTCGAGTATGAAAATTCCGAATACCGGACCAATGAATCCCCATCCTCCGAGAAAAAGCATATCAGCAAGAAGGAAATGCTTGATTACTTTATTTATCTTAATGCGCTCTATTTTTATAGGAAACTTCATATGAATATTATTATTTTTCGACGACAAGGACGAATTCTTCGCCGCGAATTTCCACCGCAACTTCATTTCCGCGAGCAATTTCTTTTCTGAGTAATTTTTCGGCAAGCGCGCTCCGAATTTTTTCAGACACCACCTGTCTTAGGGGACGGGCTCCAAACACGGGACTGTATCCGAGTTCCGCGATGCGCGTAAGCGCCTCATCGGATATCCGGAGCGTGACGCCATGGACCGACTCGAGGGCGTCCCCCACATCTTTTACGAAAAATCCCGCGATAATCTTTATCTCATCGCGATCAAGGTTTCTAAATGCAACAATATCAGAAAAGCGGTTTATGAGCTCGGGACGAAAATATTCAGTAAGCTTCTTTTTTATTTCTTCACTGATGTCTGCCATAGGCACTCCCGCCTCTATCCTTTGTTTAATAAGATCCGAATGCGCGTTCGACGTGGCGATAATAATTGTATTTTCGAAACTTACGGTGCGTCCCAAGCTATCAGTGAGGCGTCCGTCGTCAAGCACCTGAAGAAAAAGGTTGAGTATGTCGGGATGAGCCTTTTCAAATTCATCAAGAAGGATAAGGCTGTAGGGACGCGCTAACACCGCGTCAGTAAGTGATCCGGTCTTTGTGCCATCAGGAGTCCCGATAAATCTGAATATACTCTGTTTATCTTGATATTCGGACATATCGAAACGCTCCATCATCTCCTTTGAACCGAAGTGAATATCGGCAATAATCTTTGAAAGTTCGGTTTTTCCTATTCCGGTCGGTCCCACAAAGAGAAAAGATGCGATAGGACCCCCTTTCCGGGCAAGACCGCTTCTATATTCGCGGAGCGCCCGCGATACCGCGCTCACCGCGTTATTCTGATTTACAAGCCGCTTATGTATTGTTTCTTCAAGGTTCAAAAGCTTCTCCGCCTCTCTCCCTTCCGCGTGCTGTATCGGCACCTTGCTCTGAGCTTCCGCGATCCTAATGACGATTTCAGGGGTCACGGAGGACCCTCCATTCTGTACGCTGTGTATTACGGCTTCCTTAAGAAGATCAGACGCGCTTCCTGGGAGAAGTTTGTTTCTAAAATATTTATGCGCAAGTTCCACCGCCTTCCGTATCGCGCCGAAGGTCACGAATACGCCGAATTCCCGTTCTAAAAATACGGTGCGGAACACAAGAAAACGTACTGCCTCCTCTTCTGAGATCTCATCAACGCGTGTTACTTCAAATTGCGCGAGGAAATCAGTGCGCGGCTCGATGTATGTTTTGAACTCTCGAGGAAACGTTGCGCTGATGATGGGAATTCCCTCATTGATGATTACAGGAAGAAAAATATCTATTGCATTTATTGATTGCGCGCTCGATGTGCGAAATAGATCGTGTATATTGTTTATAAAAAGAACCACGTTTCCCGCAAGAAGAATCTCCTGAACTATTTTCTGTATGCGTCCGCCAAGCTCTTCAGGGGCAGCATTCGCGATAAGCTTCGCGATATCGAGAGAAATGAGACGCTTATCAAAAAGCACATGAGGCACGTTGTCTTTTGTCATTTGATACGCAAGGTGAGCGACAATGCTCGGCACTCCCGCGCCCGGCTCTCCCACGAGTATCGCGTTCGGTTTCCCAGGACGGGACACTACGCGCAGTATTGCGTCATATTCTTTTTCGTGCCCAACAAGAAATCCCGCTTTTTCGGTCTTCGCAAGTTCAGTGAGGTCGGTGCTGAATAAATCGAGAAATTTAGTGGGGCGAGACGTCCACGCGCGGTTCACAACCCTCTTTCGCACGGGCGCGTTACCAAATACCAATCCACCAAGGAATGCGGGTACCCGTCGCAAACGCGAAATCCCTTTTGCATACCTGTTAAAGACGATTATCTCTCCGACATCTTTTGGATTTATACCGAACACATTCAAAAGTTGAACGACCGGAGGATGATCCGAAAGCGCGACAGCCGCAAAAAGATTCCTTGGTTCAACAAAAAGCTCATATACACGCGCGCCATTTCTGTATGCCTCAATCGCAAGCGATTCAAACACCCGCATCAATTCTTCTTTTTCCACAGAATTCCGAAGCTCCGACGCTTTTTCGGAAACCTTTTCTGAAAAGGCAGAAGGATCTATATCAAGACGGAGAAGCATCGTCCGTATATCTTTTCTTTTCAGAAGATTCTCGAGCATTGTAAGATGCGGATCCCCGCCCGTCATAAGCGCCTTACGGAATGTGGAATTAAATATCCGAAACGCCGCGGGAGTAAAACACGACGCGACATTTATCTCCTTCTTCTCTATGAGTTCAGGTATTGTTCTATCTCCTTTTTTCGCGTGAAGCATTCTATCAATAAGAAAGAGGATAAAGAGAATAGACACCCAAAAAAGCGATTCTGTATCCGAAAAGAACAGTATGAACGCGATCACCGAAATGAGCGTATATGAGGAATATGTGGCAACACGGATGAGAAAGTCGCCGAACGAAGAAAGAAAAAGGCGCTCGTCTTTGAAATATATGCGGGGATCCATGGAAAATTAGAAAAATATCGAATATACGACGAATAGAGGAAACAGAAGCCAAAGCGCGTAGAGCGCGAGCGCGCAAAGAAAGATGCACGCGTATATAAACGAAGTGATGAGAAACCTGAGAGATCGTATGACAAAACCCAATATATACCCTATAAACGAATAATCTTTGTAGAGCGGCGTGAATATATTCAACACGTTTATCTTCCATGCAAATATTCTGTCGAGACGCTCAAAAGCATCAAGGCATCCGTTCGCGTATTTCTTTGAGCTCGCAACATACCAATGACGAAGAAAGTCGCCGATGCGGAATACAAAGCGATTACCAAGATATATCGCGAAGAAATTCATTATATTTATTATACCCTTCCTGGAAAAACGACAAAACACCTATAATGCCGGAACATCATCCTTTGAAAACATCGCTCTGTGCTTCGCAACAATAAGGGGAAGTTTTTTAAAACTCTCCAAGAAAGACGTCATCATTGTGGTCGACCGCAACGCGGCAGCAGGATGTAAAAGCGGTACCACAAATACCGACTTGAGACGAAATACCTTTCCTTGATCACGTGTGATCTTTGCATCGGGAAGAAAATAATTCATAGAAAACCTCCCGAGCGGCGCGATAATCCGCGGATGAATGATTTGTATCTGCTTCGTGAGAAAGGGCGCATATGCCTGTATCTCCTCTGGAAAAGGATCGCGATTTATTGGAGGTCTTCGTTTCACAATGTTTGTAATATAGACATCCTCGCGCTTCCATCCTATTCCCTCAATCGATTTTGTGAGTAATTGCCCCGCGCGTCCAACAAACGGGCGCTGAAGCTCGTCTTCTTTTTGTCCGGGAGCTTCTCCTATAAACATAACATCGCAATCAATATTTCCCTCGCCAAATACAAGATTCGATTCCTGAAGTGGAAGCGTGGTATCTTTTTTTATTAAATCCAAAAGATATTGAAGTTCTTTTTCTTTATCCATTTTATTACGCATGGAAACCCACATAGGTAACTTCCGGGACAAGCAAAACGCCAAACAATTCAAAAACGCTTTTTTTCATGTCCTCCGCGAGACATCGTATTTCCTCTGCGGTTCCCCCACCATAATTCACTATCGCAAGAGAATGTTTTGGGGAAATACCCACATTTCCGCGTCTATATCCCTTCGTAAACGAAGTGAATTCAAGAAGGAAGGCAGGCGCTATTTTCACGCTTCCATCCTGCTGTTCCCAATACCACGGCGCCAAGTCAAGAATTTTTTTTGCATCCAATCGTTCGGCCTCGCGTGTAATACGCGCGAAATCTTCGCGCGTGACAGGAGGAAGACCAAAGAATGATCCGGCGCTCTTGAATGATTCAAATCCCCTCATAATAAGCATCCCCTTCTCTCCGCGCACATTAAGTATTGCGTTTCGCATTTCTTCAAGTGAGGGCATTGGTTTATCCTCGGGAAACATCTTTGAAAAATCAAATCTATTGTCTTTATACGCGCACCGCGTACGCACCGTTCTCGATCGCGGAACATTGAAATACGCGCGGGCGATAAAGTATCGTCCAATATTTTTTTTGAAAAAACTCATATGGTAGGAAAATTCACATTCTTCTTTCGAGAATCTTTTCCATATTCCTTCGCGTATGTCGAATGCATCAACACTCACGATATGATCGCTGCAATTCTGCCTGTATGCGCCGGCATTTTCAAACACGAAACCTCCCACCGTTCCAGGGATACCAGAGAGACATTCAAAACCCGCGGCATCATGATTCACGGACCAGATTACAAAGTCATCCCATACTTCTCCCGCACCCACGCATAAAGAGAGTGAATCTTCTGTTTCTTCCTCAAGAGAAACCCCCTTAAAAGCGGGGTGCACCACGATACCCGAATATCCATCGTCGGATACAAGAAGATTCGAGCCTCCTCCTAATATGAAAAGCGGTACTTCTTTTTCCTTCGCGAATGCGTATGCGCGTTCGATATCGTTCTCGCATTCGGGTTCACAAAAATATCGCGCAGACCCCCCGACACCGAACGTGGTGAATGGGGCAAGAGGAATATATTCTCTAATCTGAAACATATATAAGAAAATTATACACCCGCATGCGCAACAACAAAAAACACCGCCGCGGTGAAATCTCTTCTGAGTATTTTCTTTTATTACATTTTCCCCGCGATCGCGGGTAAAATGTAATAATTGAAGATTGCCTGTTTTTCTGAAAATCCCGCCTACTATTAGGTAGGAGTTTGCGTGCTCATCGGGAACCTTATTTTGTGCTAAAAAACTACCTTCGGTGGTTATTCGGAGGAGTCGCCTTCGCCTTAAAATTTTTTCGTCAAAAAATTTTAGGCTAGGCACCGCGGAGTCGGCTCCGAATAAAGTTGTGCCGTCGCAAAAGGCGATATACTTTGCCCTCGCCTCTCGGTCGTGTCGTCACACTCCCTCGGGCTGGGCACCGGCTCGCGTGCAACGCTTCTGCGTTGCACTGGCTCCGCCGCAAAAAATGGAACGCGAGACACAATGTGTCTCGCTTATACGACAATGTCGTATGTCCATTTTGTGCCCTCGAGAGGAGTCGAACCTCTATTACCAGCTTCGGAGGCCAGCGTTCTATCCATTGAACTACGAGGGCATTATACTTACTCTACCCTCTCCTCAAGAGACAAGGCAAGGAGAAAAACAAGAACCCAAAACATCGCGATACCGCTTTGCATAGTCCATGGAAAATGATCAAAGAGGCCAAAAATAAAAAGTGCGATTGTTGAGGAGAAAAGCCACGCAACGTTTATGTCTCGCGCAACATTTCTGAATGCGCGGGCAAAGAGCGCCGCAAAAAATATTCCAATAGAGACTACGCCGAAAATCCCTATTTCCGAAAACACAAGTATAAATATATTGTGTATCGGCTGAAAATCGCGGGGACGGGAAACGCCGAATTTCGCGTATAACCCCTGCTCTTTCGCATAGTCTGTCTGATTCCCTATCCCCACCCCGAAGAAGGGATGGTCCGTAATGATCCTGCTTCCTATATGGAGATAATCAACACGAAGTTCGACCGAGGGCTCATCCCTCTCAAGCGACGCGCGAGGAATAATCGCCCACCCAAAAGACGAAATAACACCCACAAATATCACAGCGAAGAGGACACACATTCTCATCCCCGCCTTTTTCCCGTTGTGATTAAAAAACACGAATCCGAGAAACAAAATGCCGGACACGAATGCGGCGATCCACCCAGAGCGCGAAAACGTTGCTGCAATGCCAAGCGCGATAATAAAAAGTCCGGACGATATAAGCGCGGATGCAAGGACATCTCGGCGTTCCTTGTTATATTTTTTATAAAAGAGAAATGCTCCCGCCAGAAATCCGATGATAAGGAACGCGGCGAGAATATTCGCGTGCTGCATCGTTCCATACGCGCGAAGAAACACTGCTCCATCAACAGAGGTGCGCGCAACATATTGCGTTGTTTCATTTACAACAACTTCACCAAAATATCTGAGTCCTACGCTTTTTCCAGAAATAAACTGCAATAATCCAAGAAAAGACTGAACGAGAGCACTAAGAAACAATCCTAGAGCGACAGAAAAAAAACCCGAATGTTTTACAAGACAATACACAAGAAACCCAAATATCACGCCAAGTACGAGGCGTATAAAAAAATATGTAGAAAATCCGAAGTGAGTCGATACAAAAATCGAAAGGAATGAAAAACCCACAAAAATAGCGAGCGGCACCATGAGTGCTTTTTTCTTTAAGAAAGAAAGGCATGGTTTTTTATTTATACAAAAGGAAGAAAAGAGGAATAGAAGAATGATAATCCATATATCATTCAAAAAAAGGAATACGCCGTCTGTCTCTGAGGTAATAAATTTTCCTTCAATCGGAAAAAGAAATTTTTTCATCCCCAGAGGAAGAGAGAATAATACAAAAAAAGAAAGTGCCTTAACAAAAAAATCATCCGCGAGAAAATTTTTTATACGAAGAGCGTAGTGCATATATAAATAAAGGACACCGCGAATACCGCGATAGGAATATATGCGTATTTTCTGAGAGGATGCCGCGGAAATGCCCTATGCCACATCCACACCATAAACAATCCCTCAAGCGCCACAAATATTCCCCCTGCAATTTCCACCACCTCCATGAAATCATCGAGGCCAAGAAAAAGGAGGAAAAGAGGAATTAAAATCGGCACTCCAAACGCGATAACTTTCGGAAAACGCATGTCATAAAGAAGAATGTCCCGTGTGTTATTGGTGAGCATAATATATGAGGTCCACAACGTGAAAAATCCCACTATCGCAAGTATCGTCTTTGCGTAAAACGGAAGAGTTACTAATCCACTCAATGAGTCTCCGCTTACCGAATACGGACTGAGTACTATAATGGAGAGGGCAAAAATTATATATACCACCGCGGGAATGAATACTCCCCCCCTGATTACCGCGTAAAGCGAAAATACTTTCTTCCCCTCCTTCCATATACGAACCACCTGAGAAATTGCTGATCGTCCGGCGAAAGAAAAGAGTATCGGACCAAAAGGCATAAGAATCAATGAAAACGATACTATACCTCCAGATGAGGGTGCCTGCGCAGACGCAAGAGAACCGAATGCAAGAAACGCAATAAAAAGTACCGCGCAAAGGATACTCGCCGTCCCAAAAAATTCCGCCCATCCAAGCGCGTCAACTTTCACGAATATAAAAAGAGAAGACACCACCCAAAAAATAAATATAATCCACCATCCCCCCACGCCCCACGCAAAAGAGACAAATGGAGAAATGAGCGTAAGATACGCAAGAAGGGCGAAAAGAAGGCCTCCTATAGTGGTGACAATGACCGTCGGAACCGCCCATACCGGAAGATATTTCTTTGCGAGAAAGAAAAAATCATGCGCGCCCTCCTCTTTCGCGAGAAGAGACGCATACATTGAATACACGCTGGCATATATTGACGCAAAAAGAATAAGATATCCAATCCCCGCAAAAATTCCAATTTGCGAAAAAACATATGGAAGTGAAAAAATACCGGCACCGATAATGGTACCGGAAAGGAGTCCTATTCCGAGCATCGAATACGTATTCATACTTTTACGCCGCAGGATATACCCTATCTCCTACGCGCACCTTCTTCTTTACCTTCACGCCCACGGACGCGCCCTTCTTCGCGGTACGCACCGATACATGATCCTTCTGCATCGAACGAATGGTATCAGAAAAAGTCGTGGTCGCTCCCCGATATTCAACATCCATCCCCACACGAATATTCGCCGAACACTTTACAACCGCAACTTTTATTTTCCCGAAATAATGAGTTACTTTTCCTACCGGTTTTTCCTTGTTTTTTTTCTTGGAAGATTTCTTTTCACCCACCTTTTCTTTCTTCACGCGAGAATCTTTTTTACCTCCTATAACTTTTTTTATAAGCTTTGTTATTTTCATTGCGATAAATAATGTATGCTATTCTTTCTTTTCGTCCTCTTCCATAAGCGCAACTACCTTCTTCACTAAATCTACCGGATCCTTCGAATACACCACTTTTCCCGGACCCTTGTGGGAATTTTCGACGATTTCTCGTATATGATCAGCCATACCCCCACTTCCCTCGAGGACACCCATTGGTTTTTGATCCTCAAATCCGATCGTAAATTCATTCAACGTTCCTATCCGTCCGCAAATTGTGATAATAGCATCGGAGGAACGAGTGAGAAGAAGGTTCCTTCCTGAATAATTGAATCCCGTGTAAATAATGAGATCGTGATAATCGGTCGGTAACCGATATGTTTTCACGTGAGCCTTCTTCGACGCCGCGGGAGAAAGTCCAATGACCATCCCACCCTCTGATTTTGCCCCCTTTGCCGCCCAATAAGGCATCCCAATCGTCGCTCCAGTGACAAGGACGCATCCCTGCCGGGCGATTTCTTTTCCTACAAGTTCGGCATTTTCATGAGAACCCTCACTGCAAAAACCAGTCTCAGCGGCTCCCGAAACGCATATTTTGTATTTCAACCTATGCACAGAAGATCCCGTATCTGTAAGGATATTTTTTTTCTTTCGTAACATTGCGTTTATTATATCACCACCGTATCTCCCTGCGAAGGAATAACCACCGACACCGCGAGTTCATCGCGTATCTTTTCAGCAAGTTTTTCGGCCTGATCTTCTTCCCCTTGGACAACAAATATTTTTTTTGCCGAAAAACGGGCCGGCGAAAGCCATTCGAGAAGTTTCTTCTGATCTGCATGGGCGGAATATCCATCTATAGACTTCACCGCACACGCCACCTCGACCTCCTCACCGAATATTGTCACTTTCTTTGACCCATCAACAATCGCCCTCCCGAGCGATCCGCGTCCCTGATATCCTATGAAAAGAATGGTGTTTTCTTTTCCGGGGAGATATTTTTTCTCGTGGAAAATAACCCTTCCGCCCTGAGACATCCCCGATCCCGCAATAATTATCTTCGCGCCGCGCACCGCATCTATCTTTTTTGATTCCGCGTTCGAAGAGACAAACTGAAGCCCTGGAAATTCGAATATCGCGTCTCCTGATTTCTTCAAAGAAAGCGCCTGCGTGTTGAAATATCTTTCGTCGCCCGCGTATGAGCGATATATTTCGGTAAGTTTTATCGCAAGCGGACTGTCCACGAATACGGGGATTTTTTGTATACGTCCGTTTTCTATAAGGTCATTCAACTCAAAAAGCATTTCTTGCGTGCGTTCAAGTGAAAATGCGGGTATAAGAAGTGTTCCATTCCTCTTCGCGGTGTCTTCGATAATATCTTCGAGGATATATGTTCGCCTCTCAACATCCGCGTGTATTCTTCCTCCATATGTGGATTCGACAAGAATATAATCGGCTTCACATATAGGATCGGTGTCCTTTATAAAAAGCATTTCCTTGTTTCCAAGATCTCCCGAAAAAACGATGGTTTTCTCTTCCGCGCGGAGCGCGAGAAAACTTGATCCTAACACATGTCCCGCGTCGAAAAACTCAAAATCCATACCATTCACTTCGCAATGTTCGTGATAATGGAACGATTCCCAAAGCCCGAGCGCCCGATCGATATCCTCCGGACGATAAGGGGGCGTAACCGCGCGGCGCGTCGCTTCATCGCGAAGTAGTTTTTCCGCGTCGAGAAGGAGCGGTTCTGCGAGGTCGCGTGTGGGTTCCGTGGAATATATCTTCCCCCGAAATCCGTCGCGTATAAGCTTCGGGATCATCCCTATGTGATCAATGTGCGCATGCGTCACCACTACCGCATCTATCTTCTTCGGATCATAGGGAAATGGTTCAAAATTACTGTTCCCTTCGGCGTATGCGCCCTGAAGGAGTCCGCAATCGACAAGAACCCTCGCCGATCCAGACTCAATAAGATAATTCGATCCAGTAACCTCTTTTGCGCCCCCAAAGAATGTGATCTTCATGCTCTGTATGGTATCAGTTCCCAAACAAAAAAACTATTTTCCTCTTCCAAGAATACGAAGTGCCGCCTTAAGACGGTCCTCAAAAGAATGACACTCCCGAGGAACTCCGTGCGCCGCCGCTCGGGCCTCCTTTTTTTCATATCCGAGACCTATAAGCACATCCTCGATCTCTGTATCAGCATCAATTGCGTCAATAAGCGCGTGCGCGCCCTCCATCTTTATTTTCGTGTGGAGTTCAAGCACAATCCGCTCAGCGGTCTTTTTCCCTATACCGGACGCGCGCGTGAGAATGTCAGCGCGCCGTTCTAAAATCCCCGCGGTGACATTTTCCGGAGAATCTATATCAAGTACCGAAAGCGCGCTTCTCGGACCAACACCGGGAACGGTGTTTAAAAGCTCGAAAAGCGTGAGCGACGGCTCATCAGGAAACCCATATAGTTCCACAAGCTCTTCCCGTATGCGCATCGCGCAAAAGAGCTTCGCCTCAGATCCTTGCCGAGGAAGCTTTCTGAATGTCGTTTCGTTTATGGATACCTTCAGTCCGAATCCTCCGACCTCGACAATCGCGTGGGTGTGGTCCTTTTCCGAAATAATGCCATGTACAGAATGAAGCATGACCAAATTATATCACGATTTGACTCGCGGTGATTTTCCCGCTACTATAATAGCGATTTTCATTATGCCGAAAACAAAATCAGCACAAAAAGCGCTCCGGCAAAATGTCCGTAGGAACGCATTAAATATATCTCGGAAATCCGCACTCAAATCCGCAGTGAAGGGCTTTTCGATTCTTATAAAAGAAAAGAAGATGGATGAGGCGACGCAGACCCTCCCGAATGTGTATAAAACAATAGATAAGATGCAGAAAGTGAATCTCATCAAGAAAGGAAAAGCAGACAGGATGAAATCGCGTCTCACGAAAAAACTTGTTTCCCAAAAATCCGGCAGTTAGCCGGTTTTTTTGTCTTTAGAAAGGATAAAATCAAGGAGCGCTTCTTCATATTCAAGCGCGCCGCTTTTAACCGATACGTCATATTCGGCGAGGGTCACGGCATGGATGCCGGACGCCTGAAATCCAAGTGAATTAAAAAGATATGACGGCGATTCATGCGCGCATATAAGGCGCTCAAAAACCGCAAGACGTTCCCCCACATCTCGTCCGCGCAATATTTTTCGCGCCTCCTCGTGCATAACGTGTTTCAACGATATTTTTGTAAATCTTTTCACGTCTTCCTCGGATATCATGCGAATACCGAGAAGAGCGAGTTTTTCTATCTCAGAAACAGCGACCCACGATCGATAGTCTGAATCATTAAGAAGCGCGGCGAACGCCCGAAGTCCTTCCGGAGAAAATGTGGCGTCTTTCTTTTTTGCCACCAAAGAAACAAACGCTTCGAGTTTTTTTCCAGACAACTCCTCAAATTGCATTACGTGCGGAGATTCAAGAAGAAAAGAGAATACTTTAGAGGGGGCGGCGGCGTCAGAAATGAAGATAAAGACGTCCTTTGATGCAATATTTTTTTTCAAAAACATTATCCATTCCTTCTCTTTTATTTCTCCAGACTCTCTCACTACAAGAACCTTAGAAGGCGCGAACATTGAGGGTTGCGCGGCAAATTCCTTCGCTTCCCTCCATCCATCGGGATTATCTCCACAATCAAAAATGTGTATATCGGCATGCGCGTGTTTCGCGCGGTACGCGGCAATAATCTCACTTAATTTTTCCCTTCTCCGGTATGAATCCGGTCCATAGAGGAAATATATCATCGGTATCACTATACCGCGTATCGTAAGATAAAAAAATGTGCCGATTTCCATAAGAAATCGGCACAAAAATTAATATGTCCTCCTGATTTTCTGCGGATCCAGTATGAACTGATATCCTACGGGATTATTCCCGCAGGAGAATTGAGAATTATATGAACCCACAATTCTTCCTTCGTGAACGAATACGAATTCCACAACCATTCTTTGTAAGCGCGTATATTCGTTAAAAAACGAAATATATTCGGATTCGGAGGGTTTTAATTCCCCAATCTCCGTTCCGTTTATTTTCATAACGATGGTGAAGTGTGTCGCGTTCGCGATCTGTACCATTGTTGTGGACTTCCACAGCGGATTTGGAAAATCAGCCTCCCCAGATGTATACATTTCCGGATCGGGATATATTCTCATATATTGAGAGGAATATCCGGACCTTCCGTCGGGACGTTTGACGTCATTCATCCGTATTGTCCACTCAGACACCCTCCCCGCGGATACAGTGAGGGACCTTCCCGCGAAGCCGACAAAGTCGGTTTTTTCAGGATCGGAAAACAACCGAGCAAGAACAGGGAGCTGTACATACCTATGTCTCGGCGTGTATCTATCCGATACGCTTGCGCCGGGACCAAGATCGGCAACGTGTTCGTTCATTACTATGATCTCCGCAAAATACGGAGTCTCGTTCGTAACAATATTTTCCGCCTTCGGGCCCAATCCAAGGATTTTGGAAAAATGGCCAGAAAGCCGTATGTTGATGTCTGTTTGCGCGGACACTACAACGGCGCAGAAAAAGAAAATCAGAAATAATGCTGTCTTTTTCATTTTTTAAACTCCTTTAATTTATGCTGGTATTATTATACCATACGTGTATTATCTGTGTCAATGATATTAAATATATGTCTCTTCCCACGCGATTTTGAGTGTTTTGGAGTAGAAAAACAACGCTAAAAAGAGTATTCTTAAATAATATATGTTCCAGCAATCAAAAGAGCTTGAGGATAATCTCCGAAAAGAGCGGAGAAAGGCGGAGGAGCGCGATGCCGAACGGCGCGCGATGCAGCTTGGATTTCCTTACTTAAATCTTGTTTCGACAAAGGTTCCCACGGAATTAAAAGCTCTAGAACTCGTGAAAGAAGAGGACGCCCGCCGCGCCATGCTTGTGCCTCTCCAAATCATGCGAAAAAAAGTTGTGGTAGCCTCATTCAACCCGTCCACTCCTGACGCGGAGAAGATAATTTCGGAACTAAAGAAAAAATACGAGGTGCAGATCCTTGTTTGTTCACTCACCTCACTCGATCACGCCCTCTCCTACTACCAGTACATAAGCGACGCAAAAGACATAAGCGGAAGCATTGAGATAAACGAGGATAATCTACGCGAACTTCAGGAGAAGATAAAAGTCATGAATGATCTCTCAAAAGAGATTGCTTCTTTCAAAAGTCCGTACACATCCCAAGTATTAGAAATTATACTCGCGGGAGCGCTTGCAATGAAATCGTCCGACGCCCATCTTGAGCCGGGAGAAGAGACAAACTCCTTTCGTCTGCGTATCGACGGACTGCTTCATACCGCATATGAAAACTTTACCTCACTCGTATATCGCGCACTCATTACGCGCATTAAACTTCTTTCCGGACTGAAATTAAATATCCACAACGAAGCGCAAGACGGACGGTTCACTATAAAGTTAAAAGATCGTGACATTGAAGTGAGAACGTCCGTGATCCCTTCGGAATACGGGGAAACGGTCGTGCTCCGCCTTCTTGATCCTCTCGCCTTAAAAACCGAACTTACCGATCTCGGCTGGCGACACGACGATCTCGAAATCGTGAAAAAAGTCGTTGCGGAACCGAATGGACTCATTCTAAATACAGGACCCACGGGATCGGGGAAAACGACGACATTATACGCATTTTTAAAAAACGTGACGCGATCCGAAATAAAGATTATCACCATAGAAGACCCTATCGAATATCATCTTAAAGGGATATCGCAAACTCAGGTGAATGTTGAGTCTGGATATACATTCGCGTCAGGACTCCGCTCAATCCTGCGCCAAGACCCCGATATCGTACTCGTCGGAGAGGTTCGAGACAAAGAGACCGCCGAGATCGCCCTTAATGCGGCGCTCACGGGACACCTTGTGTTTTCAACGCTCCATACGAACGACGCGGTTGGCGCCATTCCCCGCCTTCTTGATCTAGGAGCGAAACCACAGACTCTCGGTCCCGCGCTCTCTCTTGTTATCGCCCAGCGCCTCGTACGCACGCTTTGCAAGGAATGCAGGCAGGAGGTTCCCATGAATGATTCTATGGAAAAAGACATACGGGAGTTTATTAAAAGCCTCCCGGAGCGTGTTGATAGGAAATCATACGAAGAATTCGGCATATGGAAAGCGAAGGGGTGTCCTTCGTGCGGCGGACTCGGATACAGAGGGAGAACATCAATATTCGAACTTTTTGTAGTGTCGCAGGAAATCGAGGGTCTTATATATAACAACCCCACAGAAATAGACCTGAAAAACGCGGCGCGCGCGCAAGGGATGGTATGGCTTCAGGAAGACGGAATGTTGAAGGTTCTGAAAGGAATCACCACCATAGAAGAAGTGGAGCGCCTCACGGGAAAATTAGAGTGGATAAAAAACCGCACATAGTGCGGTTTTCGATTACGAAGATAGATCCGTGGGCAAAAAATGCCGAAAGGCACCAAACAATTCCCCGGAAAATGGAAATCCGAGAAAAGACCGATACTTCCGAGGAGTCATCCAGCCGAAACCAAATGATCCTTAAATTCTGGGAAGAAATCCGCTTGCCCACAGGTCTATATTCGCAATCTTATTTTCTTGTATAAGAGTAGCATATATATCAATATTTGTCAATAGCCTACCTTTGAATATCATTTTGTGTTCTTTTTATCGATTCTATGGAGAAAAAAAACCTTTTTTCCTATAGAATAAAAGAACACCGCGGAATGCGCCCGCGAGAAGAAAAAGAGATTCAAAGCGCCGAAAAAGACTATACCACACTCTATGAAAAAAAGTAAAGACCCTAAGGAACAGCCTATTATTGAGGATCCCTCACTCGATCTTGCCCTCCGTCCATCCCGATGGGAGGAATACGTAGGACAAGAAAAAGCGAAAATGAACCTCCGCCTCATGATTGACGCGGCAAAGAAAAGAAAAGAAAGTTGTGACCATCTTCTCCTTTATGGTCAGGCAGGACTCGGGAAAACAACACTTGCGTATCTTGTCGCGAGAGAAATGGACGCGCAGATAAAAACCACCACAGGACCCGCGCTTGAAAAAGCGGGAGATGTCGCGGCCATTCTAAGCAATCTTGAGCCTTCTGATATTCTTTTTATTGACGAAGCTCACCGAATAAATAAACTTGTGGAAGAAATACTCTATCCCGCGCTTGAAAATAGAAAACTTCACTTTGTAGTGGGAAAGGGTCCATCCGCGCGCACGTTTTCTCTTGATCTTCCCCCATTCACCGTTATCGCGGCAACAACAAAAGTGAACCTCCTCTCAAGTCCTCTTAGATCAAGATTCGGCGCCACAATAAAACTTGAATATTATAAC
>JAGVBU010000014.1 GCA_020059585.1 Minisyncoccota bacterium
AAATCCTCATACAGACTCAATAACGCATGTTTCGCAGCGCTTCTTTCAGAAATTTTGACTGGGTGCTCTTCGCTTGTTTTTGCGTGATCGCATGCGCGGGAATGCTTTCCCTCGCAAGCACGAATATAGCACTTTTTTGGAAGCAACTTATGTGGTATGGGATCGCGTTCGCGATAATACTTTTTGGCGGCGTTTTTGATTGGAAGTGGTTTCTTTCTCAGACGTGGTTTCGGTGGCTTATATACGGCGCAAGCGTACTCCTTCTTATCGCATCGAATTTCCAGCAAGAAACGGTCCGCGGAACGAAGAGTTGGATCGTTATTGCGGGTATTCAGTTCGAGCCCGTTGAGCTCGCGAAACTCGGACTTCTCTTTCTGCTTGCTGGATTTTTTTCTAAGCGCCATATTTCCGCATGGCAGAGTAAGAACATCTTTCTTTCGTTCGTATATGCCGCTATTCCCGCGTTTTTCATTCTTATTCATCCCGATCTCGGATCCGCGGTAATCATTGGGGGTATCTGGGTGGGGTTTCTTCTTATGAGCGGCATCCATAAAAAACGATTTCTTATAGGGATTTTAATTGTGATATTTCTCGCCGTGATTATGTGGTTTTTTGTTTTGAAAGATTATCAAAAAGATCGGCTCACGGGTTTTATATTCCCGGAGCGCGATCCGTTCGGTATTAACTACAACGTCATTCAATCAAAAATTGCGATAGGATCCGCGGGGTTTTTTGGAAAAGGATTTGGACAGGGGACACAGACACAATTGAAATTTCTTCCGGAAGCACAGACGGATTTCATCTTTTCCGCGTTCGTGGAAGAATGGGGGCTCGTGGGAGGAATTTTCATTATGGGAACTTTCTTCGTGATTCTCTATAGAATAACAGTCATAGGGTTGCGCGCGTCGGGAAATTATTCAAAATTTATTATTCTTGGCACGGCGCTCACGCTTACTATCCATTTTCTCATTAATGTAGGGGCAAATCTTGGGGTAATGCCTGTTACCGGCATCACATTTCCTTTTCTGAGCTATGGGGGGTCAAGTGTATTGACTATTGCGGTGCTTATAAGTATAATCGAACATATCAAACTTGAATCCCGTTAGAAAACCGCGGAAGTGTTGTTTTTCGCACTATTGCGTTGTTCAAGTTTGAAACATCCACACAAATGCGTTCATTTTTTTTATTGATTCCATTTTTCTACACGGGATGAATTCTCAATCAAAACAAAGAGGCGCAGTCGATTTCCGCGTTATCGTAGGGTTAGGCGCGGTGTTATTTTGTATCGTGATTGTCGCATATTTTTTCTATAATCTTCAGCCCGACGCGCAGGGTGTGGTGGCGCAGCGGCAATTTTCAATTGAGAAAGGAGAAAGTTTCAAAGATATAGGTGCTCGATTGTCGCAAGAGACGCTTATCAAGTCTGTAAGCGTTTTTAAGTTGTACGCGCTTCTTACCGGAAAAGCGCAACGGTTTCAGCCGGGAACATATACGATTTCAAACGCGATGAGCGTGCCTCAAATTATCGATACGATCACCTCAAAGACGAGGAGTGATGTGTTTGTGACTATTCCCGAGGGAACAACGCTCAAGGATATCGACGGCATTCTTTCTTCCGCGGGGATACTGACCGAGGGTTCGCTTGCGCGCTATGATTTTCAAAAACTGAAGTCTGACTATCCATTTCTCGCGTCCGCGTCATCACTCGAAGGGTTCCTTTTTCCGGACTCTTATTTTTTCGATCGGAATTCAACTCCCGAAATCGTTGCCCGCCGAATGCTCGATGTCTTTTCTAAGAAAGCGTGGCCTGTTTTTTCCGGAATGGAGGATTGGTACAACCGTCTCATTCTTGCATCGCTTCTCGAACGGGAGGTAAAGAGTTTTGAGGATCAGCAGCTCGTTGCCGGCATCCTTCTGAAGAGGGTTTCAAGAGGAATGCTTCTTCAGGTTGACGCGACTATCAGTTACGCAAAGTGTGGCGGAGCAATGAAAGAGTGTGAGGATATCAAGGTACTTCGTACCGATCTCGAATATCCCTCGCCCTACAACACCTATATGAAAAAAGGATGGACGCCGACTCCGATATCGAACCCCGGAGTAATGGCGATACGAGCAGCAATGACTCCTGTCGAGAGTCAGTATTTCTATTATCTTTCTGCAAAAGAAACGCAGAAAACATATTTTTCAAAAACGCTCGAAGAGCACAATAAAAATCGCGCAAAATATTTATAACGTCGCATGAATACTTCACAAAAAAGAAAGGTTTTCTCTTCGTATAAAGGATACGTCGAAGAACCGCCTCATTTTATTGAGATACAATTAAAGTCGTTCAAATGGTTCGTCGAAAAAGGACTCCGTGAACTTTTTGACGAAATATCACCAATCAAGGACCATACGGGAAAAGAACTTGAACTCCATTTTATGGATTACAAGTTTGATACTCCGAAATATACGGAACTTCAGGCGAAGGAAAAGGATCAGACATATGAATCGGCACTCCGCGCGAATCTCAAGTTCATCAACAGAGAGACGAAAGAAACAAAAATACAGGAGGTATATCTCGGTGATTTTCCCATCATGACGGATAGGGGAACGTTTATTATAAACGGTGTGGAGCGCGTAGTGATATCACAACTTATTCGTTCCGCGGGAGTGTACTTCCTTTTGAATGTGTTTCGTGGGAAAAAACTTTTCAGCGGAAAAGTTATCCCGAACCGTGGCGTATGGCTCGAGTTTGAAACTGATGCAGATGGTTTTATTGGCGTAAAAATAGATCGAAAGAGGAAAGCACCGGTGACGAATCTTCTGAGAATCTTTGGGATAGAGTCCGATGAAGAGATTTTGAAAACTTTCGCGGACGTTGATACGGGGAAAATAAAGTTCATAGAAA
This sequence comes from Minisyncoccota bacterium, assembly GCA_020059585.1. Lineage (GTDB taxonomy): Bacteria > Patescibacteriota > Minisyncoccia > UBA6257 > GWB1-50-10 > GWA2-45-9. The sequence goes on from JAGVBU010000014.1 coordinate 2,891, forward strand.
CCACGCTTAAAAAAGACGAAGCGAAGGATGTGGAACAATCATATCTGGAAATTTACCGACGGCTTCGTCCCGGAGATCTTGTGACTTCAGAAAGCGCCCACTCCATCATAGAACCAATGTTTTTCCGTTTCGATCGCTATGATCTGAGCAAGGTGGGGCGGTATAAATTGAATCAAAGGCTTGGATTCGAAGGAAAAGACAGCGGATTACTTGATAAGAACGATATTGTCGCGATTATCAAGGAGCTTATACGTCTAAATAATGATCCCCGCGCCATCCCTGATGATATTGATCACCTTGGGAATCGCCGTATTCGCGCGGTTGGAGAGCTCGTGCAGTCAAAACTTCGAGTTGGGTTTGCCCGACTTCGCCGCGGCGTGCAGGACAGAATGTCGACGCTTGATCGCTCCGGATTGCAACCCGTGCAACTTGTGAACTATAAGCTTTTGACCGCGGTGGTTCGCGACTTTTTCGCGTCATCCCAACTTTCCCAGTTTATGGATCAGGTGAATCCGCTCGCTGAACTTGAACACAAGCGGAGACTTTCAACCATGGGTCCGGGAGGACTTACGCGGGAACGCGCCGGATTTGAAGTGCGTGACGTGCATACGTCGTATTACGGGCGCATTTGTCCTATTCAGACGCCTGAGGGATCGAGTATTGGTCTTGTGAGCTATCTCGCAAACTACGCGCGTCTCAATGAATTCGGATTTATCGAAACGCCTTATTTTAAAGTAAAGAAAGGAAAAGTGACTAGTGAGGTTGTGTGGCTTGATGCGTTTTTTGATCAGAAATATAACATCATGCAATCCGACGCGCGCATTGATGAAAAAGGGAATATTCTCGATGAACGTGTCACCGCGCGCATCAAAGGGGTGGCCGGTATGTGTGATCGTGATGAGGTGGATTACATGGATATTTCCGCGAATCAGACCATCAGCGTCGCGACATCGCTCGTTCCTTTTCTTGAACACAATGACGCAAACCGCGCCCTTATGGCATCGAACATGCAACGGCAGGCGGTACCGCCTATCAGGGCAGAGGCTCCGCTTGTGGGAACGGGACAGGAGGAAAAAGCCGCTCGCGATTCCGCGCAGCTTATTATCGCAAACAAGGAAGGTGTCGTCACAGAAGTCGACGGACAGTCCGTGACGGTAAAGACGAGTGCGGGAAATAAGATTGTGTATCCGCTCATTAAATTTAAGCGGTCAAATCAATCAACCTGCATTTCGCAGCGTCCCGTGGTCTCCGTGGGGGACAAAGTAAAGAAAGGAACGGTACTTGCAGATGGTCCCGCCACGTCAAACGGTGTTTTGAGTCTTGGAAGAAATCTTCTTGTCGCGTTTGTGCCGTGGCAGGGAGGAAATTTTGAAGACGCAATCGTTCTTTCAGAGCGAGTTGCTAGAGACGACTTCTTTACCTCTATTCATATTGAAACATCGGTGTGTTCAGTGCGTGATACAAAACTTGGTCCCGAAATGACAACTCCGGATATTCCGAATGTTTCGGAAGACAAATTGAGAAACCTCGACGAGGAAGGGATCGTGCGTATCGGCGCAGAAGTCCGTGAGAATGATATTCTTGTCGGGAAGATTTCTCCAAAAGGAGAGTCGGAACTCACTTCGGAAGAGAAACTTTTGCGCGCGATTTTCGGCGAAAAAGCGAGAGACGTCAAAGATACGTCGCTTGTATTACCACATGGAAAGCAGGGACGCGTCATAGGGATAAAGATATTCTCGCGCGACAGGGGAGATAAGCTTGAGCCGGGGATTATCAAAAAAATACAGGTGGAGGTGGCGCAACTTCGAAAGATCCGCGCGGGAGATAAACTCGCGGGGCGCTACGGAAACAAGGGAGTCATTTCCATGATACGTCCCGTTGAAGATATGCCATATCTTGAAGATGGAACGCCTGTTGATGTCGTATTGAATCCGCTTGGTGTCGCGTCGCGTATGAATCTTGGGCAGATACTTGAAACGCATCTAGGGCTTGCCGCGCACACGCTTGGATATAGAGCGGTTGTCCCAAGTTTTGTTGGCGCAACAGAGGACGATATAAGAGCAGAACTGAAAGAAGCAGGATTTCCTGAGACGGGAAAATTAAAGCTTTATAACGGACTCACTGGAGAAGCCTTCAAGGAAGCCATCACCGTGGGATATAAATACATAATGAAGTTAAACCATCTTGTTGAAGATAAGATCCATATGCGTTCCACGGGTCCTTACTCGCTTATTACCCAACAACCGCTCGGAGGAAAAGCGCAACTCGGAGGACAGCGTTTCGGAGAAATGGAGGTGTGGGCGCTCGAGGGATATGGCGCCGCGCATACGCTTCAGGAGATGCTCACGATAAAGTCAGATGACGTGATGGGACGTTCTGCCGCGTTTGAATCGATTATCCGCGGACAGGAGATAAAAAAACCGAACCTTCCCGCATCATTTAATGTATTGCTCGCAGAGTTGAAATCACTCGGGTTGAATGTGTCGTATGACTACGAAGAAACAAGGGACGAAGACATCAATGAAAAAGTTGATGAAGAATAATATAACGCACTATGAATAAAAACATGGATTTAAAATCAATGCTCATCAAAGTCGCTAGTCCCGATGAAATATTGAAATGGTCTCACGGAGAAATATTAAAACCGGAGACGCTTAACTATCGTACGCAGCGTCCGGAAAAGGATGGCTTGTTCTCCGAACGCATTTTCGGTCCCACAAAGGACTATGAATGTTATTGCGGAAAGTATAAGAAGATACGCTATAAAGGAATTGTGTGCGAAAAATGCGGCGTTGAGGTAACGCGCGCGGTTGTCCGTCGCGAGCGGATGGGGCACATCACGCTTGCAACACCCGTAGCGCATATTTGGTTTTTAAGGAACGTTCCCTCGAAGCTCGGACTCATTTTGAATATTCCCGTATCGAAGCTTGAGAAGGTGGTCTATTATGCGGCATTTGTAGTAACGACGGTTGATGATGAGAGCAGAAAACGCGCGCTCGATTCGCTTGAGCGTGAATTCAAGTCGCTCAAAAACGATAAAACGTTCACGAAGGAAGAACTTAAGGACACGAAAGAAAACATGAAAAGCATTCTTTCGGTTCTTCAACCGGGACTCATTCTTACGGAATCTGAATATTATTCCCTTGCGGAGCGCTTCGGTGATGTATTTGAAGCAGATCGTGGAGCGGGCGCGGTGAGAAAAATATTAGAGCAAATTGATCTTAAACATCTTGTGTCCGAACTCAAGAAAGAGTTGAAAGTAGTGAAAGACGTGAATCGCCAAAAGAGAATTCTCCGGAGGCTGCATATCGCGAAATCAATGCTTAAATCGGGTATTCGTCCGGAATGGATGGTGATTACCGTGCTTCCAGTGCTTCCGCCGGAATTGCGTCCGATGGTAGCGCTCGATGGAGGACGCTACGCGACCGCGGATCTCAATGATCTTTATCGCCGCGTTATTAACAGGAATAACCGCTTGAAAAAACTCATTGACTTAAAATCACCAGAAGTCATTATCACGAACGAGAAACGCATGCTTCAGGAAGCGGTTGACGCGCTTATCGACAATACTGCCCGTGGCGGCACGCAGTTGCTTTCTTCTCGTCGGCGTCCGCTTCGTTCACTTGCAGACCTCTTGAAAGGAAAACAGGGACGATTCAGACAGAATCTTCTTGGAAAACGCGTGGATTACTCGGGACGTTCTGTTATCGTAGTTGGTCCGGATCTTAAGCTTGATGAATGCGGATTACCGAAGAATCTCGCGCTTGAACTCTTTAAGCACTTTGTCATAAACAAAATAATTGAGCGGGGACTCGCCTACAATATCAAGCAGGCAAACCGTTTCATTGAACAGCGTTCTCCTGAGGTGTGGGGGATTCTTGAGGAGGTTATTAAAAATAAGAAAGTTCTCTTAAATCGCGCCCCGACACTCCACCGTCTCGGCATTCAGGCGTTCAAACCGCTTCTTATCGAAGACTTATGTATCCGTATCCCACCTCTTGTGTGTGAGGCGTTTAACGCGGACTTCGACGGTGATCAGATGGCAGTCCACCTGCCTCTTACGGCAGAAGCGCAATACGAAGCGCATGAGCTTATGAATGCGGGACGGAATCTTTTGAAGCCCGCGAACGGAGATCCTATTACGCGTCCAACGCAGGACATCGTTCTCGGCGCGTATTTCTTGACTCGCGAGAAACCGGGATCAAAGGGAGAAGGGAAGGTGTTCGGAAGCTTTTCGGAAGCAATGCTTGCGTATGAAAGCGGCGTGATAGAGCTTCAGACAAAAATACACGCGTATTGGAGAAATGCGCTGGTGGAAACAACGTATGGACGCATGATTTTCAACAGTATTCTTCCTGAAGATTTTCCTATGGTGAATGAAACACTCACGAAGAAAATACTCTCGAAACTCATCGGGAAACTTATCGAACAATACGGAATTGAACAGGCGCAGAAACATCTTGATGATATAAAGAATCTTGGATTTGGCTACGCGACGCTTTCGAGTGTCACGTGGGGAATGGGAGATACGGTGATTCCGAAAGAAAAAGGGGAGTTTGTGAAGGAAGGAATGGACCGTGTGGCGGTAGTGGAATCTCAATTTGAAGATGGACTTCTCACCGAAAAAGAACGGCGCGAAAAAATCGTGCAAATATGGACAGAGGTGAGAGAAAAAATCGCGAAAGTGATTCCTCATACGCTTCCGGAAACGAATTCCATTTATTCCATTTTCGATTCAGGATCTCGAGGAAGTTGGGCCCAGCCTATTCAGATGATGGGTATGAAGGGTCTTGTGATGGATGCGAGCGGGCAGACGATTGAACTTCCGGTGAAATCTTCGTACAAAGAAGGACTCGGAATTCTCGAATATTTTATTTCCACGCACGGAGCGCGTAAGGGATCGACTGATACCGCGCTTAAGACCGCGTCAGCGGGATATCTCACGCGCCGCCTTGTTGATGTGGCACAGGATCTTATCATTCGCGAAGAGGATTGTGGTACTGATGAGGGGGTGAATATCCTCAGGAGTGAGGGAAATAAATTCGGATATGCGTTCGGTGATCGTATATTTGGACGCGTAAGCGCCCTTGATGTGCGTATCGATAGAAAACTTGTCGTGCGCGCCGGCGAAATAATCACGAAAGACATCGCGCGGATTCTTCAGGATTCAAACTTAGAAAGTATAAGGGTTCGTTCGCCGATTTCGTGCCGCGCATCTGAAGGTATTTGCGCTACCTGCTTCGGACTTGATTTAAGCAAAAACGAGAAGGTACGCATCGGTGAGGCGGTGGGTATCGTTGCCGCTCAATCCATCGGAGAACCGGGAACGCAGCTTACCATGAGAACATTCCACATCGGAGGTGTTGCAGGGTTTGATATTACGTACGGATTGCCTCGTGTTGAGGAGATTTTCGAGGCGCGTCCTCCAAAAGGAAAGGCGGTGCTTGCAAAAGAAGATGGATTCGTGGAATTCATAAAAGAAAAAGGACTTACGAAAATTATAGAGGTGAAGGGATTGAAGAAAACGACATCTAAAAAAGCGCGCGCGGGAGTTACTGAATACGCGGTGCCGCTTAACGCGAACCTTTTTGTGAAAGAGGGCGATCGCGTGAAGAAGGGGGATCAGCTTTCCGAAGGGCCACTCGATATTCGCGAACTCCTTTCATACAGGGGACTTGAAGAGGCGCAACGATACATCGTAAATGAGGTGCAGAGGATTTATGTTCCTGAAGGAGCAACAATCAACGATAAATATATCGAAATTATCGTCCGTCAGATATTCTCCCGCGTGGTAGTGAAGGATGCGGGCGACACAGACTTTATGGTGGATGATATAGTGGACAAACAGAGATTTTTGAAAGCGAACAGGGAGATGAAACGATTGAAGAAAGCTCCCGCAAAAGCGGTTATCAGGGTATTGGGGATTACGCGCGTTGCGCTTACGTCCGAGAGTTTTCTTTCTGCGGCATCATTCCAAGAGACGAGCAGGGTGCTTGTAAATGCGGCGGTCGAGGGAAAAACAGACAAGCTTGCGGGATTGAAGGAAAACGTCATTATAGGAAAACTTATTCCCGCGGGAACTGGGATTACAAAGATTTCAGAAGATTTATTGGAATCGTACCGTATAATTCCCGAAGAACTACCCGTCGAACCGCAGTCTGAAGAACAAACCGAAAAAGAACCGAAAGAAACTGTATCATAACAAGGTTAACTCCCACATTCTGTAATGTAGGGGGTTGACCTTGTGCGCTATAACTGATATCTTTTGAAGTGCTTATGGAGGAAATAACAAACACAGAAGAAAACAAATCTTTATACGAAATCTCTTTTATTCAAGAGGGAGAGAACGAAGGCGTTCCGAAGAAAGTAATAGAGAAGCATGGAGGGCAGATTGTTGAAGATAAACCTCTCGTAAGGATCCGTTTCGCGTATCCGATAAAAAAACAGACCCAAGGGTTCTTCGGCGTGATGCGTTTTTGCATCGATCCGTTGAAGGTCGGATTAATTGACGCTGATCTTAAATTTGAAAAAGAGGTGTTGCGCGCGATAATTGTGCAATTCTCCGAGAAGGATAAGAATGAAGAGGCGGCGCTTGAAGGTCAGGAAAATCGTCTGAGGCGCGGAAAATTTGTAAGAACCGAGCGGAAACCCGGTTATGAGCCGGCGCTCTCGAATGAGGCACTTGAGAAAAAGATAGAAGAAATATTACAATAATACTATGGGTTGCCGTTAGAAAATTTACTTTCGGCATGCGATAGGGAAAAACCACATTATGAATTTCAACAAAGCATTTATCCTCGGAAATCTTACTCGCGATCCTGAGCTTCGTCAGACTCCCTCTGGGCAGTCTGTTGCGACGTTCGGTGTCGCGACAAATTCTTTTTTTACTGATCGCGCTGGACAGAGGCAGCAGAAAGCGGAATTTCATAATGTAGTGGTGTGGGGGAAGCAGGCGGAGGTTGCGAGCAAATTTTTAAAAAAAGGAGGACTCGTATTCATTGAAGGAAGGATGCAAACTCGTTCATGGCAAGATAATCAGGGGCAGACGCGCCGCGTGATGGAAATAATCTGCGAGCGCATGCAGCTTGGTCCGCGTGGCGGGGGGAGCGAGGGAGGCGGGAGTGGGTTCCGCCAGGAAAGCCCTTCTCACGAGGGGGTGGATTTTGAACCGAAAGAAGAAACGCTTCCCGAAATAGACATTGAAGACGAAATCAGAGCGGAGGATATACCATTTTAATTTTTATGAAACAGTGCTTTTTTTGTTCACAAAACGTGAAGGAGATTGATTATAAAAACATCGAGATGATTCGTCGGTTCGTTTCGAGCCAGGCGAAAATAATCGATCCACGCCACACGGGAGTGTGCGCAAAACATCAGCGGAAACTTTCGCACGCAATAAAACGCGCGCGGGTTATCGGCCTTCTTCCGTTCGTCCGTCAATAGCGATACGTCTTTTCTAGGTGTTCTATATCCTATGTCATTCGACACCCTTCTTTTTTCGGCAATTCATGCGCTTGCGGGAACATCGGGATTTCTCGATGTTTTTTTTGTTTTTCTCGCAAAATATCTCCCAATCGTCCTCACTGCTGCCGTTGTACTTTTTGTTTTAAAACAGAAAAACGCGAAATACAGGATATATATGTCGGCGTTTTTTATTATTTCCGCGCTTATCTCACGGGGAATTCTTACTGAAACGATACGTTTTTTCTATAATCGCCCCCGTCCTTATCTCGTATTGGATTTCACGCCTTTTTTTAACGAAACTACTTTTTCATTTCCCTCTGGGCATGCGGCATTTCTTTTCGCGTGCGCGGGCGTGCTTCTGTATTTCAACAGGAAATGGGGGGTATGGTTTTTAATTGGCGCGTTTGTGAACGGAATTGCGCGTATTGCTTCGGGGATGCATTGGCCAACAGACATCCTTGGAGGCGTTTTAGTATCCGCGGTTGCCGTGATCATCGCGCATTTTCTTGTTTCTCCTTATATACCTTCATCGGATAATGCAATGGAACTTGAGAAAGGGGAATGATTGCTGATAAAATAAAGAGGTATTTGAAAAATGAAATCTATGCCTCTTTGGATAATTTTCGCGGTGCTTTCCGCGGTATGCGCGGCAGGGGTCGCTATATTCGGGAAGATTGGTATTCAGAATATCGATACGACGCTTGCGACATCCGTGCGCGCAGTTATTATGGCCGCGTTTCTTGTGTTGGTTTCGCTTATGCTCGGAAAAGCGGGACTTCTTTCTACTATTGAGAGTAGACCCCTTCTTTTTATCGCTCTTTCGGGAATAGCCGGCGCGCTCTCGTGGCTTTTTTATTTTTTCGCGTTAAAAGCGGGTCCCGCGTCCGGTGTTGCCGCGCTTGATCGATTGAGCGTTGTATTTGTGCTTGTGTTTGCCATTCTTTTTTTGGGAGAGCATTTTTCATGGAAGTCCGGTATTGGCGCGTTTCTTATCACCGCAGGAGCAATTCTTATGACGCTTAAATAATATGGAACTTGTTGAGACACCTGTTTTTTCGGTGGGAGAATTTCTTGATTATGTAAATGAACTTTTTTCTCCCCGCGCGTATGTTGTGGAGGGTGAAATAAGCGAATTCAGACCCCATCCCACGGGCGCTTATTTTTCTTTAAAAGATAAAGAGGGAGAGGGAATATTGAATTGCTATATGAATCCGTTCGCGTATCGATCGCTTGGTGTGATTCTTGAGGATGGAATGTGCGTGAAAGCCCACGGTGCGCCGAAAATATATAAGCCGAAAGGGAGATTCAGTTTTGTCGCCGATTCGGTGGAGCTCTCGGGGGAGGGAACTCTTCGCAAGGCGTATGAAGCGCTGAAGAAAAAACTCGAGGATGAGGGTCTTTTTTCTCGCAAACGGGAGATTCCCGAATTTATATCGCGTATCGGTATTATCACCTCAAAGACGGGGGCGGTGATCGACGATTTTCGCAAAAATTTGAAACAGCGCGGTCTTGAGCTTTTTCTTTATGATGTGCGCGTTGAGGGAGCGCAGGCACATACCAAAATTGCTGGCGCGATTCGCTGGTTTAATACACACGCGCCCGAATGTGACGTGCTTGTGCTTATCCGAGGAGGAGGGAGTCTTGAAGATCTTCAACCCTTCAACAACGAGCTTGTCGCGCGCGAAATATTTTCATCGCGCATACCCGTCATTGCGGGCATTGGGCATGATAGGGACGTGCCTATTGCGAGTATGGCAAGCGATTATGTTACGTCAACACCGTCGTTTGCCGCGATACTCGTGAATGAATCATGGAAGAGGATTTTTGAGAATGTTCCTTTTGCGGAGAGGAGAATCCTCGACGGATGTGAGGATATTTTCGATATGGTACGGGGTGTTATGACGCAGGCCGCGGAGAAGTTTATTTCTGGGATAAAATACATACGTACGCGATCACAGGAGTATAGTCACACAATCGTTCGCGCATTTTCCGATTCGCTTCTTAAAACTTCCATCGTGATTGCAAATGCCGAGAAGATAATCGGGCTTATGGATCCGAAAAGGAATTTACGGCTTGGATATAGTATTATTTATGATAATGGAGGAAGAGTATTAAAGAGCGTAAAAACGCTTCAGAAGAATGACGTTATCACCGCGTCGCTTGCAGACGGATCATTCGACGCGCGGATAGAAACAACGAAAAAATAACTTATGGAACAAAAAAATAAAAAACAAAAATCGGATATTGGCGCGAAACTCGACAAACTTGCCGAGATTGTCGCGTGGTTTGATGAGCAGAAGGAAGTCGACGTGGAAAAAGGCCTTGAGAAGGCGCGTGAAGGCGCAGCCCTTATTAGGGGTCTGAAGGAGAAAATGAAGGACGTTGAGAATGAATTCAAGGAAATAAAGAAAGAGCTGCAAAGTGTAGACGAGGAATGATCAGTGTGATATATTCCATTCAGGCCGAATTGGTCGGTTCGGTGATTACATCAAAATAATATGGCGCAAGTAACGATATATACCACCCCGACGTGCGTGTATTGCAAAATGGCAAAGGCGTATTTTGCTGAAAATAACATCGCATATACTGAACGCGACGTGATGGTGGACATGGAGGCGCAGCACGAGATGATCGAAAAGACGGGACAACTCGGCGTTCCAGTCATCGATATTAATGGAACGATGATTATTGGTTTCGATAAGCCGAAGATAAAATCTCTTCTTGGATTATAATGAGATGAAGAGGGGCCAATGTGCGTTTCGCTTGCATTGGCGTCACTCGGAGTAAATATCATCAGAAACCATTATTCATTTTTCGTTAGCCAATGTAGCTCAGCTGGTAGAGCAATGCTTTCGTAAAGCATGGGTCGTCGGTTCGAATCCGACCATTGGCTCAATAGAAATATTTCCGTGGAAGTTTTTCGTCGATTTTGCGCATATGTCTTATCACAATACAATACTCGGAGTCTACTTATCCGTTCTTGCGGGAGCGGGAGGAGATGACGCAAAAGATTGGGCGGACATGCTCTTCCGAATGTATGTTCGATATGCAGACCGCAAGGGATGGAAAACTACTATAATTGACGATCGGACGATACACATAAAAGGGGAGGGAGTGTATGATGTGTTGAAATTAGAGAACGGCGTTCATCGGCTTGTCCGCATCTCTCCCTTTGATGCGAAAAAGCTCCGTCATACGTCGTTTGCGCTTGTGGAGCTTATTCCCGCAATCCCAACTCCCGAGCTTTCATCGGTTAGAATTCCGGAGAAGGATTTGAAAATGGATTTTTTCCGTTCCTCGGGTCCTGGGGGACAGAATGTAAATAAAGTCGAAACCGCGGTGCGCATTGTTCATCTTCCGACGGGAATTGTGGCATCATCTCAAAGCGAACGCGCGCAAAGCGCGAATCGTGATCGGGCGCTCGAAATTATAAAAATAAAACTCCTTGAGCTCATGAAGGAAAGGCACGAGACGGCTGTGGAAAACTTACGGGTGAAGGTGAAGCCGGAATGGGGGCACGAAATACGCTCGTACGTGCTTCATCCTTATAAGCAGGTGAAAGATCATCGTACTGGTGAGAAAAATTCGCGTGTCGAGGAGGTCTTAGGGGGAAATCTCGATTTGATACTCGGCGCCAGGTAGAGTAAAATGGAAAGACATAACACAAACACACTGCTGAAACGGGTATGATTATTTTCCAAAACGTAACGAAGACGTACAACCATGGCTCGGTCGCATTAGACAAGGTAAGCTTCAAGATACAGCCGAACGAATTCGTTTCGCTCGTAGGACGTTCAGGGGCAGGGAAATCGACAATTATAAAACTTCTTATAGGAGAGGAAAAACCTACAAAAGGACAGGTCTTTTTCGGATCATATGAGGTAAACAAGATTAAATCGAAGGAAATGCCCGAATTTCGCCGTCATATAGGCGTCATTTTCCAGGATTTCCGGCTTCTTTCGAAGAAGACTGCTTTTGAGAATGTTGCCTTTGCTCTTGAGGTTGAGGGAAGACCCCAGCGGGAGATAAACGAACTTGTACCCCAAGTTCTCGAAATGGTGGGATTGAAGGATAAGGATCATAATTTTCCTGCAGAATTGTCGGGAGGGGAGAAACAGCGGGTTGCGATTGCTCGCGCGATGATCAATCGTCCAGACGTGCTCATTGCGGACGAACCTACGGGGAATCTTGATCCGTTTAATACTTGGGAAGTTATTAAGATTCTTACAAAAATCAACGAGCTTGGAAGCACGGTTCTTCTTGCGACGCACGACAAGGAAATTATTAACACGCTTGGTCAGCGGGTTATTACTCTTGAGAATGGAAAAATAATAAAAGATGAAGCGAATGGACGCTTTATCATCGGATAAACTATTTCTATGATTGTAAAACTTTCTCGGATTATAAAATACGGAATCAATGGATTCCTCCGGAACGGATGGCTTTCAATATCGACCATCGGGATTATGGTGCTTGCGTCAGTGGTGTTCGAGGGACTTATTCTTTTTAATGTGGTTTCAAAGGGCGCAGTTCAGTCGCTTCAGGAAAAGATAGATATCAGTGTGTATTTTAAGAGTAACGTTCCCGAAGATTCTATTCTTAATATAAAAAAATCCCTTGAAGCGCTTGTGGAAGTGAAAGACGTGCAGTATATATCCCGCGATGAAGCGCTTGTCGAGTTCAAAAAAACACATGAGGCGGATCAGATCATCACTCAAACGCTTGAACAACTCGAAGAAAATCCGCTTCTTGCGTCAATTAACATAAAAGCGAAGGATCCGAGGCATTACGGAACAATTGCCGAATATCTCGAAAAGCCAATTTATAAAGATTTAACAGAAAAAGTGACCTATGCCCAGAATCACGTAGTCATTGAGCGTCTTATTTCGCTTGTCGATACCATAAAAAATACGGGTGCCATTCTCACCGTATTTCTCTCTTTCCTTGCGATTATGATTACATTTAACACCATACGCCTTGCTATTTTCTCCTCAAGCGATCAGATAGGAATTATGAGGCTTGTTGGCGCGTCTAATAACTTTATTCGCGGACCGTTTATCATTGAGGGTATTCTCGATGGTATTATCGCTGCGATTGTGAGTTTCGCTATTGTGATTCCAGCGATAAGTTTTGCGTCCCCGTATATTGTAAAGTTCATTCCTGATATAAATCTGCAAGCGTATTTTAATGAGAATTTTATACGTCTTTTTCTCTATCAGCTTGTCTTCGGGGTGGGACTTGGAATCGTGTCGAGTTTCATCGCGATTCGGCGATATCTCCACGTATAGCGAAAAACAAAACAAATCCGCACGTAATGTGCGGATTTTTTATACAAATGTTTTGAGTTTCTTATCCCATTCATCCCGAGCGGTAGCCCAGCGGACTTTAAAAGGAAAACTTTCTATTGCGCGCGCAACAATGGCTCTAATCGGTTCTGAGTTTTTCAGGAATACCACACCAGCATCTCCTTTTATTCTTGTGAATCCGAAAATTATTCTCGGTTCATAGTCTGGTGGCATTTTTCCCATGGGTTTTCCGATAAAGTGTCTTTTGTACGTTTTGTTCATTTCTTTATTGAATTTTTCCATTTCATCACTGAGGCTTCCATATCCATTTTTTTCCGCATACTCTCTTGAATTAATTACATCGTACGCGAGAAGAAAATATCCTTGTTCCTCAATGAGTTTTCGTGCTTGCCGCTCCAGCCATCCCGGGGGAGTATTCATTTTCTTTTTCATATATACTCCAGATTTAATATGCTGTGAGTATCATAATACTTGAAACGGTCTTGTTCAATTCCCGACGAAACCCCGCCAGTCTATAGACTGGCGGGGTTTCTGCAACCATCTACAAAACACCGCACTGACGTGCGGTTTTTTTGTCGGGCTGCCGGGAATTGAACCCGGTCTACATGCACCCCATGCATGCGTACTGCCGGTATACTACAGCCCGATATATTTACCCCGTTGGAAGTAAAGCTTTCTTTGGGGGTATTACGTTAGCAATGTACACTATAATGGATATTTTTTCTACCCTATTCTTTTTGTGAAATTGGAGGACCATGGACATAATTAGTTTTTTGTGGCATCATTCTCACCAGCAACTCACTAAGGAGAGTATATATGAAAGACGAGAAAAACCACGGACATAAGGATTTTACTCCTGTTGACCTGCGGGGACACGAGACCCAAGACGATTTTGAATATAGCGAAGATTTTGGGCTTGTTATTTTCACCGAATCGTCAGGATTGCAAATGATAGATCCCCGAAAGGACGATTTTCCCCACAAAGGAAAAGATAAGGGGTGTTCCTGCTTCACGTGGCAGCCGGAAGAGTAATGAAATAAAAATCCCGCCAGAGTCCATGGACCGGCGGGATTATTTTTTTATTTTGTCTTCGAGAGAGTTCGAATACAGCGCGTACAAAGAAGAGATCGCTTGCCTGAGAGGGTCGACCATTGGAGGTTCGCCTTTTTTTTACTTACATTTGTCTGATTATAATGGCCGCGCAGAAGCTTGCGTGTTCCTCCTTTCTTATATGTTTTTTCACATCGTTCGCACTGTCTCATAATAAAGATGAGTGTATCAGAGGCGCGCTGCGCCGTCAATTATCTATCCGACTACTGTTTCTTGATATGTTTTTTTGATAAAATCAAATTCATAAAATCGCATCATCTCTCCTGTTCCTATCTGGAAAATCATGGAATTTCTTCCCGATAATCCTTCAAAATTAAGTGTTCCGGAAGAGGCGCTTTTCGGGGGTATGGAATCGAATTTCCCTGTTATTGAAGATGCTTTCTGATTATCACCATCAAGATTGAGTATTTGGATTACTGATTTAGGATCAAATGCCGCATAGCTTGTCGCTCTGTCGGTGAATGCCCGTATATTTATCGCGATACTTCCATCAGCATACTTAATAGCGCTCTCTATCGTTACCGTTACAGTCGTTTGAGGCAAAAGCGCGACAGTGGACGATGATTCGAATATGATCGCGGTGGGAATCTCTATCCCCGGATCGCTTTTTTCTACGGGAGAATCAGAATTGGTTTCTTTTTCTATTTGAATAGTTGAAGTAGTAACCGCGACATCCGTGCTTGAAGCGACATTTTCTTGTGTTTTTTGTTCTTTGAAGTAAAGCGCGAGTTTCATGTTTTCAACGTCTCCACGGAGCGCGCCGAGGGAATTGAATATAAGAAAAAACCCCGCCAGAGTAAATAGCGTAAGAATTGCGACCGCGGCATATATGTTTTTTGTTTCTCTCATTATTGTTGATTATACCATTTTTTCGACGTTATAATTTCCACAATAGGTTCATCCATCATTTCCTCCTTGTGTGGTATCATACGATATATGGATTCATCGATTCTTATTATTGCCTATCAGGTTATCGTTCTTGTGTTTTCAATAATCATCCATGAAATTTCGCATGGATTCGTTGCCGAAGAGCTTGGTGATGATACGGCACGCCGCGCGGGGAGATTAACTTTAAATCCGCTTCCGCATATTGATCCCTTTGGATCGATTCTTCTTCCTCTTATCCTTTCCGTTCTTCCGGGGGGCATCATATTCGGATGGGCAAAACCAGTCCCATTTAATCCGCTGAATCTCAAAAACATGAAGAAGGGGAGTATGCTTATCGCGCTTGCGGGTCCCGCGAGCAACCTTTTTCTTGCGGGGATATTCGCTATTGTTGTCCGCGGCATCATCTTTGGGGGATTTTCAGATCTTTTTTTCCTCATTCCTTTCCTAAAAGTTATCATCGTTATTAATATAGTTCTTGCCGTATTTAACCTCGTGCCGATTCCTCCTCTCGACGGATCAAAGGTTCTCTTTTATTTTCTCCCTCGAGGAACGGAGCAGATACAGATGGCCTTTGAGCGATACGGATTTTTTATTCTTGTGTTCTTCATTATCTTTGGGATAGAGATTATCTATCCCGTCATCGAGGGAATCTACCGTCTCTTTGTCGGGATATAAAAATCCTTGACACAAAAGCTTACTATGCCTTATTCTTAAACCTGCTGCTTCTGCAGTACTGTTTTTATGCCTACCGTATATCAACTTATAAAAAAAGGAAGAAAAAGCGCGAAAAAGAAGGATAAGACTCCGGCGCTTGGTTTGTATTTTAACTATCTTTTAAATAAGCCGGTTGACTCCTCGTCTCCGTTTAAAAGAGGTGTGTGTCTTAAGGTTTTTACCACCACACCGAAAAAACCGAACTCCGCGCTTCGGAAAGTGGCGCGCGTGCGTCTTACGAATGGAATGGAGGTCACCGCGTATATTCCGGGGGAAGGACATAATCTTCAGGAGCACTCGGTTGTCATGATTCGCGGAGGTCGCGTGAAGGACCTTCCGGGCGTCCGTTATCACATTGTTCGCGGAGTGCTTGATACGCAGGGAGTAAACGCAAGAAAACAACAGCGATCAAAATACGGAGCGAAGAGAGAAAAGAAAAAATAATTTTTTAATATACTATTATGCGCAAGCGCGGAAGTTATAAAAAAAACGAATTACCTAGCGACCATATCTATAAGAGGGTCGACATATCGCGTTTCATAAGTTATCTCATGCGTGACGGAGAGAAGTCAGTTGCGGAGAAGGTTTTTTATGAGGCACTTGAGGAGGCGAAAAAGACGACAAAAATAGAAGGACTCGAAATTTTCGAAAAAGCGATGACGAACGCGTCCCCGCTTCTTGAGGTTGTTTCGAAACGCGTTGGAGGAGCGAATTATCAGGTCCCTCGCGAAGTGCGCCCCGCGCGGAAATTTTTCCTTGCGGCGCATTGGATTATTGATGCGGCACGGAAAAGAAAGGGGATGCCTATGGCGAAAAAACTTTCCGAAGAATTAATAGCCGCGTCGAAAAATGAAGGGAGCGCGATAAAAAAGAAGCAGGACATGCATCGCATGGCGGAAGCAAACCGCGCGTTCGCGAGTTTTGTCCGTTAATTAATCCTTATGGCACGGCAATATCCAATCGAAAGGGTGCGCGATATCGGCATTGTGGCGCATATTGATGCGGGAAAAACAACCACGTCGGAACGTGTGCTTTTTTATACCGGAATTTCTCACAAAATAGGGGAGGTGCATGAGGGTGCTGCGGTTATGGACTGGATGGAACAGGAGCGCGAGCGCGGAATTACTATCACCGCGGCGGCTACCACATGCTTTTGGACTCCGACGTACATTGATCATTCGTCTCCTGATGCGAAGAAAAATGAATATCGCATCAATCTTATCGATACTCCGGGACACATTGATTTCACTGTCGAGGTAAAACGATCGCTTCGCGTTCTTGATGGCGCGGTAGTGGTGTTTGACGGTGTGGCGGGTGTTGAACCGCAATCGGAAACGAATTGGCATTATGCGGATGAATATCGGACACCCCGCATTTGTCTCATTAATAAACTTGATCGCATGGGAGCAAATTTTGAAAAGAGTTTGCAATCAATCCATGAAAGACTCACTCCGAACGCAATCGCGCTTCAATGGCCCATTGGAGAGGAAGGAGGATTTTCTGGCGTGATCGATCTCATGATTATGAAGGCGTATCGTTTTGAGGGCGATCATGGAGAAAAAGTGATTCAATATGATATTCCTCCCGAATTACAGAAAATCGCGGAAGAGAAGCGTCACATTATGGTAGAAAAAATTGCCGAGACAGACGATGTGCTTCTCAGCGAATATCTGGAGGGCAAGGAAATTTCCGTAGAGCGACTAAAGAAGGCACTTCGCGCCGCTACAATCGCGAATACGATTGTGCCGGTGTTCGGAGGAACAGCACTTCGCAACAAAGGGATACAACTCGTGCTCGACGCGGTAGTGGAATACCTTCCTTCGCCTGGGGATATGCCGCCCGTCAAAGGACTTAATTCAAAGCACGAAGAAGAGGAACGTCACGCGAAAGACGACGAGCCGCTTACCGCGCTTGCGTTTAAGATCGCGACCGACCCGTTTGTCGGCGCCCTTACATTCTTTCGTGTATATTCGGGGGTGATAAAGAGGGGAAGTTATATTTTGAACGCGACGAAAAATTCTCAGGAGCGGATCGGACGCATTCTTCGCATGCACGCGAATCACCGCGAAGAGGTTGATGAAATCTATGCGGGAGATTTAGGCGCGCTTGTGGGACTTAAGGATACTGGTACGGGGGATTCACTCACCGATCCGGAAAATCCTCTTATTCTCGAAAAGATAACGTTTCCGGAGCCGGTCATCGGGATTCGCATTGAGCCGAAGACGAAAGCAGATCAGGAAAAGATGGGAATTGCATTGCACCGTCTTGCTGACGAGGATCCAACATTTCGCGTAAGCGGCGATGCGGAGACTGGGGAGACTATCATCGAAGGTATGGGAGAACTTCATCTTGATATTATTGTTGATCGTATGAAACGCGAATTCAGTGTAGAGGCAAACGTAGGAAGGCCGCAGGTTGCGTATAAAGAAACAGTCTTAAAGTCCTCAGAAGGAGAGGGAAAATATATTAAACAGTCAGGAGGACGCGGACAGTATGGACACGCGAAAATAAAGATGGAACCTCTTGAGCGCGGAAAGGGATTTGAGTTTGTAAATGCAATCAAGGGAGGATCAATTCCTCAGGAATATATTCCCGCGGTGGAAAAGGGTATTGAAGAAGCAACACGAAAAGGTGTTGTTGCGGGATATCCTATGGTTGACGTGAAAGTGACGCTCTATGACGGTTCGTTCCATGAGGTGGACTCATCAGAAATTGCGTTCCAGATCGCGGGGGCGATGGCGTTCCAAGAAGCCGCGAAACTCGCGAAGCCGGTGATTCTCGAACCCGTCATGAAGGTGCAGGTGATTACCCCCGGAGATTTCATCGGAGATGTTACCGGTGACCTTAGTTCAAAGCGCGCGAAGATAAATGAAATGGGAGAACGCGGCGTTGCTCGTATTATCAATGCGGAGGTTCCTCTTTCAGAAATGTTCGGATATGTGACAAAGTTGCGGTCAATGACTCAGGGACGAGGTTCTTTCAGTATGGAATTCAGCCACTATTCCGAGGCGCCGAACAATGTCGCGCAACAGATAATAGAAGGAAAGAAAAAATAAAAAAATTGGCTATACTAAACCCGCAGCTCCATGGAGCGGCGGGTTTTTTGATATATAATAATTATTATGGGAATAGTGAGAATTTCTCTTATCGTTGCGCTCATAGGACTTCTTGGTTGGGGAATCTACGGACTCGTGGAAGAACATGCTGCGCTCAGCGAAGAAGCAGCGATACTTCGTGAAAAAAGAAATTTAATAAAAGAGGAAAATATTTCAGTGGAAGAAGATATAGAATTCTTCGAAAATCCAGAAAATAGAGTTAAACTCCTGAAACAGCAGACAAACGTGGTTGTTCCCGGAGAAAAACTCATAATTATAGTTCCTTCGCAGGCGTCTTCTTCCCAAGATTTTCCGGAAAGCGAGGAATAGAAATTTGACGGATTGGTGTGAGAAAGGAGAGAATAGAAAACGCATCATTGCGGGATTGGTTCAGTGGCAGAACGCGACCTTCCCAAGGTTGAGACACGGGTTCAATTCCCGTATCCCGCACTAAAAAAATCCGCCTGTAGGGCGGGTTGTTTTTATTGTCTGCGGGATAGCGAGCAAATGTTTTTGCTCGCGTACGGAATTGAACGCCGGAGCCAGTGCGAGTCAGTAGACGAGCACGCGAGGCGGTG
>JAGVBU010000013.1 GCA_020059585.1 Minisyncoccota bacterium
CATGAGCATCACCTGAACTCGATATGATGTCGCGTTTGTGACGTCATTCCAGTCCAACTGAAGCGCGTTTGGTTGATTTGTTGCCCCGTTCGCCGGTGATACCAATGTCGGTACCGCGGGAATAGTGATGCCTGAACCTATGATAACAGATCGAGGATTCGAAAAATCAGAACTTCCTCCCGTCCCGTTTGCTCTTACTCGCCAATAATATGTGCCAGCAGAAAGAGAAGAAACGGTATAATTTGTTGTCGTCGTGACGTGATTCACTGACATCGGATCCGTAAAACTCTGATCCGTATCAAGCTGAAACGTGTAGGATGTCGCATCCGCAACGCTTCCCCATGTAAACGTATATGGAAGCGTAATGGTTGCTCCTTCATTAGGCAATCCCAATGTTGGCGTTACCGGTATGGTTCCGCCTCCTGCACCGGGAGAAGTGTATACTACCGTGTTATTCCCAGACGCATCCTGAAATGTGATGCTTTTCAGAAGAAAAGTATTTTCAGTAGCGTTTGGATTTTGTTGTGAATACTCGTACGCAACATACAAACTCAGAGTATTTGCGGCAATCGTCCCCGGATTCATAGAGAATGTGAGTGTTCCGATCGCCGATCCTGGCGATGTTGATATGCGCTCAGTGCTTACCGCTTGTGCGTTGTTTGTCGCAACAGCGATTTTCACGACTCTTGAACCAGTCGGGCTTGTTCCTTCAAGAAGTATCTTCGAAACTCCGAAGGTTGAGGAAAGCGGGATATCCCATCGCGCTGCCGGATTTTGAAGGATGGGCGAGCTGGGAACAAAGTTAAATCTTGTAACCGTAACTCCGCCGAAATCCATCGTGGTAACGCTCGCGGAGGCGAGATTATCACCGCCGACATACGTGAAGCCTCCTCCTACGTTCTGTCCAAAAACCTGAGTAACAAGGAAAAATAATACAAAAAGAAACGCAATTCGTTTCATGAATTACCTCCATTATGGGTTTATTATTAATAAAATAAGATTTTTACTTACTTTTTGCTAATCTGAGGATACTATATATCGTTAATTTTGTCAATTAATCACGCGTATTGTGAGCGTGTTTTTTTCCCTTGTACTCTGACTTTTTTTGAATATCTTTTTTGAGGATGTTTAATTCATCCCTGAGAATTGCCGCAAGTTCGAAATCCAAAGCGTTTGCAGCCTCCTTCATTTCACGTTCTTTTTCCCTTATCAGCGCGGATCGTTCTTTTTTCGATTTAGGCACTGGCCGTGTCTCAAGTTTTAATATCTCCTCTACGGGCAATATATCTTTTATCTCTTTTATGATCGTTGTGGGCGTGATGTTGTGTTTTTTGTTGTATTCGAGTTGTATTTTTCTCCGCCGTTCCGTTTCCCTCATCGCGCGCTCAATTGAACCTGTAATAATATCGGCATACATCACGACCTCTCCCCGTACGTTTCGCGCGGCGCGGCCTATCGTCTGAACAAGCGACGTTTCGCTCCTCAAAAATCCCTCCTTATCAGCATCGAGGATAGCGACAAGAGAGACCTCGGGAAGGTCAAGTCCTTCTCTGAGAAGATTGACTCCCACCAGTACATCGATATCTCCCCTTCTTAGTCGCGTGAGTATCTTAATTCGTTCAAGCGTTTTCACGTCGCTATGAAGATAGGTTACCTTGATTCCTTTCTCTTCAAGATACTCCGAGAGATCTTCCGCCATTCTTTTGGTGAGCGTCGTTACTAATACACGCTCTTTTTCTCTTTCCCGTGATGTCTGTATCCGCGCTTCGATTCTTTTTATAATATCGTCAATCTGCCCCTTTATTGGACAAATTGTTATTTTGGGATCAACAAGACCGGTGGGACGGATGATCTGCTCCGCTATTTTTTTACTCTTCTTTTTTTCATATTCCCCCGGAGTCGCTGAAGTAAAAATTGTTTGCGGTATTTTTTTCTCGAATTCGGAAAATCTCAACGGACGATTATCCGCAGCCGAAGGAAGTCTGAACCCGTATTCAATAAGTGTTTTTTTACGCGACGCGTCCCCTTCGTACATCCCCCGTATTTGCGGGACAGTTACGTGTGATTCATCTATTATGGTAAGAAAATCATCGGGAAAATAATCCAAAAGAGTATCCGGAGGGGCGCCCTCTTTTCTTCCCGAAAGATGGCGCGAATAATTCTCAATGCCATTGCAATATCCGATTTCACGCATCATCGCCAGATCGAATTTTGTTCTCCGTTCGAGACGTTCCGCCTCTAAGAGCATACCCTTTGATTCGAAATATTCGAGTCTTTCTTTCAATTCTTTTTGTATTTCTCGCATCGCTTTCGTGCGGGCCTCAACCGGCGTCACAAAATGTTTTGCGGGAGAAATATATACTTCAGAAGGTTCGGGAGTGTTTCCGGGGCGAATCCCCTCCGCGGGAGTTATTTCATATATATTTTTCACGACTCCCTCTTCCACGACAAATCTATAGATAAATTCCCTGTCTGGCGGCATAATTTCCCACTGTTCTCCGCGGATCCTGAATGTGCCGCGCGTAAGATCGGCATTCGTTCTCGAATATTGAAGCGACACGAGCTTTCTGACAAATTCGCGTCGTTCTAGCAAATCTCCTTTTTTTATGTGAAAAATATTTTTCGCGTATGTCTCCGGAGCGCCAAGCCCGTAAATACAGGAGACTGACGCCACCACAATCACATCTTGACGCGTAAGAAGCGCGGTAGTAGCCGCATGACGCAGTTTGTCTATCTCCTCATTTATCATCGCTTCCTTTCCGATATATGTATCAGACGACGGAATATACGCCTCGGGCTGATAGTAGTCGTAATACGAGACAAAATAATTAACTGAATTTTTTGGAAACAGCTCTCTGAATTCGTTCGTGAGCTGCGCCGCGAGTGTCTTATTATGAGCGATGACAAGCGCCGGTTTTCCTATTTCGGCAATCACATTCGCGACTGTAAATGTTTTCCCCGAGCCCGTAACACCAAGAAGCGTCTGATGTGAATATCCTTCCCGCACCCCCTTCGTCAATTCGCGTATCGCGTCTGGTTGATCTCCTGCGGGTTTGTTTTTTGATAGAAGCTCAAACATATTCATCTTCACAGTAATGAAAGGAGGATAAAAAAGCAAAACCGCGAAACGCGGTTTTGCTTTTTTGTCCTCGTAGAACCTACGCAGACGGTGCCTGATCCTTCTTACTCCCTACTTTTTTACTGAATATGTATATGTAGAGAATTTCGAGAATGCCCGCGGTGTTTAATATAAGAAGCGCGATAAACCATTTTTGATGCTCAAGACGCGCCGCTTTCCAAAGCGCCATACCTTTCCAATAAAAGGTCCACGCAAGAAAAAGTGCGAAGATCAGAGGATTCTGTTCAAAAAATCCCTGTACGGAAGCAAACTGCTGCATGAGTGCGGTGGAATCCATACGATACGTTCTATTCTGATGATTTGTTCGACTCTTTTATTTCCGGATCAATATCCTCTGTGGTACTTGCAGAAAGCATCATCACCGATTCATTAATGGTCTCCGCAAGAACAGATGAAGAACTTGTGTCTGTTTCCTCTGCAATACGCAACACGGAATCGTCGCGAAGATATTCCTTTGCAACATCCTTGAACGCGTCCCTTGATATCGCTTGCGATGCCTTTACAACCTCAACGGCAAGTTCTTGCGCTCCTTCCGCAAGAGGACGCACGTTTTTTTCTTTTGCGTACATATTCGAAAGCGTGGAGAGATATTCCTCATGCGCCGAAACCTTCTTTATAATTTCCTCTACGAGACGTTCCTTTTTTTCTGATTTTATTCGCTCCGCGTCCAATCCGCTTAATATATCCCTCAATGTACGCTGTGAATTCTTATAATTTTTAAGTGCCTGCGCAATTGCATCCGCGTCATCTGGACGCAAACTGTTCACTCGCTTCAGTTCCGCTGCCTTCTCATCAAGAGTTTCAAGCTCAAATACCGCCTGAGAAAGCGGATCCTTCGTAAATGACCGTATAATATCCCGACGCCACTGCTTTAAGAAATAAAAAGGGCTAAAAGGAAGAATTCCCGGATTTTTTGACTCAAACTTGGGAATTTCCTTTGCCGCGTGTGCCGGAGAAAAACCGCAGAACCCCGTAAGCACGGGAATAAGGATGCCTGCTATTAAAAAAAGCTTTAAAAACCTACGTTTTTCAAGCATGTGTCCATAATAGCACATCCTATGCAAAAATCCATTGACAACACACTTGAAAAAAATGTGTGAGTATGCTACTATCGGCGTATACCTCGAAAGGGGGTTTTTTTATGGGAAAACATCTTATTGCCATAGTGATCTCCATTGCCGCGATAATGTCCGTTCCGGCAACTGCGGGATACAATCATTACAGCGGAACAACGAACCAGAAGGCTCCGGTAATCGCTACGGCGGTTGCTGCGGAAGGTGACGGCGCTCAAACCACCAAAACAGTGTGGGTCACCGCGTATTCGAGTACTCCCGAAGAAACCGACGACACTCCATTTATAACCGCATCGATGACCGAAGTGCGCGATGGCATTATTGCGGCGAACTTTCTTCCCTTTGGAACAAAAGTGCTTATCCCCGAACTATTCGGTGATAAGATATTCGTTGTTGAAGATCGGATGCACCAGAGAAAAAAGAACTTCGTAGATATATGGATGGATTCAAAACAGGATGCGCTCAATTTTGGCATCGCAAGAGCTGAAATCGTGATTTTGAACGATCTTTAGCGTATAATACGGGTATATGACCATGACTATGGCAACACCCGCAAAAAAAACAATTAGTTTCAAGATTGAAGGAGGGCACACTCTTTCGGGCGTGGTAACCACGAATACGGCAAAAAATTCCGCCGTATCTCTTTTGTGCGCGTCACTCCTCAATAAGGGAACAACAGTACTTGCGAAAATGCCGCGCATTGAGGAAGTGAAAAGAATCCTTGAGGTTCTCGAAAGCATTGGTGTCACCGCGACTTGGAAGGAAAATGATCTCACGCTTGTCCGTCCGAAAAAACTCCTTTTTGGAAATCTCGACGTTGCCGCGGCAATGCGTACCCGAAGCGTTATTATGCTTATAGGTCCGCTACTGCACGAATTGAAACGCTTTGATCTGCCGCAGGCGGGAGGATGCAGACTTGGATCGCGCACGGTGCGCCCGCATTTTTTTGCACTGGAAAAACTTGGTGTGACGGTACACACCCTTGAACAATCTTATCGCGTCACGTCGGAACCGCCTAAGAAAAACCGTGAAATTATCCTTTATGAATCGGGAGATACCGTCACTGAAAATGCGCTTATGGCGGCGGCGCGCATCGAGGGAAAAACAACCATAAAATTTGCCTCCGCGAACTATATGGTGCAGGATCTTTGCCGCTTCATTGTCGCGCTCGGCGTTCGCGTTGACGGCATCGGCACTACGACGCTTACCGTATACGGAAAAAAGGATATTAACACCAACATCCGATTTTCCCCAGGCGAGGATCCCATTGAATCGATGCTTTTTCTTTCTATTGCGGCAACGACAAATTCCTCAATTACAATACAACGATGCCCTATCGATTTTCTTGAACTTGAACTCCTGAAACTCGAAAAAATGGGATTCCGTTACCGCATTTTAAAGCGATACGTTTCGGAAAATGGATATACGAATCTCGCGGACATTAAGACGCTCTCATCGCGTCTCGTCGCGCTTGAGGAAAAAATAGACGCACGCCCATTCCCCGGACTCAATATCGACAATCTCCCCTTCTTTGTTCCTATTGCGGCGCACGCGAAAGGACAGACGCTTATTCATGACTGGGTCTACGAAAACCGCGCCATCTATTATCTTGAACTCGCAAAACTCGGGGCAGACATTATTCTTGCCGATCCGCATCGTGTATATATAAACGGACCTACAAAATTTAAATCGGCGGAAGTAATCTGCCCTCCCGCGCTTCGTCCCGCGGCAATCATACTTATCGCGATGCTCGCGGCACCCGGCACCTCAATTCTCCGCAACGTCTATTCCATAAATCGCGGATACGAGGATCTTGCGAATCGACTCAGAAAACTCGGCGCGAAAATACGGATGATCCGGTCATAAAAAAACCCCAATAATTGGGGTTTGAATGAATCTTCTATTATTCGAAGATTGTTTTTGTATCCGCAAGGATATCTTCTTGCGCCTCTCTGATGGCTTCCACGAGCATAAGCTCGTCTCCTTCCGCTTTTTCAGGAAGTTTTGCGGTTTCCCGAAGATATGCGCAAAATTCGTCTTTCTTTTCTTCTGAAATATCTCCGGACACTGTGTAAATTTCAATAAGAGCCATTCCTGCCTCAACTGATCCAAAAGGAATGGGAAACTTCAGTGGTTCGAAATCCGGAATGGGGTAAAAATAGACATGAGGATTTTTGGCGCCGCAGTCACATACTTTGAAACATGAATCGTTTAATCCGTTCACGATAACCTCCTTGTGATATTGTGGGGTGAATAAATACTGTTATTAAGAAATATGCTGTTCTTTATTCTGCAGCATTATTCAGATAAAGTCAACACCGCGCGCAATGCTGGCGGACATTCCACTGTTCCTGTGCTGCCACTAAAGTGTCCTTTCCCGTGTTCGATGATTATCTTTGAACCGAGCTCCTCCTCGAACTCAGCTTTGTTATCGACAGGCACATACGGATCATTATCCGAAAATATCGCAATGCTTTTCTCTAAATGTGATTTTACTTTTTTAAGATCAATCGGAGCGGAAAGCCATTCTCGTACGACGTCACCCACCAATTCATCGGACTCAAGATTTGTGAGCTGTTTCAAAAATCCGGCAACAAAAACCGCACCGCCAATGTCCACTCCCTCCGGTAATTTTTCGAGAAAGCGTATAATTGCCTGACATCCCATACTGTGTCCGATGAGATAAGTGTCTTTATCAGGAATTCCCACTGTTTCTCGTACTTTCGAAACCCAAGGCTCTATCCTTGGTTCCTCTGGGTGCGGGAGTTGCGGCACCACAACCTCGAATCCCCTCGACTCTAATTCTTTTTTGAGCCATGGAAACCAACCTTCTTCAGGATATCCGTCCCACCCGTGGAAAATAAAAACTCTTCTCATATGCGGTTAAGTATATCAAAAAACACCGTACGGTGTTTTCTTTTGTGGACCCGACCGGAAATCGAACGTCGTTCGTTATTTACTCACTCCCCGACACCATTCGGTTTCGGTACTTCCACAACGGGGAAACTCCCGTTTCCCCGACCCCCTTCCCGTTCGAATCCGGTAAACAAAAACACCTTATGGCGTTTTCTTTTGTGGTCTATTCTTAAAGTAGTTCGGACGCATTTCGCCGCCTGTGGCGGCGTGGGTTTGGCCAAAAATTCCGAACCGAAATCCTGAACTTTGACAATTTCAAGTTTTTCTTTGGCGGCAAATTCTATTTGAGTTTGATTGAAAGAGCAGCAATAAATTTTGGTGCCGCAGGAGTTCCGGGGTCACCTTGTCCGCCATCATAGAAATACAGCATATTCTCAACTCCAGTTCCAAAAGAAGGATAATTGATAGTCGCCTCGAAGTCACACCACTGATTTCTGATCCAATCACAGTCACCGACAATTCTTGCGTTTGCGGAAGTAATTATTCTGCTACTCTCAGCGTACTTTGGATGACCAAGCGGATAATCATAGCCGAGCAACTTTATCGCAAACTCGCCCTCAAAAAAAATGTTTCTGGCTTTTCCCTTAACAACAATGGGGTTTGATACAGATTGATTTGTGAGAGGAACATTGACTATTAGGTTGTCAGTTTGTAACGGCTTGGGAGGTTCGGGGGGATTCACCACCAACGGCTTACCACCAAATATAGAGAAGAAATCTTTACTCCTTCCAACTAACTCTCTCCCACCTTCCGGATAAATTTCCACTTTGTATCTTGCGAAAGACGGTTGGGATACAGTCCAAGAAAATGTACCACTCCTTTTTGCAGGGACATTCGTGCCAAGCTTCTCACTATAAACAACCCGATTATCATCACTCACACCCGACAAGGAGATAGTCAATGATTCTCTTCCATCTTCATAGTTATTCCACTGAATATTGTATGTTTTACCAACTTCTAATTTCTCGCCGCCTTTCGGAAATAACACTTGAATATGATCCTTCTCGTCCGGGAGGTATGACGATCCTTGACCCTGCCAATTTCTTTCACTGATAGGTTTATATAACTCATTGGGTGTTTGCGGCTGTTGAGTTTCCGTCGGACTCGCTGATTTTTTAGAAAAGACTAAATAACCACCTACGGCAACAACGGCAACAATAACCACGATAAGAGCTATATTTGCAAAACCTTTTTGATTCATATTCATAAATTTATTAGTTAGTATTTTTTACGACCTTATGATTAAAAATTTTCTTTTCCCAAAATTAAAATGCAGTCCGGGCCGATATTTTTATCAGGTTCTTTGGCAGTTTTTAAGTTCAGGATTTCGGTTCGGAATTTTTGGCCAAACCCACGCCGCCACAGGCGGCGAAATGCGTCCGAACTACTTTAAGAATAGACCACCAGACAGGAAATTGCAAGCAAGTGGCATCCGCCTTGCTTCGCTCGGCGACCAAATCGTAAGGTTTTCTGGGCGAAAAAAGCAGTTGGCAATTCTGCATTTTGGGAAAAGAAAATTTTTAATCAAAACCATATGAAATACATACTTTACGCTCGCAAGAGCACCGAAGACGAGGATAGGCAGATTTTGAGCATTGAAGCCCAAATCTTTGAGTTAAAAGAATTTGCCGCCAAAGAAAAACTTGAAATTGTCGCTTCCTTTCAGGAAGCAAAAACTGCCAAAGAACCTGGGCGAATTAAATTCGCAGAAATGTTGTCATTGATTGAAAAAGGAAAGGCGGACGGCATACTTTCGTGGAACCCCGACCGTCTCGCAAGAAATTCTGTGGATGGCGGAAAAATAATCCACATGATTGATCGTGGCTTGATTAAGGCTCTTAAATTTCCGACCTTTTGGTTTGAACCGACACCCCAAGGACTTTTCATGCTCCAAATTGCTTTTGGACAATCAAAATATTATGTGGATAGTTTGAGAGAAAATGTTACTCGTGGAATGAGACAAAAAGTTAGAAATGGCGTTTGGCCAAGCAAAGCACCACTCGGCTACTTGAATAATCCCAAAACGAGAGGAATTGATATTGATACAGAGAAAGCTCCAAAAGTTAGGAAACTCTTTGAACTCTATGCCACTGGAAACTATAATCTTCGAGAATTAGCCGAGTGGTGTAAACGAGTAACTCTCAAAAGCAATTTGGGTAACGATATTTCAATCGGAAAAGTCCATGAGCTTTTACAAAATGTTTTTTACCTTGGTCTTATGAAATACAAAGGTGAGATCCACGAAGCCACTCACGAGCCGTTAATTTCAAAGAAACTTTTTGATAAAGTGCAAGAGATCATGCGAGAGAAAGGAAAACCGCAAAAAGTGAAGAAACATAATTTTGCTTTTCTTGGGCTTATGAAATGTCCTTGCTCGGCGGCAATTACTGCGGAGAAGAAAATCAAAGTAAGTGGCAGAGAATATATTTACTATCGTTGCACGAAAAAGAAAGGACATTGCCAAGAAAAACACTTTTTACGGGAGTCAGAACTATATCCACAAATTAAATCCTTTCTTCAAAAAGTTTCTTTGTCGAGCCATGACACTGAAAAAGTTTTGGCCGAGTTAGACAAAGACGAAACGCAAGCAAAAGAACAAGCCAAAACTACTGTTCAAAATCTCAAAGCAGAATTTTCAGAAATTGAGAAAAAACTCGAAAAGCTGCTCGATATCTATTTGGAAGAAATAATTACTGCCGAGGAATACGCTTCACGCAAAGAAAAACTATTTATCAAAAAGGTCGAACTTATGGAACAAATCCGAGATTTTGAACAGAAAGGTCTGTCGTGGCTCGAACTGGCTCGTGAGTTCGTTTTATCGCTGAATCAAGCCGCGAAACTGCTTGAATTGGAAAACAAACCAGAAATGACAACATTTCTTAAAAATATCGGCTCGAACTGCATTTTGCAGAATCGCCAACTGCTTTTTTCGCCCAGAAAACCTTACGATTTGGTCGCCGAGCGAAGCAAGGCGGATGCCACTTGCTTGCAATTTCCTGTCTGGTGGACCCGACCGGATTCGAACCGGTGACCTCCTCGTTGCAAACGAGGCGCTCTACCAACTAAGCTACGGGCCCGCTAGAAATGATTCGAAGCGGAGCAAGACTATCATTGTTTTTTTAAAGCCGTTTTAGAACGGCTTTCTGTGGGCGCACTAGGAATCTCCCTCGACTCAAATACTCGCCGCCGCTCGTATTTGGTCTGGGCACCGCC
>JAGVBU010000003.1 GCA_020059585.1 Minisyncoccota bacterium
AGCCAGTGCGAGTCAGTAGACGAGCACGCGAGGCGGTGCCCAGACCAAAACAATTCGACGGAATTGTTTTGAGTCGAGGGAGATTCCCGTATCCCGCACAAGATACTCCGCCAATCTATAGACTGGCGGAGTTTGCTCTCCTAGAGAACTAAAGAGTGTCGCGGGTATGCGGCATATTTGTGTGGTATACTTCTTACAAAGAGGGGATTAATTGACATCTCTTTTGTAAAGTAGCATAATAAAAAGGTCATATATACTCAAAAAAATGGACACAAAAAAAATAGAGGAACTCCTAAAGGTTGACATAATAAAAGAACTCGGACTTGAGGGTCTTGATACCGAATCAAAGCAGAGCATCATTGACGATGCCGGATATGTCATGATTCGCGGCGCGTGGATACGTCTTTTCGAAGCGCTCTCAGACGCGAAACAAAAGGAGCTTTCAGATCTTCTTGAGGAAGATCCTGAAAATATTGAAGCTATTATAGGATTTTTGAAAAAGGAGGTGCCGCACTACGAAGACCTCATAAAAGAAGAGGTGGCGAGTTATAAGTCGATTCTTCTTGCGCAATAATATTAATACTATGGCAGAAATACTTTCTCAGGAGGAAATAGACAAACTATTAAATAATATCAAAAAGGACACTCCCGGAGAAAAATCAGACAAGAGTGTCACGGCAGATATTACGGCATTTCCGAAGCCGGGAGGTTCTCTTGAAGACTTGAAAAAATCGGATGAATCGGTACGTACCGCGTCCCTTCCTGATCAAAAAAACAGTGATGAAAAAAAATTGGAAGTTTCTTTTTCTCCGGAACTAAAAAAGGTTATCGGTGATTTGAACGTGGGTGAAAAGATTCAAGGGGTGGAGAAAGTTTCCGTTGTGTCGGAAAAAAAGGATGCGCTCGCGCACAACAACGAAGAACTTCTTCGCGTGCAAAAAGAGATAAAAATACTCGGTAAGAAAATGGCGGATACTCCGAGTAGTCTCACTCAGGAGGAGAGAGATGATATAGTTGGAAAATATATCGATCTCCAGAAAAAAGAAAAGCTCTTGAGAACATACGAATTGAGTCTTGGATCGAATTCTGTAAAAACATCAGATACCGTTTCTGTCGAAGAGCAGAAGAGCGTTAAACAGGAACCGGAAGTTAAGAAAAAGATTGTTTTTCCTCCAATTCCAAAAACAGCAGGAACGGTTGAGGTGTCTCCCGAAACTAAAAAGGATGCCGTTATTGAGAAAAAAGAATATACAGATTCCCAGCTTTTGGATGCTGCGGAAATATTTTGTAAATATAATCCGTTCGGATATGCAACGGATATTGAAAAAAACGCTGCGGGGGCGAAAGCAATAGAGCTTGTAAAAAAAGATCATTCCTCGGAAGAGATTGCAGCCGCCGTGCACGTTGCTGAGGTGAGAAATAACATGCGAGGGCTTGTTGAGAGGGCAAAGTCCGTAGAGGAACAGTACAAGAACGCCAAGGAGAATCAAAACGCCGATATTTCCCAAGTAACGGCAAAGCGCGATCAGCAGATAGAAACCATCCGCCGCGACAAGAAACTTCTCGAGAATGAATATGGGGATCTTCTTCGTAATCTTAAGATAGAAAATATAAAACATCAGCTTGCGGGAATAGAGAAGTTCAAGGAACACGGTGATTTTCCGGAGAAAGTTAAGAATGTTGAAAAAACCGCGTTTGCGATGATTAACTCGGAAATGATGCGGTGGCAGGATGCGCGGATAGACACGAACAGAAAGATAAATCCTGAAGGATGGGATCATGTGGTTAATTTCTTTTCCCGCGTGGGAGATAAGGCGGGGAAGAGTAAAATGCTCGGGAGATATTTCAAGATGAACAGAAGTCTCAGGACCGCACTGACCGCTGCTGTAATCGGCGCGGGAACGGCGGTGATACTTCCTTCCGCGGTAATTGCCGCGGGGGTTGGAACGGCGGGATATCTCGGAGTGAAAGCGATAAATGCCATGACGGGAGGAGCATACTCCTATCAAATATCGAAGAGGATTATCCAGCCGCTTGAAGGAAAAGCGTATGGAAGCGATACAAAAAAAACGACGGAAAAATTTCAGGGAGAGGTGTTGAGAGATGAACACGTGAAAAGACTTGAGGATATCGCGCGTGGAGGAATGGATCAAAATGAGGTAGATGCGTTGCTCGCGAAGATAAGCGATAAAAATATAAAAGTGAGCGAGAAATACGCGCAGGAGATGCGCCGTCATGGAAATTACCGCAAGGCGAATCGTTTTCTCGGAACGCTTGCCGCGGGTCTTTTGGGCGGACAGGGCGCGGTTATGACAACCGATTATCTTCTTGGGCCCGGTATGTTAAATATATTCGGCGTGAAGGATGTGAATGCTGCGGAAGTTCTTCCCGATGATAAGACCGGGGAAGTTATGCCGGTTCCTGAAGCTCCGGAGATTACTTCTCCCGAGATAAATCCTGAAACATTGAAGATGGGAACCGTGGGCGAGGGTGAAGGAGTTGAGCATGTATTCAGGCGTCAGCTTGAGGCTGATCCGGGAAAATTTGGATTTAAGGGTGATTTAACCGACAAAGCGGCTATCCGCGCATGGTCCGGCGGAGAAGCGCATCGTATCGCGATAGATGAGGGATATGTTGACGCGGTTACCGGAAAGGAAGTCCGCGTATTCGATATGGGTCCTGACGGCCCCGAGGGAAACCCTGCCTATATTTTGGAACAAGGCGCGGATGGAAAGCCGAACGTGCGTGAATATTTCGAAGGAAAGATGTCGGGCGGCGAGGGTACGAAGAATGTATATGAATACCTCCACGACAAGCCGAAAGTCATTGCGGATACTCCTGCGGTGGAGGAGGCACCGGCGAAATCTGGAAGCGATCTCTATGCGGAACGTTTGAAGGCCCCCGTGGAAGCAATGGGATTGCATACGCCGGAGGTGAGTATTCCGGATCATCTTGAACTTCCGCCAAGCGTGCAACGTGCGAATATTTTCGATAATTTCAATAAAGTTGTTCCCGAAATGGAACATATGATAGATCAATTTCCGAAGCTTTCCCTTTCTCAGCAGGAGGAGTTTCTCTATGGTGCAAAAATGAATACCGTAGCTGAACAGATAACATATCTTCAGAAAAATAACGTACTTGAAAATATTTCGGAAAGTGAGGCGGAGGTATTCGGAAAGCTAAAGGATCATTGGCTGGAGATGTCTGAAGTGTTTGAGGAAAATGAGAAGAATTTTGAAGCCGCCGTGAAAGGCACGGTGCAGCTTAACAACGCGGGGTTTGAAAAACTTATGAACACGAAGATCCACAAGATATGGGATATACCTAACGGACCCCAATTCAACAAATTTTCAGATCTTCTCAAATCCGTGAATGTGTCATCAAATGAACTTGCGTCAGGCGCGTCAGTGGGAGAAATATTAAGGACGCGGTTTGTGAATGGGGAATTCATGAAAGCGGCTCAGGTGGACAGTGTACTCAAGATCTAACGGGAGAGTATCGTCACGCAAAAAAAGGAACGGGGGATACCGCTCCTTTTTGTATTTAGAATGAAACCATTGCACCGACGTCAATGACAAGATTATACCCGAGTTTTTTCCCCTCGTTTTTCCCGTTGTACAGCGCTTTCGAAAATACGGAAAAATTTTTAAGCGGGGATATACTTGCGTATAACCCATATCCTTTCAGATCTTCTGCGGCAACTCCGAGTCCGAGCCATTCGGTGAAATTGTGGGCATAGATAACCTGATATCTGATTCTTTCTCCCGCCCATATATTGGTCCATAAATCATTATAGGGATCTCCTACCCACATTCTCCCTATAAACATTCCATGTTTTTCTGAATTTTCCGGATCAATTTCAACTCCCGCGGCGAGATCAAATCTGATATTTTTCGACGCAAGAAATCCGATTCCTGCGGCAATCGTCGCAACGCTGTCATTTACCATCGAATATCCTGAGATACCGACGGTGTGTTCATAAAACATCATCCGAACAAGGATTTCTCCTTCTATGTTTTTCAGATCTCTTCGATCTGTATAAACATCGTTCGTATGTGTTCCCTTAAAGAAGCCGTGCACGCGTGGTGTTTGCGCAGAGAGCGTTATCACGCAGATCATCATGAAGGCAAGAAGAAGCACAATCTTTTTCATCTGTGATTTCCTTATATTTGGTTATGTAAATAAAATTGGTTACAATTTCACGCTGGTTTTATAGTAGCATTAATTTCATAATATGTCAATTTTTCCCTGTATTAATCGTCGGTTTGCAAGTACAATGGAGAGTGCAATGAATTTCGGATTCTGGAGAAAACTGAAGAAACCTTTTCTTATAATCGCACCGATGTCCGATGTGACGGATGTCGCGTTTCGCGAAATGTTTGCGCGTCATGGCGCGCCCAATGTGTTTTGGACTGAATTTGTTTCCTGTGATGGGTTGTGTTCCGAAGGAAAAGATCGGCTTCTTTCGCATTTTTTGTACACAAAAAGACAGCGGCCTATTGTCGCGCAGCTTTTCGGTGCCACGCCCGAGCATTTTTATCGCGCCTCACTTCTTGTAAAAGAATTAGGATTTGATGGTATCGATATCAATATGGGATGTCCCGATCGTGCGGTGGAGCGGCAGGGAGCGGGTGCCGCACTTATTAATAATCCGAGACTCGCCCAAAAAATAATTTTTGAGGCAAAGCGGGGCGCGGGACGGCTTCCTGTTTCGGTGAAGACGCGCCTTGGATATCACAAGGATACAATGGAGGAATGGCTTCCGTATCTTTTTGAAACGGAACCCGCGGCGATCACACTTCATGCGCGTACGCGGAAGGAATTGTCGAAAGTTCCGGCTCGCTGGAACAGGATCGCGGATGCTGTTGCGTTGCGTGACGGATATTTTTCCGGCACTCGGTCAAAACCGTTCATACTTGGGAACGGAGATGTGACGAGCGTTGCCGACGGATATATGAAAATGAAGGAAAGCGGCGCGGATGGGGTTATGGTTGGTCGCGGCATATTCGGTAATCCGTGGTTTTTTAATCCGCGTGGGCGGCGCGTCTCTGTTGAAACGCGCCTCAAGGCGCTTCTCGAGCATACGATTCTTTTTGAAAAATATTTTGGAAATTCAAATCACGATCGCTCTACGGCGATAAGGAATTTTGATATTATGAAAAAACATTTTAAGGCATATGCGTCCGGCTTTGACGGCGCGAAAGATATTCGGATGAAATTAATGACTATGAAATGCGCCGATGATATGCGTGCTTTTCTGAAAAAGAAAAGATATCTATAAAGAAATAATATTCTATGAAAAGAATGCTTAAAAAACACTTTGGATTTGATTCATTTCTCCCTTTTCAGGAGGATATTGTCGCCGACGTGTTGCAAAAAAAAGATGTGCTTGTGGTTCTCCCGACAGGCGCGGGAAAATCGCTTTGTTACCAGCTTCCCGCGCTTGAACTCCCTGGAACCGCGCTCGTCATTTCTCCGCTTATATCCCTCATGAAGGATCAGGTTTCTTCGCTTGAACGGAGAGACATCGCCGCGGCATATCTGAACAGCAGCCAAGGGGTCAAGGAAACGCGCGAAGTGAAGCAAAAGGTTCTTGATGGAAAGATAAGGCTTTTATATGTCGCTCCCGAGCGGATAATGAAGGATGGATTTCTCGATTTTTTGTCCGATGTGTCGGTTTCGTTTGTTGCGATTGATGAAGCGCATTGCATTTCGGAGTGGGGTCATGATTTCCGTCCCGAATACAGAAAACTCGGCACGCTTCGCGAAGCGTTTCCCCGCGTGCCGTTCATCGCGCTTACGGCGACCGCGACAAAAAAAGTACGTGACGATATAAAGAATCAACTTCGTTTTGTGGATTATGCGGAACACGCGGGAAGTTTTGACAGAAAAAATCTTACGTATCACATTAGGGCGAAACAGAATACGTATTATCATATAGTAAGCTATATCGAAGATCATCCGAATGTTTCGGGGATTATTTATTGTCACAGTAGGAATTCTACTGAAAAAATGGCAAGCGATCTTTTGCGCGATGGCATTGACGCGGTTCCGTATCATGCGGGACTTCCTCAGAAGGAGCGTACTGAAAATCAGGAGAGATTTCAAAAAGGAGACGCAAAAATAATCGTGGCGACGATTGCGTTCGGAATGGGAATCGACAAACAGGATGTCCGGTTTGTTATCCATTATGATCTTCCAAAGAATATTGAGGGGTATTATCAGGAGACCGGCCGTGCGGGGAGAGACGGAAAACCCTCTGATTGCATTCTTTTCTTTAGTTATAGCGATAAGATGAAGCACGAATTCTTTATTAATCAGATGAAAAATCCGAATCGTGCCGCGGTGGCGCAGTATCAGCTCGAGAAGATGGTTGATTTTTGCACGTCGTCAGAATGCAGGAGAAAAATGCTCCTTGGGTATTTTGGAGAGACATATAGAAACGAAAATTGCGGCGCGTGCGACATATGCACTGAAACATATTATTGAGTGCGTGGGAGCATTTTTATGCATATTTGGTCTTTCCGATGGGTGTGATTCGTGGTATCATGGGCACATGAATAAGGCGAGAAAAATTGCAAAGAAAAAGCATAATAAAAAGAAAGGGAAAAAAGTATCGCTTAGAAACCGATAGAGGCAATGATCCAGCGCGGAATCGCCACATTCACCCTCGATTATGGGAAGTGTCCCAAGTGGCTTTTTGATCGGATGGTGGCGCTGGGACGCGAGATGATCAGGGTTATCGTTGCCGAGGAGGGTTCCGATGCGTTTATCCGGAGAATCGGAGATCCCGCGTGGTTTCAGTCGCTTGGTACGGTGCTTGCGTTTGACTGGAATGCGTCCGGGCTGACCACTATACTTACCGCGGCACTTAAGGAAGCTATCCGAGGCGAAGAGCGCGACCTCGGTGTTTTTATTTGCGGAGGGAAGGGAAAGACGTCACGAAAGACTCCTGATGAGATATCGTCGTGGGGTATGCGTATGGCGCTCGATAGAAAAAATACCGACGCGCTTGCGTATAATTCAAGGATGGCGGCGAAAGTGGACAGCGCGCTCATTCAGGACGGGTTTCAGATATATCACCATAGTTTTTTCTTTACGAAGAATGGCGCGTGGACCGTCGTCCAGCAGGGGATGAATCTTGAAAACCAAAGCGCGCGCCGATATCATTGGCATTCCTCGAAGGCGAAAGATCTCATCCGCGAACCCCATTCGGGGATTTCAAGCGAATGTACTGTTGAAAATGTTTTGAATATGACTGCGGGGGAGAGCGAAAAAAATCGTGCTATCAGCACAGCTCTCGTAGAGCAAAGTTTTGGGACGCTCATGAAAGACATTACGCTCTTGAGGAAACATTATTCACCCGTATCGCGTATGGCGTCGATTGGAAATCTGTCTGGTACGCAGCTTACGCTTCTTGAACTTGAAAACAGAGAATTCACCACACATCCCGTCGTGCGAGAAGATTTTTCAAAAAGCAAATATCTTGAGAAAATACTCTCAAAACTATGCGATGAGCAGCCGGAAGATTATGAAAAACTTGTGGCGACTCAGGGTGTCGGTCCGAAAACGATCCGTGCGCTTTCGCTTGTATCCGAAGTAATCTATGGAGCAAAGCCGTCATACGAGGATCCGGCGCGATATTCTTTTGCGCATGGAGGAAAGGATGCGACGCCATATCCTGTGGATACGGTGACGTATGACGAGACTATTGATACAATGAAAAAGTACGTCGAAAAGACGAAAATCTCACCGATTGAGAAGAGGAAAATAGTCAAAAGAATGGAAACAAAAAGCGAGCAGTATGAAGTATCGAGTATCAAGTAGAAAGTATTAAGTATTGGGTATGAATACATCAGAAAAAAGAAACTGTCAGAACTGTCATCAAGAGTTCACTATCGAACCCGAAGATTTCGATTTCTACAAAAAAATCGACGTACCGCCGCCGACGTGGTGCTCGGAATGCAGGCAAATGAGGCGCTATTCATGGCGCAATGAGCGTAATTTATATCGAAGGAATTGCGATAAATGCGGAAAATCGACGGTAACCATTTATCATCCCGATGCTCCGTATACGGTGTATTGCCATGCGTGCTGGTGGAGTGATGTATGGAACGCAAAAGACTTTGGAATGACAGTTGACGTTGATCGTCCATTTTTTGAACAGTTTAGAGAATTACAGCTCAAGGTGCCGCGCGTCGCGCTTCTCGGAAAGAATTCCATAAACAGCGAATATACGAATCATTCCGCGGATAATAAGAATGTCTATCTTTCGTTTGATTGTTTCAACTGTGAGAATGGGTTTTATATGAGTAACTGCTGGAATGGAACGAAGGATTCGTGCGACGTGAATCTTGCATATGAGGGAGGGGAATTCCTCTACGAATGCTTCCATTGCGATCGGTGCTTTAAGTGCGAATTCTGCCTTCTTGTCGACGACAGTATTGAGTGCAAGTATTGTTTTGATTGTGTAAATTGTCAGAACTGTTTTTTAAGCTGGAATCTGCGAAACAAGAAATATTGTTTCAGAAATGAGCAACTGACGAAAGAGGAATATGAAAAAAAGATAAGCGAATTGGCGCTTGGTTCTTATAAGGAGAGAGAAGAACTTTATGCGGAATGGAAGAACATTCTTGAGAAAAAGTCCTTTCATAAGTATGCGCAGATCGTGAAATCACAGAATATATCTGGCGACGTCATTCATAATTCGAGAAATGTGAAGAATGGATATTATATATATGATAGTGATAATGTACGCCACAGCATCATTGCAATTGCGAAGGATTCGATGGATCTTTTCAGCGTAGGGCTTGGCGCGACCAATTCGGTATACGAATCGCATGCGCTTACCGACGCATCAAACGTGAAATTTTGCCATCTTTCTTATGAAAATGCATTTATCGAATATTGCGACTCATGTCATAATTCGCAGAATCTTTTCGGATGCATCGGACTTCGTAAGGGAGAATACTGTATTTTAAACAAACAGTACACGAAAGAAGAATATGAATCTGTAAGGGGTGAGCTTATCAATAAAATGACCGCGCGAGGGGAATATGGCGAATTTTTCCCGCAGTCGCTTTCGCCATTTGGATATAATGAGACGCATGGGGATATTTATATGCCGATGACAAAGGAGGACGCGCTTGCGCACGGATTCCGATGGCAAGATAACATACTCATTACAAAGGGGAAGGGAACGCTTCCTCCCGAAAACATTCCCGATAATATTCGCGATATCAACGATGCTATTACGAAGGAGGCGCTTACGTGTGTTTCATGTTCGCGAAACTACAATGTAGTGCTTCCTGAGGTCACTTTTTATAAAAGAATGGATATTCCTGTTCCGCGTCGTTGCCCCGAGTGTCGATATCGAAGACGGATCGGGCTTCGTCCGCCACGAAGGCTCTGGCATCGCCAATGTATGAAACCGGGCTGCACAAACGAGTTTGAGACAAGCTACGCGCCCGAGAGGCCGGAGATTGTGTATTGTGAGAGCTGTTATCAGCAGGAGGTTATATAAATAGAAAAGCATATCTTTAAAAGCCCGTTGGGGCTTTTTGTTTTTAGTGCTAAAATGCGAAGGAAATGATGAGAAAAGAGGAAAAGTTCGACGAGTTATACAAGAAACTGAATCCAGCGCAAAAGGAGGCAGTGGACGCGGTTGAGGGTCCTGTCATGGTAGTTGCGGGACCGGGAACGGGGAAGACCCAGATATTAACCCTCCGTATCGCGAATATTCTTCGAAAAACCGATGCGCAGCCCGGAAATATTCTTGCGCTCACTTTTACGGAATCGGCGACGGTATCCATGCGGCGTCGTCTTGTAGATATTATCGGAGGTGCGGCGTATTCGGTTGTTATCGGGACATTTCACGGGTTTTGTAACGATGTCATTCGGAATTATCCGGAGGAATTTCCGCGCATTATCGGCTCGCAGAACATTACCGAGATTGATCAGGTACGCATCCTCGAATCGATCATTAATGCGATGCCGCTCAAGGAACTGAAGCCGTTCGGCGATCCGATGCATTATCTGCGTTCTGTTCTCTCGAATATAAACACGCTCAAGCAGGAGGGTGTGAGTGTTGACGTATTTAAGAAAACGGTGACACAGGAGCGGATTGAGTTTGATGCGCATGAAGAGAAATTCCATGTAAAGGGACCGCATGCGGGGAAGATGAAAGGGGAGTTTCAGCGTCAGGAGAAGCAGATAAAAAAGAATGAGGAGCTGGTGACGGTGTATCGCGAATATCAAAAAGAGCTTGCGCGCGCAAAATATTACGATTGGAGCGATATGATCATCGAGGTCTATGAGGCGCTTCTGCGGAACAGCGATCTTCTTCTTATGCTTCAGGAAAAGCACCAATATATTCTTGTTGACGAACATCAAGACACAAACAATGCCCAAAACAAGATTCTTGAGCTTCTTGCGAATTACTACGAGAACCCGAACATTTTCGTCGTGGGGGACGAAAAACAGGCGATATTCAGGTTTCAGGGAGCGTCGCTTGAGAATTTTTTGTATTTCAAGGAGAAATATCCCGACGCAAGAATGATCACGCTTGAGGAAAATTACCGTTCAACGCAGTCGATTCTTGACTCCGCACATAGTCTCATTGAGAGCGAGAAGCGCCTAAAGGCGAACGCATCCCATGATGAGCGGAATATAATGCTTTTTTCTTTTTCCCGTCCGGAAGTCGAATATTTCTTTCTTGCGGATCATATTGCAAAACGGATTCGGGGCGGTGTTCATCCGCATGAAATTGCGGTCATATACCGTGATAATCGAGATGTGTTTCCGGTCGCGCATGTGTTTGAGAAGCATACAATCCCTTTTGCGATTGAATCCGATCAGAACATTCTTGAGGATATAGACATAAAAAAACTCCTCCTCTTGTTTCGCGCGGTGGAACATTTCGGAAAAGACGAACTCCTTTTCGAGGCGATGCACATCGATTTTTTCGCGATCGATTCCGTTGATATATATACGCTCATAGATTACGCGCGGAAAGAAAAAGCATCCGCGCTTTCTCTGATGCGCGCGCCGGATATTCTTGATGCAATGGGGCTCGTTTCTCTTAAAGAAGTGAAAAGATTTTTTGCGAATATGTCCGTGTGGAAATCAAAGAGCAAAAATGCCGATATCGTGACTTTTTTTGAGACGGTTGTTCGGGAATCGGGTTTTCTTTCTCATATTCTCTCCCTTCCCGATTCGGTGGAAAAAATGGATAAGCTTATTGCTCTTTTTGATGAAGTAAAGTCACTCGCCGAAGTGCACCGCGGAATGACGCTTGGAAAGTTTATTGAATATCTCGACACGCTCGATGCGCACAATGTTTCAATAAAAAAAGGCGGTGCTCGCCACGTTGTCTCACGGGTCCGTTGTATGACCGCGCATCGGGCGAAAGGGCTCGAGTTCGAATATGTCTATATCATCAATGCGTATGACGGACACTGGGGAAACAAGAAGAAGATCAATTCACTTCCTCTTGTTCCGCGCGCGTTCTCGCTTTTCGGAAGGAGTATTGATGGAAACGAAATTGATGATGAAAGGAGGCTTTTCTATGTTGCGCTTACCCGCGCGAAAAAGGAAATATGCGTTTCATATGCGCGTACCGACGACGGGGGAAAGGAGAAAATACCGTCGCAGTTTCTTTCCGAATTAAATTCCGCGCATATTACCGAGGAAAAATCCGATGAATATGAGGATGCGTATGTTTCGAAGAAGTCAGAGATGTTTTCGGAATCGTTTTCCTCCGGCGTTGATGTGCGGAACAAGGATTTTGTAAGGGATGTGTTTATGAGGAACGGACTTTCCGTCACGGGACTCAATAATTATCTTGATTGTCCGTGGAAGTATTTTTACATGAATCTTTTGAGAATTCCGAAGGCACCCGAGAAACATCAGATGTACGGCATCGCAGTGCATGGAGCGCTCAAAGATTTTTTTGAAAACCTCAAGAAAAGGGAGGTTGGAAGCGACTATCTTCTCCAGCGGTTCGAGTTTTATCTCAATCGCCAACCCCTTACGCCTAACGATTATTCCGAAACTCTTGAGAGGGGAAAAAAGGCGCTTGCGGGATATTTCGAAACCTATGCGGGGCGTTTCCATACGCGCTCACTCACTGAATTCTCGATTCAGGGCGCGCTTCTCGCTCCCGACATCCGTCTTACAGGAATTATCGATAAGATGGAAATGCTGGACGAGACGGGGAAGGTGAATGTTGTTGACTATAAGACGGGAAAACCGAAATCGCGCGGAACGATAGAGGGCGCCACGAAATCATCCGACGGCGGAATCAAACGCCAGCTTTTGTTCTATCGTCTTTTGCTCGAGCTCTATAAAGAAGGAGGAAAGTTCACTATGGTTTCCGGGGATATCGACTTTGTCGAGCCGGATGAGAAGGGGAGATATAAAAAAGAACACTTCGATATTGTCGAGGGGGATGTGGAGGAATTAAGACAGCTCATTCTCACGGTCTCCAAAGAGATTCTTGAACTTTCTTTTTGGGACAGATTTTGTGATGAACCGAAGTGCGAATTCTGCGAACTCCGAAGGATGATGTGACGCAATAAAAATTCCGCTATTTATGGAGCGGAATTTTTGATGCAAGTTCCTTATGCTTCTTTCTTTTTTGCACACGCACCGCGATATAGGTACCAAGCCATCCTCCGATGACGATGGGGACGGTATAGAGAAAATTTTCAACATAGCTTAATACACCGACCGCGCCGATGATATAGAGCACGGAGCCGAACGACGCGGCGCGTCCTGCTTTGAGGTCGGTAACCGAGATCATATAGTACGCGTAGAGCACGTCATACACGAAATAAGCGACGAATACTCCGGCGACAAGAAGAAAGTCGAGATCATTCCATGCCCATAATATTTTTTCTATGAGGGATGCGGTCATGATAGTTTTCTTTTTTTTGCGATAATACCGATACGCGTGAGATTCGTGGGAAATTCGTTCCACAAGAAAGGAATTACCGAAATCTCGTCAAAATTATTAATGCGGAGCATTCGCGAGAATTCTTCGGGAGCGATAACGGGGAAATTGAAAATAGTTCCATATGATTTTCCGATTATGCTGTTGCTCATGCCTATGTTTATGAAGCATCCTCCGGGTTTCAGTATCCGCGCGATGACGGGGAGCGAGATCTCGAGATCAGAATGCTCCATGACCGCGCTTGCGATTACGCAATGAAATGAATCGGGCTTAATATGCGTCCACTCCTCTTTCGAGAGATACAGGATTTCTTCGGGATTATTGACGTCCGCTTCCCCGAATTCTATGCGTTCCGGCGGAACCTTCCTCTTAAATGCGATTTTTGCCGCCGCAAGAAGCATATTAGGATCGATGTCGGTCGCGGTGATGTGCGCGTTCGGGAAACGCTCAAGGAGCGTAAAACTTGCGATTGCGGTGCCGCATCCTATTTCAAGGATTTCTGGATATGGGGGGAGCGCGATAGGGAGGCGCATGATGTATTTTTTCAATCCGCGTTCAAGTCCGCTTATTTTCATGCCCGCATTCCACAGCCCAGACACTTTTGTGTACGGTGTTTCCATATGTTTCTATTATAGTCCAAAAAAATAATATTGACAAATATATAAAATATTTGTATCGTATACACAGATGTTTTTATAAAGGATTTGGAGCACGCAATGAGGAAGAATATCGCGCAGATCTTCTTTAATCATATGGGATATCCGCGAGACGTGGAGGATTTTCTCCTTCCTTACGTGATACGCTCTCTTGTGGTTTTAGAAGGTATGTTTAAGGAAGAGGTTACTCTTCTTTCCCTTTGTAAATGTAAGCTTCGGTTTATCACGTTCCTCAAGGAACACGCCTTGGAAGATATGAAGAAGCGGGGTATGCATACCCAGTGTACGCGTCTTTTTGATCTTGAAACAAAGCTACGAGAAGTGATTGACACGCTTCCCGAAATTTCGAAAAGAACGCCATATTTTGAGGATTTCTTTTTCTCGTTCGGACGTGAGGGCGCGGGCATCGGACTTACGGAATCGAATATGAAGTCCTATATGAATGGGACTTTGAAAATCATCGACATTATCGAGTCTCAGCCAGAAATTGTGTTTCGGGTGTAAATTCTAAGAATTATAACGCACGTTTTATTGTGCGTTATTTTTTTATCTTCTCGTCTTTTATTCCGTTTAATATGCGTTGCATTTCCTTAATATCTTTGTCGTCAATGACTGAAACAGGGAGCACTGTTTTTTTTATCTTCTCGGAAAGTTTTTTCGCTTTAAGAATTGTTTCTTTCTCTGGGGGGATATCTTTTTTTGAAAGGAATACATATTCATCTTTTTCCGCAAGTGCGGGATTATATTTTGAAAGTTCTTTCCGTATCGTATCGTAGTCTTTTTTTGGGTTATCACTTTCCGCTGAAATGAAATGAAAGAGGACGCGTGTCCGCTCGATATGCCGGAGGAATTTTATACCAAGCCCCTTTCCTTCGTGCGCACCCTCAATAAGTCCGGGAATATCCGCGAGAATAAGTTCATAGTACACACCAAGGTGCGGCTCAAGCGTAGTGAATTGGTAATTCGCCACTTTGCTTTTCGCGTTTGTGAGCGTGTTGAGCCAGCTCGATTTTCCCACGTTGGGAAGTCCGATGAGTCCCACATCAGCGATCATTTTAAGTTCAAGACGGAGCGTAAAATGTTCTCCGGGAGTTCCCGGCTGGAACTCTTTGGGAGATGTGTTGCGCGGCGATCGGAAATGGAAATTTCCTTTTCCCCCTGATCCACCGCGCGCAAGAAGAATCCGTTCTCCGATTTTCGTGATTTCATCGCGGGATGAATTTGTGAGGTTATAAATGACGGTTCCGACGGGAACCTCAATGATGGAATCTTTTCCAGTGGTGCCATCGCGGAACTGTGATCGTCCCTCTCCTCCTTTTTCCGCCTCTATTTTCTTTTTGTATCTGAAATGATTGAGCGCCCCCAAGTCAGCGACGCCTTCGGCGTAGATGCTCCCTCCGTTTCCTCCGCGTCCTCCGGAGGGCCCTATGGCGAGTTTATTCTTATCAAATGCAACTGCGCCACGTCCCCCCGCGCCTCCTTTTATTTCGATTGTTACG
Source organism: Minisyncoccota bacterium (assembly GCA_020059585.1). Taxonomy (GTDB): domain Bacteria; phylum Patescibacteriota; class Minisyncoccia; order UBA6257; family GWB1-50-10; genus GWA2-45-9. The sequence goes on from JAGVBU010000003.1 coordinate 15,108, forward strand.
TCATCTATCAGCATGCTTTGATTGTATGCAATTTAGAGGATATGCGCCATTTGCGCGCTGTGATGTTCTGTTGTACGGTATGGATAGATTTTAAACAACACGAAAGAGGTATGCGATGAAAGTCATAGGGATAGTGGGAGAAAAAGCGAGCGGAAAAGAGACGTGGGGCAATCTTCTTTTCGAGTTTCTCGACGCGGAAGGAAGTACATACACGAGAATCCGATCCTCTGATATCCTGAACGAAACTTTGAACTTGTGGCACATTCCCTCGACGCGAGAGAATCTCCAAAAGCTTCCTGTGGGAATGGAATCCATGTTCGGCGAAGGATCGTTGACGCGTGCGGTAGAGGCGCGTATCAGATCATTGGCTTCCGATATCGTCATTTTCGACGGAGTGCGATGGTATTCTGACGTGGCAATGATACGTTCTTTTCCCGATAATCTTCTTATATACGTAACCGCATGCGTAGATACGAGATTCATGCGCATACGGAACAGAAAAGAGAAGGTGGGGGAATTTGGTATCTCATACGAGCAGTTTCTTAAAGAAGAACGCGCGGCAACGGAGATACATATTCCCAAAATCGGAAAAGGTGCCGATTATACATTTGAAAATAACGGAGACGTGCTTGAATTTTCTGGATCCATTGGGGATTTTTATCAGTCGGCTATTCGTTAATAGCCGATTTTTATATTTTCACACGGGGTTGACCCGGATACGCCTTTCCTATACACTCCACTTTGGAAAATATATTACGGGGTATGAGAGAATCGAGGCGTCTTATCTGCAGTAAGACACCTGTGGGATCAATTCCCGCTACCCCGACGAAATCCATCTAAAACCCTCTGCGTCGCAGGGGGTTTACTTTTTTATATTTATGATGTATAATATAAGATAGTAATAATTGATTTTTATATAACCTTAAAAAAGGAATATGCCATGAATACGTCAGTGCAGTGGTTTGAAGAGAATCTTTCTTCGATTTTCAGCGACGCGTCGGTTCGTGATCAGATGCGTTACGCGAAATTGCTTCGCACCGCGCTCAAATTGCGAAAAATAAAGAATCACCCCTATTTCGAGGTAATTACAGCGGCACTTTATGAATTTTCTCATTGTTCCCAGAGATCCGATTATATGCCGGTGCTTGAGATACAGAATACCGCATATCTTTTTGACGGACTTCTCGATGAGGAAGCATCTTCGATTGATGCGATTCTTGAGAATTTCTTCCCGGGAGAAATACGGACTATTCGAGATTTCTTCGCGAAGAAATTCGAAGCGCCCGTCATTAATCTCTATAACGCTCCCGAAGAAGATCTTTCCGAAGAGGAGAGAATCTATGAGGCGATGAGAGAGGCATCAAATGTTGATAATTTTGACGATTTTAAGATTCTCAAAAGTGGTCTTAAGATTGGAGAGATATTTGATGCATTCGAGGAATATTTTGCTTTTGAACCTCTTCATCCGCTTACGGGTATCGAACGGAAGGAACGATATGGACAAATGATCGTTCGCCGCGGAAAAGAGCGGATTCTTATTACCGCAACACCGGGACAGAGCGAATCATATATCAGTATTGTGAAATAAGTTTCACGACGTGCGCAGAAATGCGCGCGTTTTTTATTGAATAAATCGATTTTTTGTGGTATATTCTGCCCGACAGGTTGCGATATATTCGCGCGGCAATTCACGAATTTAAGGGCTGTTTCGAGAGATTTGCCCACCTCTATATGAATAATTTTTCAATACTCTCCACATTTCCGGAAAAGGACTATGAGCTTCTGGATAGCGGGGAGCGCGACAAGCTTGAACGCTATGGGTCCGTGGTGCTTTCGCGCCCCGATCCGCAGGCATTATGGCCGAAACGGCTTCCTGAATCTGAATGGGAAAAGCGGGACGGCGCGTTTGTGCGCGCGAAAGTGGGCGCGCGGTGGGTATTCAAATCGGGAGTCCCTGAAAAATGGAGTATTGAGCTTGGCGGATTGCGTTTCTGGATTCGTCCGAGCGCGTTTAAACATACCGGTGTATTTCCGGAACAGGTACCCAATTGGGAATGGATAGAAAAGAAAATTTCCGGGGCGGGGAGAACCGTGTCGGTGTTAAACCTTTTCGGATATACCGGTGGGGCGACGCTTGCGGCGGCAAAGGCGGGAGCGGAGGTATGTCATGTTGACGGTTCGCGTGTGGCGATTGGATGGGCGCGAGATAATGCCGCGCTTTCCGGACTTTCCGAAAAGCCCGTGAGATGGATATTGGACGATGCGCTTGCCTTTGTAAAAAAAGAAATAAAACGCGAAAAGAAATATGACGCGATCATTATGGATCCTCCCGCGTTTGGCCATGGACCGAAACAGGAGCTTTGGAAGATAGAGACCCATATGCTTGAATTACTTTCGGCGACCTATAATATACTTTCCGAGAACCCCCTTTTCTTTCTTGTGAACGGCTATGCGTCGGGATATTCGGCGCTTGCGTACAAGAACAATCTTGACGCGCTCACTGCCCGGTTCGGAGGGCGCGTTTCGATGGGTGAACTTTCCATCAAAGAAAGCGGAAGCGAACGCCTTCTGCCCGCAGGCATATTCGCGCGCTGGGAAAAATAAAGATTATATATGCTCCGCATACTCTACGAAGACAACCATCTTATTGCCGTATTGAAGCCCGCGGGCGTTCTGACGCAAGGTGACCGGAGTGGAGAGGAAAGTCTCATGGAGATGGTGAAGAAATATCTGAAGGAAAAATATCAGAAGAAGGGGAATGTATTTTTGGGGCTCCTCCACCGCCTTGATCGTCCCGTGGAGGGAATTGTGCTTTTTGCAAAAACGAGCAAGGGAGCATCGCGGCTTTCCGAGCAGATACGCGAACGGCGTATAAGGAAAATATATCATGCGATTGTATCGGGTATGCCTCGGGAGAAGAGGGGTATACTTGTGGACTTTCTCGAAAAGGATACGGCGCGGCTCAAGGCGCGCAGATCCGAGAAAGGCGTTCGCGCCGAGCTTGCGTATGAAACGATCCGTATGGGAAAAAAATATTCGCTTGTGAGAATAGACCTGAAAACGGGAAAATTCCATCAGATCCGCGCCCAGTTTTCGCTCATGGGGTGTCCTATCGCGGGGGATGTGAAATACGGCGCGCCGGAGGCGCTTCCGGGAGATGCGATTGCGCTTGCAGAAACCGAACTCTCCTTTGAAACCGCAACAACGGAGGAGATAAAAAGAATTTCAATTCCATTTCCGAATATCTGGGAAAATCTCTTAAAAGAGTAGTAATTCTCCGAAATTCCCCAAAAACATCATCCACCCATTAGCGCTAATGGGTGGATGGAGAGGGTTAGGATGTGTTGAAAATAAGGGAGTTGGGTGGTAGGATATCTCTGTTTTCTATTTTTATTGCCGGATTGCCTGCCTGCACAGGCAGGTCTAATGGTAGGATAGTAATACGGGAAATAAAAGAAAATCAGAAATAAAATATTGCCGGATCGTCTAATGGTAGGACGCCTGACTCTGGATCAGGTAATTGGGGTTCGAATCCCTGTCCGGCAGCTAATGAAAAATTGAGGCACCTCGCGTGTCTCAATTTTTTATTCTTCTGTTGATGACAGGGATTCGAACGGAACTTTTGCGCATGCGTTGCATGATGAAGCAAAAGTCCGTGGCTTCGGGGGAACAATTTCATTTGAGCAAAGTGAATATGTAAATTGTGGGGGAGAAGGAATCCCTGCCTGACGGCAGGCAGGCCTGTCCGGCAGCAGTTAGATCTTGCCATGGTGGAACGTTCGCAAAATCAACTGTCCCGATATTAATCGGGGCTTTTTGTTTTCGGGGATTCGAACTCCGACCATCCACCCATTAGCGCTAATGGGTGGATGGAGGATTTTAGCGAATTGTCAGGATTCTCAAAAGAATAGAATGTAGTTTTGTGGAAGGAGGTACTAAAAAGATTCTGTTTTAATTTTTGATATAATCACAATATGAATAAAAAGATTACGATACTTGCTGTTATTTTTATTGTCGTGATTGCGGCAGTTTATTTTTTTAGAGAAGACGCGGGGGATGGGGTGCTGGAAGTGGGAGTGCCTACCGCGTGGGAGCGCGCGAAAGAGGCTGTTCTGAACTGCGAGGCAGAGGGCATTTTTCAGACACACGCAAGAGAAGTGAGTGTGAAACTGAAGAATGGCGGAACGATCACCGCCATAGAGCCGAAAATCGATGATATATTCGATGTTGTGAAAGAAGCCGTGCCGCAATGCGGAACGATTCGTATGGCAACGGAATGATATCTACGGGCATAAAATTTGGATGCAGAAAAACCGCCCTAGGGCGGTTTTTAGGAAACCTTACAGAAATGTTTCCCGAGATAGTATGGCCAGATGATGATGGCGAGAACGCCTTTCCAGAAGGAAAGTTTTAGATATCCTATCGTGAATAACCATCCGATGAACCATAGAACGTCAAATGAGATTTCCATAGGAGCAATTATAGCACATTCTTTGTTGTCGGTTTGTCGGTCTTTCATTCCTCCGCGCCAACGAGAGTAGTATTGAAAAAACATATAGGACTGTCTTATTCTTGATAGATCAATGGAACATGCGTCCGCACATCCGAACAGGAAGAAACGAAACGTTTTCGTCTCTTACATAAAGGGATTGGCGATGTTCGGTATTGTGCTTGTACACCTTATTAATTGGTCCAATCTTTCGCTTCCGTGGGGCGCGCTTCTTGCGAAAGAGGTGCTTCATACAGGACTTTTTCTTTTTGTACTCACCACGGGGAGTGTTGTATTTATCGCTTACGCACACCGTCCGTCTCTCTGGAAATCATCAATCCGTTTTTTTTATCGCGCCCTGCAGCTTCTTTTCGTGTATTATCTCTACAATATCGCGAAGTTCCTTGTTTTCGATTTTTCGACCCAGCCATTCTATCTCCAGTTTATTGAGCGGGGGACATTTTCGATTTCCGGAATCCTTGCGTTCAAAAGCTTTTCCGTTCCTATCACTATTCTCCCGACATATTCTATCCTTCTCTTTTTAGCTCCACTTCTCCTTCTGTTCCATAAGCGCATTCCATACGCGAAGATTTGGATGTTGCTTCTTGCTGCGGGTATTTTCGCGATGAACTACGCGAGTCCGATGCCATCTTTTGATCATCCTTTTATCGCGTTTCTTTATGCGCACGGATATTCCATTGTTTCCGTGGCACTTTGGATATTCCCGTTCATTTTGGGGTTTTTTCTCGCGCAGACTGGGTTTGAGAAAAATACGTTTCGTATTCTAATCGGAAGTGGCGTACTTACGCTCGCATACGGAATTTCATTTTTTGCGCGACAGGAATCATTCTTTCCTTCGGATTATCAATTTCCTCTCGGTCCATATTTGATGACATTCAGTCTCTTTATTTTTTCCGTCCTCGTCTATCTTTTTCGATTTCTTGAGACGCGGAGCGAAAACGTGGTTAAACATATCCTTTTGATCGTACGATATGTCGGAAATCACACGCTTTTTGTCTACGTTTTTCACTGGATAGTCATTGATATTACCGTATGGATTTTTTCCCCGCACGTTTGGGTTATTTGGATTTCCGTTCCGGCAACTCTTGCTTTTTATGTTCTTTTCCGAAGATCGGGTGTCGCCGATATAGGGCAAAATGGATAAAAAGCGGTTATACTACGCATATCATGCATAAGAAAAAAACAATGCGTATGGCGATTGGAGCCGCGCTTTTTGGAATATTGCTTCTCCTCTGGGTGAATGGCGCTGTAGGTATCATCGGGAATGAGGACAACCCGATGAATCTTATGTATCTCGGCGTGATTGCCGTTATTATTATTGGCTCCGTTGTTACGTGGATGAGGCCCCGCAGAATGATGTGGGTGATGTATATGGCGGCATTTGCGCAGGTGTTGGTTCCCGCGATCGCGCTTCTCATCTCCAAGGAAGTATCTTGGGGTTCGGCGGGGGTTAAAGGCGTATTCGTATTCAACGCATTTTTCGCTTTGCCGTTTATTGCATCAGCCCTCCTATTTCACAGAGTGAATATTGCTGACGTGATGCGGGGATAAATTTTTCCTCCAATTCGCGTTTTTTTTCTCAATAATGGCGTTTTTCGCGGTTAGGGCGTATGATGATTGTTCTATGACACCAATATCAAAAGGATTCGGGGGGCTCTCAATCGCGCCGAGCGTTTTGGGAGTGCTTGATTATTTTAAATTTGTAACTCCTACTCCGATTCAGGAGCAATCGATTCCCATCGCCATCGAGCGAAAGGATCTCATTGGCATCGCGCAGACGGGCACGGGAAAGACTCTTGCGTTCGGCATTCCTCTTTTACAGTATGGGCTTCAGGGGAAACGTGCGCTTGTTGTGGTGCCGACGCGGGAACTCGCGCTTCAGGTAAGCGAAACACTGAGAAAACTCGGGGTACGCATTAATGTTCGTACGGCAACGCTTATCGGCGGAGAGCCAATGTGGCGCCAACTGAAGGACCTTGAAAAGAAACCTCATATTGTTGTGGGAACTCCCGGAAGAATTATTGATCACCTTGAACAGAAAACCGTTTCATTTTCCGATTTTGAGACGCTTGTGCTTGATGAGGCGGATCGAATGCTCGATATGGGATTTGCACCGCAATTGAAGCGCATTCTCACGGTCTTTCCGAAAGAGCGGCACACGATGCTTTTTTCGGCGACGATGCCGATTGAGATCGTGAAAATCACGCGCGCGTATATGAAACTTCCGGTGCAGATACAAATCGCGCCGACGGGAACGACAGCGAAAGACGTGACGCAGGAAATATTTTTTGTGCCTCAAGAATCGAAACAGCAGCTTCTTGAGAAAATTCTCTATGACTATCACGGTTCTATTTTGGTATTTTGCAGAATGAAACATAGCGTGAAACGAATTACCGCGCACGTGCGTACTTTGGGACATACCGCCGCGGAAATTCATTCAAACCGCACACTCAATCAGAGACGCGACGCGCTTGAAGGATTCAAATCGGGAAGATACCGCGTGCTGATCGCGACCGATGTCGCGTCTCGTGGGATTGATGTAAAGAATATTGAACTCGTGGTGAATTTTGATCTTCCGATGATTGCGGAGGATTATGTGCATCGCATCGGGCGTACGGGGCGCGCGGGAGAACATGGACACGCGATTTCATTTGCGCGGCCGGATGAACGGAGGGATATCCAGGCAATTGAGAGACTTATCAGAAAGGCGCTTCCCGTATCGAAACTTCCCGATCTGCCGCCTCCACGTCCCACGCGAACGAGCGAGCGGGCATATCGCGCCCACGCCTCAACGCAGTCACGCAATCCAAGAAGAAATCCGGCGCCCCGAGGAAGATTTTCCTCCTCCCGCAGCGGCGCGCGTTCGAATTTCAGACGGAGAACACGCTAGTATTCTCTGGTATACTGTTTATATATGTTCAAGAAATATATTGAATATCTCAAAGATAATCCTGAAGGATACTGGTTTAAGGCAAAATGGTACGGATGGGGATGGACCCCCGCCAGATGGGAGGGATGGGTGGTCACGTTCGTGTATGTAGCGCTTCTCATATTAAGCGGACTTACAATTGATGAAAATTCATCGAACAGAGAAGCGGCATTCACGTTTTTCATTCCCGTAGGTATTCTCACCGCACTATTTATCCGCATCGCTTATAAAAAAGGAGAGCCGCCTCGCTGGAGATGGGGATATCCCGAAAAGGGAAAAGAGACTCGCCAAGATTCAGATATAAAAGATTAAGAATTGGAAGTGAGAGGGGAATCGTATTATAAAAATCCGCCACGTGAAAGTGGCGGGAGTTTTTTTATTTTCCTAATAGATATTGAATCGCTTGCGCGGCAGAGTAGGAACTTTCTTCATTCTCCATGAGAAATGGAAGAAAATGCACATCATCGCCCAAGGTGACGATTGGAGGTTCTTCCTCGTCTCCGAGATTCGCGGCGGAGATAAGTCCGTTGCAAAGACATCCGCGTCCGACTGCGTCCGCAATATTGCCGCCTTTTGCGGAATATTTGTCCACGGGTTCGCTTGGACACCGGGAACCTATTGTTCCGTTCGGGCGTTCATAGAGAGACACAAGTTCTCCTTGATTACAGATACGCGTTCGCGCGGCATATACTTCCGGTTTTGCGATAGTATCGTCGAGATCCACTACCTTAAATGGAAATCCGGTAGGTGAGATTCTCATATCGGTTTTAACGGTAAGCGTTTTTTTAAAACCGCGTGTACGGATTCTTCTGCGGATATCAGGATCCATTCCCGATTCTTCCGAAAGCGCAAAAATGGAACCCGCTTGGATACCTGCGGCACCGATTGAAAGCGCCCATTCGAGCTTTTCGGGTGACGCACATGAACCACCGATCCAGAATGGTACGCCAAGAGACGTCATCGCGCGGTAATCCACTTCATCTTTCTTTCCATAGACAGGTTGCGGTTCACCCCATTCGTTCACTATAGGTTTCCGTGGAGGCGCGTTGTGTCCTCCTGCGGTGGGTTCTTCCACTACAAATCCGTAAACGCTTCCCAGCGGAAGTTTATTCATGAAAATGTTTGCGAGAAGATTCGACGCGACAATAGGAATAAATCCGGGTTTTTTCATTATCGGAAGAGGACTCCCGAAAAATTTTTCCGGTTCAAAAGCCATTGTGTGGCTTGTGATGTTCTTTCCGATGACGGGAATGCGATAACGGGCAGTACGTCCCTCGGCAATATCATTAATAAGTTCCGGAATCTGAAGGGGAATACCCGCACCCATTGTTATGAAATCTACGCCGGCAAGCATTGCGCCGGTGATTGCGTAGGGATGGGGCATTGCCACTTTCTCAAGATAATTGATGCTTATCGGATTCGGATTATTTTCTTTTGCGAGCCATACAAATGCATAGCTTGCGCATACCGTAAGCGCGATAAGAAGACGTGACGGATGAGCGGTAAATACAGGAGTCGCTTTGAATGGTGTTCCTTTCGGAATTCCGTTACGCACATAATATCGCTCTATAATTTCTTCGGCGACCGATGGAAACGGAAAGTGCGCGAGCGCCCGGCGGATGTGTCCTCCGGGATCTCCTTTCTGGAGAATTCTTGTGATGATGCGCTGAAGCGCAACACCGGATACCGTGCCTTGTTCACCAAGAAGCGACACGGTTCGCGCAAGAAGCCATCCGGAAATGTTCACTCCCATCCCGCCTTGAATGATTTTTGGTCTTACAAGAGGGCTTTTCACGGCTACTCTCCTTTCTTGTGTATTTGTTATTGATCTATATAAATGATATCAGTCTTTTCTTGTTTGTCGAAAATTAATGATTCTTGTAATATCGCTGTTTTCTTGGTGTTATTAAACATAAAAAATTCCCGACAGAGTTGTCGGGAAAATGTGCGGTCTTTTATTCAATTAACTTTGCGCCGGCAGAGAATGCGACACGGATCGCTTTTCTAATGTTATTATAGTGCGTTCCAACTTTTTTTATTTTCTGCATTCTCGTATTATATCCGGTGAGTTCCACTACTATTTTTTTATCCTCGTAGTACGCATCTAATTCAAATCCTTTGTATATCCATGCGTCTAATGGATCGTTTCCAGAAGGTACTGCACCGGTAAGATAGTGGGGATATATTTTTCCGTACACTTTTTCATATTTCCTTCTCCCCGCAAGGTAATCTTCGTTTGCATGAGAAAACGCATCTGCCGCCATAGGATGTTCTCCATATCCCACAAGATCTCCTCCGCGTTTTTCTTTTTCGATTCTCACCACCCGCAATCCTCCTCCAGAACGGAAAGCGTGAAGCACGCATCCGTTTTTTAATGCGGTTACGATACCTGAAAGTTTCATAGAACCTCTCTATAATTTAATGAAAAATCTGTTTTTCATTATGTAATTATTTTGTTTTTTTGTCAATTAAATCCCGTGCATTCGATGTGTCATCCGTGGTATTCTGAATATATATGAAATGGCCGCATACACTCACTTTTATACGCCACGGAGAGTCCGCGTATAACGAACTCAAAGAAAAGAAACGGATTCACGCGGATTATGATCGTTTTTGCACGGTGTTTGATCGCGATTTCGCGCACGCGAAGGATGAAGCGTGGCCAAGCGAGGAATTGAAGGAACTTGCGGAAAAGATATGGCACGAAACGACGCTTTCGATGAGCGACTATGACACGCCGCTCACGCGCGCGGGACTTTTGCAGGCTAAAAAGGTGGGAAAGAAACTTGAGTCCTCAATCCCATTTCCCTCGGTGATATATGTGTCTCCCTATGTGCGGACGCGGCAAACCTTTGAGGCAATCCGCGGCGAGTGGAAAGAATTGGCGAAGGTAAAAACCGTATATGAAGAGCGTATTCGTGAGCAGGAGCACGGGCTTGCAACAGTGTTTAATGATTGGCGGGTGTACAATGTCAAAAATCCTCTCCAGGCGCTTCTCTATAAGATGGAGGGGGGATATGAATACAGATTTTTGAATGGCGAGAGCAAGGCGGATGTCCGCGATCGGGTGCGTGATTTTCTTGGAACCCTTGTCCGGGAGCACGCGGAAGAGCACGTGCTTGTGATTTCCCACCATCTCACCATCCTTTCCTTCCGCGCAAATTTAGAACATTGGGACAGGGATCAGTTCATAACAACGGACAAGAATGAGGCGCCTATCAATTGCGGTATTACGATGTATCAGGGGCATCCCGAACTTGGAAAGGAGGGGAAACTTCTGCTCGATATCTATAATAAAAAACTATATTAATCTTCCGCTATGCTCCGCGAACAGATAGCACATTCCATTTCAGCGCGGGCAGAGGATGCCATTCGAACGAATGTTTTTCCCGGATGCGTCATAGGTATCGTGCGCGCGGATGGGGAGAGGTTGGTGCTTCCTTTTGGGAGATATACATATGAGGAAGAATCGCCCGCCGTGGAAGATAATTCCGTGTACGACATGGCGTCTGTCACGAAATCAATCCCCACCGCGTCGCTTCTTATGCTCCTTGTGGAGCGAGGGGTGGTGTCTCTTGATGATCTAGTGACGCGCTATATTCCCGAGTTCGGGAATCATCACGGAAAAGACAACGTATCGCTTCGCCATCTTCTTTCTTATACCCTCGATCTTGAGGTGCCCACGATGTCGTCTTTAAAAGATCGCACTCCCGAAGAAATCGTGTCCGCGATCGTGTCCGCTCCGCTCCGTCGTCCTCCCGGATCTTCATATCTTTACACGAATTCTACCGCGTGCATTATCGGACTCGTGCTAAGGAACGCATCCGGAAAAAACATTGATACTTTTGCGGAAGAAGAATTCTTTTCTCCGCTTGAAATGCGTTCTTCGACATTTCATCCGGAAGTTTTTGAAAAGAAGCGTATTATTCCGACCGAATTCGATCTATGGAGAGGAATTCTTGTTCACGGAGAAGTGCATGACGAAAGCACCGCGGTGTTGAACAGAAAATTCATACTCGGTATTTCCGGACTTTTTTCATCCGCTCCCGATATTCTTAATTTTCTCGAGATGCTTCTTTACGGCGGAACACGCGGAGGGATCCGATATTTTTCCGAATCGACAATTCGCATGATGGAAACAAATCAGATTTCGCATCTCGATGATTTCGCGAGTTTTGGGTGGGAGTTAAATCAGAAGTGGTTTATGGGGCGTAATGCGGGTCCCCATACTTTCGGAAAAACGGGATTCACGGGTACATGCGTCGTGTGCGATGTCGAACGCGGGATTGCATACACCATTCTTTCAAATAGAATATTTCCAAAACGCCCCGAAAATTCATCCGCAATAAACGCGTTCCGCGCGGCTATCGGAGAAATCATTCTTTCCTTATGACACATTCAATCACGTCAAAATATAAGGGTATCGCGATTTTCGGCGCGCCGGGAACCGGAAAAACGACTGTGGCGCGTCTCCTTCTTTCGGAAATTCCGGAGTCGAAATATATCGAAACATCCCATTGCGTCATCTATCCCGCGATGGCGATGAAAGATCATCTTCCCGAAAAGAAGAGAGCGTTCATCCGAATGCTCGCGGATCAATATGGCGCTCGCATGTCTTTTCACGCGGCACGGAATGACGCGCGTGAGTTTTCGACATATTTAAAGCACGCGTACGCGCCGGCGATCATCGCGGAAACACTTGAGGCGATTCACAGGAATAAATTTTCAAAGAAATTTGCCGTGATTGCGGGCACGCGTGGATATGCAAATGCAGTCCACCTCAAGAAGAGGGGATATTTTGTCGCGTATCTCGAAACGGGCGGATCTCACGCGACGCGGCGTGTCGCGCGAAGGGATCGTCTTTCAACGGCTGCCGCGCGCAAAGAACGCATGATTGAAGAAAAAATTTTTTCCACGAGCAACGTGAAAAAAATCGCGCATATTTCTTTTAATACGGGAGCACTACCGAAAGAGCGTATTGTCGCGGACATAATGGCGCGCACCTTCCCTCGAGAATGTGCTCGATGCGTCAATTCAAATGTAAATCCCGCGTGTCATATAGGAAAATCCGGATTATGCGATATATGCGAACGATACGCGCGAGATTTTGCCAAAGCGCCTCTTAAGAAAGAAAAGCGATTTTTAGAGTCACTCAAAGGAAGCGGAAGGGGAGCATATGACGCGCTTGTGGGAATCTCGGGAGGAAAGGACAGCACCGCGGTGTTATATGAGGTAAAAAAGATGGGATTTCGGCCTCTCGCGTTTTCCCTTGATACGGGATATTATCCAAGACATATTTTTCCGCGCGCGCGGCGCGTCGCGGAACAGCTTAGCGTTCCTTATAAAAAAATAGACGCGAGAAAATATATGCGTCCCTCAGACGTGGAAAGCTTTCGAAAGACCGCCGCGCTCTATGAAGAAAAAGAATCAGACGCGCTCGGAGAAAAATTCAGAACATGGTACGCGGAAGATCGGCGCCATTATTCCATCAAGTGCGTTCACGCGCTTCCGTTCGTTCGCACGTGCCAGCTTTGCAGGAGAATGATCATTCGCGCGTATTATGGCGAGGCAATCGCGCATGGTGTTCGTCTTGTGATACTCGGCATCAACGAATGGGCGGGACTCAGCCAGAATACGTCATCTAAAAAATTTGTATTTTCGGCGATACGGGAATTAAAGCCGTTTGCGCGCAAACCCTCGGTATATGTAGTGCATCTTCCGTTTCTTTTAGGAAGAACAAGCAAGGACACGCGCGCAATATTGAAAAAAATCGGTTGGAAGATTCCTTCAAGAGAATCATTTATTGAATCGAATTCGAATTCATGTCTCTTTGCGCGCGCCGCGGAAAGCAAAGCGCGGCGAATGCTCGGATTTCATCCTGACGCGACGCGTCTTGCGCGCGAAGTGACGGTGGGATTTATCACGAAAAAGCAGGCGCATGCCGCGTTGAAGAAAACGCACCGCTTCCGCCACTCAGTGCATACGGTGTTGAGGAGAGCGGGTATACTCTGAATTCGTCCTTCCGATCTGCTACACTGAATAATAGAAGGATTCACATCAACTAATATGCACGCGCTGAGAAGAAAGGAGGTGCGCCATGAAAAGAATAGTACGCATTTCGTTTATTGCGGTGTTTTTTGCGCTCGTGTTCGCGATGTCGGGGTGCTACACTTCGCTCCACATACAAGAACGGGAACACGCCGTGATTTCCACGGATTCCGTTTCGTATGATGTATCGGTTGTCATATTTCCTCGCTACCGCGACTATCGTTTTTATCCGGGATATTCCGATTTCTATTTTTATCCTTATTGGCGTCATTACGGCTCTTATTATTCTCCATGGAATTATCCATGGTACCGATTCGGGCTGTATTGGAATGGCCATACGATAGGATGGTGGAATGATCGTTATATTCGCCCTTGGTATATCCATCCGAACGTGAAATACAGACCTCCTCCACGCACGCGGGATACTATGGGCGGAAGGGGCTTCATACGGAAAGAAGGATCTTTGATGCGAGATAACGACGCGGAAAAAGAAAGACAGAAACGCATCATGCCACGCACGAATTCGGGAAAAGAAAGAACACGCGAAGGGGTGTCGCCGCGAAAGGAAAGAGTTCCCGACAAGGGAAAATCTCCAGAGAAGACTCCGACAAAAAGGGGGTCGGTACGGGAGCGGGGACGCCGCTAATCATCATTCCGTTGCATCACGCAACGGAATTTTTATAAAAGGAGGTGTTCGTTGTATAATTTTTTTATGAGAGTAATTTCTTGGAATATATGGGGAGGGAAATATATGGATGATATCCTCTATTTTTTGAAGCGTGCTAACGCGGACGTGATTGCGCTTCAGGAAGTGATTCAGGAAGTTGATGGTACAGGAAACATTGCTGGTAAAATTGCGGAAGAGCTTGGATACGAATGGGTGTATTTTACGACGGAGAGATTTCCTATCTCGCTTCTTGAACAGCAAAGCGGACGGGAAATTGACTGGGGAAACGCGATAGTAAGTAAATATAAAATTCTTGAAAAAAAAGTTCATATACTTTCCGAAGAGAACTCAAGAACAGCAGTTGAAGCGGTATTGGACATCGAAGGAAAACCTCTCAGTTTTTTTAGTACGCATCTTTTTCATACTCATCAAAAACCTTCTAAACTTCAGGAACTCCAAACGAGGAACCTCTTAAAAATCGTTCCTAAAGAACGGGCGATTGTTGCGGGGGATTTTAATGCGCTTCCCGAGAGTGGTGCAATAAAAATTATGGAAGAAAAGCTTACGAATGCGGATAAGAGCGATTTTCGACCGTCGTGGAGCGTTTATCCTGACGGGTGTCGCGTTTGTAGGCCGGAAGGAATAATTTACCGACTTGATTATATTTTTGGCACGAAAGATGTTCAGTTCGATTCATTTGCAGTCGAACAATCAGATGGCGCGGATCATCTGCCGATTTCGGTGAAATGTAGTTTTTTGTAAAATATGGATGAACAAACGATAAATACATACAACGCGCTAGCGAAAGATTATGATGATGAGACGGTTGAATTTTGGGATTTGTTTCCGAAAGAGGTTTTTGATAAATTCATTTCTTTTACGGGGAAGGGAAGAGTTCTTGATATCGGAAGCGGTCCCGGAAGGGATGCGGTTTTTCTTCGTGATCGGGGCGCGGAAGTCGTTTGCCTCGATGCGTCTGAAACAATGATTGCGATGACGTCAGAAAAGGGGTTTGAATCGGTGCGCGCGGATTTTATGCATCTTCCTTTTTCTGACGAATCGTTTGACGGAGTATGGGCATATACCGCGCTTCTTCATATCTCGAAGGCGGACGTTCACGCGCCGCTTGAGGAGGCGCGAAGAGTGCTTAAAAAGGGAGGAATATTCGATTTCGGGATGATCGAGGGCGAGGGGGAGATTTATCGGGAAAGTTCGGGCGTCAAATCACCGCGCCTTTTCAGTCTTTATACGAAACACGAAATGGAAACGCTTCTTCACGATCATGGATTTGAGGTGCTTCATTATGGTGAATTCAAACCGCGTTCAAAAAATTATCTCAACTTTATTTCAAAAAAACATGATTAAAGCGGCAATATTTGATATGGACGGATTGATGTTCGATACAGAATCGGCATATTCCATCGTGCAGACGAAAATGTTCGCGCGACGGGGTATGGTGTTTACGAATGATATAAAACGGACACTTATGGGAAAGCGAGCGCGAGAAGTTATGGAGAGTTTGAATGAATTATGGGGCAGGAATGAGCACGTTGAAGAGCTTCTTGAAGAGCAGGATAAAGAATTGATTTGTGTATATAAAGAATCAGTGGAAAAACTTAAAGGACTTGATACTATTTTGGTGTTTCTTGAAAAAGAAAAGATACGAAAATGTATCGGGACGTCATCACGAAAATTTCTTGTCGATATACTTTTTGAAAAATTCGATATGGGTCGGGAATTCGAGTTTGTTGTCACGGGTGATGAGGTAAAAAAGGGAAAACCAGACCCGGAAATATATATCGCGTGCGTTTCGCGTCTCGGTGTTTTTCCAGATGAATGTATCGTTTTCGAAGATTCACTGAACGGTATAAAAGCCGCGCGCGGCGCAGGATGCAAAACATGCGCGATTCCTTCGGAATATACAAAAGAAGAAGACTTTTCAATTGCTGATATAGTGTGCAATTCTCTGGAAGATCCTGCGATACGGAATTTCATCACATCGGTTACGAGTGTGAAGTAACGATAAAAATAAATACCGCACACATATGCGGTATTTTTAGTTTTATTCAATCTCAAAATCCTTTGAGAACGGCAACAACACCTTCTTTTTTTCTCACAAGCATTAAGATATCTTCTTCAAATACAAGCGTTCTCTTCGGATTCCTTCTTGTGGGATCGTTTTTCTTTCTTACAAGCTCTTTAATCTTTTCGTTGATGGTTTCGATGTCAGAAATCAATCTTTCCATGATATTTATCCTGAATTATGTTATATGGAACTTCGATTATGGTTGCAACAAATAGAAGGAATGTCAATTTATTGATATAATGCGGTTATGAGACAAATTGTGATAATCCACGGAGGAGATAACTTTGAGACGTATGAGGAATATGTATCGTTTCTCAAAAATTTTAAGATTGATAGCATTGAGTATTTTAAAGGAAAAGATTGGAAGGCAACCTTGCAGGAACGGTTGGGGAGTGGATATGAGGTTATCGCGCCGCGCATGCCGAACGCGCTGAATGCGCGGTATGCGGAGTGGAAGATATGGTTTGAAAAACTCATCCCTTTTCTTACTGACGGAGTAATTCTCATCGGTCATTCGCTCGGCGGAACATTTCTCGCAAAATATCTTTCGGAGAAAAAACTTCCAGTCACGATTGCGGCGACTTTTCTTTTGGGTGCTCCTTTTGATGACGAGGGGAGCGACGAATCGCTTGTTGATTTCGCGCTTCCGCAATCGCTCAGTCTTTTTGGAGAGCAGGGGGGAAAGATATTCGTATATCACAGCGCGGATGATCCGGTAGTTGATTACTTCCAGCAGCGGAAATTTCTGAAAGCGCTTCCACACGCGCTCCCCATAACCTTCGACGGCAGGGGACATTTCAGGCAGGAGGAATTTCCCGAACTCATAAAAGATATCCGAAGCATAGAATAAAAAAGCGGCTAGGTTTTCCTTGCCGCTACAAAGACCCCGAAGGGGTTCTTTTTGAATAATTGTATAAGTTCGACGACTTCCTTGTTTTTTGTTTTTGAGAGAACAGTTTTTTCGATGTTACTCGGAAGAACGGCATCCCTCATTTCAAGGACATCGAATCCCGCGCTTCGGTTCATAAGATGTATTTCCGGCCAGTCGAGGCGAAAGAGAGGGAGTGATTCCCCGAACTCCTTTTCTCCCCATACGTCGATATCTAGGGGATAAAAGTAATTTTTCGTTCGTCCCGTAAATTGTCCGGTTTGTTCGTCCATATACCAATGTCTCATGAAAAAAGGATGACAGCATGAATATATCCAGAATCCTCCGGGTTTCAGAATTTCATATATTGCCCGAACAGTATGTGCCTGACCCTCTTTCGGAAGATAATGCAAGGCGAAATTCGAAAATACCGCATCGAATGTGTGAGGATTGAAATATTTTTCTGCTTGATGCATTGACCCAAGCGTCAAATTGGTGCATCCGCGTTCGGACGCGATCGCGAGCAGTTTGTCTGAGATATCTAATCCATACGTGAGTGCTCCGCGCGTTTCCATTGCTTTCATAAGTCCTCCGGGACCGCATCCAAGGTCAAGGACCGTAGCGCCCTTGAATTGGAAACCGTAGTGTGTTGCGATGGAAATGAGTCCGGTGTGCATAATTTCCTCGTTGAAGAATCGAGCGCCGGAAAAATACGCATTCGCAATCTTGTTATACGATGCTCTTACACCATCTACTATCCCTTTCATATATTCCTCCGTTTTTAATAATCTTCACTTATAGTGCACTAGGGGAGTCCTGTATGCAATCCCGTCAACTTTTACGGCTGTGTATAACTTTCCGTAAAAATATGCTATATTTAGAATATGCACAAAATACAAGAAGCGCTTCTCCGCGCGGCGCAGGAAAAAAATCTCGGTCAATATACGCTCCGTGAGATAGGGTCGTTTATCGGCGAGTCTTCGCCTCAGAAGATAAAGCATCACTTGCTCCAGCTTGAGACGAAGGGGCTTATTAAAATAGACAAGATAAAGGGTCTTATAAAGAAAACAAGACAGGAATGGGAACGAAGTCTTTCCGGAAATACAAAACTTCTCACTATTCCAATTCTCGGGTCGGCAAACGCCGGTCCCGCGAAAATATTCGCGGAAACGAATATTGAGGGATTTTTGCGTATTTCAAGTTCTCTCCTTGCTCCTGTAAAAACGAAAGAACCCAGATTCTTCGCGCTCAAGGTTTCGGGACCGAGTATGAATCGTGCCGAGATTGGCGGGAAGCGGATCGAGGACGGTGATTATGTTATCGTTGATGTGAGCGATAAGCATGTGCGGAACGGCGATATCGTCCTTTCTATTATCGACGGGATGGCGAATATAAAGAAATTCTATCTCGACAAGAAGAACAATCAGGTGATTCTTATGTCCCAATCAACGAAAGATTTCCCTCCTATTTATATCCACGAAGACGATGACTTTATGATCAACGGAAAAGTGGTGCAGGTCATCAAGAGGCCGAAAATACGATAAGGCGGCTTGGAGAGCTACAAAAAAACCGCGTGCTTTTATGAAGCAGGGGCGGTTTTTGAATATTTATGAAATACAAGAAGCATGATTGGAATAATGATAATGCTTCTTATGGAGTATATTAGGGACAGTGTATTCCCGTTCATCCACGCGGGATAGAGCGCGACAATAGCGGATACAAGGAACAGTATCCAGCTTTTGTATGGCTCATTCCTCTTTCGTTCTTTTCTCGCTTTTTTTATCGTAGGCCAGTATCCGAGCGTGATGAGTGCCTGCGAAAAATAATTTGCCCATATCGCATCTTTGGAGAGTATCCAGAAGAGCACGATGGCGCCGGCAAGAGAAAAGAAGATTGCATCGAATCGATCGAACGACATCTTCGGATTTTTTGAAAAAATGAACCCGAGGATGGCAATGCACATCAGAAAGTCTCCGACATTCAACACATTACTCACCACGCTTATCTCCGTCGCCTTAAAGACGGAGAGCACGCTGAGCAGCGTTCCTACGGAAAAGAGACCCCATGTGCCGACAGCCGGAGATGACTCTCTTTTTATCGCGCGGATATAATCATATCCCGCGTAAAAATAGATGCCATACACCGCAATCGTCGCGACAAGTACCGTGAATTTCTCCACGTCTCCTCCTTACGATATGTGAATTTTTACTGTACAAATTATAAAATATTTCTTGTATAAAATCAAGTATGCGTCTGCTGCGCTAGGGCGTATATGCGCGTGATAGCTTTGTATAATAAAAAACACCCTTTGATGAAGGGTGTTTTTGTAACAAGTGAAAAAATTATTTCTCCGTACTTGTCGTGTTTTCTTCGAGATACCAGAAATTCTTGTCGCGAGGCATCATTTTTCCGGGACCGAAATCATCCCCGTAACTCTCGTCATAGTATCCGTTGAACATCATCGGATACGCGCTGCGATACATTCCGCATTTGATTCCGTGTCCGTATCCGTAGATCGCGCTCTTAAATTCGCCGAGCTTCACTCCAAGAGAGAATACGACGGCAAGAATGAGTATGCCTAATATCCAACGCGCCCAGATATATCCCTTTCCGTTGCAGCACCATTTTCCGCATATGGTTTCGCAACACCCGTGCATCTCCTTTTTTGTTTCTTCCATATATATTTTGAATGTTTTTTTTGACCTTTTTCCGTATTATATACTACGTGCGGAAACCATGCTTTCTTTCGCGTGTTTTTTTGACCTGTTTCGCGCGGGGATGTAGGATGAGGAAAGTATATTTCTGTGAGGATAAACTATGAAAAAAGTTTCACGTGCAATTATATTGAACGAAAAATGGGAGGTGCTCCTTGGAATGAGGATACGGAACAAAGGTGAGGGACAGTGGGCGCTCATCGGCGGAAAGCCGGACGAGGGGGAATCACCGGAGGACGCGGTGGTGAGGGAAGTAGCTGAAGAGATTGGAGTCATATTCCACCCTTCATTTTTCGAGGATAGAATCACGCAGCTTCCCGGAGAGGAAGAACCGTGGCACCTTTCCGTATTCTATGGACCAATAGAGGGAACTCCCGTGTTGAAAGAGGATGAGGTGCGCGCGCTTCAATATTTTTCAAGAGAGGAAATACGCTCCATGGCGCTTGCGTTCAATCATTGCGAGGTTCTTGAGAGATTTTTTTCTTCGGAGTTTTACATTTCCCGCCGCCCCACATGAGGCGGTTTTTTTGTTATACTGTCTCTATGGATAAAAAAAATATCATTGCGCGCGCGGGAGGGAATGCGTGCCTTGTTGCGTTATATGTGATCGCGGTTCCATTTCTTATGCAATATGTAGGCGAGCGTCAGATAGAAGAGAAGATGGGATCGTTCGCTCCGGCGGTATTCCTTCTTCTCTTTGTTTTCTCCGCGGCGTTTATGGCGGTAGTGGTATTCGGGAAGCCCGCGCTTCTTTATCTTGAGGGACATAAGAAAGAAGGGGTGTCTCTTGCGCTTGCAACGGTGGGATTCATCGGGGTGATGCTTGTGATCGCCCTCGCGGCCGTGCTTCTCATTGTGTAGTTTTCGCCAAATACGTCATTTTATGTACCATCCTGATAAAAAAATACTCAGCGCGTATGCCGATGTACTTGTGAACTTCGCGCTTGGCGGGGGAAGGGGAATCCGGAAGGGCGATGTTGTGTATGTGGCGGCGTATGAATATTCAAAACCTCTCTATGTGGAGATTTTGCGTGCCATCACGAGAGCAGGAGGAAATACAATCTCTCACTATATGCCGAACGTTGATCGCACATTTGATATCACGCGCGATTTTTATGCGAATGCCCGAGCGCACCAGATAAATTTTTTTCCGGGAAAATACTTGCGCGGACTTATCGATGAGATTGATCATTCCATATTTATTCTGAGCGATACCGATATGGAAGCATTAAAAGGAATTCCTCCCGCAAAAATTATGGCGCAGAGCAAGGCATTTAAGCCGTATCGCGAATGGCGCGAAGAAAAAGAAAACAAGGGAAAGTTTTCATGGACGCTTGCACTCTATGGAACCGAGGCCATGGCAAGGGAAGCGGGACTCTCGGAAAAAGAATATTGGGACCAGATCATCAATGCCTGTTTCCTTAAGGATAAAAATCCTATCGCAACGTGGAGGGGCGTCGAGAAAGAAATAGCCGCATATCGGAAAAGGTTAGATGCGTTGCATATTAAATCGGTGCACGTTAAGGGACCTGATGCGGATCTCCGTATTGTGATGGGGAAAAAACGGAGGTGGGAGGGCGGTGGAGGCGCAAATATTCCGAGTTTTGAAATATTCACTTCTCCTGATTGGCGCGGGACGAACGGATGGATGCGGTTCAATAATCCCGTGTACACCCAGGGACATCTTATTTCCGGCATTTTTCTCGAATTCAAAAACGGCATCGTCGTGAACGCGAAAGCGAAGAAAAACGCGAAATTTCTTGAGGAGTTCATCAGGGTTTCTGGCGCCAATCGCATCGGCGAATTTTCCATGACCGATCGGCGTTTTTCGCGTATTACAAAATTCATGGCGGAAACGCTCTATGATGAGAATATCGGAGGACCGCACGGGAATATGCACATTGCGCTCGGGAATTCATTTCATTCGTGTTATGACGGGAATCCTGCGCGCGTGAAGAAATCAACGTGGGAAAAACTAGGATTCAATGATTCGGCGATGCATCAGGACATTGTTTCAACGTCTCCGCGGACGATTACCGCAATGCTTTCCAATGGAAGGGAGAGAGTTATCTATAAAGATGGAATGTTGGTATTATAATTGGAATATCTGATTTGTTATGAATAAAAAAATATTTATCCTTCTTGGACACCCCGATGATGAGAGCTATTGCGGCGCGCTCTTTCGCTCGTATGAAGCGGGCGCGCGGGAGGGAGGGCACGAGGTGCGAATTCAGTCACTTCAGCGAATGGATTTCAACGCGAATCTGGAGTATGGATACAACGCGATTCAGGAACTTGAACCGGATCTTCGCATGTTCCAGGAAAATATCCGTTGGGCGGAGCATATCGTGATTGTGTTTCCCATCTGGTGGGGAACCTTTCCTTCGCGGCTTAAGGGGGTTTTTGACAGGGCGATTCTTCCCGGTTTCGGGTTCAAATATTACAAAAAGAACGGGATTTTCTGGCGCCGGCTTCTCAAGGGAAAAAGCGCGCGGCTCATCATCACGATGGGAATGCCGCGGATCGCGTATCTTCTCACGTCGCTGTATGTCATTCCCGGTGTCCGTCTTCTTAAATACGGTATCTTGAAATTTTGCGGGATTTCGCCGGTTTATACATCCTCGATCTCAAGGGTACTTGCCGCGTCTCCGGAGAAACGGGAACGATTTCTTGCTAAAATAAAGAAGCTTGGGATAAAAGGAAAATAAAAAGTCGAAACAATATAAGAAAAAAAATATGAAGGGATATATAGACAACATAGAAAAAGCAACGAAGGAGAATATGAATTTTAGGAAGGTTCTCTACACGGCGGTGCACACGCAGCTTGTCGTGATGCATTTGAACCCCGGCGAGGAGATTGGGGAGGAAGTGCATGAACTCGCGCAGTTTATCCGCGTTGAGGAGGGGAAGGGAGTTGCGATATTAGATGGTGTCACAACGCCGGTTGAGGATGATTTCGCGATTATCGTGCCCGCGGGAGCGATGCACAACATAATAAACACGGGAGATGAGCCGATGAAGCTTTACACGCTCTACTCGCCGCCGGAGCATAAGGACGGCACGATCCACGCGACGAAAGCGGATGCGGAAGCCGATACCGCCGATCATTTTGACGGAAAGACGACGGAATAGTTTGTAAAGTAGAGGGTTTATAAAGAAAAATCCCCGAAAGCGGGGATTTTTTGCGAGCACGTCGGAAGAAGAATATAATTGAATGACGCTGTATTAAGTGAATCATGTTCAAAAATGATTTTATCATCCAGACAAAAGTTATTTCATATGAAAGAAAATAATTTTGAAAAAAGGGAGGAGGTGAAGACGGAAACCCTCACGGCGCGGGATCTTGTTGATGTTATCTATAAGGGCGAATCGCTGCCGCAGGACGCGCGGTTTCTTTCCGAGAAAGACGGGGGAGTGTTCCATTATTTCGACCCGCGAAATTTGCAGGAAAATAAGGAAAATAAATTTTATTCCGTCGTAAAGGCAGACGAGGAGATCGCGGGGCTCGGGGAACTAGAAAGGAATCCGTTTGAAGAGGATGAGACGTTTTGGATAAAATTCCTTTCCGTGGATCCGAAACATCAAGGAAAGGGGTACGCGTCTCTCCTCGCGCGCGAAATATTTTCATTCGCAAAAGAGAGGGGATATATTCTCGAAGGTTCGGCATATTCCGATGCGGGATACGAGAAATTGAAAGGACTTTTCAACGTGCTTGCCCAAGAACTTGATGTGCGTTTCAAGGATACCGAACGGAGGATATAAAAAACCCGCCTTTGAGAGCGGGTATTAATGGTATGAAATTCGTTAGTTCAATCCGAGGAATTTGTTGAGATAATGATCTTTCTGGAAAAAGCTTTCCGGTAACTTTCCGCCGTTGCTTTTTACATTTTTGCATATATTTTTCGGCGTTGTATTGAATATATATGCCAATCCTCTTACTCCCAAGGCAACGTCTTCTTCCGCCTTCATTCCGGAAATGGATATCTGAACGTACATTTCATTTATATATACGCCAATACTTCCGGCAAAGCGCATTCTTATTGGATCGCTCGTATTTTCCGATGATGTATCCTTCATGATGTGTGAGCGTATCGCTTTTTCCGCGGAGAAAAACATTGCGTCTTCTGAGGGGTTTTCGATTGGGAAGAAAATAAGATTTCTTGTATCGGGTTCTCTCACGAGAACTTGAATGCCGGTGCGCATTTTTCCGTCCTGACGGATACTTTGTGGTAGGGAGTTCAATGTTTCAAACATCCTTTTCATGAATTGTATGATATCCGATTTTTCGTCTTTTAGGTTGACTCTCATTATCAATCTCCTATTAGTGATGAAATAAATTTGTTTAAATTAATGCTGAGTTTATTATATATTAAAATATAGTTTATGTCAATATGTACCCACGACGTATTGACAATTATTGTTTTATATGCTTAAATGTTCCCAGCATTTCCGTATAGCGGAGATGATTTTCTTTCGGAAACGCCGGAAGAAAATTCTTTAAAAAACTAATTATTAATTATTATTTGGAGGTTCTATGTTTTTTTTCATCATCAGTGTCATCGTGCTCATCGTCGGAATTGCTGTCTTTGTAACCGGAAAGCAAGAAGAGTCATCGGGAATGAAAGTGGGCGGATCAGTTGTTGCCGGTTTTGGCGCGTTTCTTATTCTCCTTAACTTTTTCGTAGTTATTCCCGCCGGACACGTTGGCGTAGTTGATTTTTTCGGTAACGTGGCGGAAAAACCTCTTACTTCAGGAATCAACGGAGTGAATCCTCTTGCCTCGGTCCATGTGATGAGCGTACAAACTCAGGAGATAAAGGAAGAGATGAGCGTTCCTTCAAAAGAGGGACTTACTATAAATCTTGAGATAAGTGCGCTTTTCAAACTTAATCCTAATAGTGCTCCTGAGGTATATCGGACGATTGGCGAGAATTATGTTGATGTGATCCTTATTCCTCAATTCAGATCGGTGGTGCGTGGCGTGACGGCAAGCTCTGAGGCGAAGATGCTCTACAGTTCTGACCGCGAATCACTTGGTCTTACTATTGTGAGTGATCTTGAAAAACTAGTGGGAAACAAAGGGATTATCGTGGAAAGCACCCCGTTGCGCGGAATCATACTTCCGGCAAGCTTAACCGCATCAATTGAAGAAAAGCAGAAGGCGGATCAGGATAATCAACGGATGGAATTCGTGCTTCAAAAAGAATCAAAAGAAGCCGAAAGAAAAAGAATTGAAGCGAAAGGTATAAAAGATTTCCAGAATATCGTCTCACAGGGAATCAGCGAACAGCTTCTTAAATGGAAGGGCATCGAAGCGACCGAAACACTTGCAAAATCCCCGAATGCAAAGATTGTCATTATCGGTTCCGGCAAAGATGGTCTTCCTATCATCCTCGGACAGTAACCTCCAAATACATATTTTTCATATGCCCCACTTGCGAAAGTGGGGCATTTTTTTACCATTCGTGTAGAATGATATGTGTCGGTCAACCAATAATTAATTATTTTATGTCAAAAGAATATAGCGCGGAGCCTTTGCGGCTCGATAAAGATCTGGAAGGAATCAGTTTAAAGTCGGTTACGGAGCATCAGAAGCTCTATGAGGGATACGTGAAAAAGACGAATGAGATACAGGGAAAGATTTCCGCGGCGGACAAGTTGGAAGCGAACGCGGTCTATAGCGCGATTGGCGAACTGAAGCGACAGGAGACGTTCGCCGTGAATGGAATGAAGCTTCACGAGGCCTATTTTCCGCTTCTTGGAGGTGATGGCGTCGCGAAGGGGAGAATCCTTGAAATGATTGAGCGGGATTTCGGTTCATATGACGCGTGGAAGGATGATTTTATTGCAACAGGGATGTCCGCGCGGGGATGGGCGATTCTCGCATACGATTGGAAGGATATGCGTCTTCATAATTACGGCATGGACGCGCAGAACGTGGGGGCCGTGTGGGGCGCTTCGCCGCTTATCGCGATGGATATGTACGAACACGCGTTTTTTATGGATCATGGAACAAACAAAAAAGCGTATATCGAAGCGTTTTTCAAAACCCTCAACTGGGATTTTGTGAATAGTATCGTTGAGAAATATATCGGATAAGTATTGAGTATAAAGTAGTAAGTATTAAGGGGTCGGGAGTGAAAAAAACAGCGTGAGATTTCACGCTGTTTTTATTTAGTTATTTTTGCTACAAGTTCCTGCAATTGAGGTTCTATACTTTCTCTTCCTCCCTCATTTACCATAAGGAAAATTTCTCTGAATGTTTCAATCGGGAGCATCACTTTCGGTTCGCATAGTTCGTTATTTTTTCCTTCTCGCAGCATCCCTAGCGCTCTTCCCACGTCGCCGATGTTGTACCACGGCATCTTAATGTTGTTGTGTTCAATGAACGTAAGAGAAGCGATAATTTCTTTTGGTGGAGAGAAAACCCCCTTTTTTTGACTTTTGATTAATTTTTCATAAAGCGCCGAAAACGCTTCGTAAAATGTCGAAAAGGATCCAGCTTCTTCTCCTAAAAAGATAGCCTTAAACATTCCTTCCTCCTTTTTTGTGAATATCTTCCTCTACGATACAACAAATCATATTCTTTGGTCAATGTGTTTGTTTTGTTTTATATTCTTTCTTTTTTGTGTAAAATGATTGTATGGAACAAACAATACAGACGGTAAAAAGACCAGAAACGTCGCCGAAGGATTTTTTTCTTCACTTGTTGTCGATTGTGACTCTTTACGCGAGCGCCATCAGTTTTTCAACACTTCTTTTTCAGTGCATTAATTACTGGTTTCCCGACGCGCTCGGCGGCTATTACGCGATGAATGCCTCATTTGAGGCGATGCGGTGGGCAATCGCGATGCTTATCGTCTTTTTCCCCACGTATGTCGCGACAAATGTGTTCTTGAATAAGGATTATCGCGTAGCTCCGGAAAAGAAGGAGCTCCGGATCAGGAAGTGGCTTTTATATTTCACGTTGTTTGCTGCGGCACTTATTATTCTCGGTGATTTCGTGGCGCTGCTTTTGAACTTCATGCAGGGGGAACTTACTATGCGATTTGTGCTGAAAGTGATCGTTATTTTCTTCGTTACCGGTTCGATATTCGGTTATTATCTTTGGGAACTCAAGAACGCGGGTTTCAGCAGTCGAGTGAAGATGTTTGTATATATTATTTCGGGAATCATTCTCGCGTCGATTGTCGCGGGATTTCTTATCGCCGGATCACCCGCGAAAGAGCGCGCAAGAAGATTTGATGGAGAACGCGTCTCGAACCTCCAAATGATACAGTCTGAAATCGTTTCTTATTGGCAGAGAAAACAAACGCTTCCAGAAGATCTTTCGGCGCTTAATGATTCGATAAAGGGATTCTCTGTTCCGAATGATCCAAGGACGAGCGCGCCCTATCGATATGAGGTGACGGGTTCCGAGTCATTTTCCCTGTGCGCAACATTCGAAATGGAGAGCGGGGAAGGGAATCCCAGAGAATATCCCTATGGAGGATGGGGGGCGAATTGGGATCATCCCGCGGGAGAAAAGTGTTTTGAGCGCTCTATTGATAAAGATTTATATCCATTCATTGTTCCTGAAAAAAGAGCACTATGACGATTCCCGGAAAACGAACCCGCAACATCTATAATCCAAAGAGTGAGGATCCTTTCAAGCTTTCGCGCTCGAAAATAGAATTATTCACGGAGTGTCCCCGCTGTTTTTATCTTGATCGGCGTTTGGGAGTTGGGCGTCCGCCGGGATTTCCCTTCACATTAAACTCCGCCGTTGATACGCTTTTAAAAAAAGAATTTGATGTTCATCGCGCTCGAGGTTCGCGTCATCCGCTTATGGAAACATACGGAGTTGATGCCGTTCCGTTTCAACACGACATGATGGATGAGTGGCGGGAAAATTTCAAAGGGGTGCAATTCTTTCATCGCCCGACAAATCTTATCATCACTGGCGCCGTGGATGATCTTTGGGTGAATAAAAAGGGGGAGGTTATCGTCGTTGATTATAAGGCAACCTCAACCGATGCCGAGATCACGCTTGATGCCGACTATCGCGCGTCATATAAGCGACAGATGGAGATTTATCAATGGCTTATGCGGAAAAACGGATTTGCCGTTTCCGACACGGGATATTTCGTGTATGCGAATGGAAATAAGGACAAGGCCGCGTTTGACGCGAAACTTGAGTTCAGCGTCCAGCTTCTTTCCTACAAAGGAAACGATTCGTGGGTGGAGGATGCGCTTTTCGAGATAAAAAAGTGCCTTGATGGCGCTTCGATTCCGAACGCGGGAAGCCGATGCGAATATTGTCCCTATCGCGACGCCGCACGGTCGTATGAGGTATAATTGATAGTATGGATTATAAGAGAACACAAACATCTTTTTTCTTCTTGGTGCTCATAGGGACGCTTGTGCTTTTGTTTTTTGTGTTTCGCCCGTTTCTCTATCCGCTCCTTTTTGCGGGGGCATTCGCGCTTGTATTTGAACCTCTTGAAAAAAAAGTGGGAAATCTCGTCGGAAAAAAACGCGCGGGAATTTCAGCATTTCTTACCACCGCGCTCGTATTCCTTATCATTCTTATCCCTCTTTGGTTTTTCGGGACTCAGGTGTTTTATGAAGGGAAAGATCTTTATGAGGTGTTGACTCGGAATGGCACGGACAGTGCTCTTGCCTTCGCGCAAAATTTTGTGCATCAATTTTTCCCCGAGACGTCACTTAATTTTTCCGCGTACGCGACGCAACTTTCAAAATGGGTTGTGACGAATATCGGCCCTATTTTTTCTGGTGTGACACAAATACTCACGGGTGTGCTCATCAGTTTTCTCGCGCTTTTCTTTTTCCTCAAAGACGGTTCAAAAATGAAGGAGGCGCTTTATACGTATAGTCCGCTTGAGGATCGATACGACAAAGAGATTGTAAAGACGCTCACGCAGACGACGCGATCAGTAGTGAAGGGGACTCTTGTGGTTTCAATACTGCAAGGAATTGCGGCGGGGATAGGATTTTGGATATTCGGCGTGCCGAGCCCCGCGCTTTGGGGACTTGTGACGGTGGTTGCGGCGCTTATTCCACTCGTGGGAACGATGCTCGTGGTGCTTCCCGCGACATTATATCTCGCGCTTACGGGCGCGCCTATCTTTGCGCTTGGAATGTTCGCGTGGGGAGCGCTTATTGTCAGCATGATTGATAACGTGCTTCGTCCGATACTTATGGAGCGTGAGGTGAATATTCATCCATTTCTTATATTTTTGAGTGTGATTGGAGGATTGCAATTTTTCGGTCCCGCGGGATTTCTCCTTGGTCCTCTTGTATTGAGTCTTATATTCACCCTGTTTAATATCTATGGGTCAATGATGGCGCGGGAAGCGCACAAGGAGTAATGGATTATTGGCACGCACGAACTGTCGACGATATCGTTGAATCACTTCAGTCTGATGCCGTTCGCGGGCTTCGCGAAAAAGATATTTTTTCAAAACGTTCTTTATACGGAGACAACACGATTCCCGAAGGAAAATCGAGGAATCTTTTTTTAATATTTTTAGACCAATTCAAAAGTCCCCTTGTATATATCCTTCTTGTTGCCTGCATTATTGTGTTCTGGATACGGGAATATGTCGATGCCGGTATTATTCTTGGGGTTATTTTTCTGAACTCTCTCATAGGCACTATTCAGGAGGGACGAGCGGAGAAGACTCTTCAGGCGCTCAAACATTTCATTGAGACGGAAGCGACCGTGATACGTGATGGAGAGGAGATTATCATTCCTGATAAGGATATTGTGCCGGGAGATATTGTAATGCTTCGGGAGGGAGACAAGGTTCCGGCGGATGCGCGCATCATAGAATTCAGGCATTTTAAAGTTGACGAAGCAGCACTTACAGGAGAATCCGGCGCAGTCGAAAAATCGAATGTGCTCATGGATGGGAAAAATGTTTCTCCTTCCGATACGAAAAATATGATATTCAGGGGGACGAATGTAGTAAGCGGTACGTGTCGGGCGATTGTCGTTGAAACGGGACTTGATACAGAGCTCGGGAAAATAAGTTCCGCCATTGCGGCAATTGATACGGAAATACCGCTTAAGAAGGACATCAGGAATTTTTCGAAATTACTTGTCGTAGGGATACTTGGCGCACTTACTCTTCTATTCGGGTTTGGTATTTTCTTGGGACAACCGCTTGGAAACATGTTTATCACCGTAGTATCGCTTGCGGTGTCTATCGTACCGGAAGGACTTCCTGCGGTTCTTACTATTGTGCTCGCGCGCGGCATGTTCCGTATGGCGAAACAGAATGCACTTGTGAAAAGACTTCAAGCAATAGAGGCATTGGGGCAGGCGCGAATTATTGCGGTTGATAAGACGGGCACTCTCACGCGAAATGAGATGGTGGTGAGGCGACTTTTTGTGAGTGATTCGTTTTTCGATATTTCAGGTGTCGGATATGAACCAAAAGGAAATGTCTTGAAGGATGGAAAAAAACCTGACGATATATGGATGCAAGAAGTTTTTTTTGCCGCGCGTACCGCCGCATCAGGAATTGAAGCGCATGCTGTTTTTTCCGATACTACAAAGACATGGAAAACATTTGGGGATCCGACGGAAGCCGCACTTTCGGTGTTTGGAGAGAAATTAGGCTTTCCAAAAAAGCGCGTAGATGAAGAAGATGCCGTTTTTGTCGATATTCCTTTCGATCATGAGACAAAATATCATGCAGTGTTTCGAGAACGGAAAGACGGCTCTCAGTTTGTAATTATCATAGGTGCGCCCGAGACGGTACTCTCTCTTTGCAAAAATATACGAAAGAACGGAACACAAGAACTTTTTACAGAAAAGGAGATGCAGAAAATAGAAGAAGCAATAAGAATTCTTTCTTCTGACGGTATGCGCATACTTGCTGCGGCGGCATATGAAATTCCGAAAGGAGAGAAAGAAAAGAACGTAAAAAATATAGATGATTTTTCTCTTGTGGCGCTTTATGGGATTGAGGATTCATTGCGCGAAAATGTGAGAGATTCTGTGCGCCAAGTGATTCAGGCAGGAATACGCGTAGTGATGATTACCGGCGATCACAAACTTACCGCCATTGCTATCGCGAAGGATGCGGGGATTTACAAGGAAGGAGATGAGGTGCTGATCGGAGAGGATATACGAACATTAAGCAAGGATGAATTAAGAGAGAAACTTCCACGCACAAGCGTATTCGCGCGTGTCACACCGGAACATAAGCTTCTTATCATTCAGGCATATAGGGATATCGGAGAGATCGTTGCGATGACGGGAGATGGGGTGAATGATGCGCCTTCGCTTGTTGCGGCGGATCTTGGTGTTTCTATGGGACGTACTGGTACTGAGGTTGCGAAAGAGGCGTCCGACATCATTATTCTTGATGATAATATTGCCACTATGGTTGCAGCGGTAGAGGAGGGGAGAAATATATTTAAGACGGTGCAAAGAGTCATTTTATATCTTTTCTCGACCAATTTTGCCGAGTTGCTTGTTATTCTCAGTGCGCTTGCGATAGGATTTCCCCTCCCAATTCTTCCCGCTCAGATATTGTGGTTGAATCTGGTGACTGACGGGTTCCTTGATGTATCGCTTGCCATGGAACCGAAAGAGAAGGGGCTCCTTTCAAGAAAATTCGTACGTTCGAAGAATATATTCACAAAAGCGATGTTTCTGAGAAGTTTTATCATGGCGGTGCCTATGGTCATAGGAACATTGTTCCTCTTTAGTCGGGTATTCCACATTGATATTACGAAAGGCATGACGATGGCGCTTACTTCTCTCGCGGTATTCCAGTGGTTTAATGCATGGAATTGCAGAACGGAGAAGAAGTCGATTTTTAGCTCGCATCCTTTTTCTAATCCCTATCTTGTATTCGGTACGATTGCATCAATAGGATTTCAGCTTCTTGCGGTGTATACTCCATTTTTTCAAAAGATACTTAAAACCACCGCACTCTCGCTTGCGGACTGGGGGATTATTGTGCTTATCGGTTTAAGTGTCATTGTTGTTGAGGAGATGCGGAAGATTTTTGTGAGAAGCAGGAAGGCGGTATAATGAGCATAAAGTAGTAAGTATTTAGTATTAGGTATCGAGTATGACAAACGCAGAAACAAAACAATGTCAATCGTGTAAAGCTGATTTTGTTATCGAACCAGAGGACTTCGATTTCTACAAGAAAATCGATGTACCTCCTCCAACGTGGTGTCCGGAGTGTAGGATGATGCGGCGGCTTATGTGGGTAAATTTTTTAAGTCTCTATAAAAGGAAGTGCAATGTGCCGGGACACACGGAAGATATTATTGCAAAATTTTCTCCTCAGTCGAAAAGAAAAGTCTATGATGCGAAATATTGGTGGAGCGATGAATGGAATCCGATGGATTACGGACGGGAATATGATTTTTCAAAAAATTTCTTCGAACAATTTCAAGAGATTTCGGAAGTCGTGCCCCTTAAGAATCTCGATATTACGAATTCGGTAAACTGCGATTATTGCGCATCGGCCGTCGAGTGCAAGAACTGTTATATGTGTTCCGGAGGATATAAAGCGGAGGACAGCGTGTATTCGACGCTTATTATCTCAAGCAAAAACTGCGGTGAGACGCTTCAAAGTATAGGGTGTGAATTTCTATATGATTGCGTGGATTGCGCAAAATGTTTCCGTGTTGCGCACGCACAGCAATGTGAGAATTGCATGTATTCACAGTTTCTTTATGATTGCCGAAATTGTGAATACTGTTTCGGATGCGTGAATCTTCGAAATAAAAAATATTGCATATTTAACGATCAATATACGAAAGAGGAGTATGAAAAGAAAATACAGGAGATGGATATCGGAAGTAGGAGATCGCTTGAGGAATATCGGAAGCGTTGGGAGGATCTGAAGCTCACATCTCCGCATCGGCACGCGTTTCTTTCGAAGAGTATTGATTGCACGGGTGACATTATCGAAAGTTCGAAGAATTGTAGACATTGCTTTTGGATCAGTTCCGGCGCGGAAAATTTGAAATATGCAGTTGAGGGGGGATTGGGATTTAAAGATAGTTATGATGTCTATTCGACTGGAGGTAATTCGGAAATGATATACGAATCCGTCGCGTGCGGATTGGGGAGTAAAAATGTTTTATTCTCGAGCCGTATCCAGCAGAGTCATGATGTGTATTATTCGTTTGATTGTTATGGATCATCGAATCTTTTCGGATGTATCAGTTTGAGGAACAAACATCATTGCATTCTGAATAGGCAATATTCGAAAGAAGAATACGAAGCGCTTGTGCCGAAAATTATTGCGCATATGAAGGCAATGCCGTATATGGATGAGAAAGGAAAAGTATATACATTCGGTGAATTCTTCCCGTCGGCGATCGCGCCTTTCACATATGACACGAGTACGGCGAATGAGCTTGTGCCGAAAACAAGAAAAGAGCTTCTTGAATTCGGATTTCCTCTTTCTCAAGGGATCAAACCGGAGCATGTTGCGACTATACAACCAGAGGAACTTCCCGATACGATTGCGGAGACAGATGATTCTATTCTGAATGAGGCGATTGCGTGCGCCGACAAAGGAGAGTGCGATCATCGATGCACGCGCGTATTCAAAATAGTGCCCGAGGAGTTGCGTTTATTAAGGGATATGAATATTCCTCTTCCAACATTATGTTCAAACTGCCGAAATGTCTTGAGATTAAGAAAAAGAAATCCCCTGAAACTCTGGCATCGGAAGTGCATGAAACCGGGATGCACAAATGAGTTCGAAACATCGTACTCACCCGAAAGGCCGGAGATCGTGTATTGTGAGTCGTGCTATCAGAAGGAAGTGGTGTAGAAGAGAGTATATAGTATTAAGTAGTAAGTATTGAGTATGGCAGAAAGAAAAATAAAAACCCGATTCAAAATGAATCGGGTCTCTCTTGAGAGAGAAAATTATTTAACTACTTTGCGTCAAGGAAGTCATATTTCAGCAACTTTCGGGCAATAGGTTTTCCGTCGTCGTACGTTGTTTCAAATTCTTCTTTATATGACACGGTCACCTCCTGTCCCTGTTTCAGCCGGTTCCATAATTCTTTTGCCTGTTTCTGATCATTCTGGATTATAAATTTTCCGTGCTGACATTGGAACACGACCGCGTAACGCTCCTCAACATCGACGGAAGTGAAACTGACCCCGAGATCAAGATTCATATCGATGGTGGGGGATATGCCGCTGCCGTGAGTCGATGGAGTGTATACCAGATCAACCACGGTTGCTTTTTCATAGAGAACTTCGGAACTTTCTCTTTTTGTTTCAATGCATCCGGTGAAAAGCATACTGAAAACGAATACGATAAAAAATATTTTTTTCATCGAGGACCTCCTTTTGATTCGTAAATTATTTTATTAAGTATTTTTAATATCTTTTATAATTATAACAAATTATCGTATGTTTGTCAATTAATGTTTGTAAAATAAAAATTGGTGTTGTACGTTCTACTATATAGGTATGTTTTCGATACTCAAAAAAGATAACAATTCTCGTGCGCGGAGCGGGACGCTCACAACATTTAGCGGGAGAACCGTGGAAACACCCGCGTATGCGATCGTGGGAACGCACGCGGAGGTGCGCTGTTTGCCTGCGGAAAAAATGAAGGACGCGAGGGTGCAGCTCATTATCGCGAACACATATCATTTGTGGCAACGGTTAGGCAAAGATATTGAGAAGTTTCAGGGACTTCATGCGGAGATGAATACTCCTGATATGGTGATTATGACTGACAGTGGGGGCTTTCAGGTTTTTAGTTTGGGGTTCGGAAGGGAACACGGAGTAGGGAAAGTGGGGGGTATCAGGAATTCATCTGTCGGGACCGAGCGTTCTCCGTCTCCTGCGGACAGAGCCGCTCTACGCTCTCATCCTGGCGAATCCGACGTTCGTCGAATACCAAGCTCGCCAGGATTCCGAGAGTTCCCTCCAGACGATTTCCTGATACATAATGAAAGGAATATGCGAGATAAGAACCTCGTGAGGATTACGGAAGAGGGGGCATATTTTATGACTGACGACGGGGAGCGTTTCCTCGGACCGAAGCTTTCGATGGAGATTCAGGAGAAGCTCGGGGCGGATATTATTCTTGCGTTTGATGAATGCACATCACCGGAACATGAATATGAATATCAAAAGCAGGCGCTCGCGCGCACACATCGATGGGCGGAAGAATGTATTGCGGTAAAAACACGGAATGATCAGATGCTATATGGCATTGTACAGGGTGGGGTGTTCGAGGATTTGCGGAAAGAGAGTTCGCGATATATTGGAAATCTTCCATTTGACGGATTTGCGATTGGCGGATCGTTTGGTGAGGGGAAAATGCGGGAGGTGATTGGGTGGAGTGTTTCCGGACTTCCCGAAGAAAAACCAAGGCATCTTCTGGGGATCGGAAAGATAGAAAATATACTTGATGGTGTTGCCGAGGGAATTGATACGTTTGATTGCGTGATTCCGACGCGCGAGGCGCGCCACGGCGGAGTGTGGACGCGTGAAGGAAGATTCGACGCAAAGAAGAGCGCAAACAAAAATTCCGATGCTCCGATTGAAAAAGGATGTGTGTGTCCAACGTGCGCGATGGGAGTGACGCGCGGAATGCTCTTTGATATGTTTCACTCGAAAGATTTGAGAGCGGGAGAATACGCGACGATGCACAATATTTTCTTTTTCAATACGTTTATGTCCGAAATGCGGCGGGCGATTCAGAATGGAATGTTCCGAGAATTTGAAAAAGAAACAAGGGGGAAACTTAAAAAATAATTTTTTTAAGCTTTTAAATGCCAATTTATATATTGCGTCAATGGTGGTGAAAAGTGTTTCTTGGTGCGGGAATTATCCACACCGTGACAGGTCTAGAAAGGTGTTGACATATTATATGGCTTGAGTATAATACTAACCACGAACTGAATGAGTAAGAAGAACACATATCGAGGCGTTTCACCTGGCGTATAGATGTGCGTTTTGCGCTTTTGTGAGACCGCCCCGAACGGCGGTTTTTCTTTCCCCCGAATCGACTGATGTTTGATAATTGAATATCTGATGTTAGTTAGGTAACCAAAATATAAGTAGTAAGTAAGAAGAACTCAAAAAACAAAATCAGTTTTTTGAGGTAGAAATTTATATCCGCTTGTTTTTACGGATTATACACGTTAAGGGTAGATGGTGGATGCCTTGGCATTGAATAGCGATGAAGGACGCAGTGTAGCGGCGATACGCTTCGGGGAGGCGCGTAGCAACCTATGATCCGGAGATGTCCGAATGGGGAAACCCAATTGAGTGAACCTCAATTACTTCAGCATTTTAGCTGAAGAGCGTACCTGGTGAAGTAAAACATTTCAGTAGCCAGAGGAAAATAAAACAAATGTTATTCCCTGAGTAGCGGCGAGCGAAACGGGAGAAGCCTAAACCAGTCAGTGCGTTGCATTGAAATTATCAATTTCCAATTTCTGATTTTCAGATAATTATCAATTTCCAATTTTCAAAAAATTGAAACTACTCTGTTTCGATAATTTGAATTTTTGTTATTGAGCATTGTTTGTGATTTGATATTTGGTTTTTGGTGCTTTCACTGCAACGCAGTGGTTGGGGTTGTAAGGCAGGAATATTTTTGCGTGTCGCACAGTTCTGACTGTTATCAAGAATTGTGCGATTCGCAGAAGATTGGTTATAAATTGCTTTGTTAGCCGAAGTTGCTGGAACGCAACACTATAAAGGGCGATCGTCCCGTAGGCGAAAATGAAGCAACCAATTTTTTTCTGTTCTTGAGTACCTCGAGGCCAAAACACCACGAGGGAATCTGGGAGTACTATCTCCTAAGGCTAAATATATTCAATGACCGATAGTGAACTAGTACCGTGAGGGAAAGGTGAAAAGCAGCCCGGTGAGGGCGATGAAATAGTACCTGAAACCATCTACTTACAAAGAACCGGAGCCCCAAGTACGCGCAAGCGTGCGGGGTGACGGTGTGCCTATTGAAGAATGAGCCAACGAGTTTATCTATATTGCAGTCTAAGTCCGGGAAGGATGGAGGCATAGGGAAACCGAGTGCGAATAGCGCGAACAATATGCAGTATGGATAAGACCCGAAACCAGACGAGCTTGCCTTGGCCAGGGTGAAGGTTGCAGAAATGCGACTGGAGGCCCGAACCGGTTGGTTGTTCAACACCTTCGGATGAGCTGAGGTAAGGAGTGAAAAGCTAATCGAGTTTGGTAATAGCTGGTTCTCTCCGAAATAGTTTTAGGACTAGCGTCGACTAAGAGGTTCTTGGGGGTAGAGCACTGGATGATCGTGAAAGGGGGAAACCTCGCGCGATCAATCAAACTCCGAATACCGAGATACCGTTTGTCGGCAGTCAGACTACGGGGGCTAAGCTCCGTGGTCGCGAGGGGAAGAGCCCAGACCGCCGTCTAAGGTCCCTAAGTCCGTGCTAAGTGTGAAAGGCAGTCATGTTCCATTAACAGATAGGAGGTTGGCTTAGAGGTAGCCATCCTTTAAAGAGTGTGTAACAACTCACTATTCGAGGACCATGGCGCCGAAAATTTATCGGGGCTCAAGCACGGCACCGAAGACGCGGATTCCGCCGCAAGGCGGAATGGTAGGAGAGCATTCCATGCGCGCTGAAGCAGGACCCGTGAGGGCCTGTGGAGTACATGGAAGAGAGAATGTTGGCGTGAGTAATCGCAATCCCGATGAAAATTCGGGACCCCAAAAATCCAAGGTTTCCTCCGCAACGAAAATCGACGGAGGGTGAGGCGGCCCTAAGGTAATGGCGAAAGCCGTAACTGAAGGATTGCTGGTTAATATTCCAGCCCTTCCATAGTATTCGATGGGGTGACGAGGTGTAGTAGATCATTTGTCTTAATGGTTTGGCATCCTTGATCGAGAGCGGTATCTAGGGAAATCCGGATACCTGCGTTTAATCGCAAGCTTCAGAGTAGAGGCGAGTCGTGGGATTTTCCCATGGCAAGTTGATCGAGCACATCTCCGAGAAAAACCTCTAAGGTTCGTACTATGGAATCCGTACCGTAAACCGCCACTGGTGGGTGAGGCGAGAAGCCTAAGGGGAACGGGTGAGTCTTCGTTAAGGAACTCGGCAAAAAAGCTAGGCGTAACTTTGGGATAAGCCTTACCTGTCTTGTGCTTGCACAAGGTGGGTCGCAGCGAAAGTATCTCTAGCGACTGTTTACCAAAAACACAGCTCCCTGCGAACTCGTAAGAGGATGTATAGGGGGTGACGCCTGACCGATGCGAGAAGGTTAACGATGGGGGTGATAGGCCGCAAGGTTTATTGCTCACTGTCCGAAGCCCTCGTCAATGTCCGCGGTAACTATAACCGTGTTAAAGTAGCGCAATTCCTTTCCGGGTAAGTTCCGGAGCGCATGAAAGGCGTAACGACTGGAGAACTGTCTCAACGAAGAGCCCGATGAAAACGCGATACCCGTGAAGACGCGGGTTACCGGTAGCAAGACGAAAAGACCCCGGAAGCTTTACTGTAGCTTGATATTGGGGGTAATGGTGTGATGCGTAGTGTAGTGGGTAGGCTTTGAAGGGTCACTTTCGGGTGATCTGGAGCCGCCAATGAAACACCCATCTTCACATTGTTGCTTTCTAACCTGTGTAGCAAAAATACATGGGGACAGTGTCTGGCGGGCAGTTTTTCTGGGGCGGAACCCTC
The DNA here is from genome assembly GCA_020059585.1 of Minisyncoccota bacterium. Lineage (GTDB taxonomy): Bacteria > Patescibacteriota > Minisyncoccia > UBA6257 > GWB1-50-10 > GWA2-45-9. Next base: position 53,617 of record JAGVBU010000003.1, read on the forward strand.
CTAAAAGGTAACGGAGGGGTTTATCAAGGTCAGCTTGGTGCGGATGGAAATCGCGCCTAAAGTGTAAAGGCAGAAGCTGGCTTAACTGCAAGGCCTACAAGCCGCGCAGATGCGAAAGCAGAACTTAGCGACCCGACTATTCTTTATAGAAAGGTAGGAGATAACGGATAAAAGTTACTCCGGGGATAACAGGCTAGTTCCGTCTGAGCGTCCCTAGCGACGACGGAGCTCGGCACCTCGATGTCGGCTCACCACATCCCGGGGCTGGAGAAGGTCCCAAGGGTTTGGCTGTTCGCCAATTAAAGTGGTACGCGAGCTGGGTTCAAACCGTCAACAATGAACCACGAGGAAGAAAAGAAACACGGCGGCTTTCATGAGTAATCATGATCGAACAAACTGACTCATATCGGAGAAATCCTTTTTCGCGTCTAACCTGGCGCAGAGAGGACAATTCCGAGGGAAGTCATGTATGATGAGGTCTATTTCGTCACAGTAGAGTGCAGAAGATGTTTTGTTACATTCGTAACGAACGTATTTTATGCACTGCTGTATCATGAGATGGATCAATGTTCATGCATTGACCCCGTAGAGACTTATTTGATGTTTTTATGCATTAAATAGATGGAATATTAATTATTCCATAACACGTCAGTCCCCATTGTGCGTCAAATGATGACGATGGGTGGTGGTATAGTCCATACATTTAGCAATAAATGAATTGATTTAGCGTGAGACAGGTTGGTCTCTATCTGCTATCGGCGTGAGTGTTTGAGGGAAGCTGACCCTAGTACGAGAGGACCGGGTTGGACGAACCTCTGGTCTACCAGCTTTGCCACCAGGTGAATCGCTGGGTAGCTATGTTCGGACGGGATAAGCGCTGAAAGCATCTAAGCGCGAAGCCTCTCCCAAGATTAGACACAGTTCCGGGCAACTGGAACAGCACTTCCTGGAAGACTACCAGGTTGATAGGCTCTCGGTGTACGCACGGTAACGTGTTTAGCCAAGGAGTACTAAAAGTGTTATGTATAACCCTATAAATAGGCGGTTGAATTTCTATCTCAAAAAGCTGATTTTCATCAGCTCGCACCAGAATTTTTATATGCCGGTGTTTTATTTGAACGTGACCCACCTCTTTCCATTCCGAACAGAGAAGTGAAAGCGTTCAAACCCGATGATACTTGGCCTTTCGGGGCTCGGGAAAGTAGGGTATGCCGGTATTTAAAAGTCCTGGTGTTTTTTTGCGCCCTTTTTAGTCATTTTTACATACGAATGAGAGATCTCTGTGTTTTGTCAATCTTTACAATATTCTTTTAAACTTTTTTAAAGTTATCCACAAAAATGGTTGGAAATTTTTTTATTTTTTTTGTGATAGAATGAAAACGTTCGAACAAACTTTTTACTTTTTTATATTTATATGCCCACCACATTCCAATCCGTTAAAAAAAGAAACGGACAGATAGACTTGTTTGATGAATCGCGGATTATTGCCGCGATTTTAAAGGCAATGGCCGTTTCTCAAGAAGGGGGAGAAAAAGAAGCTGCGCGTGTTTCTGAAAATGTCGTGAAACTTCTTGCAAAATCCCATTCTTACGAAGACGTATTGGATATTGAAGAAATCCAAGACCTTGTTGAGACACAACTCATCGAGCTTGATTATGTAAAGACCGCAAAAGCATATATCCTCTATCGGCAAGAGCGATCGCGCGTACGCGAACAGAAGCAGCTTATTCCCGATGATGTAAAAAGACTTGTGGATGAAAGTAAGGAATATTTTCAGAACCAGCTTGGAGAGTTTATTTATTTCAGAACATATTCACGATGGATGGAAAAAGAGGGACGCAGGGAAACATGGATTGAGACGGTGGATCGATATGTGAATTTTATGAAAGAAAATCTCGGAAAGAAACTTACCGATGATGAATATGCCGAAGTGCGCGAAGCGATTTTAAAACAAGAAGCGATGCCGTCAATGCGGCTTTTGTGGAGCGCCGGAGATGCCGCAAAACGGACGAATATCGCGGGATATAATTGTTCGTTTGTCGCGCCGACAAAAGTTCAGGATTTTGCCGAAATTATGTATCTTTCAATGTGCGGCGCCGGCGTTGGGTTTTCGGTGGAACAACAGGCGATACAGCAGTTGCCTCAGATTAAGAAACAGACAGGAAAAAAACTTTCTCCATTTGTTGTTGAAGACAGTAAGGAGGGATGGGCAGATGCGTTGTCGTTTGGAATGAAGACGTGGTTCGAGGGAAAAGATGTTGTCTTTGATTATTCAAAGCTGCGTCCGAAGGGAGCTCGTTTAAAGACTATGGGAGGACGCAGTTCTGGTCCTGATCCTTTGCGCGCCGCCCTCGATTTTTCGCGCAGGAAGATATTATCGAAGCAGGGGAAGCGACTCGAGCCAATTGATGTACACGATATTATCTGCAAGATAGGGGAGGTTGTGGTGATGGGAGGGGTGCGTCGCACCGCTCTTATTTCGCTCTCTGATCTGGATGATAAGGATATGCGCCATGCAAAAATGGGACAGTTCTATATTACTGATCCGCAGCGTTCTATGGCGAATAATTCCGCAGTATATAATGAAAAACCGACCGCAAGTGATTTTCTTGATGAATGGATTGCGATTGCGAAGAGCGGCACGGGGGAGCGCGGCATTTTTAATCGCGCGGGACTCGAAAAACAGATGCCCAAGCGGCGATGGAATAAGTTCATATCCCATCTCGAATTTTCGGGGACAAATCCATGCGGAGAAATAGTGCTTCGATCAAAAGAATTCTGTAATCTTTCCGAAGTGGTGGCGCGGGAAAGCGATACCGAAGAAACGCTTTTAAGAAAAATACGCGTCGCGACGATTATAGGAACGTATCAATCGACGCTCACCGATTTTCCGTATCTTTCAAAAGAATGGAAGAAAAATTGCGAAGAAGAGCGCCTTCTCGGCGTTTCTATTACCGGTCAATGGGATTGTCCCGCAGTACGCAATGGAGAGACGCTGAAAAAGATGCGCGATCGCGCCATCGAAGTGAATCAGGAATATGCAAAACGTTTTGGTATTAATCCTTCTGCCTCGGTTACCTGCGTGAAGCCCTCGGGTACGGTTTCTCAGCTCGTGGATTCTGCATCTGGATTGCATCCGCGTCATGCAAAATTTTACATTCGTCGCATCAGAATTGCCGCCACCGACAGTTTATTTAATATGCTGCGTGATCAGAAGATACCCTTCTATCCGGAAATCGGGCAATATGGCGATAATATCAGCACCTACGTACTTGAGTTTCCGGTGAAAGCTCCGGACGGTTCGAATTTTAAGAATGATATATCCGCAATTGAACAACTTGAATACTGGAAAATGGTTAAGGAGAGTTACACGGAACATAATCCTTCGGTTACAATTTCGGTTGGTGATGATGAATGGATCGCGGTTGCGCACTGGCTCTATGAGCACTGGGATATGCTCGGAGGACTCTCTTTCCTTCCTCGTGACAATCACGTATATGCTCTTGCTCCGTATGAAGAGATCACGGAAGAAAAATACAACGAACTTACAAAGAATTTCCCTACGATTGATTTCGCCCAGTTGGTGCTCTATGAGAACGATGATGAGACTCAGGGCGCAAAAGAGCTCGCATGTGTCGGGGGAACGTGTGAGATTACGACATAGACGAAAAAAACCGCCGTTAATTCGGCGGTTTTCTATATCTTGTAACAATCCTGAAGGGTCTTTGAGTGAATATTTCCATCATTCCATCTATTATCTTTTTATAGATTACTTTTTTGTTCGGCGTTCTTCTTCCTTCTCTTTTTGGTTGGATAAGTTCGCGTATTAATTGGCGATCCATAAAAATAATCTTGCAGTGATTGCAGGTAAAGTAGGGGATATCAAATCGCGCCCAAGAAAAATCAAAAAATAGACACGCAATATTTATTTCAGCCTCTTCTTTGCATAATGGACAAATACGGGTTATCACATTCCACCTCCTATTCCGAGTATCTTCCTTAAGAATTCGATAAACCCCGAATTATTTGTGACGGTCGGTGGTGGGAATTCATATTTTTTCCCGCATCGCGCGCATTGGTATTTGTATTTTTCCTCAAGATTCATCTTTCTCATGAGATATCCGCCGCACGTGCATCGTGGTTCGATGTGAATATCGTTTGTTTCCATAGAATAGCTCCTTTTTGAATAATCTAAGCTAGTTATACCATGTGATTTTTTATTTTTGAATAAGGGTGCTTAAATAAGGGATATGAGGAGATTGCTCATAATTATAGGAACTCTTGTCCTTATCGCGGGTTTTTGGCTTCTTATTTTCCAATACGCTTCCCTGTTCCGCACGACAGAAGATCCCGCAACACCCCTCCCTCACGCGAACATTGAGATTCAGATACCCGATCCGGAACCCATTGCATCTTCATTGAGAATTCTTTTTACGGGCGATCTCATGCTTGATCGCGGAGTAAAATACTATGTTGAAAAAATCGGAGGCGGGGACTATACATTTCCCTTTACGAAGATAAAGTCATATCTTGATTCGTTTGATGTAGTTATTCCGAATCTCGAGGGTCCCGTATCTGACAAGGGAGTGAAGGTTGGAAGTATCTATTCGTTCCGTATGGATCCGAAGGTATTCGAAACATTCTCCTACGCGAATATACACGCGGTGAATGTGGCGAATAATCACGCGTGGGATTATGGTCGCGTGGCTTTTGAGGATACGCTCCGGAGACTTAAGGAAAAAAACATTGGATATTTTGGCGGGGGAATCTCTGAGGCGGAAGCGTATGCGCCTCATATATTGGAAAAAGATGGAGTTCGCGTAGGCATCCTTGGATTTACGGAATTTCTTGAACACGCGCAGGCAGACGGAGACGGTGGGGGTATTGCTTTTACCGATATGGAAAAAATAAAGAGTGCGATACAAAACGCAAAAACAAATACTATCGACGCGCTTATTGTGGTATATCACTTTGGTGAAGAATATATTCCGGAACCCATCGCGCGCCAAGTGGATCTCGCGCGTTTTGCTATTGATGAGGGGGCGGATCTTGTGGTGGGGCATCATCCGCACGTCGTTGAATCGAGTGAGGTCTATAAACAAAAAAAGATTTTCTATTCGCTCGGAAATTTCATCTTTGACCAGAGTTTTTCAAAAGAAACGATGACGCCAGGATTTCTTGAGGTCACCGTATCGACACTTGGGATAGAATCGGCGCTTTTGAAGCGGGGATCGATGACACAATATTACGAGGTGATTCCTCCCGTGGAATAAAAAAGGTATTATAAATGATATGCATATTTCGAAACGCATCATAGGAGCCACGCTCATCGTATGTCTCGCTTTGCTTGTGGTACTTCTTCTGGGAGGAGGGGGAAGAGACGATCAGTATTGTTTGTCATTGGCACCCTTCCTTGAAGAGGGGTGTAATGATGACATCGAGAAGGGGGCGCTTCTTGATGTCCTCGAATTCAAATCGTATGGTATCGGAACTCTTGCGTGCGGGGAGGGAGTGGTGAAGAACATAAGCAAGGAGAGACTCGGGTATGTGCGCTCTATTCTTACGTTTTATGAAAAAGACGGAAACGTGTTCGATTTTTCCGAGGGATATATCAATTCCGAAGGGAAAATGTTTCTTCCGGGCGAGGAGGCGCTTTTTAAGCGGTGTATTGAAGACGATATGTCAAAAGTTGATACGGATCGCACGAAGGCAGCTTTCATGGGAAAGGTGGGAGATGATTTCGACGATAGAAATCTTTATTTCGGGGAACAATAATATCCGGGAACAGCAATTTATATGATACACGGAGTCATTGTTCCAATTCTTTCTCTAGTCGCGATATTTTTATTCAGCGTCCATAAATTCAGCGACCATATGCAGCGGCTTGCGGGAGAAAGATTCAAGTCGATTCTCCGCTCTTTTACGTCGACTCCGGGTCGCGGATTCGGAATCGGAGTGCTTTTCACATCGCTTATACAATCGAGTACGGCAACTACGGTTATTCTTGTAAGTTTGGTACACGCGGGACTCCTTTCTTTTAGGAGTACGCTCGGAGTCGTGTTTGGAGCGAATGTGGGCTCAACCATCACCTCCCAGTTGGTCGCGATGAATGTGGGGAATATCGCGCCGTATCTCGTGCTGTTTGGATTTCTCATCACTTTCTCTAAAAAAAGATTCAGAGAGTTCGGGAAACTTGTGTTTTATTTTGGGCTTATGTTTTTCAGTTTGTTTCTTGTTTCGGTATATCTTGAGCCCATCCGGGAGAACGGGGAGGTGCTTGATATGCTCTCGCATATGTCGAGTTTTCCTATTGCTGTATTCGCGGGATTTATGCTTACCGCGGTTATCCAGTCGAGCGGCGTGGTGTCGGGTATGATTATTCTTCTTGTGGGAAACGGATTGATGGGATTCGATCAGGCGTTCGGAATGATTATCGGTGCGAATATCGGGACCACGGTGACGGCGCTCATTGCGTCGATGTTTATGAATATTGAGGCGAAAAAAGTCGCGTTTGGGCATCTTATGTTCAATCTCATAGGGCTTTTCCTTTTTTTCCCCATTCAGGGTCTGCTCCTATATGCGGTGAATGGTATAGGGGGGTCCGTGTCCCAACAGGTCGCGAATGCGCATCTTATATTTAACGTGACATGCGGAATATTATTCCTCATCTTTATAAATCCGTTCGGAAGATTCATAGATTGGATAGGAAACATTTTGTTTTCGCAAAAAGCGCGTGGGTAGAGTTTCTCATGATAAAAATAAAAAATTCCCGACTATATCGTCGGGAATCTTAATGTAATATAACGCGTGTTATCGATTAAGCTTTTCCATCAATTTAAGAAATTCAAGGTCGTTGCCTCCCATTCCGATGCTGATGATTCCTATTCCCCCTGAAGTTTCTTCCTCGGGAACCGATACCACCTTCCATCCTTTTCTGATGCCGACGGAATCAGGACAATTTTCAATGGATGCTCTTACGGACATCCATTTAATGCTTTGATACAGATCGATGAGCTTTTTCTTTTCGTGAAGTTTCTTTTTCAGCGCGCTGCATTTTTCCTTATCGTGGGAGAATGGTGTTTCGTGAAGTTTTTCAAGTTCTTTTACTATAATCTCAGCCTCGTCAACTTCCTTTGATGTAAGCACGTCGAGACATTTTGCCTCATATGGCGCATCGCCGATCTCGACCTCTCCCGTCTTTGTTTCAGGAAGAATTTCCGCTTCTTTTGAGATTTCTTCGTCTGTCACGTTCTGGACAGAATCATTTAAATCGAAAAGAATTCCGTTGAAATCTGATTTTTCTGTCATAACCGCTCCTTATTGTTTGTAAAATGAGTTACACATGGTAACTTTTCCGGATTTATTTTTGCATTTTTATAGTGTTTTGTCAATAACTGCGCGATGTACACCCATTTCAGTTTCTCCTAAAATAAGAAGACGCCTTCATGAAAATAGAATTCATTATATTTTTCGGCATCGCGCTTCTTATTTACGGGAGCGTTCATTTCTATATTTTCATCCGAGGATGGCAGGCGTGTGCGGCGGCGGGAGGGGTGTTTCAGGTTTTTTATGCGATTGTTTTTTGGGTGCTTGCATTGTCATTCATTGCGGGGCGCGTGCTTGAGAATTATGTTCAGAACGGATATGCCGACGCGGTGGTGTGGATAGGATCGCTTTGGCTTTCCGTGATGGTATACCTTTTCTTTTTTGTCCTTATGCTCGATCTTGGAAGATTTTTGTTCACCGTGTTCGGGAATACACCCTCACAATGGACGGATAGCTATGAGTCATTTAAGCTTTTTGTCGGCGCTTTCGGGTTCTTGTTGGCATTATCCGTCACGGCGTTCGGATTTTGGAACGCGCGCACGCCCGTAGTGAAAGAATTGGAAATAGTTCTTGAAAAAGAAGGGGGAGAAAAAAAGGAATGGACTATTGTAGTAGCAAGCGATATCCATCTTGGCACGATAGTGCATAAAAACCGCGCCGAGGCGCTTGTGGCGTCCGTGAACGCGCTCAAGTCGGATCTTGTGTTGTTTGCGGGAGATACGATCGATGAGGATATCCGTCCCGTCATCAGAAGGGACATTGGGGAATCGCTTAAAAAAATATCGTCACGGTACGGCATCTATGCGATCACGGGGAATCATGAATATATCGGGGGCGCGGATGCGGCGGTGGAATATCTCGAAGACCACGGTATTACAATGCTTCGCGACTCATATGCGCTCATAGGAGACGGGTTGTATGTCATAGGAAGAGAAGATACGAGCGTAGAACGTTTTGCGGGAACAAAAAGAAAGAGTATAGACGAGCTCTTTCGGGGGGTTGATGTATCAAAACCTATTATTATTTTAGATCACCAGCCGTTTTCGCTTGACGCGGTTGCGAGGGATGGACGCGCGGATATTCAGTTTTCCGGACATACGCATCACGGACAGTTGTGGCCGTTTAATTTCATAACGGAAATGATCTATGAATTGAGTTGGGGACACAGGAAGATAGGGAATACGGAATTTTATGTTTCCTCGGGATGGGGGACGTGGGGACCTCCGATTCGCATTGGAAATACCCCGGAACTTGTGCGGTTGAAATTAAAACTGCGATAATCATCAGATTCTCATTTTGCTTCGTTTTGCGATGCGGGTGTAGAATGAGGGTATGCTGAAGATCATAGGGAATGACGTGATGCAGGACGGAAATAAGGCGGGATGGATAGAAACATCGCGCATTTTCTCCGTGGATGGAAAAAAAATAGGATATGTCACCGGATCGAGAATATATGATGCCGACGGAGATAAGGTAGGGTATATTGATGGGGAATATTTTTATCCGCAAAAAGGGGATGATACGCGCATTTCGCTTGAAAGGATGGGTGAATATGTATTAGGAGGCGATTATCCGGTTGAAGTTCGCTGCGCGGTGTATATTCTCTTTAGGACGTAAAACAGAATCCATATGCGTTCCCGACATATCACCATCTTTCTTGCCGTTCTGGGAGTGACAATATCCTTTTCTCTTGGCTTTTTCGCAAAGGAGTGGTTTTTTCTTTCGAGGAATTTTTCCAGAGAGTTGCACGAAGGCGCGTTCCGATTTATAAACCCGCTTTTAGAGTGCGAGAATTCTGAGAATATCACGGAACTCGCTCCTTTTGAGGAAACATTGAAAGATGTGCTTAATGAGGCCGAACACAGGGAAGAAATTATATCCGCGTCTGTTTATTTTAGAGATTTGAATAATGGACCGTGGCTTGGCATTGAGGAGGATGCGGAATTTTCTCCGGCAAGTCTTTTGAAGGTTCCCATCATGATCGCATATTTCAAAGAAGCGGAGGAGAATCCTGCAATTCTTGAAAAGAAAATCACATTCAGTCCATCGAAAGAAGGGAATGCAACACAGTTCTTTTCTCCGGGAGAGGGGCTTGAACAGGGAAAAGAATATTCCGTAAACGATCTCATTGCGAGGATGATCATGTATTCTGATAACAACGCAAAAGATCTCCTTCTCCTGAATGCGGAAGATTTTCTCAAAAAGACATATCAAGATCTTGGCATTACCGTTCCAGGAACAAGAGGAATCGAGAATTTTATGTCCGTCCGCGAATATGCACGTTTTTTTAGGATACTCTATAACGCGTCATATCTTGATGAATATTTCTCGAATAAGGCCCTTGAGTTACTTTCCCGCGCAGAATTCCGCGAGGGACTCGTAGGTGGGGTGCCCTCGCAGATAAACGTGGCTCATAAGTTTGGAGAGCGGGTGATTGGCCAGGTGAAACAGCTTCACGATTGCGGCATCGTATATCATCCAAAGAGGCCCTATCTTCTGTGTGTTATGACGCGGGGGAGCGATTTTTCCTCAATGGGGAACGCAATAAGAGCGATATCCGAGAAAACATTCTCGATCGTTTCCTCAGATTGAGAGTTTTCCCGTCGCCCCCATTTTATGGTTTCCTTAGGAACGTTTGTAATTGCAATACGCGATAGGTGCATCCCGTAAGATCTGTTTTTTGTGTTATAATTCAAAATAAATACTACTATGGATATACGTATATTAGCGCGCGTGATTACATACGACGCGGAGGAAAAAAAGATATTACTTGTAAAGAATCGCGGAATGGGTTTTTGGTATGCGCCGGGTGGGGGATGGGAATACGAGAAAGAAAATATTCTTGAGGCGGCAAAACGGGAAATGAAAGAAGAAACGGGACTCGATGTTTCTGTTATAAAACTCCTTTATATGCAGGAGTTTCACGCGACAGAAGATTCAATCTTTTTTGAAACGTTCTGGCTTGCGACACCAGATGGAGACAAGACTCTGAACGAATTGCATATTGATCTTGATCCGAACGGACAGGTGGAGACGGCACAGTGGTTTTCTCGCGAGGAACTCTCTGAGTTAAAGGTATTTCCCAAAAGACTCAAGAATACTTTTTGGGAAAATATAGAGAGATTTCTGAATGATGAAGATCCGTTTATCGGGGTGAGCTAGAATCCCGTTTTTTCGCACAACAAAAATAGTTCATTGCGCACATATTGAGCGGCCATTTTTTTGTTATTCCCAAAAATGGATAGCGGTCGATAAAGGTATAAAATCGTCTGAGAAAGGGGAGCCAGCTTCGTATCAGGTCTCCGCCTCTCCTTTCTACGACGGAAAATCCGTGTATATTAAGCAGTCCATTGAGCCAGAAGGAGGTTGTAAAGTTTTCTATTCCGCATTCATGGTTTCCCCACGCATCCCATGTTTTTCCTTTATGAGAAGAGTCGTAGATTTTTTTAATGAGTCCCGCGGGATTAAAATAATTCGGTACGCTGAATATAGCATATCCTCCGGGTTTTAAGACCCTCGAACACTCACGTATGACCGATTCGGGCCTAAGACAGTGTTCGAGTACCTCCGTGCAAATGACGATATTGAACATTTCTGGCGGATACGGCATGTTTTCTGCATTTGCGCAGATTATTTTCAGAGGTATTTTTTTATTTTCCGAAGAGTTTTTCACATTTTCTACGACCTCGGGAGAGATATCAAACGCTTCGATTTCAGAGACAAACGCCGCTATCGTTTCGAGATTGTTTCCAATTCCTGTTCCCACATCAAGACAACGTGCGTTTTGGCTCCGTCCTATTTTTTTTAAGAAGTCCATTACCACTATCTGTTGCCACGGAACCGAAGTGTGGGCATGAATATTAATTTTTTGCGTGTAATAGTTTACCTTTTTTTCCATAGGGTTATTTTTCTGTTCTGTAGAGGATGGGTTGTTTTTTTATAATACGCCACATGCAGAATCTGAAAAATCCCATCGTAGGACCGAGAGACATCAGAATGAATTCTATAGGAATAAATAAAACAAGAAAAATGTCTCTGATTTTGAATTTATAAAATGTTTCCTCTGTCTTTGTTCTATATATTTTTGCGGTGATACAGAAACTAAGAATGGGAAAAAAAACAGAAAATATGATCGCGCCCGCAAGTAAAAAATGCCCGGTGATAAAGAACAATATAAGAAGAGTGAGGAACATAGGCCCTTTAAGTATCCAAAGCGCATTTCGATATGTTTTGTACACTATGAGCCAGAATCCAAAAAATCCGCGTATGGGTTTTATTTTTCTTGCTATCTTTAGATCTTCAATAAACAGCGCCTCACCGAGGAACCATGTCGACGTCTGCATTATCGATTCCCATATTCCCTTTGCTACGCCCGCATTGTCGAAAACTGGCAATATTCGTATGTCTTCTTTGAGATAAGATATGATATGTCCCAATCGTGTATCTTCTATAGGCGTTGGAAAAAGATTGAGTCGTTTCAGGTAGGGCCATCGTACAAAAAGCCCATGACCGATACAGTAGCGCATTTTGTAGCGGAAGAAAGGTGCGTTTGTTTTTATAAGTGTTGACTGTTTCAAAAAATTATACGTTTCATACGAAAGAGCATATGCTGTTTGTATAAAAGAAAAACTATTTGATAGAAATCCATTTAAATTTTTATGAGATCTAAAATTATTGAAATAAAGGGAAGGTTGCTGATATACATCCGGAAATTCATTATTTATGGAATCCGATGCCAGAAGCATGAGCGTATCTTTTGAAACACGTGAATCGATGTCATATATTCCTATGTATGTTCTTTCGCTAAAAAATGTATGGTGCGTACGTTCAAGTTCGGTAATGGCGTAGTTTAATTGATCTGATTTCACCCCATTTTTCAGCGGGTAGTGGATATGGATGAATTTTTCATATCCACACATCGTGTTAAGTATCGGTATTTCGGTGCGTGTTTTTTCAACGCTATTGGGATAAATCGGACCGTGTTCGAATTCTCTTTCTGTTGTCACTATGACAATCTTCAATTTTTTGGACGGATATTGCAGAGAAGAAAAATTTTGAAGCGCTTTTTTTAATATTTTTTCTTCCCGAAAGACGGGGACGATAAGAATGATGTTAGGAAAGGAGTTTTCGGGAGCATAAAAACCTCTTTTTAGTGTTTTAAGGTGTTCTGACAGCACGTGCCCGATTTTTACAATCCTGATTCCCGAGATAATACTCTGAAGGAAAATAAGTACGGTAAAGATTGTGAGTATCGCGAAAGCCATATTAATCCAGTATTTTGGAAAAATCGCAAATTTTTGGTTGAATAAGGAGTCGTATCATTTTCTTCTTTTTTAAGATCTTAAGCTGTTTAAGCAGATAGAAGTCCAGTTTTTGTATTCGTTCCGCATCTGCATATCTTTTCATATATACGCTCCGTTTCATGTGGGAAATTATTCTCTTCATATCCGTACCACAAAGATATACAAAACACACGTCTATGCCCGAATCACGAATATTTTCGAGAGATTTTTTGAATTCAGACGAGGATGTTCCGATCTTTTTTCTTGAGAGTATTTTTTTGAAACCAATACTTGAGAGAAGGCTTCTTTCAAGTACAACGCCGCGGCCGAAAAGCGCCATACTTACTGCTTTTTCCATATTTTCTTTATGCGCGCGTTCATACCATTCTGTAATCAGTTTTTTATTCTTTGTTTTTACCCCCGCTTTTATATGATGGGGTTCTTTTATTAGATGGACGCGATATTTTGTTTTTAGTGTCTTGGCAAGCGTTGTTTTTCCGCTTCCCCAAACACCCTCGAGGACGACAAGAATCATCCTTTTTTTCTTGTTATTTTTCATGGAGCAATGTTTGAAAAATAAAGGGACAATATTATTGTCCCAGTTTTTCTGAAACTATTCCCCAGATTTTCCGGTGAATAGTTTCAATTGGAAATGTGCCGTTGATGATGGTCCAGTTGTTGCATATCGCGAACGTACGACATTCTTCGTATACTTTTTCATAAAAACGAACAGTTTCCGCATCGAAAGTATCGGTTTCTCCGCGGCGTATCCTTCGCTGAAACGCAATATGGGGAGGTACGTCTAAAAGGAATGTAATATCTGGCGTGAGATCTTGAAATGCCAGTTTGTCGAGTAATTCAATGTTCTCTCTGGGTCCTTTTGCGAGCATGCCGAAATTCAAGTGATATACGAAGAAAGAACCATTCCATCTGTCTGCGATGACGATATCTCCATTTTCGAGAGCGGTAAGGGTTTTTTCGAATTGTTTTCTGTGAAGCGCTTGGTACAGAAACATAAAAGCGGGAGAATCGGAATTTATCTCGAATGCTTTCATAAAATCTTTAAAGGCCACTTCCTGAGATTCTTCTTTTGCTTTTGTGATGGTTGTCGGATAGAGGAGATTAACCAAAACCTTCTTTAGGAGAAGTATTTGTGTTGTTTTTCCACTTCCGTCAATTCCCTCAAAAGCGATAAAAAGTTTTTTGGGAACCATGGGGTCCTCCACCGTTTTTTATAATACTGATCTTAACATACAATAAAAATAATGTTTGTGTCAATATTTTTCTTGTGCCAAAAAAGCACCAAAAGACCGAAAAAGGCCTTAGAGCGTTGCGCATAAAAGGGGAGTTGGAGGGGTTTTCTCTGACCTGTCAATATCACAATTTTTTCCGCATTTCTTTTTTGGCTTTATTGACGAACCTTCCGAAGCTTCTCTTTTTATTTCTTTTTTCAAGTGAGGACATCTCATAATATTCCGCTTCCTTCTTCAGGCGGATATAATTGTCGTATTTTTCCCGATCCAGATCTCCGGACGCTACCGCCGAAAGCACCGCGCAGTCGGGTTCGTGTATGTGGGTGCAATCGGTATATCGGCAATGTTCGGTGAGTGCAATTATGTCTCCGAAGAGATCTTCTAATCCTTCTTGTGTATCAGTCATTCCCACTTCCCGCATTCCCGGATTGTCTATCACAATTCCGCCGTTTTCGAGAAAATACATTTCGCGGCTCGTGGTTACGTGCATGCCGCGGTCTGAATAGGAACTCACCGTTCCGGTTTTTATGAGCTTTTCTCCAATGAGCGTATTAATGAGAGATGATTTGCCGACTCCCGACGAACCGAGAAAACAATATGTCTTGCCGGGGAGTATCTGCGCTTTTAATTCATCGAGACCCTCTTCATTCACGACGCTTGTCTGCACCACGACCGTGTCATGGAATCTTTTTTGTATTTCAATACGCACGGAATCAAGCACTTCCTTTGTGATGAGATCCGTCTTATTCAATATAATTGCCGGTATCACACCCCCGTCTTTCGCGAGAGTAAAATATCTCTCGAAGCGGTTCAGATTATAATCGCGGTCGGTTGATTCAACAACGAAGGCAACATCAATGTTGGTGCCGATAATTTGAACTTCCGTTTTCTCGCCGGTTCTGTTCCTGTCCCCGTATTTTCTTTTTATAATCGTTTTTCTGGGAAGAATCGCGTGAATTGTTGCCGTCTCTGCGTCGTGTTCCGTGATCGCCACCCAGTCGCCGACGGCGGGGTAATCCTCTCTGGAAACGGCGTTGAACATTTTTTTACCGGTGATTTTCGCGAAAAATTCGCCGCGTTCGTTTATCACCGCGTACGCTCCCTTATGCTCGGCAATAACGCGTGCGATTGAAAAAGCATCAAGTCCAATCTTTTTGCGGTTGGTTTCAAAGAACTCATCATATCCGAATTTTTCAAGTGTTGGATCCATTTTCTAATGTTGTTTTTTACATAGGTAGTATACCAAAAAATGCCGAGGGGCGGTTTTCTGCGCGGTTTTTTATAAAAAACCAGCTCAGGGGAGCTGGCGATTTTAAAAGGGGATTCATCTAATTCATAAGATAGCTCGGAAAAAATATATCCGTCGTTTCGTTTTTGAGTTTCTGCGTATATACACTCAGGTTAATCGACTGAATGTGGATAATCGCGACAGGAATTCTTTCGTCTCCCTCAATGTGGCCATAAAAGAGCCATGCCGTATTCATAAGGGAGTCGTATAAAAACGAGAGCGATCTCCTCAGGCTTTCCGCGAATTCTTTATTCGCGTTCGTGCTCAGATACACAATTTCCTCCCATCGGAGTTTCTCAGGAGGAACCACCGTGTGTATGGTGAGGTGTATTCGCACCCTCATCCCTTGTTCCTTTTCGATGATTCCGGATGTTTTTAACTCGGATGTGAGTCCCTGTGTCTGGAGTCGCCATTGATCTTCGTTGCTTTCGAGAATTATGGCTTTCGTTATCGGCAATTTTCCTTTCAATGTACACCTCTCATTGTTTGATAATTACTTTTCTTAAAATAACATAAATATATGTATTTTGCAAGAACACGGTGGGGTTAATCTAACTGACGTTGGGGGATTTTCTTAAGGCGTGGTATAAATATATTATGAACAAATCATTTATTGGTGTTATTGCCGTAATTATCGTTCTTGTCGGAGGTTATTTTCTATTCAAATCTCGCGGATCCGAAGAAGAACAAATCGTCACTATAGCTGATTATAAAAACACAACCTATACGATTGATAGCAAGCTGGTAAAGCTTGAAAATGGCGTAGCCGAAGTCGAAACGGTTCCTGAATCCGCGTCAAAAACTATCACGCGTTACTTCGGTAATGAGTTAAAAACCGATCTCGATGGCGATGGGCGGGAGGATGTCGTGTTTCTTCTCACTCAGCAAACTGGAGGAAGCGGAACTTTTTATTATGCCGTTGCCGCGCTTAATACGGAAAAAGGATATATCGGTTCTGACGGATATTTACTTGGAGATCGCGTAGCTCCACAGACCACCGAGGTCAGCCGAAATTCGCGTCACAAGAACGTGATTGTTGTTAATTATGCCGACAGGGACTCGGGGGAGCCTATGACGGCAAATCCGTCCATGGGCAAAAGCGCTTATTTAAAACTTGATGCTCAAACAATGCGATGGGATGTCGTCGCACCTGATTTTGAAGGCGAATCTCCATCAAATATCTGAAGTTTGCCGGAAACGCATTTGTATCTAGTTTCTTGGCTCCCCGGGTGGCGCTTCATCTGCCAAAGGCAGACAAGCTTGCCCGTGGGCTGCGTTCGGAAAAAAGACACGCATTCACGTATCTTTTTTCACTCACTTGCTCCCCGGGTGGCGCTATCGCTTGCCCGGGTTCGCTCTCTCGAAAAACACACATGCTTTGCATGTGTGTTTTTACTCGTTCGCTCCCGAATTAAAGCCCTCGCAAACTTTTGAAATTATTTTGCCAAATCTGATACATAAATCCAAAAAGCGAAATCTGACATAACCGCCTCGCTCCGCT
>JAGVBU010000007.1 GCA_020059585.1 Minisyncoccota bacterium
CAACCCCCTTCCTTTTTGCCCGCCCGAGCGATTGGATTTTAAAATTAAGAATTCGGATTTTCGTCAAAAAAAGTTCGAACATCAATCAAAAAACACCGCAAAAAAACGCCGCGCTTGCGCGGTGTTCTCTTTTGCGAGAGAGCGAATGAACGATTTCATTCGCGTGGAGGATTCGAACGCCGGAGCCGGTGCACATCAGCAGATGTGCACGCGAGGCGGTGGCCAGACCGGAATGATTCGACGGAATCATTCCGAGTCGAGGCCGAATCTCTATCTTTATCTCTATAGTAACTAGCGAGAAGGAATCCCACCCTCTCCGCAAAAGACACCGCGATGTATTGCGGTGCCTCTGTTTTTATATATAAAAGAGGAGTTTTGATTGAGATTGGGACGAAGGGATTTGAAATACCTATATGATGATATATGTCGTATACTATAAGACATGAGATTGAATAAAAAAGTAATACGATTTCTTGAGTTCGCGATTATCGGTGTTGTTATGGGAACATTCGAAGATTCTATTGCGGTGTATTTTGTAACCGGCGAAAAGGTAACCTTTGATACGGTATGGATAATTGTTCTTGTAGCGATTCCGTTTGCGTTTATAAGCGAGTATGTGGTGGATCATCCGAAATTTTGGGAAAGACTGAAGATATTCAGAAAGGATCAGGATCCTCATCTTTGACACGAGAAGGGTTCTCGGTGTTTGATAGAAACAGTTATTCACATATAGGAGCATACTATGGATGCACGGGAGAAGCTTTTTCTCTGGAATTTTATTAGGGAATCAGATCTTATTGAACAGATTCCGAACGATAGAAAGTGTCTTCGGGATGAGGTTGCGGCAGAAAAGAACGAGGGGCATGTTGGCGCGATGCTTTTTGCACGCGCGCGAGCGGAGAGAAAAGAGAATATCAACGAAGACTTTATAAAAGATATTCAGCGTCTTATTTGCGGAGAACAGCATAAAAAAGGCGCAAAGAAGATAAGGAAGAAAAATCTTGGGAAGTATCGGACTGTTGATGTTTCAATTGTGGTGAAAAAACCATTCTTTGCTGGCGGGATCGTGATATGGGATCATTCAACGGTCATTCGCGAGGCGCCACCGCCGGAACAGGTTGCGTCTTTAATGGAGAAATTCGTACGTGATATTGCGGAATGGCAGAAACAAGCGCCCTTTCTTTCCCCTCAAGAGAATGCGTATAGAGCCGCTGTCGCCCATTTTGATTTCGAGGAGATTCATCCTTTTGTTGATGGAAACGGAAGAACGGGACGCGTGCTCGCATACTATATGCTTCGCTGTGCCGGACTAGAACCGTTTATTTTCTGGGAATGCGGAAAGTCCCATGATTATTATCCCGCGTTCAAAAGCAGAGAATCTATGAAAGAATATTTTCGCGTGCGCGTATTTGAACCAGAAAAGATTCTTGGAAGAATCGAAACAATCACGGAAGATGAGATGATAGAATTCTGATTTTTTATTCGCCGCCTTACGCGGCGATTATTTATGAAGTATTGACGCGACATCTCACCGTGTGGTATTTTTCTCATAGATTTTTCAAACAGAAGGAGAAGACCTATGGACGAAGAAATCCTATTCAGCGATATTCTTCATCAAACGAGAAGCATACTTTCCGGAAAAAGATTGAATATTCCCAAAACGAAAGAGATCTTCAGAATAATAGAGGACTCAAAAAAAAGAGAGGAAGAAAGAATCGTGAGATTTTTTGAAAAACTTTCAGAACGTCTTATGAAGAAGATTAATCTTGAAGAATTTTTCATTCCGGCGTGGATTGATATCGAAACGCTCGAAAAATCGGGTGGGCGGAGAGTCATGCTTACGGAGCGCATGAGGAGGCAATGTATCTTGATACGCGAAAGAATACTTGCTGTCATCGAAAATATTCATGAAGAAGCAGTCATC
Organism: Minisyncoccota bacterium; assembly: GCA_020059585.1. Classification (GTDB taxonomy): domain Bacteria; phylum Patescibacteriota; class Minisyncoccia; order UBA6257; family GWB1-50-10; genus GWA2-45-9. Next base: position 1,925 of record JAGVBU010000007.1, read on the forward strand.
CAGCACGGAGAAATTGTTGCTGACGATTTTCGCAGAATGTGCACTATTATATAGAATAAAAAATAAAGCCATCGTATGATGGCTTTTTATTTTTTATTCTGCGAGGCGAGGTTTAAGTATCGCAACGGTTTTTTTCCATAATTGCTTGTCGAGTTCTTGGTCCATGGTGCGCCAATCAGCGCGTTCGGGGCGTCCAAGAAGTTTTGCGACAAGAATACGGAGATATTGTGGTGGTGCAATAGGATCAATACATACCATTGGATGTCCGTCGGGAGTAGTCCAGAAAAGATACGGTTTCGGATCGTCACAATATATCTTCTGAAGATCCATTGTGTCCTCAAGCATCCTTATTTCTGTTCTGGGAAAATCCGCGTATATCTTTTTTGTAAGATCCACCGCGACGGGAACTATGTGAAGATGCGCGTGCGGTATGGTTTGCCCTACGATGCCGTGTTCGAACATAATGACCGGACTTAGTACCCTTCTGTTTCCGTGTGGGTACTCTTTTCCCAACACGCGGTATACCTTCTCGGTCATTTTCCGTATTCCCTCCATTTGTTGAAATGAATGGTGTGGCGCAAGTGCTCCTATACATGGAATATGTGCCTTCGGAATGATGAGCGTATATCCTCCCGCGATCTGCCCAAGCGTGGCGACCGCGTAGCACGCGTCATTTTCAGCAATGATACGTTCCTCGAAATTAATACGATTGCAAAAGACGCAATCATTATCCATTATTCCCTCCTAATTATTAACAAGTGTTCTGCGTTGCAATGTATCAGGAAAGAATATACGAGTCAAATGATTATTACATTTTCCCCGCGATCGCGGGGAAAATGTAATAATTGAAGATTGCCTGTTTTTCTGAAAATCCCGCCTACTGTCGGGCAGGAGTTTGCGTGCTCATCGGGAACCTTATGAGAAGTCGCCTTCGCCTTAAAATTTTTTCGTCAAAAAATTTTAGGCTAGGCACCGCCTCGCTCCCGCGCCTGCTGGCGCGGGTCCCGCTCCGGCGTTCGACTTCCTCACGCAAGCAAAAACTTTTGCTCGCTTCGAGGACACAAAGACCGCGCAAGCGCGGTCTTTTTTTGTGCCCTCGAGAGGAGTCGAACCTCTGTTACGAGATCCGCAATCTCGCGTCCTATCCATTGAACGACGAGGGCGTCGTATGACGGCAACTATAGTCCGAAACGGTCCGAAATAAGGTCTATAATTGACTCCTCATATTCTACTTCAGAAATCTTATGGCGCAATAGCGCGCGGACTTTTTCCGCAAGCGTATTGTCGATGGGGATTCGGATATAGGGATTTACGTTTGTTTTTTTCTTAATAATAAGTTCGTCGAGCGCGTGGGGGCGGGATCTCATGGAAAAACTATGAATTGCCTCGAAGGGTATTTTCATTTTTTCTTCTATTTCAATTCCTTCCTGAGATATAGAAAACTCGAGTATTTGCGGATGCCTTCCTGAAAAGAAAAGAAGAAGTCCTCCGGCGCTTAGAATAAAAACTCCAAAGAATACATTTCCACTCCAAAATGCAATGAGGGCGATCGCCAGCGTACCTCCGATGATACTCACATACCACGAGAGCGGTTTTTGAATGCGTTCGTATTCCGCAGCTCTCCACGAGATAGATTCCATCATTTTTTCCTCCTTAGGAGAGGGTTCTTCTTTTATGTCCGTCGCCGCCTTTTTTTTATTTCCGCGCGGAGAGGAGACCTTTTTTTCAGGTTCCTGTTCCTTTATTTTCTTCTTTGCCATGATATCTATTATATTCATTTTTCTGGGATGATGAAACCTTTCATTTTTTAAAAAATATGGAATAATGGAACAGTTCGTTGGTCCCATCGTCTAACGGTTAGGACACCGCCCTTTCACGGCGGTAATAGGGGTTCGATTCCCCTTGGGACTGCAAATTATCAAAGCGAGCAAACTGCTTTGCTCGCGTGGGGAATCGAACGCCGGAGCATGTGCGAGTCAGCAGACGAGCACGCGAGGCGGTGCCCAGACCAAAAG
>JAGVBU010000009.1 GCA_020059585.1 Minisyncoccota bacterium
ACCTTTTGGATTCGGGAATTTTTGGCGGGAATGCGTTTGTGTCGCGCCTACGGCGCGACCCCATTTCGGCTTCCAATTCCGATTTTCAATTTTGGCGGAGAGGGAGGGATTCGAACCCTCGGTACCTTTCGGTACGCCGTCTTTCCAAGACGGTGCACTCGACCACTATGCGACCTCTCCTTAGACCGCCCTTTCGGGCGGTCGGATCCTCGCCCCACCTCACATGGAACGATTCTTGAAATCCATTTGTAAATATAAGTGAAAAAACGCTAAAATTCAATTACAGATATGAAAAATTATTGCTACATCAATGGAAAGATTCTTCCCACAGAAAAGGCCGCAGTGAGTGTGAACGATTTGGGTGTCATCAGGGGTTTTGGCGCCTTTGATTATCTCCGCACCTACCGCGGAGTCCCCTTTCTCTTTGATGAGCACATGACGCGTTTTAAGCGCACCGCGAAGATTCTCAAGATGAGAATTCCCATCAAAAGGAATGAGATGAGAAAGATTATCGAGATGCTCATTCGGAAAAACAAAATAGACGATGCGGGCATCCGCACCGTGCTTACCGGCGGCGTGAGCGCAAACGGAGTCGATTATGATCTCCGCACTCCCACGCTCTTTATCACCGTAAAGGAGCTTCCGAAATATCCGAAAACCGTATACGAACGGGGCGTGTCGCTCATGACATTCGAATATATGCGCGAGTTTCCGGAAGCGAAGTCCACAAACTATCTCCGCATGCTCACGCTTTCTTCCGAAAAAAAGAAAAGGAACGCGTTTGAGATACTTTATAAATTTAACGGACGCATATATGAGGGAACCACATTCAACTTCTTCGGAATAAAAAACAAGACGCTCATCACCCCGAAACAAAACATTTTGATGGGTACGCGGAGGAATTTCGTCATCACGCTCGCAAAAAAGTACGGCTACACGGTTCTCGAGCGTCCTCTTGCCGTCTCCGCGCTTCCGCAATTGTCTGAATCGTTTATCACCTCAACAACCCGCGACATTCTTCCTGTGGTAAAAATAGACGCGCGGGCAATCGGAAACGGAAAGGTGGGAATCCACACCAAGGTTCTCATGGACGTCTACAAAACGCGCGTGCGCGAAATGATACAATAATCCTTATGACTACCACCAATTTTGAGGAACTGAGTGAGGAGGAAGAAGCACTGCTTCTTGAAGCGGAACACGCGATGGCATACGCCTATAATCCCTATAACAGCAGGGCGAGAGTCGGCGCGGCTGTCCGCACCGCATCAGGAGAGATTATCACGGGCTCAAGCGTCGGGAATGTCTCTTCTTCCATCAATCTTTGCGCCGAACGGGTAGCACTCGCTGCGGCAAGCGCGCGGGGACAGAGAAATATCAAAACAATCGCCATCATCGGCATTGACGGAGACGGCATTATCGAAAATCCGGTCATGCCGTGCGGCACATGCAGACAATTCATGGAAGAATTCCTAAAGACAAGCGGTGATGATATCGAAATAATCTGTTCGAACACAAAGAAGGACAAAATTGCCCGCACGTCATTTAACGAACTTCTTCCCTTCCCCTATTCCGGAAGCGGAGAAATAAAGTAGTCACTATTGCGCCATATCGCGCAATGCTTTCACGCGGTCATCTACAGGCGGGTGAGTCATAAAAAGCTTATGAAGCCATGAGGTGCGCTCCCCCGGCTTGTCGAACGGATCTTCGAACCAGAGATGGGCAGTGGTGTTACGCGCCACGCGCAATTCCGCGGGATTGCGGGATATCTTCTGAAGCGCGCTCGCAAGACCCTCCGGATATCGCGTAAGAAGCGCTCCCGAAGCGTCCGCAAGAAATTCGCGCTTCCTTGATATCGCGAGATGCATAAGCGTTGCCGCAATCGGGGCAAGAATCGCAAGCGCGATACCCACGATCATAAGCACCACCTGTGCCTGTCCCCCTCCTTCACGATTGCGTCCGTGGAAAAGCGTGCTCCTCATAAAAAAATCAGAAATTAATGAAACAAATCCTACGAGTATCACCGCAACCGTAGCGATAAGCGTATCTCTGTTTCCGATATGCGAAAGTTCGTGCGCAATCACCCCCTCCAATTCATTTTTGTTTAACTGTTCCAAAAGTCCCGTCGTGACGGCAATGACGCCGTGTTCGGGATCCCTTCCTGTTGCGAAGGCATTCGGAGCGTTCTCATACATAATATAAACCTTAGGCATCGGCAATCCCGCGGTTATTGAGAGATTCTGAACGATATTCCAAAGTACAGGTTCCTTGTTTTTGTCCGCGGGAATGGCGTTCGCCATTTTCAATACGATAGTGTCGGAATGCCAATAACTGATAATGCTCATCACGGAAGAAAACAGCACCGCGAAAAAAAGAATTCCCGGATTTCCGTATACACGGGAGAAAAACCATCCGATACCGATAACAACGATAAAAAACCCCGAAAAGAGAATCGTCGTTTTTCTTACATTAGAGCTTTTATGCGTGTATATTGTTGCCATTATTAGTATCTAGTATATTGTATTCAGTATTGCACATTTTATATCAAGTCTTAATACTTACTACTTTATGCTTTATACTAGCTGGCGCCTCCTCCTCCGCCACCACCGCCTCCCCCTCCCGCGCCTCCTCCGCCCGCGGCACCACTCGCCCCCGCGCCCGCGATCGCGCTTGTAAAGGCGGATGAGAAACTCGCGCTAAACGCGGAAGGAGAAAAGACAGAAGAAACGGTTCCATCTATCGCGCCGATTGCGTGGGGCATCACAACCCATTCGGGCTGAGGAAGATGCATTTCCTCGAATGTGTCCGCCCACTTTTTTTCCACGCCGAATATCATCGCGTACGGAAGATACTTCTCAAAAAGATCAGGAGTGATTGTCTTTATCCTGTCCTTTTCAGTAACTCCGAGAAACATCTTGAATCCAAGAAGCGCGTGCTTCATCCCAATCCCTTCTTCGGAAAGACGTGCCTCAAATTTCAAGAAAGCCCATATTATCGCTGAAACCGAAATGAAAGAAACTATCGCGATGAACGATTGCCATAGTGCATTTGAATCAAACATCTTTGATCCAAGAGACCATGAAAAAACCGAGAAAAACACCGCGCCCGCGATTGTGATAGTGAGATATTTTTCCTTTTGAATACCTCCTCCGGTGAATGCGCGCGTATCGCTATCCATTTCCTTTAGCACGTCATTTTGTATATCCTGTATTTTTTTTGAAAATTCCCGCTGTCGACGGACATTCTTTTTTATCTCCTCAAAGGAAAACAATTTTCCATCGCGGAAGAGTTCCCGAAGATACGCCTTCTCAAAATCCTGAAGATGGGGATCTCCCTCTATTGTTTTAAGAAGTTCGAGCGAATAGGATCTCTTTTTTGCCTTCAGCACCGCGGGAATTACCATGAACAACGCGCCGATATATACAAATTCGAAGAGAAGAAATCCGAATATTTTAAAAATTCCTTCCGCCATGTTTGCGATAAGCACCGCAAAGAATACTCCAAGAATTATCATGACAAGGAACACCGCATTTTTTTTCGAGGCGAGTATGTCAAGAAACCGGTTAAATATTCCCTTTTCATCTTGAATGATTTTTATGTAGCCGCGCACCGCAAGATCAACAATCGTCGCCGAAAATCCCTTGGGAGAGATACGTTCTTTCAATACGAGTTCGGCGAAGAGCGGAGGCATATTTTTGGGCGGTTCGTATTCCGGCACGATCGCGCGCTGTTCCGCGGTCTTTTCCTTGTATGTGTGTATTCCAATGAAGATTCCCGCGCCAAGAACTATAAGCACGGAAAGCATGTATCCAAAATTCATCTTCAAAAAATCCTTTACATACGCGCTTACCGCGGGGATTCCTTTTTTCCACGCGACATCAACCGTGAACGCCTCTCCCGAAGAAAAACCCTGTTCGGTGAATCTGTATCCCCTCACTTCAGGAGAATACAAAAGTTCTCCCGATCCCTGCATTGATGATCGATAAAAGAAACCCTGAGTGTCTTCCTGCGTATATGATCCGGGAAGCACGATATTCACCGAGGCGGAATCGACTGAAACGGGATAATCGGTAAAAATGTTCCAGTACAACCTGTTGTATCCCGTTCCGAATTCTATCGCTCCATGGACCGTGTATCCGATAATCCACGTCTTTTCAATCGGAAATTTTTCTTCTTCGAGATTGTAGTACCACTCAATAACCTGCGTTCCGTTTTCTTTATACGTCGTATACGCGCCCCAATTTTCAGGAATGGTTTTATCCATTTTTTTCCTTGAAAAATCAAGAAGCGTTCCCGTTGAGGCATCTCTTATTGTTATTTCGGTGATTCCATCAATTCCGGAAAGAGGAATGCTCCGCCATCCCTGATGAAAACTTCCGTTTTCAAATAGATATGTCTGGCGTTCCTCGACGCGCACCGTGGCGTCGCTTCGTATCTCGAATGTCGTGTAAATATCCTTATATGAATATCCTTTTCTTTCGATCTCCGCGTTCGCCCACGGAATATGAACGGATAGCGCGAGAATTACGGATACAAAAAACACCCCGCACGCGGGTATCCTTCCCGTATTGCGAGGTGCGTGTTCCATAGCGGTTAGAACTGCACTTTCACGGGCTCTTTTGCTCCCTCATCCTCAAGCTCAAAGAAATCTCTCTTCGCGAATTTGAACGTTCCCGCGATCACATTGTATGGGAACATCTCTATTTTTGTATTGAGATCGCGCACATTCCCGTTATAAAATCTTCGCGCTGCCTGTATTTTATTCTCGGTGTCCGAAAGCTCGTCCTGCAGTTTTGTGAAACTCTCAACCGCGCGGAGCTGCGGATACGCTTCGGCAACGGCAAAAATACTTTTCAACGCGTCCGTCACCATATTATCCGCGACTTCTTTTTCTTTTACCGATTGGGCTCCAAGCGCTTGCGCGCGCGCTTTGGTCACGTTTTCGAATGCTTCATTTTCGTGTTTCGCGTATCCTTTCACCGTTTCTACAAGATTCGGGATAAGATCATAACGACGCTTCAATTGCACCTCTATATCGGACCACGCTTCCTTTGTCCTGTTTATAAGCTTTACAAAACCGTTGTACACGGCAATAAGCCACACGACCGCGACCCCGATGAGTATAAGTATGATAGTAAGTATATCCATTGATTTTGAAATATTAGACCTTTATACGTTGGATTATATAACAGAATGCAGAAAAAAAACAGCGGATATTCCGCTGTTTTCCATAAATGTCTGAAAATACCGCATTATTGTTTTTCCCTCAGTTTTTCTATCAGATTCTGTTCTTTCGCCGCAATCTGCTCTTCGGTGCCTCTCCGCGCAACTTTGTAGTCCTTCAGATCAGCAAGAATGAATTCCGAAATCAGCGGAAACGCTTTTTTCGCAAGATCATATTTTTTATGCTCGATGGAGCGATAATCGGGATGTCCTTGAGATATCGTCCGCAATTCCGTTTCCCAGAAAAATTGCCGCACGTTTTGATACTGATGAAATCTGATTCGGTACGCAAGCGGTACAACATACTGCGCGCAGTCAGGATCAATTGCTTCGAGTTTTTTGAAAAGCGGTTTGATTCTTTCAAGCGCCTCAATGAACTCGTTGGAAAACCCCGAATTGATAAGTTCTTGAGGAACATCGTATCCATGATGCGCGGAAAATCTTTGACGATCTTGCGTCATCATCCGATGTCGATGGAGATCTCTGTACGCGCCGATATTCATCTCTATTTCGAACCGCATATATGAATTTTCGAACGCACGCCCAATTTTCTGCCATCGCGCGTTTCTTTCCCCGATATACGCGGCAATGACATCTTTTTTCTCGAGAGGACTCATCATTTTCACCCACGAAAAAACATTTTCCCATGTTTTGTGGCTTTCCGGATACAAAATTCCCGCGATTATTCTGTCTTCGGCGTAGGCGTCGTATTCCACGAGACGCACGAGCGGTTCCGTTCCCGAATCAATATTTTCCCCATTGCTAAGATCGGAAAACGGGGAAATATCGCGGACGCGTGTGGCGCGTTTTGCGAGCTCTTCCTGATAGAATCCACTTGCGGAATCGTTGATGCGCAGAAAAAGCGAGGGAATTTCTTTGTCGAGTTCGTTTTTGAGAGTTTCCCCTATCCATCTGAATTCTCCGAGCGGATGCTTCGCGAGGCGGTTCAGAAGGTATTCAAACGCCTGTGCGTTTCCACGGAACGCAACTTGTCCGAGCGTTGCCATCGGAAGAAGTCCGCGAAGCGTATCGAATGCTTTTTTTTCGAGTATCGGTTCTTTATCATCAAAATTTTCCTTAAGCCATCCGAGAAATTTTGGAAGCAGATTAACATACGCATCGAAAAGAGAATCCATGCAAGAGGTGTATTCGCTAAGAAGACCCATTCTTTCAAGATCCGGCGTTGGAGTGTAATAGAGATACTTTCCATCGATTTTCTGTCCGAAGTTCACGTAACGAGTCGATTTTTCTATAGGTTCCAATCCGATGCGCCTGTCTTCGAGATATTTCATCGCCACCTGAGAAACGCCCCAAAAAACAGAATGAGTACCCGTCATTTGCGCTATCGAGTCATCTCCATATTGGGAAAGCCATTTCGCATAGAATGCCTGAGCCCTCTGGTTCCCGAGGATATTCTTGAATCCTTTTTTCGCGAAGAAAGAAACAACTTCTTCAAGTTCCTCGGCGAGCTGTCTGTCTTCTCCTTCGAGGATTGGATAGACATATTCATCAAGAAAAACCCGAAGAAGAGATCCTTTTGCCCTGCTCGCTCTCGAACATAAAGCTCCGGTAAGTTCCGGAGGGAGATTCGAGACAACCGAAATAAGTCCTTGTGGATTCGAAAAAAACGGCTCAAGATACCGCAGATCACGTTCCGTCCATTGTTCCCCCTTAAACGAGGGTTTGTAGAGATTCGCACTTTCCATAATTCATTGCTCCTTACAGTATGACTGTTTTGTTTTTTGAAATCTACTTTCTGTAGTATTGTAAAAAAAATCCCGCCCGTCTATAGACGAGCGGGACTGTCTCCGTGGATATCTTTTAATATCCCATATCCATTCCTCCGGGCATTCCACCCCCCTTCTCTTTTTTCTCCGGTATCTCCGCAACCGCGGCACCAATCGTAAGATAGTTTGCCGCAACGGAAATTGCATTTCTGAGAGCCGTCTTCGTGACTTTCAGCGGATCGATAATCCCCGCCTCTTTCAAATCGCCTATTTTATTCACTGAGGCGTTAAATCCAATCCACGCGTCTTTTGTTCCGCTCTTTTTCGCGCTGAGTTCTTCAAGGATATTCTTCGGCGTTTCTCCGCTGTTTTCGATAATCGCCGCAATCGGTGCCTTAAGCGCCGAAAGAAGAATATTCAATGCCGCTTTCTTTACCTCATCTTTCTCGTTTTTCACCGCTTCAGCATGAAGCGTGTATACGTTGAAAAGCGCGATTCCTCCTCCCGGAACGATTCCCTCTTCCATCGCGGCACGCGTTGCCGCAACTGCATCGTCGACGCGCTGTTTCAATTCCTTTTGCGCCGATTCCGTGGGAGATCCCACTTTTATAACCGCAACTCCGCCGGAAAGTTTTCCAAGACGTTCTTGGAGTTTTTCCTTGTCGAATTCCGACTCGGTCTTCTTTATCTGTTCTTTCAACTGAGATACTCTCTTTTCTATTTCTTTCTTATCACCCTTCCCTCCTACCACCGTCGTGTTGTCCTTATTCGAGACTATTTTATGGGCGCTTCCAAGCTCTTCAATTCCCACGTTCTCAAGCTTCTTTCCGAGATCTTCGGATATAAACGCCGCACCCGTGACAATCGCGATATCCTGAAGCATTTCCTTTCTCCTGTCTCCGAATCCCGGAGCCTTAACCGCGAGCACATTGAATATTCCGCGAAGCTTGTTTACCACGAGAGTCGCAAGCGCTTCTCCCTCAACCTCCTCAGCAACAATGAAAAGCTCCTTTTTTCCGCTCTGCATTATCTTCTCAAGAAGAGGAAGAAGTTCGTTGATTGACGATATCTTTCTGTCGGTGACGAGTACGTAAGGATTCTCGAGTTCCGCCTCGAGTTTTTCCTGATTCGTTACCATGTATGCAGAGACATATCCGCGATCAAATTGCATTCCTTCCACCATCTCATACGAATTTCCTATCGTATTCGAATCCTCAACGGTGACCACGCCCTCTTTTCCGACCTTCCCCATCACTTCCGCGATGAGCGTTCCTATTTCCGCGTCTTTCGCGGAGAGAGTCGCTACTTCCTGTATTTTCTTATTGTCATTTATCTCCTCCTTCTGTCCCTCGAGATCTTTTATCACCGCCTCGCTTCCCCGTCTCAGTTCTTCTGAGAGCTGAATTACGTTAAATCCCTTTTCTTTTATTGTCTTCTCACCCTCTTCTATGAGCGCGTGGGCAAGGACCACGGACGTGGTTGTTCCGTCTCCCACGTTGTCGTTTGTCTTATCGGCGGCCTGTTTTATAAATTCCGCGCCGAGATTTTCGTATTTCCCCTCGAGTTCTATTTCTTTCGCGACGGTAACGCCATCAAACGTGACCTGCGGGGATCCATATCCCTTGTCTATGACTACCGCGCGCCCTCTCGGGCCAAGCGTCATCTTTACCGCTTCCGCGAGCGTATCGATTCCCTTTTTGAGCGCCGCGCGGGCGTCTTCATTAAATTTTATCTGTTTTGCCATAATAGTATTATTCTATAATTCCGAGTACATCTTCTTCCGAAACAATGTAATATTTCTTTCCTCCTTCTTCGAGTTTCTTTTCATCTGACCATGGTTTCGAAAAAAGCACTACGTCTCCGACCTTTACGGATATCGGAAGCAGTGTTCCCGAATCATTTATTTTTCCGGGACCTGTTGCGACTACCGTCCCCTTCGTGCGTTCTTTCTTCTCGACGTTTTCCGGGAGCACGATTCCCGATTTCGTCGTTTTCTCATTATCCTCGATATATTCGACGAGGATATTGTTTGATAAAGGTTTTAATTTCATTTTTTTATTTTTAGCAATGACGACCTTTTATTGCTAATACGGTTTTATTGTATGGAAATTGAAATTTATGTCAACTGGGGTAGAGTGAATATACTCTCATGGAAAAATGGCTTCTTACATATCCTGAAGACGGTCTTGTACAGAAGGCCTATGCCTTCGCCGAAGACGCCCACAAAGGAATGACGCGGGACAGCGGCGAGCCCTTCATTACTCATCCTCTCGCTGTCGCGAAATTAATCCACGAATGGCGTCTTGACGAGGCATCTGTTGTTTCCGCGCTTCTCCATGACGTAGTTGAAGACAGCGAATATTCTCTTAAAACAATAGAAAAGCAGTTCGGGGAGGAGGTTGCGCATATCGTGAACGGACTCACAAAACTTAAGGAATTCAAATACGGAGAGAATCCTGACTCTGAAAACATACGGAAGCTCGTGCTTTCTTTCAGCAAGGACCTTCGCGTCATTCTCGTGAAACTCGCCGACCGTCTGCACAACATGCAGACGCTCAAATTCAAATCAGCGTCAAAACAGAAAGAGATCGCGTGGGAAACGATAGAAATTTACGCGCCTATCGCATACAGACTCGGTATGCAGAAATTGAGTGGAGAACTTGATGACCTTGCGTTCCCCTATCTTTATCCCGATGAATATGCGTGGCTTATGGACGCAGTGAAGGAAAAGTACGAGGAGCGCGAATCCTACGCAAAAAAATTAAAACCTCTGCTTCACGATATGCTTAAAGATTCGCATATCGTTCCCATTTCGGTGGACTCCCGCGCAAAGCGCTATTACAGCCTTTACAGAAAACTTTTGAGGAACGATATGGAGCTTGAAAAGATATATGATCTCGTGGCGCTGAGAATCATCGTGCATTCGGTTGAAGAATGTTATGCGGTGCTCGGGACGATACACAAGCACTGGGCTCCGCTTTCCGGACGATTTAAGGATTATATCGCGGTGCCAAAACCGAACGGATATCGAAGTCTCCATACAACCGTATCGACTCCTGACGCGAAGATAACCGAAATACAGATACGCACGCAGGAGATGCATGAGGAGGCGGAGTTCGGTATCGCCGCTCACTGGGCATACGAGCAGATAAAAGATTCAAAAAGCAAAAAAGAGACGTGGGGAGGCGTGAAAAACAGAAAAGAGCTCCTTTGGGTGGAACAGCTCAGAAATTGGCAGAAAAGCTTCGCGAATCAGAAGGATTTTCTTGATTCCCTTAAAGTAGACTTTTTCAAGGAGCGTATTTTTGTAGTGACTCCGAAAAATGACGTCATAGATCTTCCCGCGGGCGCGACCCCTATTGATTTCGCGTACCATATCCATAGCGAGATCGGAAATCAGTGCGTTGGCGCGCGGGTAAACGGGAAAATAGTCCCCATCGATTACGAGCTCCATTCGGGAGACCTTGTCGAAATTATGACGCAAAAAGGAAAAAAACCATCAGAGGACTGGCTTCGATTCGTGAAAAGCTCTATGGCAAAAAAATATTTGAGAAGTTTCACAAGAGAAAAAGACAGGAAGATAAAGAAAGCGACACATCCGCAGCATGTCGAATTCAAGATCGTCAATCTCGACCGCCCCGGATATCTGAAAGACGTCACGAGTGTCTTCGCGGATCTGAAAATAAATATCGAATTTCTCAACAGCCAGACGGATCCAAGATTTACGTATTCCATCGTCACCGTACGCTGTCCCTCGGTTTCTCAGGAAAAGCTTCAGAAAGTTCTCGTTAAAATAAAATCCATTTCGGGAACAAACGAGGTGAGTTTCAAATATATTAGATAGAGGAATCTTCCCCGAGTATTCTTTCGATAAGCGCCTGCATTTCTTCGCGGGAGTAAAATGGAACAGTGATTTTTCCGCGGCTGCCTTTTTTTGTTATCTTTACGGCCGCCTGAAGTTTTTCCTCAAGCTTTTTTTCCCAAAATTTTCTCTCGGGATCCGCGGGGGCATCCACATTTTTTTCGCGAAGCTCTTTTGCGGTTATCTTTCCCGATACAATATTGTAAAATGCGCGTTTTTGCTCTTCGAGATTTGATATAGAAAGAAGCGTCCTTGCTTGAGATTCATTGATTGCATTTGAAGAAAGCGCGTCTTGTATCTCTGAGGGAAGATTAAGAAGACGGACTGTATTCGCGACCGATTCCCTGCTTTTTCCAACCCGCGCCGCTACTTCTCTCTGAGTGAGTCCGAACTCATCCTGAAGGCGCGCGTATGCCTTTGCGGATTCAAGCGCGTTCAAATCGCTCCGCTGTATATTTTCTATGAGCGCAATTTCAAGTTTCGCTTTTCCCGCGTCAATCTTTCTGACAATCGCGGGGATTCTTTCCAATCCCACCATTTTTGATGCTTTGAGCCTCCGTTCTCCCGCGATAAGCTGATATTCAACCTCGGTGCCAAGTTCGGTCTCTTTGGTTATTTTCGAAACGATAATAGGTTGGATGACTCCGAATTCCTTTATTGACTGCGCAAGATCTTCCAGCGCCTCGCGATTAAATTCTCTTCGCGGCTGATATGGATTCGGTCTTATCTTTTCAACTTCTATTTGAAATACTGACTCCTGTTTCGAATGATCTCTTTCCTGCGAATACGTTTCTCTCAATTGGGGAAGCGCTTCGCGGATATTCTGGTATCGGGGAACAGGAAAATTTTCTTTTCTCTCCTCCTTTTCCGCGGTTTTCTCTTCCCTCACGTCGCGCGCATCATCCTTCGGCGGTATTAATGATTGTAATCCTCTTCCAAGTGCCATAAATAAATAATAAACCAACGACTCACAACTCACAACCAAAAATCTGACATGCGTTTCTTTGAATAAGCGTGTCACGTAAGCTGAAGATGGCCTCTATATAAACTAAAACAGAGGCTTTATTTTTATGCCTTTTGCCGCAATTGTTTTTCGTTACGAACCTCAAGCGTTTAATATTTGTGTGAGTTAATATAAAGAGCAGCTTGAGATGACGAAAAGATGTGATGCCGCAAATAGCACAAAATCGTCCCCTGTTTCAGCGTTTAACGTGTACACGGATCCATATTATGCCCGCGAACGTACATACGCACCTCCTGCCGGCCGGACATTTGGTCCGCAGCCGATTCGCACACATAACAAGAACCAGTGATAATCATACAAAAGGTGCGGGTGACGTCAACCCCGCACCATGATCGTGATTGTGCATAACGCGCGTTTCAAAAAACGCGGACGTGAGATTCTTCCTCTCCTCCCTCTTCCGTAGCAGAATGCTCGTGAATCATGAGTATAAGGGGCGGCGCGTCATCTTCCTCGATTTTTATGAGATCTTCTTTTACGATTCCGGAAGGATCATATGTTCCATAATCGATTTCATATTCCGTTTCCGCGCGGGGTTTTTCCGGAATTTTTATCGCGTCGCTTTTTAATTCTTCAGGATATGCTTTTTTATAAAATGCCGCTGTTTCGCTTTTTTTGAACGGAGTCTCGCCGAGGAGTTCTTTCGCAAGTCCCTCATACGCGATCGCGCCCGAACTTTGAGGGGCATAAAGCATGATCGGCTTTTGGAAGCTTGGCGCTTCCGCAAGCGCAACCGATCGGGGGATTTCTATGTCGTATACGTGATACGGAAAGCGCCGGCGAATTTCCCGCGCAATTTCCCTCGAAAGCTTTTCCCGCTTGTCGTACATCGTAAGAAGCGCCCCTCCGATTTTTATGGGATGGTGAAGATTTTTTCTTATAAGATCAAGGGTTTCGAGCACTTGCGCGATTCCCTCGAGACTATAGTATTCGCATTGCACGGGGATAATTACTTCATCGGCGGCAAGCAGTCCGTTTATCGTGAGAAGATTCAGGCTTGGTCCCAGATCGATAAATATATATTCGTACTCGCTCCGCACTTCATGTATAAATTTTCTCAGAAGATATTCCCTTTCAGGAACCTCCACCATTTCGATAAGCGCTCCCGCAAGATCCGATGTCGCCGGAGCGATATCAAGTCCCGCGAGATACGTGCGACGAATCACTTCCCGCGGACGTTTTCCGCCAAGAAGCGCGTGATAGATCGTTTCCTCGGGATCGTGGCGCACGCCAAGCCCCACAGTCGCGTTAAACTGTGAATCAAAATCAATAAGGAGCGTCTTTTTTCCGAGCATCGCGCAATACCCGCTCAAATTCATGGCGGTGGTTGTCTTTCCGACTCCTCCTTTTTGGTTAAATATTGCAATAGTGCGTGCGAGCATATTCCGTGCCCGAGGTGGGACTTGAACCCACACGGCCTTGCGGCCACACGATTTTGAGTCGTGATCGTCTACCAGTTCCGACACCCGGGCATGTTTTTATAGTGCCACAAAATCAATGTATGGTAAATATAAACCCCTCGTTGTAGAAGGGTTCAAAATAAAAAATATCGCTTGAGCAACTGTAGGTTTTGTTATACCTACAACCAACGCCCCAAAGAGTGGACGATACGTTGCCCAAGGAATGGAAATTTTCGGTCATGTCCGGAGCGACCGTACTATTTCCAGCTGCGTGCAGGCAGCAGGACTCGAACCTACAGCCTCTTCCTTGCAAAGGAAGCACTCTCTCCAATTGAGCTATGCCCGCAAAATACTATCCTTCAGTCTAGAGAAAATTTGCGTACTGTCAAATAAAAATTACATTCCCAGATTCTCGAGAGGACAATTTTTGTGATTATGCCTTCGCGCCGGACAAAATTTTCTTCCATATTCAATGAGGTAATACGTAAGAAGAAACCAATCTTTTTTCGGAAAAAGCGCCATGAGATCTTTTTCTATTTTTTCGGGATCTTTATGTTTTGAAAATCCGAGTTTTTGCGAGAGACGGGCAACGTGCGTATCAACCGCGATTCCCTCGACGATTCCATACGCGTTTCCAAGCACCACATTTGCCGTTTTTCTTCCGACACCGGGAATCTTTATCATTTCCGCCATCGTGCGCGGAACCTCTCCCTTGTGGTGTTTTTGTATATACCGCGCCGCCGCAAGTATATTTTTCGTTTTATTTTTATAGAATCCCGTCTGATAGATATCCTTTTCAAACTGCCGAGGATTCGCGTGAAGATAGTGATCCAGCGTTCTATATTTCCTGAATATTCTTTCCGTCACCTCATTCACCTTCTTGTCCGTACACTGTGCCGAGAGTATTACCGCCACCAAAAGCTCCCAGTGGTTTGAATATCGGAGAATCATTCCCGCCTCAGGCAGGAGTTTCTTGAGTTTCTTCAATATGTCCCCCGCGCGGATTTTAGCGCTTTTTGTCGGTATCCCCGTCTTTTTTCCGGTCATTTACAAAAAGATACGTTGCGACTATTGCTGCGGTCTCCGCGCGCAGCGTAAATTTTCCAATGGTGCACACGCGCACATCGTTTTCTCTTGCGTATGCGATCTCTTTTTCTGTCCATCCCCCCTCGGGGCCTATATAGATTCTCACATCCTTCCCGCGCGCTATTGCCGGCGAATATAAATCTCCCGATTCATCGCATAACACGGAAATCCCGTGAAAAACATCTGTAAGTACGTCAGAAAAATCACGCACGGGGAAAAGATCCGGAATGCGCGTGCGCCCCGACTGTTCCGCTGCCTCTTTCATTATTTTTTTCAATCGCTCCTCTTTCACCGCGAGCTTCACGGTACGTTCCGCGCGTATGGGCGTAATGCTCGACACGCCGCATTCCGTCGCTTTTTGGGCAATCCATTCGAAATTTTCCCTTTTGATGACACTCGCGAAAAGATGAACTTTCGACAATGAGTCGTCTTCTTTTTTTCTCAATCCGGAAAACCCATAGGTTATCACGCCGTTCCGTATATCTTTTATGACAACCTCATATTCGCTCCCCGTCGCATCAAAGAAAATAACAGAGGTCTCTTTTGAGACACGAAGCACGTTTTTTAATTGATGGGCAAGCCCCTTATCCTTGAGAGATATGCCGTCTTTCTCAAACTTTCCCTCTATGAAGAAACGATGCAATTTCATATGGAATCGCCTGCGTATAAACTAATAGTCCGCGCGCAATGCTTCTATTGGACTTTTTTTCGACGCTTGATGTGCCGGAAATATGCCGAATATAATTCCTATTCCTCCCGACACCACTACCCCAAGAAACGCTCCGAGATAGGAAAAGATAAAAGGAAAATTCATATTCATAACGTAGGACGCGATCGTCACGCTTAGAAACGTCACAAGCGCACCCGCCATAATTCCGATGATTCCTCCGAGCAAGGTCAAAAATACCGACTCTATGAGAAATTGAGTGCGTATGTTCTTATTCGTCGCGCCAAGCGCCTTGCGCAACCCTATCTCTTTCGTGCGTTCCGTCACCGACACGAACATTATATTCATCACGCCGATTCCGCCCACCATGAGGGATATCGCCGCGACAAACGCGAGAAAGACCGTAATCGCGTCGAGAATGCTGTTCACGCTTTTTATAATATCTTCCTGCGTACTCACAATGAAATCATCGTCTTCGGGATCTTCTATATCATGATTTTCGCGCAAAGTAATTTTTATATCCTTTACGAGATTCGGCACCGCATCAGGATTGCGCGCGGCGACTGCGATTTCATGAAAATGCCGTATTCCGAGAATATACCGTTGCATTGACGTGTAGGGAATCATTGCCATATCATCGATCCCGAACATTGAGGTGCCAAGCGTGGAAAGAACACCCACGATTTTGAACCGCTTATCTTTTATTTTTATCCTCTCTCCCACGGGATTCGCGGTCTCTGATCCAAAGAACTCCTTCACGATATTCTTGCCCACTACTACGACCGCCGCATTTTCATCAACTTCTTCTTTCGTGAATTTTCTTCCGAATCCCACGGATATATTGTATATATCAAATCCCTCGGCACCGCTTCCTATAATCGAAACTGTCTTTGTCTCTGATTCAAATGAAACGGTCGCCGAACCGTTCACCGCGGGATTTATAAAGGCCGCATCAGGCACATTTGAACGATTTCGGAGACTCTCCACGTCTTTTTCCGTGAGCGATTTAAGAAGAAGCGCCGCGCTCTGTCCGCCAAAACTAAAAAGCCCGTCGGAGGGTTTTCCGGGATTTATGAAGACGTTTTCGGATCCGAACGACTGTATCTCTTTGACGATGAGGTACGTCGCGCTGTCGCCTATCGACATTACTATCATGATGGCGCTTATGCCTATCACAATGCCGAGCACGGTGAGCACCGATCTCCCTTTATGCGTGATAAGCGCCTGAATGGCAGTGCGTATGGTATCTTTCAAATTCATAATTATTCGTAATGAAGAGATTCAATAGGACTTTTCTTAGACGCTTTTTTCGCGGGAAATATGCCGAACACGATCCCGATGGACACCGACACTCCTATTCCGAGCATCAAACCGCGCACGGAAAAAATAAATGGAAAATCAAGACCCGCGAAGGTGCGCGCGGCATATGAGAGCGCGAATGTGAGTATCGTTCCCAATATCACTCCGATTATCCCTCCTAATCCCGTAAGAAGAAGAGCTTCATAAAGAA
Source organism: Minisyncoccota bacterium (assembly GCA_020059585.1). Taxonomy (GTDB): domain Bacteria; phylum Patescibacteriota; class Minisyncoccia; order UBA6257; family GWB1-50-10; genus GWA2-45-9. Next base: position 16,494 of record JAGVBU010000009.1, read on the forward strand.
ACTGAGCGAGAATGTCGCCGTTTGTCGCGCCAAGCGCCTTGCGCAATCCTATTTCTCTCGTACGCTCCGTGACGGATACAAGCATGATATTCATGATTCCCACCCCGCCGACCACAAGCGAGATCGCGGCGACGGAAGAAAGAAGCACCGTAAGAATTCCCGTAATCGTCTTCACCTGATCCACTATTCCTTCCTGTGTTTGTATGAAAAAATCATCTTTTTCAGGATCATCTATATTATGATTGCTCCGTATAAGGGATTTTACATCACGAATGACTTCGGGAACTTTTTCTATTGATTCTGCCTCAACCACGATGCGGTTGAAGTAGCGGATACCGAGCACGCTTTCCTGAACCGTGGTGTAGGGAGCGATGACTGCCTTATTAAAATCTATAAACGAACCCTGTCCCTCCGGTTCAAGGACTCCTATGACCCTGAATTTCTGATTCTTCATCTGTATCTTTTCTCCTATCGGATCGATGTTCCCGAAAAGATCTTCGCGCACCTTATCTCCTATGACTGCCACCTTTTCCTTTTCTTCGACATCTCTCATTTCAAAAAATACCCCTCGAGAAACGGACAAATCAAAATTTTTTTCGATAAGTTCGGTGCTCCCCATTACCATCGCGTCATAAATCTCCGAGTCATAGGACGTAGTGACGTACCCGAACACGTAAGGGATTATATTTTTCGCTCCCGGAACGTTTGATTTCTTTTGAAGATCTTCGAAATCTTTCTGTTTTAATGAGTCATTAAGAAGCGTTCCCGCCGCATCAGTCGGTCCGCTCGGCTGACGTCCCGGCAGAAGGAATATATTAGAGGGTCCGAATCTCTGTATCTCTCCCATCACCAAGCCTTCGGCGCTTTGTCCCATCGACATAATGGTCATTATCGATGCGATGCCTATCACAATACCGAGCACCGTAAGCGCTGATCGGTTTTTATGCACAGAGATTCCTTTTTTTGCCGTGATGAGGGAGTCCTGGAATCTCATACGGTTATTTTCTAAATCCTTCCTGCGCGACCACGCGACGATGAATCACTTTTTCGTCCTTGTCTATTTTCCCGTCGATAATATGAACTATCCTTCCACTCGCTTCCGCGACATATGATTCGTGGGTCACAATAACGATTGTGTGCCCGCGGTCGTTTAATTCCTGAAGAAATCCAAGCACCACGCCTCCTGATTTGGAATCAAGATTTCCCGTCGGCTCATCAGCAAATATAATTTTTGGATTGTTCACAAGCGCCCGCGCGATTGCAACACGCTGTTTTTGTCCTCCCGAAAGACGCGAGGTCTGATAATCCGTCCTGTCAGAAAGCCCCACAAGATCTATCATCTCTTTTGCTGTTTTTATCCGTTCCTTGGGAGCAACCCCTTTATACATAAGCGGAAGGGCCACATTTTCCAATACGGTAAGCCGAGGAAGAAGATTAAACGCTTGAAACACAAATCCTATTTTCTCATTGCGTATCTGGGCAAATTCGTCATCGGTATAATTATTTATTTCTTTTCCTTCGAAAAAATACTTCCCTCCCGTGGGTCTATCGAGACATCCCAGTATCTGCATGAGCGTTGATTTTCCGGATCCTGAAGGCCCTACAATCGCGACAAACTCACCTTCTTGTATGGAGAAGGTGATATGTTCAAGCGCTACCGTTGAAATATCCTCATTCGTATAAATTTTTGCGAGTTTTTCCGTCCGTATGAGCGCGTCCATATGATTATTCGCTTGCAATGCTATACCCCTCGCGCACTCCCGAAATCACCTCGGTGCGTCCATCGGAACCCCTTAATCCCACGGTGATCTCAATTCTGTTTACGGTTTCGCCTTCCACCTTATTCACAAAATATTTTCCTCCATCAATGATGATGTTTCTTGTGGGAACATAGACGACATTCTCTTTTTTGCCGCTCATTATATCCACGTCTGCCGTAAGTCCAGGAAGAATCCTTTCATCCTTGTCTTTAAATTGAAGTTTTGTTTTATACGTCGCGACTCCCTCGATTACCGTTTCAGAAAGATCTATTTGGGTAATCACCGCCTCAAAAAGCGTTCCCCGTCCGTACGCGTCGAGCGTCACGCGCGCTTCATTCCCCAATTTTACTTTCGCAATATCAGATTCGGCGATGTTTGCCTCAATTTCGAAATTTCCCGATCCTATAAGCGCGACAATCGGCGTTCCGGAAACGATATCCCCCACTTCCGCGCTTACTTTTGTCACTGTTCCCGAGAACGGAGCGCGAAGGAGCGTTTTCTCATATTGAGTGCGATAATACATAAGATTTCCATTCGCCTGCTCAACCTGCGCTTCCTGCGATTCTAACTGTTCCTCTGAGGCGCCCGCGAGCGTAAGTGAAAGCTCGTTCTTTATCCGTTCCACTGTTATTTTTTGCGATGCGATTGTCTGCTCTTGGGAACTTAATGAGGTGTATGACGCGTTCACATTCGTGCGCGCCGTATAAATATTCGATTTGTACGTACTTACCGTTGTCGCGGAAACCCCCACCGCTCCATCAACGACATCAAGAGTTCTCGCAAGAAAGTCCCGCACGAGGGAAAGATGCGCTTCTCCGGCGCGAATCGCTCCAGTGAGAATTTCCCGAGGAGAACTTCCGCTTATCACGCGCAGCTCTTCCCTCCATTTCGCGAGATCGTTTCCCACGCGATAGCGCATTGATAACACATCAATTTCTCCCTGTGTGTTCGATGAGGTGAACGTCAATTTCGGATTCGCGGTATCATCATCTGAAAAAACATCATCGGTTTTCGCGCGAACCGCGTCATCTGCTTTCGCGTACGCATCGTTCAATATATCAACGATACTCCGATAATAGTTATCGAGATCCTGCTCAGCTCTTTTTAATTCCGTTTCCTTTATCGCAATCTCTTCGGGACGCGATCCGCGCTTCAATTCATCGAGTTTTGCCTGCTGTGTTTTCAGGGTGGCTTCTGCTTGCGCGATTTGAGCGGAAAGATCTCCGTTCTCAAGCTGCGCGAGTATCTCACCTCGCACCACGTTGTTTCCCACCTGCGCGGGAATCCGTGTTACGCGTCCGCTTTTTTCAAACGCCAAATTAATGCTTTTTGCCGGAACAACCTTTCCGGTAACACTCACTTCCTCAACGACATCTCCACGGGAAACCGTCACTGCCTCTTGCGGAGCGTCATTCCCACCGCCAAAAATAAAGTATCCTCCCGCGATTACGCAAAGCACCGCAAAAAACACAAGAACTTTCTTATATTTTAAAAGTTTTATTTTTTTGAGCATATTCTATTTTTTTCTTTTTTCTCCTGTTTTCTCCTTAAACTTTTTGATTTCGGATTTCAATATATCTTTAACGGCATCTATCGCGATGCGCGCGTCAACATCATATGCTTCGGCCCGAAGAGTTTTTCCCGGAAATCGCACGGTTGCCTCCGTGTAAAATACCTCACCGCTTTTATGATGCCTTGTCGCGCGGGAAATTTCGACAAAACAATCGAGCGCCCCCTCTTTCTCAAACGAAGACACCATTCGGGAAAGCGTTCCGAATTTGTCTATCGTAAATTTTTTTATTGAGGGCGTAAGATCGAGTTTTTTCGCTACAATAGTGATATTCATGCAAGAAAGTATATCATTAAATTTCCATTCCGAGAATCTTCTTTATGGCTTTTCCCGCGTCAGCGCGTGCCACTTCGATTTGCGTCCGCGCAATGACGTTTTTTATCTGCAAGGTACCACGCGTCTTTTCTTCGGATCCCGCGATAAGTATGATTGGCACCTCGCGATGCAACGCGTACGCGAGCTGACCCTTGATGGTATCCTCGTTCCCGAAATAGATCTCGGTGCGTATTCCTTCGCTTCTCAAGCGCGCTGCCGATTCCTCTATATATTCTTCACACTGCTTTTCGAAGTTCAGGAATATCGCGTTCGCGACAGAATGCGTTTTTACAAGAAGTCCAAGCTGCGTTAACGCCGCGAACAAACGATCGAGGCCTATCGATATTCCTACCGCGGGAATCGCACTTTGTCCGAATTGAGCCACAAGTCCGTTATACCTCCCCCCAGAACACACGCTTCCTATGCCCGGAAGATCATTGAGCGTGGTTTCGAAAACCGGCCCCGTATAATATCCAAGACCTCTCGCAACTGAAGCATCCACAATCCATGCGTCGTTCGGCATTCCGAGCGCGGCAAGGTGCGTGGATATCTGTCTTAATTCTTCGATCCCTTCCTTCATCAACGCCGCGTGCGAACCGAATGCTTTTTCAATATCCTCCCCCGGAGTAATCTTTGTTTCTATAATGGAACGTATCGCGATAGATTGTTTCTCTGAAAGTTTTTCTTCTTTTATAAGAGCCTCCTTCACCTTTGCCGATCCTATTTTATCAAGCTTGTCGATAATACGAAGCACGCTCCGAAGCTTCTTTTCGGGAAATCCGGCCGCTTTCGGAAGCGCTTCCAAAATCTTCCTGTTGTTTACTTTCATCGTGAAGTTTCTGACTCCAAGCGCGCGCAGCGTTTCATAACCGAGAGATATCACTTCGGCATCCGCCATCATTGACGATGATCCCACGATATCCGCGTCGCACTGCATAAATTCGCGGAGACGCCCCGTTTGAGGTTTCTCTCCTCGCCACGATTTTCCGATATGGTAGCGTTTGAATGGTTTTCGTATCCCCGGATATTGCGCGATCACCCGCGCGAGGGGCACCGTGAGGTCAAAGCGAAGCGCCAGCACATCGTCTCCGCGCGCCTTACTTGTGGTGAATATCTGTTTTTTAAAATCCTTGTCCCCCCCAGTTAGCACCTCCAAACGCTCAATTCCGGGAGTATCAATCGGCAAGAATCCGTAGCGTTCAAATATCGCCCGTATCACGTCTGTCATGTGTTGTCGGGGAATCATCTCCTCAGGAAGATAATCCCTGAATCCCGCCGCGAGTCCGGGAACCACTTTCTTCTTTTGCATATTCTTATTCTATACTACGGCAGGAAAACCTTCAATTTATCGGTATTTTCGCTTATCACACAGAGTATTGACTTTTTTCTTATATGGGTGTATAATATCTCCAGACACTGGAAGTTCACAGAACTTAACATATTTTTCATTAATATTTTGGAGGTACCAAATGACAGTTCTTTATATCGTTGTTGCGCTTGTCGCTTATTACCTTTTGACTTCAAAAAAAGGTCCCAAAGCCGACTACTCATCATTCTTAAAATATGTAAATTTCCGCTTAGGAAAAGGGAAGGAAATAACAAAAGATGATGTAGATAACGTAGAGCAATTTTCTCTCGCGATGGGTATTCCTTTTACTGCACGCGAGCAGGCGGCATATCTTGCGGAAACAACACCGAAGAAAGTGAAAAAACTCAGAGAAAAAGCTGATAAGGCAAAAAAACTCTGGAACAAACTTTCAAAAACTTCGAAATATCTTGCATACGTTGCCGCAATTGTTGTATTCGGCATTTTATACAACAACTGGATAGGTCCTTTGTGGGATATGTTGGTAACATCAACACAATTCGTATGGGGAGTTCTCAAATCGGTTCCTCAATCGGTACTTGCCGCAGTTCCTTTCGTGATATTCCTTTATGTTGCTAAGAAATTAGCCGACTACAGAAAGAAATTGTACAAGCAGAGAGCAGCCGCTGTTGAATCTACGATTCCTACAATTACCAAAGTTTACAACATTCTGAATCAAGGATAGTTAGCACAGCACAGATCACAGCTTCGACCCCCCCCTCCAAACCCAATTACATCAATATTCCTCGTATCCCGTACGAGGAATATTTTTTTCACTAGAAACAATATACAATGATTTTATGAACCCCGAACTCACGATCGTCATTCCGGCAAAAAACGAGGAGAAGCTCATCGGAACGCTTCTTGAATCCGTTGTGCGTCAGGATTACCCGCGCATACGCACCACAAAAATCTACGTCGCGGACGCGCAGTCGACCGACCGCACAAGAGAGATTGTTCAAGGTTTCAAAGAAAAACTCGACATCGAAGTGATAGAGGGGGGTCCCGTTGCCGTCGGCCGCAATAACGGCGCGGCGCGCGCGCGAAGCGAATTCGTTCTCTTTCTCGACGGAGACATGGATCTTGGAAAGAAAGATACTCTTAGAAACGCGGTTGAAATCGCGAAGAGAAAAAAGCTTGATTGCGTCGGCGCCTACGTGAAATGCAAAAACGGAAACCTTTTCGATAATTTCCTCTACGGAACGAATAACTTCGTGCAATTTCTCTCGAAATTCGTCTCCCCCTTTGCGACGGGCATGTTCATGCTTTTTAGAAAATCGGCGTTCGACGCGCTCGGCGGATTCGACACCAAAACCCTCTTCGGTGAAGACTATATTCTCTCAAGCAAGGTGCCTTCGAAGCGATTTACCGTAAAAGGATACGTGCTCACGACAAACCGCCGCTTCAAAAGGATCGGCTATGGAAACATGATACGGATGATGTTCCTTAATATTCTTCATTTCAGGGATAAGGACTATATTGCCTCACGGGATTACAAGAATTATTGGGATTGAGTATACTGAATACAGAACTTTCATTAGGAGTGTGTGATGCGCAATAAAAATGACACACAGGAAGAATTATTCGAAGAGATGGAATCGCCTTCGAATTTTCATTTTTTCATGGAAAAAATGAACGAGACGCTTTCTTCGAGAGGATTCTCTCCGAAGGTAAGCGAATCATATTTAGATTTTCGGAAGAGAGCGTTTCCATTTCTCTGGAAAGAACTTCCTTCCGAGGTACGCATCTTCGCGTTCGAGTTTCTCCTTCTTCGTCCCACGAAAGAATGGAATTCTCGCGATATACTCCTCTATCTAATCGCCCAAAGCGTGCCGGACGCCACCGAAAAAGAACTTATGGACTTTGCCGGAATGTGCGCACAAAACGCGCTTGAACGCCCTATATTATAAAAAACCCGCGGAAAAACATGCGGGTTTTTATTTGCCATCCGTGTTTGTTTGGCGCGCTAGAACGATGTTTTCGCTTTTATTGCCTTGAGCTGCTGCTCAAAATTTACAAGTTGTCTTTGAAGGCTCTGTATCGTTGAAACATTTTTATCAACGAGCACATCGGTAACCGAAAGCTGCCACCAATAAAGAAGCCCTATCGCAACCATGATGATGAATGTCTGAATAACGGCTACGATGAAAAATTTCTGGCTATACGAGGTATTTTTTTGCATATCTGCCACGGTGTTGAGACCTTTCCATATATTGTAGCATATCGGCGTCTTAAACGTAGAATCGGGTTGATTTTTTTCCTATATTTCATTATTATCATAATCCTGAACGAACATTTATAAACGAGGAGGAAGCGTGACGAAAGAGGCGAGAGAGTTTCTTATTAAAAAAATTGGAAAAGATTTCAACCCCATTGTCGATGAAGCATACGCGGTTGTTCCCGAGGGGGCGCGGCATATCGCAATAGGACGCGTGATGCTCTACAGCAAGAAGAGAAATCTCATATTCATTGTATGGAGAAAAGAGGGCGGACATCTTACAAAAAAACTATTAAGAGAATCCACCAAGGGAAAAGAACTTCATATCGCCCAAGTAGCGCTTGAAAACGATGCAGTCGTCGTTTTCATTGATGCGGGAGAAGGATATGCAAAAATGCATACGATGGAAAAAATAATAATCCCCCGTTCCGATCTCAAAGGATTGATTCATACGCAAAAACATCGCAAATAAAAAAAGCCCGTTTCCGGGCTTTTTTTTAATATCCTCTCCTCGGAGAATCGTTAAAGCGCTTGCGCTGCGGCGGACGGTCTCCCATCGGCTTCGCCTCGTTTACCACGAGGGTTCTGCCTCCGAAATCCTTTCCATTCCACATCTCAATCGCTTTCGATGATCCGTCTTCGTCAGCCATTTCGACGAATCCAAATCCGCGTGAGCGACCCGTGAACTTGTCCATCATAATCGTCGCTGAGACAACTTCACCGGCTTGTGCAAACGCGCTCTTCAATTCATCGTCCGTTGTTTGATACGGAAGACCTCCGACATACAATCTCTTTTCCATGTAAGCGTGTGTTTTGCGTAGGGCGACCTCTCTCCACTCGCATTGTTTCCTTTCTCTGCGATGGAAAATGCCATCTACGCGAAACGAGAAACAAAAGCTTTCCGAGAACCTACGCATATATCATACCATACCGTCCTTATATATGCAAATAAAATCCCGGCAACACGCGCCGGGAAGGAAATATCTACCATTCGTGGGAACCTTCTCTAGTTAAGAGAAAGTTCACTACCTTTACATCGGGGAAAATACTTGCGACGAACGCTCTCGCGGCATCAAGCTCTTTTATATAAAAATCGTTCTCTGTTGCAACATCCTCAAAATGTTTTCCATATGCCCCGCACGCGGAATGTCCCATGAGGTATACCACCTTCGATTTGTGCAATCTGATCGATTTCTCTATTTGTCCCAAAAGGAATTCTTTTGATGCTCCGTTTTCTGGAGTGGAAAGTTCCTTTACGCCTCCCGCAACCATAATCGGATCGAATCGGGAAAAACCTTTTTCCTTCACAAAATCGAGGAATCCAGGCCATGTTCGGTTATCAATGCACCAGACAATTGTCGCGTCGGCCGTATAGTGTCCTTCGCGCGTCATTACAATATTGTTATAATTTTTTTTCTCCATATGTGTTCCTTTGTGTTGTTTTTAAAATCGCGGATATTATCTCAAAAAAATATTCACCCGGCTTCCCGGGAGCACTTCGAGTAATCCTCTACTGGCTGATATAATATCAGTTTTTCCATTTTTGTCAACTATTCGTATCTCTCCCGGACGAAGAAACGTGATATACGGGCGATGATTCTTGAGAACGGTAATCTCCCCCACCGCGGTTTTCATGGTTACCGACTGCGCGGTTCTGAAAAATATCGGTTTTTTCAATGTGTAAACGCTTATAATCATATATTTATCCCTCAACTTCGCTTATATCACCCTTCATATAGAATGCCTCTTCCGGTTTATGATCGTGCGCGCCCTCAAGAATTTCTCTGAATCCCTGTATCGTCTTTTCGCGTGAAACGTATTTTCCCTGTATGCCGCTAAACACCTCGGCAACGTGCATCGGCTGCGAAAGAAAGCGCTGTATTTTCCGCGCGCGATCAACCACGAGTTTATCTTTTTCCGAAAGTTCTTCCCGCCCGAGAATGGCAATAATATCCTGAAGCTCCTTGTAGCGCTGAAGTATTTTCTGCACCTCGCGCGCCACCTCATAATGTTCCTTCCCTACTATTTTCGGCGTAAGCGCGGTTGAAGTCGAAGAAAGAGGATCAACCGCGGGATAAATTCCTATTTCAGTCAGAGGACGCGAAAGCACGATCGTTGAATCAAGGTGAGAGAACGTGGTCGCGGGGGCGGGGTCCGTGATATCATCCGCCGGCACGTAGATTGCCTGTACGGAGGTTATCGATCCTTTTGCCGTTGAGGTGATGCGTTCCTGTAATTCTCCCATTTCGGTTGCAAGCGTCGGCTGATATCCCACCGCCGAAGGCATGCGCCCGAGAAGCGTGGAAACCTCCGACCCTGCCTGAGAAAATCTGAAAATATTATCAATAAAGAAAAGAACATCCTTATTTTCCTCATCACGGAAATATTCGGCCATGGTAAGCGCGGAAAGCGCCACTCTGAATCGCGCGCCCGGAACCTCATTCATCTGTCCATATACAAGCGCGGTCTTTTTTAAAACTCCCGAATCCTTCATTTCATGATAGAGATCATTTCCTTCTCGAGAGCGCTCTCCAACCCCCGCAAAGACGGAAACACCTCCCGACTCTTCCGCGACATTTCTTATAAGCTCCATGAGAAGAACCGTCTTCCCCACTCCGGCGCCACCAAAAAGACCCACCTTCCCTCCTTTTATAAACGGAGCGATAAGATCAATTACTTTGATTCCCGTCTCGAATATCTCCACGGCTCCCGACTGATCCGTAAATTTCGGAGCAGCGCGATGAATGGGTGAATACTTTTTGAATTTCCGAGAAGCTCCGTCGAGAGGAATTCCTCTCACGTCGAATATTCCCCCAAGAACCTCTTGCCCCACGGGAACCTGTATGGGATGTCCCGTATCAACCGCCTCATCACCGCGTTTCAATCCGTCGGTCATTGAAAGAGCAACCGCGCGGATACGCCCCGGCTCGAGATGTTTTGCAACCTCGACAATTACCGTTCCTTCGGATCCTTTTACCTCAAGCGCGTTATAAAGCGCGGGAAGCTCGGTTTCCTTTTCGAATGCGACATCGAGAATCGGTCCTATTATCTGCACTATTTTTCCTTTTTTCATTCTGTGATGAATAGATCGCAATTATACGCGCGATCCATAAAATATTTTACTGCGACTATGATTGTTTTCTGTGTGTTTCATATGACATTAATTTTTTTGCAACGCTTCCGCCCCACCGACGATTTCCGCGATCTCCTGCGTAATCCTTGCCTGACGGATTTTATTGAATTGAAGGAGAAGACCCTCCTTTAATTCTCCCGCATTTTCAGATGCGTTTTTCATGGCAACCATGCGCGCGGAATGTTCCGATGCGTTTGCTTCAAGAATAAGATCGTAAATAAGAATTTCGAAGATAGCGGGAGCGAGCACTTCCAATACAGACTGCGCGTCCGGCTCTATGAGATATTCAAAATCATCAGTGTGTCCGTGTTCGGGATCGTGAGCCGTCACCATCTGTGAAAATCCAGAGAATCTTCCGGCTTCAGGAACCAATTCGCGCACCGTACTCCAGATGGTATCCCCCCGTACGGGAAGGATCTCTCTCACTAAAACCTCCTGCCTAAGCGTGGTTCTAAAATGCGTTGATACCACAAGTACGCGGTCCCATTTTTTCCATAAAAATCCCCTGATGACAAACTGAAAGAGCGCTTCTGTTTCTTCCACTTCAACATGATCTCCGAAATTTTTAAATGATGCCACGCGATTAAGTTTTTTCCGCTCAAGGAACTCTTCCGCCTTTTTCCCTACAGCGACGAAAGAAAACGATTCTGGAGATCCTTTTGTTTCGTCGATGATTCTCTTTTCAAATGCACGGATGATGTTCGTGTTAAACGATCCCGCGAGCCCCTTGTCTGATGCGATAACCACAACTAGTGTATGACGTATATCCCGCGCGCGCATAATTTCCGGACGATACGGCGTTTTCTTTTCCAAATACACAAGCATTCTGAGCGCCTCAATCGCGTATGGACGAGAAAGAAGCGCGATCTCCTGACTTCGGCGCATTTTTGTCGCAGAAACCATTTCCATCGCTTTTGTTATCTGGCTTGTATTCGTTACTGCCCGTATTCTTCTTTTTATTTCCTGCATTGATGCCATAGATTATTGCGGAAGCGTTTTAAGAAATTGTTCGATACCTTTTTTTATTTTTTCCTCCGCCGATTCCGAAATATCGCCGCTTGTGCGTATTTCGAGAAGCAACGGTTCGTGGAGTTTTCTGAAATAATCCACAAGCTTTTCCTCAACGTCTTTCAGTGACGCGGCGGGAATTCCGTTAAAATACCCGCGAAGCGCCGCGTAAAACACTATGGCTTGCATTTCGAATTCCATAGGCGATCCATCGGTCTGTTTCAATATTTCAACAATCATTCTTCCGCGATCTATTTTTTCTCTTGTTCCCTCGTCGAGATCCGAGGCAAATTGCACAAATGCCTGCAATTCCCTGAACTGGGCAAGTTCAAGGCGAAGTTTTCCCGCCACTTTTTTTATCGCTTTGGTTTGTGCGGACGAACCCACTCTCGAAACGGAAAGCCCCGCATTTATCGCGGGACGCACTCCCTGATAAAAAAGATCTGATTCGAGGTATATTTGCCCGTCAGTGATGGATATGACATTCGTCGGAATATACGCGGATACGTCTCCGAGCTGCGTTTCAATGATAGGAAGCGCGGTAAGCGAGCCTCCTCCCCGCTCCTGATTTAGTCGTGCCGCGCGTTCCAAAAGACGCGAGTGAAGATAGAACACGTCTCCGGGGAATGCTTCACGTCCCGGAGGACGGCGCAATAAAAGCGAAATTTGCCTGTATGCCGACGCGTGTTTCGTAAGATCGTCGTATACAATAAGAGCGTCCATTCCCTTTTCCATAAAAAACTCTCCTATCGCACATCCGCTATACGGCGCAAGAAACCACAGTGATGCCGGATCTGAAGAGGAAGCAACCACGACAATCGTATATTTCATCGCTCCTTCCGCTTCAAGCATGCGCACTGCCTTTGCGACATTCGCCTGCTTCTGCCCTATCGCGACATAAATACATATAGGGGTTCTTCGCGTGGTGTCATTCTTCTGATTAATAATTGTATCGAGCGCAATTGCGGTTTTTCCCGTTTGCCGATCTCCGATAATAAGTTCGCGCTGTCCCCGTCCGATGGGAATCATTGAATCGATTGCCTTGATCCCCGTATGAAGGGGGGTGTTTACCGATTCACGCATAAGAATTCCCGGCGCAAGTTTTTCAACAAGAGCAAAAGAGGATTTCTCTTTTTCTGTGAAAATAGGTCCCTTGCCGTCGAGAGGTTCCCCAAGTGGATTCACTACTCTTCCCACGAGCGCATCGCCTACCGGAATGGAAAGCACTTTTCCAAGTCCCGTTACCGTATGTCCCGCCTTAATGTGTGAAAAATCTCCGAGAACGATAGCGCCAATCGCGTGTTCCTCAAGATTGAATGCAACCGCATGTACCGACCCTTCTCCAGTTTCTATCGTAAGCATCTCTTGACTCATCACTCCGGATAATCCTGAGATTTTCACGACGCCATCCGCAACTTCGATCACTTCTCCGGCAGTTCTGTGAGACGGAGTTTCATTCTCAAAGTCGGCTATTTGTTTTTTTAGTTTTTCTATAATTTCGTAGGACATGGATTTTTATACTCGTGTTGATTTCGTGATGCGTTCGAGTTTCTTCTTAAGCGTTGCATCAATCATAATTTCATCATTTACGACAAGCTTTACCCCCGCAATGATTTCGGGATCGATAACTTGATGCACAAGTGCCTCATTCCCGAATGCGTTTTTTATTTTATCAAGAAGGGACTCATGGAGAATTCGCGCTGCATATACTTTGATCTTTACCCGCCCCTCTTTTCTGGCTATTTTTTCTTCTATAGAAGCGATAACCTTTTCCGCGTTTCCTATATCTCCAGAAACATTCAGCGTGCGTATGAGTCCCGCCATAATTTTATTTTTCTCTTCCGGATGCGTTTCCATAAGAGAAAGAAACGCGTCCGCGTATATGTGCGGAGGATATTTCATACGCGCATCTTTTTAACTTCGGCAATTGCCTGAAGCACAAGCGCCTCATCAATCGCGTCAGGCGCATTATTCGCCACTTTTTTTATTGTCTCTTTTACGAGCGCCGCGGCTTCTTCATACGCGATCTCGCGCGCGGTTTCTTCTATGTGAGTTGCTTTTCGTTCCGCTCCCTCAAGAATTCTCTTCTCTTTTTCCTTTGTCTCTAAAAGATATGAGGATTCTTTCTCTTTTGCCGCCTTTTCCGCGCGAGCAATAATATCCATCGACTTCTTGTCGGCATCAGACACCCTTTCGACAAAAACCTTATCGGCATCCTTTAACTGTTCGGAAGCACGATCGGCATCGCGTATCCCCTGTTCTACTTTTGCCCTTCTTTCATTAAGCATTTTCACAAGAGGTCCGTATACCGTCTTCTTAAGAACAAACAAAATAACCAGAAAATTCAGTATCTGGGCAAGAAGAAGCTGCCAATGAATTCCTAATTTTTCTAATAATTCGCTCATAAATTCTCGTGTGATTTGGTTATACGAACTTCAAAATGAGAGACATGACCAGCGCATAGATCGCGATTGCCTCAGTGAATGCCACCGCGAGAATCATTGCCGTCTGAATTTTCGGCGCTGCCTCAGGATTTCTGCTCATTGCGTCCGCGGATTTCGAACCTATCCATCCAATTGAGAATGCTGGGATAAGTGTTCCCATTCCCATAATGACGGCAATGGCGATTAGCTTTGTTGTTTCTATTTCCATATGATGTGATTAAAAATATTTTTTTTGCGACCTTTTTTATATATCGGTTAATGTTCCGCTTCAGCCGTCGCAATCGATACAAACACGAGTGTAAGCGTTGCAAACACGAATGCCTGTATGAATCCGACGAATATCTCCATAAAAAGAAACGGAAGCGGAATAAAATATGGCGCGAGCACTCCAATAATAGTAAGAAGCACTTCGCCGGCAAATACATTCCCGAACAATCTGAATGAAAATGAAATCATTTTCGCAAATTCGGAAATAAATTCGAGAAGTCCTACAAAAGTGTGGATCGGATTCTTCAGAGTAAAAAATCTATTGGCATAACGGAAAAACCCCGCTGAAAGTATTCCAAAGAAATTCACTCCTATAACCGCGATCAATGCCACGCCAAGGGTGAAATTCAAATCCGCCGAGGGAGCCCTAAAAAAAGGCACAAACACCTCTTTTCCTCCGTGAAGTTCGTATATTCCAAGCGATCCCACGCCCGGAAGAAGTCCAAGCCAATTCGCAATGAGCACTACTCCGAATATCGTCGCAATGAGCGGAAGATATTTTTCGGTTTTTTCTCTTTTCCCGAGTACGGAATCCATAAGATCCATGAGCCCTTCAAGGGCAAATTCGACAAAATTCTGAAGCGAACCCGGAATAACGGCAAGTTTTTTCTTTACAGACATTCCCACAAAAACCATTATCGCAAGGACAAAACCACTCACCACGAGCGAATTTGTCATCGAAAAAGATCCGATATGGAATAATGTTTCGGCCTTAAGTGATATTTCGGTCATTGTAGGGTGTTCACGGCAACGAAAAAAAAGAGCCGAGAAAAGGTTCCGACGCTCATCATAATATACAAGAGCACCCTAAAATGCAATATTTTTAGACGCTTACAACACCGTGTCGCGTTCTTTCATGGGACACGAAAACGTTTCCGCCTCGGCAATGACTTTTTTCAGTTTCCCCGATGAAAAATTAAATCCTTTCAACACCTCAGGGTGTTCGAGTATATCCTTGCAGACAACGATTCCCGCGTTTAAAAGATAGTGTTTCTGCCCGCGATTCAATTCCGCGAGACACGTGACGGGATGCAATCCTGAGGCCTCAACAAGATCCTGCAGGTTTCCCACGGAAGGATAACTCCACCCTATTGCCTTCATACCCACGCAACGCGCGTATCGTATCGCATCTCCGGTGAGTTTTGTATTGGTAACAAGCCATACCTCATTGAAACCTTTTTCTGCTCTATCGGAGTGATTCTTTTTTGAGATATCCTCAAACCGTGCCTGTATATAAAGAGAGGTTTTGACATCTGATTTAATGCCCTGCTGATTATGAAATTTGCACTCAATCATCACGGAATTCCCATTTTTTTCAGCGACGACATCTATCTCATGATCAACGCACGCGCCGGAAACCGTGACACCTACGGAAGTGGCGTACCCATCCGACGCGAGGATACGGGCAAGAAAATTCTCGAATGGGTGCCCGCTCGGGCCAAGTTCCATAATCGCCCTCCGAAGATAATATCTTGAGGCAACCATGCGGGATTCCTTGCGGAGCATTTTAAACGCGTGCTTGTAGAGATCCTGAGTCGTTGAAAGCACTCCACGCTCAACTTCCTTTTCAATATACGCAGAAACCTTATTGATCAGTTTTTCGTCGGCACCCGACCGCGAAAGAGACGAACGAAGCTTATCTCCGGAAAAAAGCTCCTTTTCTCCCGATGTTTTCGTGATGAATGTTTTTCGCATTATCTGCTCATTATACGTTTTTTTTCGATCATTTGCATCATTCATTCCGGTACGCTATCGTAAATCGGTTATGACGGAAAAACAAACAATAAAAATAAAAAAACAAAAGGACGCGACAGTCGAGATCGAGGGTGAAATTGCCGCCGAGATTCTTGAAAAACACAGGGCCCGTCTTTTCAATGAATTCAAAAGCGGTCTCGAGGCTCCCGGCTTCAGGAAGGGAAAGGTTCCGGATGAACTCGCGAAAAAACAGGTGCATGAAAAAAATCTTCTTGAGGAAGCTGCCTATGCGGCGCTTGAGGAACAGTATCCTCTCATTCTCGAACTTCACGACATAGAACCCATCACACCTCCCCGCATCCGCATCACAAAACTCGCGTTCGGCACTCCGCTTGGATTCTCACTCACGGTAGGAGTGATTCCGGAGTTTTCACTTCCTCACTATAAGAAGATCGCGAAAAAAGTTCTTGAAGGAAAAAAGGATCCGGAAATTTCAGAAAAAGATATAGAAGGCGTGCTTGTCCAAGTACGCGCGTTCCGCGCGCCCATCAAGAAAGGGAAAGAAGGTGAACCCGACGAAGCGGAAGCGCTTACCGACGAGTTCGTAAAAACACTTGGAGATTTTGAGAGCGTAGAGGATTTCAAACGCAAAATAGGAGAGAATTTGAAAGAAGAGAAGAAAATCACCATTCGGCGTGAATATCGCGAAAAGATAGCGGAGGCGCTTGTAAAAGAAACGAAAATAATACTCCCTCCGATGCTCCTCGACGAGGAGGTTGAACGCGTAATGCACAGGATAAAAGAACACGCGCAGAAAGAAAATATTTCCCTTGATGATTATTTTTCCAAAATACAGAAAACCGAGGATGCGTTCAGAAAAGAACAGCGCGAATATGCGGATCGCCAATACAAGACAAAACTTATTCTCGAAAAAATAGCGGAAACCGAGAAAATAACTCCCACAAAAGAGGAGTTCCAGCACGAGTTGAGTCATTTTCTTTCTTATTATCAGGATGTTGAACCGGAAACCGCCGAGCGATATGTCGCGGAAACGCTAAAAAACGAAAAAACGCTTCAATTTCTGGAAACGCAGGATTCCTAAAACGCAAAAACGCGCTATCCACAGAATCCTCTTGCGTCGGCTCCCGCTGGTGCTATGATGAATACAGGTAACCCACAGGAAAAAATGCCACTTGAGAAATCAGGTGGCGTTTTTTGTTCAAAAAAACATCCATTCTTCAAAGAATGGATGTAAGGTTTTTAAAAAGTGAAATTTCTTATATGTTTCTTCATCTTATTAACGCTTGAATAGACGAATCTCCAAAATTCATCGGGAGAAAGTCCAAGAATCACCATTACTTCTTCGGGTTCTTTATCCTCAAAAAGATACACATCAAAAAGCTTTTTTTCCTTTTCTGTAAACTCGCCATTCGTATTCGCGAAAATCTTCTTTATTTCCTCAATCTTTCTCGTTCTCGCGGTCTCGTATATGTCCGAGTTCCGCTGACGCAATTTTTCAATCTTTGGTGAACATTCTGACGTGCTTTTCACCTCCAGTTCATTTCTGGGTTTCTTCTTCTTGTTCTTCGACATCGGCGATCCTCCTATATTTTTTTGTAAAAGATGTCAGTACTTCATTTCTATCATGTATTTTTTCATTCCGCCAGCGTCTCCTATCGTATTATCGTGGAGTAAGCGTGCTAATCGAAACATCGGCAAGGCAGGGATAATTATAGAAAAAGACCATCCTGTCCTCGGGATCAAATCCGGTAACGGTTCCCTCAAGAAGAACCTCTCCCGAATATTGAGTTCCGCGGGGATTATTCCAATGCGCATATACATAAGGAAATTTTTCGTTTTTGGGTATTCTCTCAATAACATGCCACTTTCCGTCCGTAGCATTAAAAAGAACCGTCCCTTTCCATGAAATTTGGTCCCCTATCTTTATTCCCGATAACACTTCGCATGACTCATTGACGCTTTCCGTTAACTCAGAAACGCGTTCGGCGTCTTCAGAATAAGACCTGTTCAATTCCCATATGGAAAAATTGAGAGCTGAAGCGAAGGATACCCACATGATATACGGAATAAAAAGGATTCCCGCCACGGCGCGGACTCGCGCAAAAAGAATCGCGGTCCACACAATGGACACGAAAAGGATCGCAATCTCAATAAGCCCCCAGAAAGGACTCTGCAATCCAAAAAATATTATTGACCATGCGGCGTTTAAAAAAAGGTGTCCAAGAAAGACGATTATCGCGATTTTTTTTTGTACTTTATCGCCATTACTCGTCCACACAAGATAGAGCGCGATTCCCATAGCAAGGTACAATGCCGTCCACGCCGGTCCAAAAAGCCAGTTCGGAGGAGTAAACCACGGTTTCACAAGCGCCCCATACCACGAATCAATCGCGGGAGCGGTAAAGAATGACCCGAGAAATCCGGCAATAAGCGGCGCGGAAAGAGACACCGCGAGTTTTATATAATTAATCATACGTTCTTTTTTTCGGCAATGTTCTTCATCATCGTAAGCGATTCCTGAAAAATAGCGAGATTTTTGCTTACGGCATCAGGTAATTTCTCCCGAGAAAGGATATTCGCTTGCGCCTCGAGGGATTTCATGAAATTTCCGAACACGTTTCTTTCTTTTTCCGAAACGGCGTCACTGTATTCCATACGCACAAGAGCGTCATCAAGTTCTTCGGTGGTAAGGCTTAGAAAGAATACTGGAAGATTTTTGATCTCTTTTCTCACCATGAGACCGTTTTCTATAGTCACTCCATATGCAAGCGTAGATCCCCCCGCCCGCGCTTTTTTCTTTATCTTTTCCTCCTTTGCGTCCGCGCGGTTACTCGCCTTGTGATCATGCACCTCGTCAAACGTGCATACCACATCTCCCGTCTTTTTATTCACCATCACCGTATCAATTCCATTCATGTAATCATCATACGCGCTTGCGGGAACCACGATAAAGTCGTCTTTTAACATCTTATTGAAAAGAATCGTCGTAAAAATCTCCATCTGTCTGCCCTTTTCCCTTTCTTTGTGCTGAGCGCGGATACGCACAATATCCTCCTCGGTATGCGCATCATATTGCGTCGCATAAAATTCCCGAGCACGCGTTTCGCGCGCGCCACTCCATTCAACTTCAAGTTCAAACATTTTATTTTTGTCCGCCTCTACTCTCTCCTTCGTATATCCCGCATTACCAACAAATCCATCTATTGATATCGCTCCGCGTTCATCAACCAGATCATGTATACCATATGCTTCGCGCACGGACGAATTTACCTGTTCCGACATTCTTGTCATGAGCGCGCACAATTTATCCGCGGGATGTTCTACCTTTTCTCGGTTCTGTTTTGGAAATTGTTCCATATATGTTCGACTCGCATTCACCGATTCTGAATTCTTTCCTATACCTGTATATTTTAGCACGACGAGAACCAAAAAACTCAATGTCCTCGTTCGTGATGTGTAGAGTATAATGTATAGTATGAAAAAGATATTTGTACCGCTCATCGCACTTACAATTGTAATCGCGGGAGGGATGTATCTTTCCCGATTAAAATCCATGGAATCGACGCGCGTACCGGAGAAAGAGTCGGAACCGGTAGCAAGAGAAGAATCTATACGCGAGGATGATATAAAAAGACTCATTGGACAAATGCTTATCGTTGGATTCCGCGGAACATCGGCTGATGAAAATTCTTATATCACAAAATCAGTGAGAGATCTGAATCTCGGCGGCATCATTCTCTTTGATTATGATGTTCCAAGCGGCACAAAAGGGAGAAACATTGTGGACCCCGTGCAAACGAAAAAACTCATTTCCGACATTGTCTCGTATGCTAATACTCCTCTCTTTGTCTCAATAGACGCGGAAGGCGGTCTTGTGAACAGGTTAAAACCCACATATGGATTTGCGGAGATTCCTTCTCATGAAACACTAGGAAAAGGAACCGCGGAAAAGACGCGTGCTACGGCAAATATTCTAGGGCAACAACTTTCCGCGCTCGGTATTAATTTCAATTTTGCACCCGTCATTGACGTAAACGTGAATCCCGAAAATCCTGTCATCGGAAAACTCGGGCGTTCGTTCGGAACAAACCCAGAAAAAGTTTCTATGCATGGAGCCGCGTTCATTGAAGGACTTCACTCCTCCGGAATACTCACTTCCGTAAAACACTTTCCCGGGCACGGAAGTTCCGCGGCAGATAGCCATCTTGGGATGGTGGACATCACACACTCATATAAGGAAGAGGAACTGGAACCATTCCGGACTCTTATCGCGGAGGGATCCGCGGATACCGTAATGGTCGCTCATGTATTTAATAAAACCATTGACGAAAATTATCCCGCATCGCTTTCTGAAAAATTTATAAAGGAACTGCTTCGTACGACGCTTGGATTTACGGGTGTCGTCGTATCAGATGATATGAATATGGGCGCGATACGGAAACATTACGGATTTGAGGAAGCGGTGGTACGCGCGGTACAGGCGGGAAACGACATTCTCATCATCTCAAATAATGGTGATATATATGACGAAGAGTATCCGAAACGCGCGGTGGATGCGATTGTGCGCGCGGTGAAAACTGGAGAGATTCCCCTTTCGGATATCTATGCGTCAGCAGAAAGGATCCGAATATTAAAAGAAAAAATACGATAAAAGGTTATTTTGTTCCATATGGAGCATTCGAGAGTTTTCGGGTATTATAAAAAAATAATGCACACAACGCATACAATTCTCATTTCTGACGTGCATCTCGGGAGCAACGTGAGCCGAGCAAAAAAACTCGTGGAAACGCTGCAAGAATGGGAATTTAAGAAACTCATACTCCTCGGCGATATTTTTGATGATCTCAACTTTGAACGATTAAACAAAGATCATTGGGAATTTCTTTCATACATACAGAAGTTTTCGCGGTCTGAAAAAAAAGTCGAGGTGATATGGATACGAGGAAACCACGATGAGCTTCTGGGGCAGGTTGCGTCCGCGCTTCTTGGTGTCGAGATACTGGAAACGTACGCGTGGGAACACGCGGGAGAAAAGTATATCGCGATTCACGGACATCAATATGATCGCTTTCTTGTAAATAATAAATTCCTTTCGGACCTCGCGTCCGCGTTCTACATACTCCTACAGAAAATAGACATGAGAAAACGGCGTTTCAGCAGATTCGTGAAACGAATGAGCAAGAGGTGGCTTCGTCTTTCTGAAAAAGTCGCGCGTTCGGCAATACGCCTTGGAGAATCAAAGGGTGCACGGCACGTATTTTGTGGTCATACGCATCTCGCGATAGAAAAACGAAATGACCGTGTAAACTATTTCAATACGGGATGCTGGACCGATATTCCCTCAACTTTTGCAACAATTTCGGACGAGGGGAAAATCGCATTGCATACAATAGATTAAAAAAATGGGAGATCTCTCGATCTCCCCTCCTAATTTAACTGATGGCCAAGCACAGGCACCTTTCTGCTTATGCCCTTGGCATTTCTCCCGAATGGGGGTGGTCTTTCACTTGTGGCTCCATCGGAACCTAAATCCCGATCTCTCAGCCCACCACCTATTGCTACGCGCCATTCTTGCCAGCAAACAAGAACGAATGGAGTCGAACCATTGCCCGTCCAGTAAAATCGCGTATGACGGGATCCGCCCTCGTTCCCAGAGTCAGAATACATCCGGAAAAAAGAAAATATTCAAAAACAACTGTCTGGAGAATACATCCGGACTCTATCTCCTGTCAATCTCGATGTGTTACGCCCCCAAGAGACATCGAATTTTTACACCACTTTATAATGAAGCTGAGTGGTGTTCTCGTTCAGTTTTTTCGTTTCGAGAAGCTCAAGTTCGCATCCAAAATCCGTGTCGGCAAAAATCTTTATTCCTTTTCCGAAAAGAACCGGCTCCACGTCAAAATACATTTCATCAATGAGTCCCTCCCGCGCGAACGAGGCATTCAAGAGTCCCCCTCCCGCAAGAAACGCGGTTGAGAAACCCATCTCCTCAAGCATGGAAATAATGTCCTTCGGTGATTTATCCGTAAAAACGACATTCTTTCCCCACTTGTTTTCGAATTTTTGATGTGTCACGACTACATTCACCGCCTCAGGAAATGGAAAATAACCCTGTCGTGATGCCTCGAGAAAGGTATTTTTTCCCAGAATGATGTTCCCCGCTTTTCTGCTTTCATCATAAAATCCCTTCAAATCCTCATCCGAGGTCCATTCAGAGTTCCCGTCCTCTTTTGCAATATATCCATTGGGCGTAATACCCATATAAAGAATCACTTTCATATATACATTATCTCTCCCCTCTGCGATAAAGGCAATCCGCGCGATAAGAAGAAATACTCTTCCAAAAACACACATCGCGCGTTATATTGACTGAAACTATTTTTTATAGCATTATAACAAACAGTAATATTAATTCACCGAGAAGGAGTAGTTATGAACGAACCGAAAAAGTTCTATTTTTATGACGTTGACGGAAAAGCGCAAGAATATCCCAATTCCGACACGGTCATCATTTCGGAAATCCAGTTACCAATAAAAGACGAAAGCGAAATGCTCATCGAAGATATCTTTGATCTGAGTGACGCGCAGCCCGCTGACTATGACAGGAATCCCCTCCCTGTATGTTTCGATGCCCATCTTGAAAAAACGATAGGCGCCTCTCTTTTCGATATTCTTGAATACGAAGGTAGAGTGGGTGTTGCGCAGTATCACGGCGGAATATTCTGGTTTGATATATCGTTCTGCGATCTCT
Source organism: Minisyncoccota bacterium (assembly GCA_020059585.1). Lineage (GTDB taxonomy): Bacteria > Patescibacteriota > Minisyncoccia > UBA6257 > GWB1-50-10 > GWA2-45-9. The sequence goes on from JAGVBU010000009.1 coordinate 39,045, forward strand.
TTGACGAAAAGGAATCCGGTGCGTGGATATTAATCGCCATAATCCTCACTCTCGCGCTCATAGGCGGTGCGTTTCTTCTTTTTTAGAAATATTCACATAAAAACCCCCTTGTACGGGGGTTTTTTATTTTTCTCCCGCGCGCAATATCCTTTTTCTATCATTATCAGTAAGATACATTTTTCTTATGCGAATATTCTTGGGCGTTACCTCAACGAGCTCATCATCGCCGATATATTCCAACGCGTCTTCAAGATCCATGGCACGGGGCACGTCGAGCTGTTCCCGAAGTCCCATATTTTTGGATCGAAAGTTTGTGAGTTCTTTGGTGCGACACACATTTACGATAACATCTCCGAGTTTTGCGTTTTTTCCCACAACCATTCCCTCATAGATTGAAACCCCCGGACCTATAAAAAGCGTTCCCCGTTCCTCAGCATTCAGAAGTCCGTATGTATTTGACGTGCCCGATTCCGAAGCGACAAGAGATCCATGCGTATCATTTGATAAATCTCCTTTGTACGATTCATACCCGACGAAGATGCTGTTCATAATCCCCATGCCCCGCGTCGAAGTCAAAAACTCATTTCGCATCCCGATAAGCCCACGCGTTGGCACGAGAAAATCAAGATACGCGATGCCACGGTCGACATTCATATCTTTCATGACGCCGAGACGCTTTCCAAGCATTTCGATTACAATACCCGAATGTTCTTCCGGCACCTCGATGGAAACCAATTCCATCGGTTCAACCTTCTTTCCATTATCTTCTTTGAAAATAACCTGCGGTTTTGATACTTCAAGTTCATACCCCTCCCGCCGCATCTTTTCGATAAGAATCGCGAGATGGAGTTCTCCGCGCCCCGCCACCGTCCACCGATCGGGTGATTCATTCTCTGAAACAGTGAGCGCAACGTCGGTTTCCACTTCGCGCATCAGCCGCTCCCTTAAATTCCGCGACGTGGTATATTCACCCTCCTTTCCCATAAACGGAGACGTGTTCACGCCGAATGTCATCTTTACGGTCGGTTCATCAATGTGTATTACGGGAAGCGCTTCCGGAGAATTTACGTCGGCGATCGTTTCTCCAATTGATACCGAGGGGATCCCTGATATCGCGACAATCTCTCCCGCATACGCCTCATCGACATCGATTCTTGCCAACCCCTCGAAAAGCATCACGCTGCCAATCTGCACTTTCGATATGTCTCCTTTGCGAGAAATATGGGCAACCGTCATTCCTTTTTTGAGTGTTCCGGCATACAAACGTCCAATTGCTACCTTTCCCTTATAATTGTCATACGTAGAATTCACGGTAAGCATCTGCAGTGGCTTCTTTTCATCCACTACTGGCGCGGGAATCGCGCGGACGATCGCGTCAAAAAGCGGTATTATGTTTTCCATATTTTCAAGATCAGAATCAAGCCCAGCCTTTCCCTGCGCGGCGGACGCGTAAATCACGGGGAAATCCACCTGCGCATCGGTTGCGCCGAGTTCTATAAAAAGATCATATGTTCGTTCAAGCGCCCATGCCGGACGCGCATCTTTCTTGTCAATTTTGTTTATCACCACAATCGCCGGATGACCCGCCTGAATTGCCTTCTGAAGGACGAACTTTGTCTGCGGCATTGGACCCTCCTTCGCGTCTACGACAAGCAGCACTCCGTCCACCATGCGCATGATACGCTCAACCTCCCCTCCAAAATCGGCGTGTCCCGGCGTATCCACAATATTTACCTTTGTCTCGCCATAGCGAATCGAGGCATTTTTTGAAAAAATTGTGATGCCGCGTTCCCGCTCAAGCTCATTCGAATCCATAATAAGCTCCTTCACCGCATCGGATTTCATCTTAAAATTTTCTGACTGCTTCAAAAGCGCGTCTACAAGCGTCGTCTTTCCGTGGTCAACGTGGGCGATAATCGCGATATTTCGTATATTTTTTGCTTCCATAATGAAAATGCCCTCTTGGGGCAATATCTCATACCTCGCGCGATTCATTGTGCGATAAAACCCCAAAAAAGGCAATAAAAAAAGCGGAGATATTCCCCGCTTATAATTTTTCTTTAAAGTTCTATTCCATTTTCTTCCGCCCAATCACCAAGCGTGGGCTCTCTAAAATATTCCGAATAAAAACCGAATCTCGGAACACCATCGTCACCGTCTCCGCACCGATGGGTTTTAGCCCTCTTTAATTCTTTGATATCGATACCGACATCCTTATAGGGCCCTACAACCTTCTCCTGCCAATCCGCGGATGACGTGACATATCCGAAAAACAGGTTTCCTTCAAACCAAAAGGTAATCCACTCTTTCATTTTTTTCCTACTCCTTTATTTCCTATGGATAAAAAATCAATTTCTCGTGTTTTTTCCATGATCGCCTTGAAATGAAAATCGACGCAAGAAGCCACATGAAAAGAAAAATGCTCGATATGAAGATTCCCAGAAGGACAGACATCTCTGTCTTAAGAATAAGAAACCATGTCACGAGTCCGTTTCCAAAAACAAAAACCGTCACGGCAAAAAATGCGTTCCACGAATAGTTAAAGCCATACGCGTCTTTTTCCGCTTCCACAAACGCGCCGAGAAACCCTTCCACAAAAAGCATAAGAGTAAGAAGAGGAAAAAAGAAAATAGCTTTAAAAAAATACTTTATTTTCCTTTTTGTTCCAATTTCCCCCGTTCCCCTGTTTTTCTCGGTGCTTTTAAGAAAAAGGGATAAGTATATCCGCGCGATAATCTGGGTTGCGCATAAGAATACGAATGCCGTGAATATCGCGATCATGGTTCCTCCTTGGAATCAAAATCTTTCTGAATTTGAGGAAGTGCCGCGGGATTCCAAAATATTGCAATAATCAAAGATACCACAAACCACGTCATTATTCCCGAAACGGTTATTCGCGCCGTATCAAGAAAATCTCCCCATCCATAGACGCTCCATGCACTCGCGATGGAAAACACCCCCGCAAGAACCGCGATGCCTGCCATTATGAATTTTTCAATGTGGCGCGAAATTGCCATTCCTATCAGAAAAAAGAAGAAAGGCCAAAATATGAACGATGCCCGTTGTATTCTTCTCCTTTCCTTTGTTTCAAGCGGACCCTCATCCGCCTGCCACGCGATAAGCATCAAATATCCTACTATCTGCGATACGATGACGGAAACAGCTAAAATAAACGCTATCTTGTCCATTACATAACTCCTAGTTTGTTAATTGAATCTGCATACAATAAACCACTTTTTGCAAGATTTGACAAGTTTTTTTCCAATTTCAAAAACACTCCCAAAGGGAGTGTTTTTTTATGCATACGTATTAAATGCAAACCCCGAAATCGGGGTTTATGTGTTGTTATGATTGTATTTTTCTGAAAGCGCCGCGAAACACGTTTTCTTCAAGCTTTTTCACCTGTATCTTCGAAAAGTCGTGTTCCGCATCGCATTCAGAGATTACCTCATCCATCGGCGGAAGAAAAAGATCATCGTCGGAATTCATTGTGTAAACAACCCCCGCGTCAAGAAGACGATCAATATGGAGATCGCGCACACTTTCTATGAGCCCCGATCGAAGGTTTGAAAGCGGACACCCCGCAACGCGTATTCCCTCACCAAGAACGATCCGCATAAGTTCCTTATCGCTTCCGAGCGGGATTGCGTGCCCGATGCCGTGGCACCGAAGATCAAAGATCGCCGTCCGTATGTTATCAAGAAGCCGTTTCTTATAGGTTTCCTTCGGTTCAGAAAGAACCCATTCTCCCGCATGACAATCTCTCTTTACGTTCGTACCGAACGTGAGCGCATATGCCTTGAGATGTTTTTCGGGGGGGTGATTCGCTTCGTCGCATACAAGGTCAAGCGCGATTTCTCCGTCGTATTCCACCGCGATTTTTGCGATTTCAATTCCCGTATTTTCATCCGCCTCTCTTCCGATGCATACAACCGGCATCACGGATATTCCAAATTCTTTTTCGCCGAAGCGGATTCCCTGTACAATCGCATCAGTCGCTCCCCGCATCGTCAGTCCGCGCTTCGTGTGATATTGGGGAGCAAACTTTCCCTCAATATATGAATATCCTTCTTTTGCTCTTCGTTTTACGTAATTAAAGCCGAGTATTTCGAGGGATTCCCTCGTTTGCAGCACATCGGTTATCACCGAAAAACGTTTCACAATATCAATATGGGGATTCTTGAAAAATTCGAGAATATCTTCTTTCGCGCCAAACGGATATTTCTTTTTTGCCTGCGCATAAAGCGCCGGAAGAATATCGGCAACAACGCTGCTCCCATCGATATGATCGTGGAGTAGTCCTTTTATTTCTGGTCTCACTTCCGTCTCCTTTTTTTATTTTCTGATTGAAAGTATACCCCCTCGGTTTTCCCCTGTCACCCTATTCCGCCGCACAGGTATTTTTCCCCATAAGCGCGTAAAGTCCGCACCATCCGGTAAATGCCTCATATAACACGAACGTTCCGAATATCAGAACCGGAATATTCCAAAATGCCGTACCCCCGATAAAGAGAGTTCCTCCAAGAATGAGGCGGACAATTCTGTCTTTCTTCCCTGTGTTTTTTTCAAATTTTCCTGCCTCATCCCTTCCCACATAGCGTGCGGCAAGAACGAATATTATTTTCCATATTCCAAACATTATCGCAAGAAATACAATACTTCCGACAATCCCTATGGGAGAGATAAAAATCGAAATCGCCGACTTCCCGAAAAAATCAATCTTCAATTTAGGAAGAAGCCACGTCGCCCGAAGAGTTTCCATAAATCCGAATTTCTCTTCTCCGCCTATTGCAAGCACGTACTTTCCCTCGTTTTTTTCATTAAAGACCGAGATCGCGTATGTCCCCGCTGGAACACGGGTCCCAAATTCGGGTCCCTTGAGATACCAATCCGCGCCGAATGGCTCATATATCACCTCCCATTCATCCGCATCCCCGTCAAGCGACGCGACACGCGTTTCCTCATCGATGCGGGATATATGCGCAGAGAATTTCTCCGCAGTATCTTCTTTCGGGACCAAAAGCCCCGCGTAGAATTCAAAATCTTCTTTCGACTCTATCACGTACATACGCGGCGATCCTTGGAGTGTGTCATAAAACGCTTTTGAAATTTCCGGATCGCTCACAAGAACAGGGCTTTGCGTCACAATGTTCGGCTGATGCGCGTATGCGTACCCCCAAAACAGTAAAGAAGAAGCTACTCCGAAAAATACAATAATTTTCTTCATCGATTTCAGTGTACCTTGTGTGGTAATAATAAAAAAGTACACGACATATGCCGTGTACTTCGATTTTTCAATATAATGGATTCTTCTCTTCCTTTTCCCTGAGGAGATATGCTATCAATTCCTCTCTCTTTCTGTTGAGGATATTGAACATTATGAGCTGTATCAATTCCCTATCCCGCACTTTTTTCATTTTTTCGAACACGATAGGAATCGAAAAACTCTCGAATCTTCCGTACAGTTCCTCTCTGAGAAGAGCTTCCTGAGAAGCGTGCCCGCGTCTTAGTGATTCATTGAGAAACGCGATAAGTTCATCGGATGTAATGCTTTTTCTCCGGAAAATAGCCTCATTCAACGCGGCATCACATAATCTCCCCGAAGTCTTTCTTACGATTCTTTGGAGATTTTCGATACTAATAGTCCTTAATTCAAGAAGGATGCGTGAAAAGAATTTTTCCTCTACCTCGTCTGGAATCTTTTTCATCGAACCTAATGCCTCTAAGCATTCCTCAAGAGATGAGGTTTTTATGCTCATTCCTATCGAATCGGCGAGCTGATAGATTCCCGCTGTTTCGTGGATTTTTTCTACCATTGAGCATTTTTCAATAAGAGAAAGATCTCGTATACCTCGGGAGAATAATGAAAACAAAAACCGTTTCGTGTCTTGATATACGCTCTCTTCCGCAAAGATAATGAGTTCATTCAAATGGTCGATCGTATTATGCATGCGCAGAGCATTTTTCACGATATCAATAGAGGATACCGGATTGTTTTCATTCTCATCTTCAAAACTAATTCCCATCGCATGGATTGTTTTTTCCAGCGTATCTTCTCCTAAAAGATCGCAAAGAATCAGAAGATCCTGAAATGGAACCTTCTGAATACGGAGAGAAAACGCATCTTTCCCTATGCGTCCCAGTTCATAAAGAGAAACGAGGAGCGGAATCTTATCTGCATATTTGTTGCGTTCCATTCAGACCTCCAGTGTCTTTTCATTAAGTAAAATGTCTTCTTATATAATAATATAAAAGAACATTTTAGTCAAATTAATATGCTTTTTGAGTATATCCTTCGCACTGCGGAGGGATAAAGCATCTGTTCGGATCAGCGTCCGGTCCCGGCATGCAGTTCACCCACTCGGGGCATCCGGCATATTTTTCATTCTTTGTGTCATCAAAAACACCTCCTTCTATAGGCGTGGATTCCACAGAACCCCCCTTCCACTCGACACCACACTCGTTTCTGAAGAAACTCCACTCTTCACATTCTGTTCCGTCAGGAAACAAACAATATCCAACCTCTCCGCCTGCATCGTCTTTTCGTATATCAATCTCATATCCGTACGCAATACACGCCTGCGACGCGGGGTTTGCAATCTGCACGACATCCTTAGAAGGAATGATTGTTGTTTCCTCTTTCGCGTCTTTCGGAGCCTTATTCGCAACAAATCCAATCCCCGCAAGAAGAATAAGCGCCACAATGATGAGTATATTTTTTTTCATTCTTTTATTATACCACGCGTCGTTTGATCTCGCAGTAATAATGCGGGAAAATAGTCATATGAAAGAGTCGCGGATCATTCTTATCGACAAGCCCGCCGGAATTACCTCATTTGATGTCATTCGGATATTAAGAAAAAAGTTAGGCATAAAAAAGATGGGGCACGCGGGAACGCTTGACCCTCTCGCAACAGGGCTTCTTATTATTGGCATCGGCGAGGGAACAAAAGAGCTTACGCGCTATATAAAACTTTCGAAAACCTACGAAGCGGAGATACTTTTCGGTACGAAAACCGACACGGGAGACATTGATGGAAAAATACTTGATGAAAAACCAGCCTCACATATTTCCGAAAAAGAAATAAAGAACGCGATTGAAAAAATCGTGGGAACTCACTCTTTCTCGGTGCCATTTTATTCCGCGATAAAAGTGTCAGGAGTTCGCCTGTACGCGCATGCAAGAAAGGGAACCGCCGTAGAAATTCCAAAGAAAGAAATGACCGTCTATTCTGCGTCACTCACGCACATCGAAAATTCCGGAGAGAAAGTGATCGCGTCCGTTTCTATGGACGTATCAAGCGGAACATATGTCCGCACCATCGCCGAAGAGATAGGGCGCGTACTTTCAATTCCCGCAACGGTGCGAAATCTGCGCCGTACCCGCATTGGCGATTTTTTGATAAAGGACGCAATTCGCGTTTCCGATATTTCGGATGCGTGATGCACTTGATTCGCTTTCCTTGGTTGAGTATAGTGTTGACAGGAAATTAAAAAACACGGAGGAAATATGTTCCAGCCGATTCCAATGGATGAATTTTTGCATCGGACGGATGCAAAAATACCCGAATTTCCAAGCGAATTTCAATTCGTAGTGTCGCTCAGGGATATAATTGAGATTTCTGCGGTTCAGGTAATGCCTCTTGAATATATGAAGAAAATAATCAGAAACGTCACCCTTGAGGGAGATTCTTCATATAAACCATACAAAGACGCCGAGATCTCTTTGGCGAGGATGGATCCTCATGAATTAAACGTGGGGCAAACGTTTATTGAAAGAAAAAAATACCAATCAATACTCGAAAATTTCGGGAACGCGCTTATGCAGCATTATTGCGTTCCTCGCGGGATTGCAAAAGCGATGCCTGTTATTGTATTTGGAAAAACTGCGGCGATAGACCGAGCAGTTGCACTATATCTTCCTCCCATTATCGAATCTAATTCGCGCCAATTCCTGATTGACGGAATTCACCGTAATTTCGTCGTAATGCGTACAGGAACCACCATTGAAAGTATTATTATAAAAAACGTTAATGTTCCTCTTCCTTGCGATATCGGAAGGTGGGATATGGTGGAAATAATGGATGAAAAACCTCCCCGCGAAATGCGCTTTCATAATCTGAACGTACATTTTTTCAGAAATCTGAAATTCGCTGGAGTAGATGGATAAAAAAACATCCGCCTCGTAACCAATCGAGGCGATTTTTAATAATGATATGTTTTTCCCTTTGCGAGGGTAATTCCCCTATACAATTGTTCAAATAAAAGCACGCGGGCAAATTCATGGGGAAACGTAAAACGAGAAAGCGCGATACGTTCATAATTCTTTGAATATAATTCTTCGCTGAATCCAAGAGCTCCTCCGATAATAAATACCATGGGAGTGCTTGAATGTTTTTCGAGGAATTCGGAAAACTCATATGATGTCATTTCCTTTCCCCGTTCATCGAGAAGGAAGATAGACGCTCCTCTTTTTTCTTCTTTTTCGGCAATCGCGCACACACGCTCCCCCTCTTTCTTTTTGGATTTTTTCTTTTCCGCATCGGTCGTAAACGATTCCGCGCGCGCTTCCACAAGACGGACGCGCGCAAAAGGGGCGAGGCGTTTCACATATGTCTCGCACAGAAACTGAATTGCGGATGATTTTATTCCCCCTACCGCAAGAATCGTAATATCGTGCATATCTATTCTCCTTGCGCGATCTCCTCTGATTTTTCCTTTATTTTTCTGTCTGCTTTATAAAACCTAAGAAGAGAGAATACCACGATACTCCCCATTACGATACCAAGAAGATTTGCGAAAAAAACGAAGAAAAAGAAACGTGCCGCGTCAAAATCAAGCACGCTCAACCACACACCGACCGCGCTTATCGGCGGAACAAGAGAAACAGCAATCGCGATTCCCGGAAGCACCGCCGCAATCTCTTTGTGCGCCCACGCGAATGTCGCGGCAATTCCGGAAATCACCGCAACCACGAAGTAAAGAATTACCGTCCGCGCTGAATTATCAAAAATTGCCTCCTGCGGTACCCCGAAAATAAGCGCGACAAGACACGATACCACAACCACAAACCCGAACGATTTTCCAAGAAGGACGCCAAGGGGCTTAAGAAGCGCGGGTTCCCCCGTTGAAAACGCGAGAGCTAATGCGAGTACGGGGGTAAGCATAGGCGTTACAAGCATACCTCCTATAATGACAGGAGCATTTCCCAGAAGAATACCGCACACAACAATAATCGAAGAAAGAATAAGAAGCGTGTAATATGTCAGGCTTGGTTTGCTTTCGTCTAAAAGCTCTTCAACAGTGCGATATTGATTCGATCGCGTGACCTTAAATACATTGTCTTCTTTCTTTTTTTCCATAATTTCTATTGTACCACTATTATCCGAAAAATTGCTGTTGAATCACCCGAACCGCAAAAAAGATAAAAAAGAGCGAAATACATACCATAACTATATTCGTGAATATTCCGGGACGAAGTTTTCTTTCCAATTTCGTATTGTTCATGTATATGAGAAACGGCGTATATACGGCCATAGTAAGACCTCCGAGAACCGCTGAAATAACAAGAAGCGAAAGCGGCTGACGCATTGGAATGAGAAGCGCGCCTACGAAAACAACGAGAGTGATAATACTGTAATATAACGTTCCCATCGGTATGCGTTCCGCCCATGAAAAGAAACGGCGCATTCCTCCCGCGCGGGAATTCGTATAAATTATATCGCTTAACATTCTTGTGAGCGCATCAATCACCGTCCACATCACCGAGAAAAGCATAAGGAATGCCATAACAAGGAAAAGTATGAATCCGGGACGTCCGAGCGTACTTCCAAAAATGTGCGCCTGCACTACCGCCACATCAATCCCCTCTGGAACAAGATTCATCGGAGAAAGTACCGCATGCGCGTTGATACTCAAAAGAAGAAGAGAGATGAACCCTATAAGAAGGAATACTATCCCCTGATCTACCCGCATGAAACGCATCCACTTCTTCCATCGTATGATATTTTCCTGTGTATCTTCAAAACAAAATCCCGTTGCGGCAATTGCCTCGTTTTTTCCGGTAATCGGATTTTCTATGCGTCCCACGTATTTTCCCATTCCTACCTGCTTGTCCCTGTACCAAAGAGAAACACAAAGATTAAGCATCCCCCCCGCGCCGGCAAATACAATCGCGCTAAGAAGAATGTTAATGTCTATATCTTTGGGTATTTTCCCGAAATCTAAAAATCCTCGCGCGACTTCCGCCCAATGATCTGCGCTCACGTTCAGAACGGTAATTGCGACGAGCATAAGGAAAAAAGTGGGAACGATTATCTTTAGGGTCTTTTCTAGAAGCACATATGCCCTTTTCCCGAGAAACGTGATTATAAGCACAAGTCCGAGCGACCCCCATGCCCATCCGAAATGCGTTCCGAATCCGAAAAGTTCACGTAATGTGGTGCCTATCGCGCTCGCCCATCCGGGCCATATATATAAAAGTATTGCCGAAAGGAACCAAAATATAGGAAACCACTTGAACACCCGCGCGGAGGCGGTAAAAAAACTTTCCCCTGTAGAAATAGAATATCGCGCAACTTCATGATTGATAAAATACTGCGCGACAATCCCGAGAAGCGCCAACCAAAGAAGATTCACTCCGTATTTCGTCACAAGATGAGGCCACATAATGAGCTCCCCCGTTCCCATCGCGAGACCCGTGACGACAATACCCACGCCAAGCGCCTTCGTCCAATGAGGAGGGTTGGGCATTTCTTTTTTCTCAAGTTTTGGATATGTATCCATATATTTCTCAGTATATGTGAAAAAAACACATAACAAAACTCCGTTCCGATTAAATCGGAACGGAGTTTTGTTTGAAAGCTTATACCTGCTGTCCCTCTGAAGGAGTTGCTGGCTCTGAGGAAGCCGGAGCTTCGGGTTGTGCCGGCGCGCTCTGCTCTTCTGCGGGAACGTTCTGCGGTTCCGCTGCAGGCGCCTGCTGCGTGTTCAATTCATCCATATTTTTTTAACAACCTTAAAAGCGGCTTGCGACTATTGCCACACGTTTTTCTCACCTCATTAGTCTACATACTCTACGGGAAAAAATCAAATTTTATCTTGCAAATATCTGAAAAACATTGCATACTGTCCCCAGCATCGAAAACCGAATCAGACGTTATAAAGGGAGGTTTTTTTGAAAATTGTATATCTCATATTTGATCTTGCGTGGTTTTTGTTTTTTTCCTTTATTGTCGCGATACCATTCTGGATACTCATCCAAATATCCCAAACGCACGAAACACCTCTTCTTTACATACTGAGCGCCGCGGCGTATGGCTCGCTGAGTGTTATCGCTATGAAAAAAATAATAGCCGTTCTTTCTTCAACTCATCGATGGAAAATCGTGCGGGAAAAAATTGACGCGATTATAGAAAGTGCCGCAAATGGAGGAGCTGCTACCTTTGTGCGTAAATGGGAATATATCGCGCTTGTAATCATTTCCGCGGTCGGATTTGCTCAAACCGCGATAATAATTTCCGAAAACAGTAGAAGTCTTCTTCCTCATGGAGGAAAATGCGTTCATCTCGGCGTTTTCCTTTCGGCTTTCATCGCGTATTTTTTCTTTCGTGGGGGTTCGCAGATCATTGTATTCATTATCGACCTTTTTTAATTTTGTATCGCACGGCTTTTATGCCGTGCTTTTATTTGACTTTTTGTCTCTGGCGTTTGAAAATCTATCTATATGAGCCCCTATACCTGCTTGCGCAGGAAGGGCTCAGTTCCGACGATTTTGTCGGAGTTCCGACCGGAAGCGTTGGAACTGATTAAAAATTATTTATAGCGTATATGCCCCTATAGCTCAGCTGGTAGAGCAGTTGCCTTTTAAGCAATTGGTCCTAGGTTCGAATCCTAGTGGGGGCACAAAACGGATTGCGCGATGCGCAAAGCGAGACACATTGTGTCTCGCGTTCCGTTTTGTGCGGCGCCTGCCTGCCGGTAAGACAGAGGCGGGAAGATCTTAAATTTCAAAACCTTTCAGATACTTTATTCTTTGTGCTTCCGGAAACCTTTCTATTGCATATCTCAGCGTAACGCGCGGCATTGTTTTGTAGTATTTTCTTAAAAACACCTCTTCCTTATGAAGTGAACGCTTCCCCACTTCCCGAAGCATCCACCCTACTGCCTTTCGGATGAGATCGTGAGGGTCGTGCACAAGTATTTCCGCGATGGAGAGTGCGTCCGAAAATACTCCTTGTTTTATAAAATAAAAGGAAGCAATCATCGCGACTCTCCTGCTCCACACATTCTTTGAGCGCGCAAGGATAAAAAGGTTTTTTTTATCACGATTGAATAAATGTCTCCCAACTATCGCACTCGCGGAAATGTCCACAAGATCCCAGTTATTTATCCAACGTAGGTTCCTTATGTACGCGCGATATATACGTTCATCGTCATTTCCACTCTCATACTTTTTTACAAGAATGCGAAGCGCAAGCGAACGCGCTTCGTGAATTTCAGAATGGAGAATTTTCTCTATTCCCCGTATGGAGATATCTCTATATTTTGTTGCTAACACATTCAATTCGGGAGAGCTGATTCCAAAAAATACATCCCCCGCCGCGTATTCTCCGCGATTTGTTTTAAAAAAACGACGGTATATTTTTGCTTTTTTCTCGTTCCTGCGTTTTTTTAAATCCTTTTTTAATTCACTAAGACCGTCTTTCATGAAAAAGAAATTCGTTCGATGCATTTGTATTCCGGACCTCCTTTCTGGAGAACAGACTCCATAAGATCGAGAGATGGAATCTTATATGCCATTTCAATTGGTTCTCTTACATAAGATTCTCTTGGTGGGTTTTTGAAAAGACGTATTAATGAGATGTGCGCGGTAAAATCTTTCCAGTCATTTTTCTTCATAATACCAAGCGCGTTGCATTTTTTATCAAATTCATTTCTCATGACTCCAAGCATTTTCGAATCATCGGGACTGCCATTCGCCCAGATTATACGCGGAGGTTTATGAGTATCGAACGTAACCTCAGTGATATAGATCTCTTTTCCCTTCTCTTTGTGCAATTCTACAACGTGTTTCATTGCCTCCATGATTTTCGGAATATTCTTTTCGTCCTCTTCCCCGATGAATTTTAGAGTGATGTGCCAATCTATTTCGGGAATCTCCCGTCCACACGAAAGAATTGAATCATCGATCCTGTCGATAGCATAACGCAATTCACGGCTTATTGCTTCGGGCACGGGAATTGCGACAAAAAGCCTTCTTTTCATACGCTTTATCATACCATACAATAAAACCATGCCTCGCGGGATAGAATCGAATGAATATATGAAGTCCATCAGAGAACGCTCCGGCAATATGCGGGTAGGATATAAGCATCAGCTTATTGGACTCGAGGTAGCAGATCTTCTCGATGATAGACCGCACAAGGCGCTCTATATAAAACTTGTGAAAAAGCTAGGAGAGCAAAAAATCCTTTCACTTGCAAAAGATGTCGCCGAGAGGAAAAATATAAAGAACAAGGGAGCGTATTTTATGAGAATGCTCCATACAAAAAATACATAAAAAACGTACGTTTCTTATTATTAATAAAATGAATACTATTGTTACCATAGAGGAAAAAAAAGACGAGAAGTTCCTCCGCACGAAGACGGTTCCTTTTGATATAGAAAAACTAAAGGATAAATCGAACGCAAAAAATATCAGGGAACTTCTTAAGACCATGAGAGAAATCATGCGGCGAGCGAATGGCGTGGGATTGAGCGCGAATCAAATAGGAATCGGCGAACGTTTTTTTGTCGCGCAGGTTCCGGACGAGCAGGGAAAGCAGAAGTTTTACGCTATTTTCAATCCTGAAATCATAAAAAAATCCAAAGCAACGGAAACTGTTGAAGAAGGATGTTTGAGCGTGCCGAACGCGTACGGTCCCACGGAACGCCACTATGAGGTGACGCTTGTGGGTTATGATCACCGTGGGAAGAAAATAAAGATAAAAGCATGGGGTCTTCTTGCTCGCGTATTCCAGCACGAGGTCGGGCATCTGAACGGCGAACTCTTCATCGATACCGCGAAAGAAGTGCACCATATCCATCCCTTGGGATAACCCTCTATGAAGAGCTCTTTCTTTTTTTTCGGTACGCCACGATTCGCCGAAATTGCGCTTTCCGAACTCATCAATAAAGGGTGGGTTCCTTCGCGCGTAATATGCAATCCTGATCGCCCCGCGGGAAGAAAAAAGGAACTTACCGCTCCCCCCGTCAAAACACTTGCCGAGAATAATGGAATTCCCGTCTTTCAACCGGAAAGATTATCCCACGGAGACTCTGCGTTCCGCGACATTCCCGACTATTTTTTTGTCGCCGCATACGGAAAGATAATTCCGAGGGAGTTGTTTGAAATTCCCCGATTTGGAACCATAGGCATTCATCCCTCGCTTCTTCCGCAATATCGAGGCGCCTCTCCAATCCAATCGGCGATTCTTAATGGAGAGGAAAAAACAGGAATAACCATATTCCTTATCGACGAGCAGGTTGATCATGGAAAGATACTTGCTCAGGAAACCGTATCTCTATCTACGGAAGAAACCTATTCCTCTCTTGAGGAAAAACTTGCTCGTCTAGGATCTCGCCTTCTTATGACCACAGCCCAAGATTATCGCGAGGGGAAAATAATTCCCAAAGAACAGGATCATGTCCACGCAACTGTCACCAAGAAAATCTCTACGAAAGACGGCTTTATTTCTGCAGATACGCTCAATGAGGCACTCCAAGGAAACGCTGAAAAAACGGTGCTTATAGACCGTATGGTGCGCGCGCTGAATCCAGAACCTGGCGTATGGACATTGAAAGACGGAAAGCGCATGAAAATACTGGGAGTAAAGAAAATCGAGGGGAAAATAATAATTACGAGAATTCAAATGGAGGGAGGAGTAGCTCGAGATATCCTATAAAAACTTATTAAAGTGAGAGTTCAAGCACATCCTCCTCTTCAATTTCATAGACGGGAGGCAGCTCAAGGACTCTTTTATACTTCGGGTTCCAGAAAAAAAAACTGTTCGGTTTCATGTTTTTTTTCAGCGCCCTTATCGCCCCATACATATCAAGTATGGCAACATCAATAGAAAATTTTACTCTGAAGGTGTGTATCCCCCATCGCGTTTCGAAATAAACCGGTCTCGGTTTTTCAAATACGCTCATTCCATCCGTCTTTTCTCTCAAAGTCTTGAGCACAAGAACGTTGTCGGAAAGAGTTTTATTTCTTGTCCTGTTAAAAAGATTCATATTGTTACGGAATATCAAATATTTTTTCTCGGGATGTAGCTCCTCCGATGAGCGCGATATTTCCTTTGGAAATTCCCATGTATTCCGAAAGAAGTTCAATGACCCTTTTATTCGCCTTCCCTTCTTTCGCGGGAGCATTCGCTCTTACTATGAAATTTTTTTCATCTATTTTTTCGACGCTCTCTTTCCTGCTGTTTGGCTTCACTAATACGTATATTTTCATCTTATGCAAAAATTGATTTAAGCGTATCGATATTTCTCTTATCGGGTCCATTGCCATCAAATCCGGGGACTTCGAGTATCCATGCTTTATCGCGTACCCGCTCCTCTTTTGCGAGCGCCTTGAACCCCTCTATGCCGATGATTCCCTCTCCTATATTCTCGTGTCTGTCATGATGAGAGTCGAACGGCGTTTTCGAATCATTAATATGCATTACGACGACATGTTCCATCCCTAGTTTTTCATCCCAGATATCAAAGAGCGCCTTAATCTTTTTTTCGGTGTAATCATCTATAATCCCCGCCTCAAACGCATGAGCAGTATCAAAACAAACCTTCACCCTCTCTGATTTCATGAGTGTGTGAATATATGCGATATCTTCAATATCCGATCCCACTTTGTCCCCGCCTCCCGCGGAATTTTCCATAATAAGCATCGCGCGTCCGGGCGTTTTTTCAAGGACTTTTTTCATCCCAAAAATCTCTTTTTCAAGCGCCTCCTCCTTTGATATACCTTTCCCCGACCCCATGTGAAATATAAGCCCATTTGCTCCTATTACTTCTGCTATTTTCAAGTGTGCGGATAAGTTATGAATAGATTTTTCATATATTTCTTCGGAGGCGCTCGCGAGATTCACAAGATACGACGCGTGGAGATACACTTCCTGAACGGTACTTTTTTTTCTCGCTTCATGAAATTTTTTTGTATCTTCCGAAGAAATTTCCCGCGTGTGCCACGCGCGCGGAGATGCTCCAAAAAACTGGACTGACGTTCCTCCTAAGTCCTCTATACGCGGGATCGCGTTCCATATTCCACCCTCTACGGAAACATGCGCGCCGATACGGGGAATTTTTTTCATAGTACTATGGCTGAAGAGCTTCGTCAGAATTCCCATCTACCGATATTACTACCCGTGAAATGGTCGGAAATTGTTTGAGTGTGCGCTCAATCTGCGAACGGATGGCCGCAACCCTACAAGATCCTCCCGCGTTCAAAAGATTGTTGAAATCAGCGTATGCAATTCCGTTCTCTATCTTTATGCTCTGAAGTACGGTCCCCTCAGGAATACTAGAAAAAAGTTTTGCGTCTTTCTCGGCCCCATTCACTCCCTTTAAAAGCTCGTCCACCGCGGCCCGCGCAACACCATCAACTCTCTCCACGACACGTACCGATTCATACACTTCCGTACACGCATTCATGGAGGAATCCGTGCCATAACGTCCAAAGTACACCTTTACCTCCATTATGTCGGAAACGAAACGTACGGGAAGGTCGTACGAAAGATCAAACTCAGGCAATCCGCTTGGATTATCCTTGCTCAATCGTATCAATCCTTCTCCATTGCCGGGGTTCTCAAACGATATCTTACTGAAAAAAGGAATTTCATTTTCAGTCATCCATGGTTCCGTCGTCTCCGCGATTCCAGTCCCAAGAAGCGCTCCCTTATCATCGTATACGCGCACGGGAAAACTCCCTTCGAAAAACCATGTTCCCTTCGCCATTCCCGAAACCTCGACGGGACTTGAAATGCCCTCCCCTTCTTTGGGAAGGAAAACCGTAATATCCGCGCTTCGAGAAGGATCGTTTTCTGTGATGGCGTTATAATCTTCAAGAGCATTTCTCTGATTCAGAGAGAAAAAACTCCCGATGGCAATCGCGCATATAATTATCCCCGCGTAGAGAGCGATCTTTTTATTTTTCATTTTTGAGAATATTTTTTATTTCTTCTATATCGCGCTCTATCTTTGCGATCTTTATTCTTGTTTTTGTTAACTCATTCTCCTCAGCGTGTATTTCTTTTTCGGTTTTATCCACTATTTTCTTCTGAGAACGAAGTCCCGTGATGATAATATTATCGCCAATGAAATAAAACACAAAAAGACCTGTAAGAAGGAGTATCACCACGCTCACCACAACCGATCCAAGTCCATAAAGAGAGGGAAATGTTTCGGCGGTTTCCCAAACCCCCTTCCAAAAAAGTACAACGCCCACGCCTCCGACAAACGCGTAGAGTATCGGAAAATGACTCAACGCGCCGCGTACCTTATCTTCAAGCTTATCAAAGAATTTTATTATTTTTTTCATCGCGTGCTTTCATTATACTCCTCATCTTTTCGGTAAAAAAGAGTTCTTTCTTCGTATCCTATGATAATTTACCGAGGTGCGATGCGCCTCGTCGCGTACGCGTACGAGCGTGCGATGCGTCGTCCATGAAGGAATGTTTCCTATAATATCGCTTCTCTTTCTTCTTTTTCCTTTTGCCATTCCTATTACGGGAATTATAATATTCTGTTTTTTTAGGACCTCCACTGCGGCGTTCACCTGTCCTATTCCTCCATCAACAAGGATAAGGTCGGGAAAGGGCCATTCGCCATGTCTAAAACGGCGTTCAAGGATCTCCTTCATCATTCGCGTGTCATCCGGAGATTGATCAGAAGAAATAGAGAATTTTTTATATTCAGAATTCTTTGAAACGTCCCCGATAAAAACCACCATACTTCCTACGGCATGTTTTCCGGAAATATTCGAAATATCATAACCCTCAACCCGCTTCGCGGGAATTTTTAATGGCTCGGAGGAGATAACGGCTACGTCATTGATGTGCTGAAGCGCAAAAAGCTGTCTTTTTATTTTCTCCGCTTTTTCGAATTCAAGTTTTTTGCTCGCCTGCGTCATTGCGCGCTCAAGGTTTTCTATCGCCCGATTCATTTTCCCCGAAAGAAAAAGCGAGAGGTTTTTTATGTTTTTCTTGTATTCTCTTTTATCAACTGCTCCAACACACGTTCCCGGACAGAGACCTATATGATAATCAAAACACGCCTTTCCCCATTTTTTCGATGGATCATGCACGCTCCACGGGAATATTTTCCGCATAATCCGGAGCGCTTCTTTTAATGAACTTGAAGAGGTAAACGGACCGAACACTTCGGCAAAATCATCTTTCTTTTCGGAAATCTCCTTTCCCCTCACAAGAAGTACGCGCGGAAATTCATCTTTCGTGATAATCGCGTAAAAAAAACTTTTATCATCTTTCTCTCTTATGTTGAATGGGGGTTGATTTTTTTTTATAAGGTTCGCTTCAAGAATAAGCGCCTCAAGCGCTGAATTGGTACGCGTATAATCTATTTTCCGGACCGTCGAAATAAGACGCGTGATGCGAGCGTCATGTGGACGAGAAAAATAGCTAGAAACTCTGTGCCTCAGGTTAACCGCTTTTCCTATATAGAGAATTCGCCCGCGCGCATCCTTCATGAAATATACCCCAGGCGATTCCGGAATGTGGGCGTAAAGGGACATATATATTCAATTAATCCGAATAAAAAAGAAAGTCAAAAAATCTTTGGGCGGGTGTTTTTTCTTTCGGGGTATGCGAAGATCCCTCGAATATTCCCTGCAGCTTATTTTTTGCCTCACGCTCTCCCGCGCGAATGATATCCTTCGCATCAGCAAATTGAAACCATCGATACCCTATAACAGGGGGGTTTAAAACAATATCCGCGCCAGACAGCACCCGTCGCGCAAGCTGATATTCTATTATTGCAAGCGCGCGGGGCATCACCGAGTAAAGTTTTATCGGATTTAAACTCTCTTCCTCAAGGTTATACCATCGGCTTGAAACATCTACCGCGATGACATATTCAGCACCCATATCGCGGACGACATCGGCAGGAACTGGATTTACAAAACCCCCGTCCATAAGGAGCCTTCCCTCAATTGTCGCGGGTGGAAATATGAGAGGAAGCGCGGTCGATGCCTGTATCGCGTTACGGAGATCTCCCTTGTTCAAAATCACCTCATCGCCATTTTCGACTGCTGTTGCAATCGCGGTGAACGGAATTTTACACTCTTCAATCGAAACGTCTTTTATTTTTTCTTCAAGAAGATCAAGAAGATCATTTTTGAATATTTCTCCATTTTTTTTGCGAATCATGCGCGTTGCCGGATATACGTCTTTTTTCTGTATTCCAAGAAAAAAATTTTCAAGGAAACGAATGTCCTTTGTTGCGGCATATATTCCTCCCACAAGCGCGCCCATGCTCGTTCCCGCGATATAGCTTATTTCAATACCCGCGTCCTCAAGCGCGCGGATGACGCCAATATGTGCCAATCCTTTTGCCGCGCCCCCTCCAAGGGCAAGTCCAACCTTCTTCGGAATTTTCTGTGTCATACACAAATAATAAACAAAAAGAGGTCTTTTGAAAATACAAAAGGCCCCTTTAGATTTAATTTTTCTTGATAGCGCCGAAAACCCCCACGATTGCTGAGGCAATCTGATAATGCGGAAACATCGGCTGATTCTTCGCGTATCCGATGTATGCCGCGCCAAGATGCGTTGCCGCGAGAATTGTCCATCCCCATTTGATTTTCCACGCTCCGTTTTTCGGATGGAGCAAATATGTTGCGGCGAGCATACCCGCAGAACTCCAGAACTCAAAGAACGTCAGCTCTCCCGTAAACGTGAAGACAGTCAAAACAAGAATTATCACAAACAAAGAGGAAAGTATCCCTGCCTCGATTTTCCTGTTTTCCTCTTTAACCAGAACTCCGTACATCATCGTGACGAAAAGTCCCAACTCCGCAACCATATAAACGCGAAGATCGAGAAAATAAAAATAGACGATTGAGAGAAGTGCGCCGATTGCGCCGAGTATCCATCCTAATTTTTTCCCGACAAGCATACCAACTTTGTTCGAAAAAAAAATTATGGAGACAAGAGCCTCAATGGCTTTCAAGGTCATGCTTTCCTCCGAAAGTTATTTAATGTCTTTCCAGATTATAGTACAAAATATACTATATGTCAATTATCTCTCTTCTTATTTCAGAATTTTCCTCAGATAGTGCCCTGTAAAACTTCCCTCTACTTTCGAAACATATTCAGGGGTTCCTTCTCCGACAATTTTTCCTCCTTTTTCTCCCCCCTCGGGACCAAGATCGATGACCCAATCCGCCGTCTTAATAACATCAAGATTGTGCTCGATTACCACAACCGTGTTTCCCCTTTCCACAAGACGATGTAAGACCTCAAGCAACTTTTTCACGTCATGAAAATGAAGCCCCGTTGTCGGTTCATCGAGGAGATACAATGTTCTTCTTGTGCCCGCCTGACGATACGCGGGTCCTGTTTTCCCCAACTCCGCGCCGAGTTTTATGCGTTGAGCTTCTCCGCCGGAGAGCGTTGTTGCGGATTGTCCGAGTTCAAGATATCCCAACCCCACTTCATTGAGAATCTTCAAACGATCATACAACCATGGAATGTCATCAAAAAATTTTGCTGCTTCCTCTATAGTCATCTTCAGCACCTCGTGGATATTTTTTTTCTTGTACTCCACCTCAAGCGTCTCCCTGTCGAAACGCTTCCCTTTGCACACATCGCATTCAATATATACCGTAGGAAGAAAGTGCATTTCGATGGCAATGACCCCATGTCCTTCGCAATGTTCACACCTTCCTCCTTTTACGTTAAAACTGAATCGCCCCGGTTTATAGCCGCGTATACGCGCATCTTCTGTTGCCGCAAATAGATCTCTTATATATGTCCACGCGCCTACATATGTCGCTGGATTCGAACGAGGCGTGCGTCCTATCGCGGATTGATCGATATTGATAACTCTGCTGATATTTTCTAATCCTCGCATTTCCCGATGCGCGCCAGGAACATAATTCGCGCCATTGAGCTTATTTGCAAGCGTTTTCCAAAGTACATCATATAAAAATGTGCTTTTCCCCGATCCCGAGACTCCCGTGATCGCAACGAATCTTCTGAGGGGAATTTGTATATCAATGTTTTTAAGATTATTTTCCCTAATTCCCTTTATCGCGAGAAAACTATGATCTCGTTTCACTCCCCTTCTTTCTTTGGGTACCGCGACGGACTCCTCTCCGCGAAGATACCGAATAGTCAATGATTTCGATTTTTTTTCCTCGAGTATCCGAGGGATTTCGCCCTCGACGACAATTTCACCCCCGTGTATTCCCGCTCCGGGACCTATATCCACGAGATGATCTGATTCCCTAATCGTCTCTTCGTCATGTTCAACAACGATTACGGTATTCCCGAGATCTCTCAGTTCGTGAAGCGTGCGTATGAGTTTTGCGTTGTCCCGCTGATGCAATCCTATCGTCGGTTCATCAAGAACATAGAGAGCCCCCGTGAGACGCGACCCTATTTGTGACGCGAGACGGATTCTTTGCGCTTCGCCTCCTGAAAGCGTTCCCGCCTTTCGTTCAAGCGTCAGATATTCTAATCCGACATCAAGCATGAATTTCAAACGCGCTTTAATTTCACGGAGCGGCACCTCAATGATCTCAAAATTTTTTTTCTCCTTCTTTTTCTGCATTCCTGTAAAAAAATCATATGCTTCCGATATAGAAAGCGCTGCCACGGAAGATATGTTTTTCCCCTCAATGAGTACGCTTAACGCCTCCTGCTTCAGACGTCTCCCTCCGCATGCATCGCACGGTTTCTCCGACCATATATTTTCAACCCCAAGACCGTGACATTCGGGGCATGCGCCGTAAGGACTATTAAAAGAAAATAAACGAGGCTCTATTTCGGGAAATGAAAATCCGTCTTCAGGACACGTGAATTTTGCCGAAAGAGGCGTCTCTTTATCAGTGATAACAGTGACCACGTCATTCCCGTATTTCAGTCCGGTTTCGATTGCTTCCGCAAGCCGAAGCCTGTTGTCTTTGTCTGAAAAATCCAATCCCGAAGGCATACGATCGATTAAAAGGTCAATCGTGTGTTGTTTATAGCGCGAGAGTTCAATCCGATCGCGAAGAGAATAAAACTTTCCGTCTATACGCACCTCGGAAAATCCGGAATTCAGATAATCGTAGAGCATCTGATAATATTCCCCCTTCCTCCCGCGCACTACGGGCGCAAGTATAATGAGATTGCGACGGCTGCTGTTTTCTCTTGAAATATCAATGGTAATATTCACAATTTCTTCATTAGTCATACGCTGTATCTTTTTCCCGCATACAGGACAATGAGGATCGCCTGCGCGCGCAAAAAGCACCCGAAGATAATCATAAATTTCCGTAATGGTTGCGACAGTCGAACGCGGATTCGCGGAATGACTCTTCTGATCTATTGATATCGCGGGAGATAGTCCCTCAATTTCATCGACGTCCGGTTTATTGAGGCGCCCAAGAAATTGCCGCGCGTACGCGGAAAGGGATTCAATGTACCGTCTCTGGCCTTCCGCAAAGATCGTATCGAACGCAAGAGACGATTTCCCGGAACCCGAAAGACCGGTGAATACGATCATCTTGTTCCGTGGAATTTCGAGGTTTATATTTTTCAGATTGTGCTCTCGCGCTCCTTTTATCTTTATTTTATTGCTCATACATAAACGTCCCGAGGATCTCTTGTCCTTGGGGTATATAGAAAGCATACGGGATTGTTCCTCAAAAAGTCAAAATCAGTCCCTCTTCTACGACTGCAATACTTTTATTCCGCGAGGAGAATGAATCCGAGAAGCGCGAGAAATATGCGATATATCCCAAATAACTCAAATGTGTGGGTACGCACGAAGGAAAGGAAGAATTTTATCGCGCCAAGCGCAACGGCAAAAGACACGATAAACCCAACCGCAAGAAATCCGAATTCATCCGGCGTAAATAAATGTGCGGTTTTTACGAGATCAAGCCCCGTTGCGGCAGCCATTGTTGGAACCGCAAGAAGGAAAGAAAACTGGACGATCGCTCTCCTTGATAATCCCGCGTACATACCTCCGAATATCGTGGCGGCAGCGCGGGAAACGCCGGGAATTATCGCTATTGATTGAAACACGCCGATGAGAAATGCCTGAGGATATGTAATAAAACCCAATTCATCTATAGTGCGTTTCTGTTCTCCATGGGCCCGCTCAAAAATAATAATAAGTATTCCTCCGAGAAGAAGTGCCCACAATACGACATACACATTATCCATGAGATAATTCTTTACGATGTTATAGAACAAAAGCCCTATAAACGCGGTGGGAATACACGCAGCGATGATCCGCTTCATAATTCTTCTATTCACAAAAAGTTCTCGCCAATATATAGCCACTACCGAAAGAATCGCTCCGAGTTGTATCGCAATTTCGAAACTTTTTAAAAATTCCGTCTGCGGATTTCCAAGAATATGAGACGTGAGAATAAGATGCCCCGTCGAAGAGATGGGGAGGAATTCAGTTATTCCCTCAACAATGCCGTATATGATCGCGTGGAGAATATCCATATCATTTAATTAACAAATTCTTACACTATTCACTAATCTACTCTGTGGAAATCATGATATCACGCAAAATAAGAAACAAAAATCCCGCCCGTAGCGCAATTCATAGGGGGGCGGGAAATTTCAAAGATTGGTGATTATAAGTCCTGCTCTTTTTTCTTTCGTCCGAAAAAGAAATAGACAAAATATACTACAAGAAAAAACAGAAACGCGGCAAGAAATGCGAAAAGATTTCCTGATTCACCGAACGTGATGAAACTCGCCAGTTGATACATTCTTTCGGAAACATCTCCCACGATTTTTGTCTCCGCGCGGGGAGTCATAAGAGGACGGGAAAATGTATCCGTATTCGATGCGTTGAGCGCAAACGTATTCCCTTCGATTGAAAGAATTCCTGCTCCTGATTTTTTAGCGACAAATTTCATGACGGCAAATACCCTCTTTGAATCGAATCCTTCGGGCATTCCCGCGGTTTTCATTATCCTTCCCCGTATTTCATCTACCACATCGTATTCGGGGCGAACTACAGGAATCCATCCGTTCCAATACGTTGTCGATTTATATTCCAAAACGTCCGTAGGATAATACATCTCCATTCTTGCGGTATAGTTCTTTTCATTGTTTCCGGGCGCAACATTCACCACAAGCATTACTTCCTGACCCTCCACAAGAGTCAAAGACTTCGGATCGATTGAAAAACTTGCCGCGATATCCGAAGGAATGTATACATCATTGACGCTGATGTCTACCCAATTGTCCGCAAGCATTTCCACGTCTTTCATATCCACCCTCCCATCTCTTGTCAGATCCGCATAGTTACCCCATCTATTCTCCCCCCAGTTCACCATAAGCGTATTAAAGTCGAGAGGAACTCTCTCGGTACGCACACCGAGCACCTCCCCCTGAGGCACGGGTATATAGATAATCTGAGTAGTAGTCGTATTCGTCGGCACTGGCGGCGGGGATACGGGTTCGTCTCCCAGTCGTATATCGTCTGAAACTATGCCTGTCTCGATATTATTTGAGTTTCTGTATCTTACGTATACCGTTTTTATTCCGTCGCCCGCAGTAAGAGTCCATGACTTGGAATTTGTGTAGGGCTCCCATGAAGCATCCAAAAGATCTGATGCGTTTGATATCTTCATTTGGGAAGCACCCGGTCCATTTAACGTAAGCGTCACCGACGTTGTATATGTCTTTTCCGCGCCATTATTGATGATTACATTTGCTCCTGATACGGGAGTGATGGGCGTATATGTTCCGCCGCCGCCTCCGCCTCCGCCTCCACCGCCTCCTCCACCACCTCCCGCAAGTGTTGTCGCGGAAGTCGTCACGAACGGAGACGCAGCCCCACAGGCATTATATATTTTTATCCCAAAATAATACGTAGTAGCCGCGGAAAGCCCCGTCACCTGAAATGTCTGTGTTTGTCCGGGAGCAGGCGGAGGAACGGCCGCGATTTGCGTCGATATATTGAAAATAGGCTCGGTAATCTGCACGGTTGCCAGTCTGAGATCAAAATCAGTAAGAGGTGTTTGAAGCGGCGTATTCCAAGAGATGCTTACCGCGCTTGCGGATACGGGCGACGCTGAAAATCCCGTCACAGAAAGAGGAGTTTCGCATCCGATTCCCCCGCCTCCTCCTCCGCTTCCCGGAACAACCGTGACAAATACGATTTCAGAAGGCTGACTCATCGCATTGTATACACGGATACCAAAATAATATGTGGTATTTTCCGAAAGACCCGATACCTGAAACGATTGATTCTCCCCTGGAATCGGTGGCGGCACATTTGCAACCTGTGTTGCGATGTTGAAATTCTGGGTAGTAAGAGTCTGAGTACTGTAGCGCAACTCAAAATCGGTGAGCGCAAGATTCCCCGAAGGAGTTACCCACGAAAGAGACGCGGTCGTACCGCTTATGCTTCCTACAAAATTTGTCGGCGCCGGAGGCGTTGCCGCCACTGAGATACCCGCTCCGCCTACGAAGACAATGGTAATTGCGACCGTGATGATTTTTGCGAATGGTGTATTTTTCATATGCAATAAAATGCACGAATATAGTAGCATAGGTATAAATAAATGTCAATACCCCGATATAAAAAACCCTCGGCAAAAGCCAAGGGTTCCCCTTTCGGGAAAATAATTTATTTCTGAAGAATCATACTTTTTGTCTCTATGTAATTTTCTGTAGTGAGACGATAAAGATAAATTCCGCTCGAGAGACCTGACGCGTCAAACGTGACGGTGTAGGTTCCCGGATACTTCTCTTCGTTTACAAGTGTCACAACCTCTCTTCCGAGCATGTCGTATACAATCAGATTCACATACGTACTACTTAATACTGAATACTTGATACTCGTCGTGGGGTTGAACGGATTGGGATAGTTCTGGAAGAGTTTATATTCAGTTGGAACTCCATCTTTCTCATCA
Source organism: Minisyncoccota bacterium (assembly GCA_020059585.1). Taxonomy (GTDB): domain Bacteria; phylum Patescibacteriota; class Minisyncoccia; order UBA6257; family GWB1-50-10; genus GWA2-45-9. Next base: position 65,200 of record JAGVBU010000009.1, read on the forward strand.
ATTCCGGTTATACCGCTCGTCATAAAGTTCCATATACTCGACCATTCGCTATTTCCGGCTGCATTCAATGCCCGCACTCTCCAGTAATATGTTTGCATGTGCTGAAGATTCTGAGCTATCGCGTTTGAAGTCTGGGTATTTACCGAGAATACGACGTTCGAAAAACTGCTTGATGTTCCTATTTGAACATCATATGAAGTCGCGCCGTTTACCTCGTTCCAATCAAGCATTTGGCTTAATTCCGCTCCAGTACTGTTATTTGCCGGTGATACCAATGTCGGTACCGCGGGAATAGTGATGCCTGATGCGGTAGTGAACGTCCATGTCGAACTCCAATCCGATGTACCTGCGCTGTTTGTTGCATTCACGCGCCATTGGTACTGGGTGTTGTTCTGGAGACTTGCAATCCCAAATGTAGAAGATGTCACATTCGTCCAATCAACCACAATTGTTCCATTCATGAGCATCACCTGAACTCGATATGATGTCGCGTTTGTGACGTCATTCCAGTCCAACTGAAGCGCGTTTGGTTGATTTGTTGCC
>JAGVBU010000011.1 GCA_020059585.1 Minisyncoccota bacterium
CTCTTTTTCCCACTCGCGGAACGCCAAAAAACCTTGAAGATGCTTCTATAAGTTTATTCGGAACTCCCCAATTCATAATTTCGAAATCAAGATCCTTAAAATCGTCGGGTAATTCCCGACGTGAAAATGAATTGAAAAAAAGGGTATAGCGATCACCCTCGTTTTTCCCCCTCACAAGTTCCGCAAAAAGCAATTTTGCGTATTCGGGAATACCTGAGGTGTTTTCTCTTGTTATTGGACGTCCATCAAAAAGAATTTTCATGCTGATTAATGTCCGTTCAAAAACCCCGACTTTTTTACCGCGCTGATAAATTCTTTTCTGAAGCGCTCCTCGGAAAATTTTTTTCCGTGCTCATATATTTTTTTCCTATCAAATGACCTCATTTCGAAATCTTTCACCGCGTCAATAATCGCATCGGGACTCTGTTCCCCAAAAAGAATCCCCGTTTTTCCCGGAATCACTATTTCTCCCCCGCCTCCCTTGCAAAAAGAAAGTACAGGAAGTCCGCATGCTTGCGCTTCCGCGGCGACAAGACCAAAATCCTCAATCTGGGGGAAAATAAACGCTCGGGCGGCGTTGTAATATGCGCGGAGATCGTCGTCACTCACCCATGGGACAAATTTCACATACATGGGATTTGCAAGTGCTCTCAGCTTCTTTTCCTCGGGACCTCTCCCAATAATGATGAGTTTTTTCTTCATGCGGTTGAACGCGCGGATCCCCATATCGAATCCCTTATAGTATATGAGACGCCCCGCCATAAGATAGAAATCTCCCTCAATGCGTTTCGGATCGAAATAAAAAACATCAGTATTTACGGGAGGATATACCACCTCGGCATCGCGATGGTAGTATGCTCGTATCTTCTCCGCGATAAAATGCGAATTCGCTATGAAAAAATTGACCTTCTTAGATGCTCTTTTGTCCCATCGCTTAAGCCAATTCGCGACGGGGCGTAACATATCTTTCGTCATGGGACGGGGCGTAAAAGAAAGATTCTTCAGATAATCTATCTCCCATGCGTAACGAAGAGGACTATGACAGTAAGAAATATGATATGGCGCGGAAATGGGAAATCCCTTCGCGTACCCGATGGTGGATGAAATGATGAGATCGTATCTCTTTTTGCTTCTGAGCATCTTTGTCGCGAGAGGCATCAAGGGAATAAAGGCGCGATGGTTGCGCCGCACCCAATCATAATCAAGAAAACTCGTTCCTTTTATTTTTCCCTCAAAAATCCCCTGCGTTTTTTCCTTATCATAAAGAAGCGTATACACGTCGGCATCCGGAAAAAGCTCAAGTATTGATTTCAATACCCGCTCCGCCCCCCCGAATTGGTTCAGATAATCATGAAGTACGGCAACTTTCTGGGGTGAACTCATATACATTCATTGTACGGTTAAATGTAAAAAATGGAAGAAATCCCCGACACGAATCTGCCCGAAATACGCGCGTTTACACCCCTGTTGGATCAAAGAAAAGAATTTTAATTGTTTTGAATATGATTTTCATATCGAGAAAAAAGGATGTGTGTTCTGTATAATCCGCATCAAGTTCAAGTTCCTTTTGGAACGCGAGGGATGACGCGCCGCTCACCTGCGAAAGCCCCGTGATCCCCGCGCGCGCGAATGTTATCTTTTTGTATTCTTCGGGATACTTTTCAACCTCCCCCGGTTCATGCGGCCGCGGTCCCACAAGAGCCATCTCTCCCAGAAGCACGTTGATGAACTGCGGCATCTCATCGACGCGAAGTCTCCGCAGAACCCTTCCCGCGTGCGTCACCCGCGGATCATTCCTGATCTTGAAAAGAGGACCGTCGCTCCGCTCGTTCATCTTTTCCAGTTCCTTCTTTTTTTCATGCGCGCCGCGCACCATCGTCCTAAACTTCCATACTTTTATTATCTTTCCTTCGCTTATGCGGTCGAGCTTCACGAACACCGGAAATCCGTCTTCAATTATTATCGCGAGCGAAAGAAATGGAAAAAGAACGCACATCAAAAAGAACCCGAGTGCTCCTCCGGTAATGTCGCACGATCTTTTCCAGAGCGGATACCGCATGATGCTCATTATAGCGCAAAATAAAAGACGGAATGCAATATTCCGTCTTTAAATTTAAAATCAGAGATTTTTCTGCAGGTTCAACCAGTCGGGGAAGATGGCTCCCAAGGCGAGACCCGCGAGGAAGAGAACAAGATATATTATTGCCCATTTGTCATACTGCGATTTCGTCATTGCTTTTTCGCTATACGATCCATTCGGATCGTCATTATTTGCCTTATGCCGTATCGCGAAGAAGAATGCGTATGCTGCGATAATTACGTTCGCGGCATTGAACACGAGTAGAATGATCGCGCCGATGAGAATCGTTACTCTAAACATGAATACGTATTTTCCGTCCTCACTTTCAGGTATTGAATCGAAAAGAGCCTTTGCGACCCTTCCCCCATCCAACATCCCAAACGGAATTAGGTTCCAGAATATGAGTAACCCATTCAGGTTTGCTATCCGAGAAAATTCTTCCCCTGAAACATGCCCCGAAAAATAAAGGAGAAGACTTGCAACGACCATCAGTATATTTCCAATGACCCCGGCAAGTGCAACTGCTGCAGTCTGATTCCACGGAAGATTTTTGAATTTTTCAACATAGGCCTTTTGAGGTCCTACGCCTCCCAATATAACCGCAAAGAACATATACGTTTTTACGCCATAATGTTCCAATACGATCATGTGTCCAATCTCATGTATGACAATCGCCAAAATGAGAATTGTTGCTAAAAATTCAGGGTTATCCAAACCAAATGCGTTCGCAACCCATACAAATATAAAGTAGTTTGCAACCGCAGTCGCAAAAGCGATAAGAAATAATCCGAGACGTTTCACGCGTCACCTTCCTTTTTTAGTGAATAGATTTTTAAGCTTTTATGCTCTCTTTATTATACTATATAAATATATAAAAGTCAATATATCAAAAAGCGCCCCGCAAGGGCGCTTTTCTCCACATATATGCTTATTTTTCTTTCTCGGCAATACTCATAATCGTCTTCACCACCGTATCGGGATTCAAAGACATGCTCTCTATCCCCTCATCCACAAGAAACTGGGCAAAATCCTGATAATCCGAGGGCGCCTGTCCGCAAATTCCTATATATTTCTTTTTTCGCTTGCACTTCTTGATGATCTCCGCGATGAGTTTTTTCACCGATTCGTCCTTCTCATTCGCGATTTTTGAAACAATATTCGAATCCCTGTCGAGCCCAAGCGTGAGCTGCGTCAGATCATTCGACCCGATGGACATTCCATCGAATATCTTCAAAAATTCGTCGGCACGAAGAATGTTTGATGGAATCTCGCACATCACGTATGTTTTGAATGCTTTGTCCTTCTTCTTTTCAAGTCCGTGTTTTGCCATAATCTCAAGCACTTTCATTCCCTCCTCGGGTGTTCTGCAAAACGGAATCATCGGCACTACGTTTTTAAGCCCCATCTCATCGCGCACTATTTTCATCGCCCTGCATTCGAGCCCGAACGCTTCCTCGAACTTCGGATCGTAATATCGGGACGCGCCGCGCCACCCAAGCATTGGATTCTCCTCCTCCGGTTCGTACAATTCTCCGCCGATAAGTTTCCTGTATTCGTTTGTTTTGAAATCGGAGAAACGGATAATGACCTCGTGCGGCCAAAATGCGGCGGCAATTTTCGCGATTCCTTCCGCGAGTTCATCTACGTAAAATTGCGCTTTATCCTCATATCCTATCGTGTGTGCATCGATAGCGTTTACAATGTGACGCAACGAAACACGCTCTTTTGTATCTTTCGAATGATGCGCCTTCCGCTTTAACTCTTTGTATTCGATAAGCGCGTTGGGATGAATACGTATATATGACGCGATAATAAACTCAAGACGGCCGAGCCCCACTCCCTGCACAGGAAGATTATGAAGATGAAATGCCTCATCGGGAGAGCCGATGTTCACCATAATCTTCGTCTTTGTTTCTGGAATCTTATTTAATTCATGCTCCTCTATGGAAAATTCCACCTCCCCTTCGTATACCTTCCCCACCTCTCCGGATGCGCAGTCAACCGTCACCAATGTTCCTGTTTTCAATTTTTTTGTCGCGTTATTTGATCCGACGATGCAAGGTATTCCAAGTTCGCGGGATACGATTGCCGCGTGCGATGTTCTTCCTCCCTTATCTGTCACTATCGCAGATGCGATCTTCATAATCGGTTCCCAATCAGGATCGGTGATTTCGGTTACCAAAACCTCTCCCTTTTTGAAATCGTGTATTCCACGAACATCGCGGATCACTCGCACCGCGCCTACACCCACTTTTGAGCCAACAGAAATACCCCGTACTAACACATCTCCATTCCCTTTCATGCGATATTCGCGGTACACATTTTTATCTTCAATGGAGCGTACCGTTTCGGGGCGCGCTTGAACAATAAAAAGTTCTCCTGTTTTTCCATCTTTTGCCCATTCAATATCCATGGGCTGAAAATGTTTGTGATGCGCGGAAAAATGTTTTTCTATTTCAAGACACCACGTCGCAAGCGTTTTCACCTCATTCTCCTGAAGCGAATATTGTTCCCTTTCTTTTTCGGGAACGTTTACCTGCTTCGTGCCTCCAAGCATGCTGTAAACGAGTTTTATATTCTTCTGTCCCAGCGTTTTCGCGATTGTGCCCTGATATCCTCCCTCGAGCGAAGGTTTAAACACGATAAATTCGTCGGGGATCACCTTTCCTTGTACGATAAATTCCCCAAGTCCATAAATGCCGTTTATCACTATCACCTTGTCGAATCCGGACTCGGTATCAATCGTAAATGCCACTCCGCTTGAAGCGAGATCGGATCGCACCATCTTTTGTATTCCCACCGAAAGCGCGATCTCCGTATTCGAGAATCCTTTATCAAAACGGTATGAAATTGCACGATCGGTAAAAAGCGACGCAATGCATCGTTTCGTTGCTTCAAGGATATAAGGATATCCGGATACGTTAAGAAACGTCTCCTGCTGTCCGGCAAAAGATGCTCCCGGAAGATCCTCCGCGGTTGCCGAAGAGCGCACGGCGGTATCTACCCCCTTTCCGTATTTTTTCTCCATCTCTTTATACGCCGCAAGAATCGGTTCCTCTATTTCTTTCGGAAATTTCGTTTTTATTACCGTGCGTCGTACTCTTTTTCCCCGTTCCTGCAGATCTCTGATGTTGTGCGTGTCGAGACCCTTCAAGATTTCCTTTATTTCTTTATCAAGACCGGTTTTTTTGAAAAAGTATCTATACGCGGCCGCAGTCACGGCAAATCCCCCCGGAACATTCACTCCCTTCGGCGTGAGGGAGGAATACATCTCTCCTAACGCCGCGTTTTTTCCGCCGACAAGCGAAATGTCTTTTATACCGACATCCTCGAACGGGATCACAAACAATTCTTCTTTTTTCATTTTTTATTTTTTATTTTTTGAAACGTATTCCCAATACAAGATCCGACACATTCGATCCGGTGACGCCTGTTTCGATGTAGTCTCCCGTGCGACGGAAAAATTCGAATGAATTGTTTTCATTCAGATATTTCCACACATCAAGACCTGATTCGGCGGCGTGCGTTTTCGTCATTATATCACATATTCCACCCGCAAATTCAGTATTGTCCTTTCCATCGGACGCGATCGAAACAATCATTTCGTTATCCTCGAAAAATCGAAGGGCCGAGAGGGCAACTTCCTGATTCCTTCCTCCCTTTCCCGATCCCTTTACCACCACGGTGCTTTCTCCTCCGTAAAAAAGAAATGTATTTTCCTGAACCGTTTTCAAATCACTTACAATTCCCGCGCCAATATGGCGCGCGTGTCCGGAAAAATTTTTAGTGCGTATCATCGCGCCATAACCCCGAGCCCGCGCCGCGTCGCTCATCGCGTGAAGCGCGATCTCGTTCGACGCCACAACCACATTCTTTACGTTCGCAAAAAATTTCGGATCTTTCGGTGTTTCGATGAGCCCCTTTTCCGCATATGCGTGCTCCGCGGTGATACCAAATTCGGAAAGCACCCTCTTTGCGTCTTCAACCGTAGTTGTATCCCGTACCGTGGGTCCCGACGCAACAAATTCCAGATTGTCTCCGGGAACATCTGAGAAAATCATAGCAATAACTCTTGCGGGATAGGCGTGCTTTGCGAGATATCCTCCTTTCGCAAGAGACAAGTGCTTACGCACCGCATTCACTTTCTCTATGGGAGCGCCGCCGCGAAACAGACTCTCCACTATATGCTCCTCTTCAATACACGTAAGGTTTTCAGGCTGGCACAAAAGCGATGAACCTCCTCCGGATATGACCGCAATCACTATATCGCGTTCAGTCGCGCCGGAAAGCATGTCGATCATTGCTTTTGTCGCGTGAATATTTCTTTCTGAGGGGAAAGGATGATCTCCAACATACGCGCGTATTTCCGGATGCGCGATCTCCCCTTCGTGAATATCTATGACGATTCCCTTATGAATATGCGATCCGAGTATGCGCGCGATCTCCTGTGCGGCCTCAAGTCCGCATTTTCCTATACTGACAAGAAATATTTTTGAGCGGTCTTGGATCACTATCTCCTCCCCCGCGATAACTATCTTTTCCCCGAATTGCTGCACGGAACGGTGCACTACCGCGCGCGTGTCAATTGATTGAAGTCCTTCCTCTATGATTTCGAGCGCTGCCTTTCTCTCTGGTGACAGGGCAATATTTTCGAAATTCTTTATTTTCATAATAGTGCTTACTCAGGAAGCGCGCATCCGCTCTCAAGAGAAAGTTCCTCGAGTTCCTGACGTCCTACAAGTTTTTTCCCATCGGCAAGGATCCATGTCGGAAACGCCTCGACGCCTCTTTCAATGCATAACTGCGCGTATTCCGGACACTCAATATATGAAATATTCTTGAACGAGCTTCCAAATGCCCTTTTCTGTTCCTGACAATGAGAGCACCACTCCGCGCCATACATCACCGCGCCTTTATCCGTGAGACATTGGGCAAACGCATCAAGATTCCCCCCACCGCGCCCAAGAAGCGGATATATCACTATTACGAGAAGAATTCCCACTCCAAAGACGAGAATTGCAATTGGTAGAAAATTACTTTTTTTCATATGCGCTATTCTTTACAGCAATCAACAAGTTTTTCGACGATGTCTTCCGCGGTCCATGGTTTTTTCCCCGCAGCAATGACTTCATTGTCTTTTGCTTTCACGCCGGAAAGGTCAATGAGTTTCAAACGGATCCCCCAGAACATTGCGTAGACGCGATACGCCTTCTCGAACATTTCTTCAGCCTCCTTTTTCTTTCCGTCCGACCTCAATTTCGTTGCGACCTCCATAATCCTCATCGACGCGGCAAGAAGATGCTTTGAAATGCACCACGTTTCGCCCTCGTGCGCGGGAATCATCTCAGCAAGGAGTGATTTCCGTATTTCGCGGGTTTCCTCAAGAAGATCAAGATAATCGCTGTTTTTTGTTTTTTCCGCGGTAAAGAAAAAATGTTCTTCAAGACTAATGAGATTCATGACGGCGATGCTCAAATCCTCCTCTCTTGAAAGATCGAATGTACCGCTCTTCTTCAGCTCCTCAACCTTTTCGAGAAGGGATTCAAATTTTTCTTTGTTGAATATCATAACCGATTTTTATTGTACCTTTTTTAGAGGATAAATATAAGCACGCCAAGCGCAATCATCGCGATTCCGCCTATAAGACGCCCTCGCACATTCTCCTTTTTCCATTCTTCCACTTTTTTCAAAAGGGTCTCGTTCCCCGCGATTATAAGAATAAGGATAAGAGGGAGTACAAATACAATGTTATACCATGCGAGATATCCGAATCCGCTTATGAATGTTGCGCGGTCATGCAAGAGACCCAGTACCATAAGATATGGTCCGCCGGTGCAGGGAAACTCCCACATTCCCACAAAAAGTCCAAGAACGAGTGCCGAAGGAATTGACGCTTTTTGGACGAAAAGCGCTATTTTTGCGTGCGCCGCGCGCGGAATTCCAAGCTTTATCGGGAACGAAGGAAAAAAATGATTAATAATACTCAATCCTCCCGAAACAATGATAATCGCTCCCCCGATGCGCGCGACGAAATGAGGCACGTTGAAAAACTGAAGCGTTTTCAAAACTCCAAGTCCTATAAGCATATACACGAGGAATACTCCGAAAATATACGTCGCGCCTACAAAAAGTATGTTTTTTCTCGTTCTTCCAAGACTGAAAAGAAAGGCAATGGTAAGAAAAAGTATCGAGAACGCGCACGGATTCACGCTATCAATGAGTGCCGCGCCGGTAATGAGCGGAATCATGATTTTATTTTCATATAACGAGGCGAAGAGCGCGACTCCCGATTCCGAATATTTCAAAAAAAATACCCCGAAAAAAATGGCGAGGATGATAAGGATTACGCCCACAAATGGAATTATGTTTTTTTTGTTCATGCGCTATGATATGTTTTCAAGAACGCGGGCGAAGACTTCTCTCGGATTTTTTCTTTCCGCCATAATTTCTTTAAGCGCGGAAAGTACCTCAAATTTTTTCACTTTTTTCCCGACAAGCGCGAACACTGAGGGCGCGGACACCACCCCCTCGCTTTGTATATCGAATTTCCCATCTTCAAGCACATCCTGCCCCGCCTGCCTGTTCCGTGAATATTCGCTGAATCCGCACGTTGCAAGATCGCCGAGTCCCGCGACGTCAAGGACCGTCTTTTTTCTTCCTCCGAGTACGCGGGAAAGACGCGCGATTTCATTCATTGATTTTACGAGAAGCCATCCTTTCGCATTACCGCTCCACGCAAGACCGTCGGCGATACCGAACGCAAGCGCGTACGTGTTTTTCAAAATTCCCCCGAGCGCAACTCCATGCATATCTTTGGTATGTATGAGTCGCACGACACTTCCCTCAAAAAGCTCTTTCGTTTGTGCAAACACCCCCGCGCTTGGAGTCCCCACCATGCCGATTCCCACATGACCAAGATTCAATTCTTCCGCAAGCATCGGACCTCCGAGCATTCCGAATCTCTTCTTTCGGAAAAATTCTCCGATAATCTCATCAGGCGTCCGCATAGTATTCCGCTCAATTCCTTTCGCGAGCGCAATAAGGAATGCCCTTTCGGGAACCGCGTCCTTGATAGCATCGCACGTTTCCCTCAATGCCCACGAAGGGATACATAAAAAAACAGCGTCCGCATCGGCTACCGTTTCGGAAATGCTTTTCTGATCTCTGACCTTCCCCTCTTCTTTATCCCACATCGAAACAGCGTATCCTCGCTTCGTAAATATGCGCGAAAACGCGTCTCCTATCCTTCCCGCGCCGATAATTGCGATATGCTTCTGCATTCATCCATTATATACGAAAATCGACACAGGAAGAAATGGAATATTAAATTTTCCTCGAGGCCGCGCGAGAAATTCTGTCTATAAGCGCGTCTCCCACGCCTTTTTTTGGAGGTTCCTCAACAATAATAATATCCGCACCCTCCTTGTCACATCTCCGGAGAAACGAGAAGAAGTTTTTTGCCGCGGTATCTGTATCATTCTTTTTTCCTAATGCAAACGTCCGAAACGCCTTGGCATATTTTTCTTTTTTTTCGAAAAACGTAATCACGAAAATTCGCGCGGGCGAGTGCTCTCGCACGACACGCCTTATCGCGCGTACCCCTCCCGAAACAACGAGGAGCTCCGCTTTTGGCGCGTAATGGCGATATTTCTGTCCGGGAGATTTTATCCTCCCTCTCGTCTTTTCAGTATGTAAAAGAACAGGACCTATTGTTTTTTCGATTTCCGACAGTGTTATTTTCCCCTTACGCAATAACGCGGGGGTTCTTGTCGTGAGATCGAGTACCGTGGATTCTATCCCTATGTGCGTTTTCCCGCCGTCGAGTATCAGGGGAATCTTTCCGTTCATGTCTTCAATAACGTGTGCCGCGGTCGTGGGACTCGGACGCGTTGAGGCGTTCGCTGAGGGCGCCGCGATAGGCACTCCCGCCTCCTTAATAAGCGCGTATGCAACCGGATGATCGGGCATCCGGACAGCAATCGTGTCTCCGCCCGCCGTTACCGCGGACGGTACGGAGTTCTTTTTTTTAAGGACAATCGTAAGCGGCCCCGGCCAGAATTTTTTCATAAGAGAAAGCGCCCGCGAAGGAATCTCCTTCGCGATCAAATGAAGCATCGTTTCATCGCTTATGTGGACGATAAGAGGATTATCCGCGGGACGGCCCTTTGCGTTGAATATCCTTTTTACCGCCCCCGCGTCGAGCGCATTCGCGCCGAGACCATACACGGTCTCGGTGGGAAACGCGACAATCTTCCCCCTTTTTATAAGAGATGCCGCTTTTCGGATCGTAGACTTCTCCGGTTTTTTTGTGTGTATTTTTATAATCTCAGTTTTCACGCGTATGAATTTCTTTTTTATATATCCCTTTAAAACGTATACGATCTCGAATTTACATGATTTGATTTTGATAACACTCCACGCATGCAATTTTCTTATATTCCCACTCGTCGGGATAAAAATGCGTGATTTCCTTTTCACAGAATACACACCTTCCCTTATTCGAACGAAAAGAAGTAAGCGGACGGAAACGTTCCATCATTCTTACATCAAAGTGATTATGCGGAAGAGGTATCTGATACCTGCGGTAAAATTCAAGCTCGTGGGGGGCAATGTTAAACTTCCATCCGCTCTTCGGACAGATTATCGGTTGTGCGTAAAAATCATCGGGCACCTCTCCTATCCGATCGGGCACGTCATTTCCACTTATACCCTCAACGTCCTGGCTCCCTCCATCCTCCCATATTCCACCAAGCTCCAATATATGTTCCTTCGTTTCTGGAAAATACCATTGCGCTAACGTGAGATTATATCCGCAATATCCGGCCGAATACGGAAAAAAACTTCCCCACTCGCCCCTTTCCTTCATATGAAGGATGATTTCTTCTCGTTTTTTTTCATACTCTTCCTTGGTATACTGCGTGTTTAAAATACAATATTTTTTCTTACGAAGACCTACACAGCCGAAACAATATTCGCATTCTTCACAATAATCGAGAAACGCGGAGTAACGACAATGGGAACAATGGGAAGTGAACGCCGTCTCATACACATATCCATCCACTGACGAAAAGACGCATTTTTCCCCCAAAGTCGCGACGGTATATATGCCATCTTTTGTCTCAAATCCGCGAAATACGTGCCTGCAATTTTCTGATTTGTCGAGAAAGAAACAATCCTCGCAATTTTTGCATTCCGAAAGAAAATTTCCATTAGAATCAGAAGTTTTCGTATTATAATTCTCCCTATGCACCGCGTGCGCGGATATGTTTTTCCAAAACAGATCTTTTAGTTTTTCAACATTTTCAAATGATTCCGTATCAAACGTCTTACGTTTCTCAAAATATTCCTCTTTCGTATACTGCGTGTTCAAAATGCAGTATTGCGCGTTGCGAAGATTCCAAGACATAAAACAATTTTTTACATTCCGGCAGTCGTAAAGAAAATCGCTCTCTATGCTGTCGCGGACATTGAAACTGTAATTTACGCGGTAGCAATTAAAACAATATACCGAATCATACGATTCCTCGGTTTTGAAGCAAAACGCGAGATCGATTGAATTTTTACACGCGAATGTTCGGTATCCGTAACTCACGCCCTCGCAATCCAAAAGAGAACGGCATAGGTAGCAATTCTTGCAGTTCCACACGTCATCGCACCAGTCGCAATTCGTGTTTTTCGTTCCGGATTGATGCGGATGAGGAACCCTTTTCTCGAGCTCTATGAATTGCGCGATAAACGAACGCGTGGATTCATATTCGGTTCCGTATTCCATGGGATCCCACGCGTCCGAAACCCACTCGCCTCTTTCGTAAAGAGGAAACTGGGTCGATTCGGGAAAATTGGTGATAATCGATTTTCCGCTCAATGCCGATGTCGTCTTTCTAAATCTTCCGAACACAAAAAAAGAAAGAATTCTTTTCCAATTGCACAATGTGCACTCGTATGTCGTATCAACACGAAGCGCGCCGAGGAGTTTCACATCCTCATCGGTGAGAGAAAACTCATTCCCGCATTCTCTGCATTTTTTTATCTCTATGTCTGCCATACGTGATGCGTAAATTCACCTAATAAATCTCCGCCTGATAACATTCCTCGCAATACACCACCTCCGGCCTTTCGGGGGAATACGGGGTCTCGATGATCGCCGGACATTTCCCTTTTCCGTGAGAGTGCGTTCTTGTGTTTCCATAAATTCCATTCGATGAATTCTCTCCCATGCACTGGCATTCTCTGCGAAAAAGCTTCCTCGGAAGAAGCCGTGCCATCCGATCCTTGTGTCTTTGGAGGGGGGCCTTTCGGGGAATCGGCAGTCCCATCTGCCTGTAAAATTGGAGTTCCATAGGAACGATGCGATATGGTTTTCTGGATTCTTCGCATTTTAAAACCTTTTCAAGAATATCATCTTGTACGTCGGCAATATTCTCAGGAATCGCGTAATCGGAGAATTCATATTTCGTATCCGACTCGTAATCGCACCACGAATACCCTCTCGCAAGCGCCTCTTCTTTCGTGAGTGGGTAATAATCCATTGCGGCTGTTTCGTTATATCCGAAAGGAGCTATCTCAATCGGAAAAAACTCTCCATACCCATATACGCGCCCGTTTTTTCCCTGATAGTGAAGCTCTTTCATGTGCGCAATTATTTTTGGTACATGCGCCTCGTATTCTTCTTTGGTATATTGCCGGTTTAAAATGCAATATTGCTTGTTGCGTAAACCGACGCATCCAAAACAGTGTTCGCAGCTCACGAGTGCGAAACAATATTGAAGATGAGAGGAATGCATCTGTTTCAGGGGATCTCCGCTCATGCAATACGAAAGGAACTTCGCGTCATATTCCCCTCCTCCGCTCGAACATTCATATGCGAGTTCTGCGGCTCCATGAGAAGTGAGATCGTAGCTATCCCGTATCCATCCGGTAATGTAAAAATATTTTGCGTTCTCCACTTTCTCGGCAAAAAAACAATGATGCGCGTTTTTCGATTCGTCGATGAAATTTCCCGAGACATCCACCGATTTATTCGTCGAAGCAAAGCGATGTGGAATGGATTCCCATACTTCTCGCGCGCGACTTTTTTCTTTTTCGTACGCGTGAAACGAGGATATTGGATGCTCTTTCAAAAACGCCTCGTATTCTTCTTTTGTGTGCTGCTCGTTGAAAATGCAATATTTCTTGTTTCTCAATCCCGCGCACCCGAATATATTCGAGCAATTACGGCAATCCGATGAGAAAAAAGTGTCGCGGCAATCAAAGCAATCGCGCGAACCTACGATTTTATAACAGCGTTTGCAATAGATATTTTCATATCCAAATTCACCGTTCAAAAACCAAAGATTGTCAAAAGAATTCTTCCCGTATAATTCATACGTATTATATGCCGAATCCTCGTTATAGTGCCCTCCCACATTCAGATAACAGTTTTTGTCGTCGGTTTCCTGATTCACCCAATCGCTGTTTACAACGTTTGAATTAAATATAGAAACATGCGGAACGGAATTTAAGAGTTCTTCGAACTGCGTGAAAAACGGGCGCGCGAAATCATATTCTTTTCCGTAATCCAAAGAACTCCACCGATCCGACCACCAGCATTCCTTGCAGTACATCGGATACGGCTTGTCGGGCGAGACGCGGGACACCACCATCGCACCGCAAAGATCGCATTTCCTCTTATAGAGCGCACGCTCGTTGCGAAATGCAATACGTCTGATCTCACGGCACTCCGGACAAAACGTCGGCGGAGGGACATCTATTTTTCCGTAGAACTGGAAGTCTTCGGGTTCGATGATAAAGTTCTCTTTACAATTCTGACAAATTTTTGTTTGGCTATTCATAGTCCTATTTTGTCCGCTCAAAACTTCGTATTAAAGCGGATCCGCCTGAATGCGGAGCTTTCGGCGGACAGTTTTGGCACACCCTTGTCTCTTGTTTCATTAAATTAATAATACTCGAAACGAAAACCGCTCGAAAGAGCGGGTTTTATTGAACATTATCGAAAAACCATGTATTTTTATCTTGTTGGTCCCATCGTCTAACGGTTAGGACAATGCCCTCTCACGGCATAAATAGGGGTTCGATTCCCCTTGGGACTGCAAAGTATCAAAGCGAGCAAACTGCTTTGCTCGCGTGGGGAATCGAACGCCGGAGCATGTGCGAGTCAGCAGACGAGCACGCGAGGCGGTGCCCAGACCAAAAG
>JAGVBU010000015.1 GCA_020059585.1 Minisyncoccota bacterium
ATCTCCATCATATGCACCTTAATCTTAGGAAGAAGTTCTTCGTATTCCTCCTTGGTGTATTGCGTGTTCAGAATACAGTACTGCTTATTGCGGAGGCCAATACAACCGAAACAATGAGAAGAAGATCCAGAATAGTGCATATACTCAACATCAATAAGTGCCGGAAGAGCCGCAAAAGTGAATCTAACGTTTTGCCCTCCGTTTCCTCCTCCAGCCATGAACTCATAAAAAAGTTCAACATGGGCGGCATTTACAACGTCCATTGAATCCTTCGTATCAAGAGATCTAAATACATATTTTACGTCCTCGTACCCGTATCCGCTGAACGAAAAAAACGCATTCTTCGAGTCTCTCAGATCATCCCCCGAAAAATTGACACAATTTGTCACGGCGGCAAATTTGCGGATAGTCGAACGTTTCATTTCTGCAAACTCGCGTTTTAATTCAGAAAGAACTTTTTCGCTTCCGAAATCAACTTGCTGAATAAGTTTCCTATAGTCTTCTTTTGAATATTGTTTATTCCTAAATACGTTGTTTTTATTGCGAAGTCCTGACGACATAAAGCAATTTTGACAGTTCGCGCAGTCAAAAAGAAAATCAGAATCAATACATCCTCTGCAATCAAATAAAAACCGAGTATTGTAATTTTTATCCCCTTTTATCCCCTCATAACAATTCTCACAATTTGAAAGCTCAAAACTATCCGTAATTTTTCTTCCCGCATCAATATTTTTTGAATAAAAAACATCCTCCGATCCCTCAACGGTAGAAAATGACATATAAATATTCTTTCCATCAGCAACAAAATTTGCATATGGAACATCAACAGAATTTCTGATTTGAAGCGCCATATACGGAACCTGATGAAGAAGATTATTAAATTGCTCAAAAAAGGGCTTTGAAAAATCATATTTCATGCCGTAATCTGTCGGATCCCACGAATCCGACCACCAGCACTCCTGACAAAATGCATTTATATTCTCGTCATCATCGTACATAGAAAGCGTGTGCTTGCCACACGATCTACATTTTGTTTTCTTTAGAAATCGTTCGTTTCTCCACGATAATCTTCTTACAAGTCTGCACTCCGGACAAAACGTCGGCGGAGGTACACTTATCTTCTCATAGAACTGAAAATCTTCCGGCTCAATCCAGAAATTCCGATGACAATTCTGACAAATTTTTTGTTCTCTTTCTGCCATACTAAATACCTAATACTATATATAATACTATTCCAAAATCACCCCTCCGCCCAGCATTTCACGATTGCCATTTTCGTCCGCATTCTCGGAATAAAACACGGCGGACTGTCCCGGCGCGATGAATTTCTGTGGATTTTCAAAAATCACGCGGATTGATGCTGATTTTTCAGACGCGGACTGATACTGATTTTTATCAAATACGAGCGTTGCTTCCACAAGGGGCTGGCGATATCTAACCCGTGCGAACATGGGAATTTCGAATTTCGAATTTCGAATTTCGAATTGCTGTGGGTTAACAAAATGAACGTTGGTAAGTTCCACCTCGTGTTTAAAAAGCGCGGGATGATCATTCCCCTCCGCAACCACAAGCGTGTTCGTTTCCACGTCTTTTTTAACCACGTAATACGGCTTTTGATTCGTCTTCTGTTGTTTATTGTTGGTTGCGTGTTGCATGTTGACGTGCCTTTGCCCGATTGTGTAAAACTGCACTCCTTCATGTTCGCCGATTTTGTTTCCGTCAACATCAAGCACGTCTCCTTTCTTCGGCTCTATATATTCTTTCAGAAAATCCGGAAGTTTTACCTTCCCGAGAAAGCATACTCCCTGCGAGTCTTTTTTCTCGGCGTTCGGCAATCCCGCCTTCCTCGCGATCTCTCTCACCTCTGCTTTCGTATATCCCCCTATCGGAAACACGCAATGTCGCAACTGCTCCTGCGTGAGCGTCCAGAGAAAATAACTTTGATCTTTTTTTGTATCTTTTGCAGTCAATAATCGGCAATTTGCGACTGACACCATATCGAAATCTGTCGCGTGATGTTTTTTCGAAGAGTAAGACTTAGGCGTCGCCCCGAAGACACTCTGAGCAGAAAAATTAGGCGACAATAAACGGACATAGTGTCCTGTTGCAATATAATCCGCTCCCAGCTTCAATGCTTTTTCGAGAAAAATTCCGAACTTGATCTCCTTGTTGCACATCACATCCGGATTCGGCGTGAGCCCTTTCCGATATCCCTCAATCATATATTGCACCACATGCTCGAAATAATCCTCCCGCGCGTCCAGCGCGTAAAACGGAATGCCCAAATGATCTGCGGCACGGCGCGCGTCCTCCGCATCCTTATCCTGACATCCATCCACATTAAACCCATTGATAAACACGCCGGTGACATCATATCCCTGTTCCCTCAATAAGAAAGCCGCGACGGAGCTGTCCACTCCCCCGCTCATCCCCACAAATACTCGTTTTCTTTTTTCTTTAATTGACATTCTAATAGAAATATGATATTATTATAGCAGTAATTCAATAGTTATACACATGAGAAGGAGTTGAGAAATGTCGAAAAAAGCATTAAAAGTGTTTTTCTTCTGCGTCTTCACTATTTCCTATATTAATATAGGAAACATATATGAATCCAAGATGCAAGAAACTCACCGCGAGATATCCAGCGCGTACGGAAGCGTGGATATAAACTTTGAGAACGGAATCGTTGCTGGTCCGTCGTTGTGGATGGCCGGAGATAATGAAAAAGAAATCGTATTCACTTCATGGTTTCGTTTCATACTGTGGCCCGTACTTGTTCTCATAAACATTGCAGCATGGATCGTATGGTTCCTTATCGCTGGGGGAATTTTAGAGGGTCCCTATACCATTCCTCTTGTTGCGGCGCTTCTTGTTTCCGGATACTTCTTCTTCCGCAAATAGAGAAAAATATATTTGACGCCCCGGTTCACTTCGGGGCTTTTTTCTTGCCTTTTTTCAATATTTTCAATACAATAGCAACGTCGAGGAAACGGTAAGTATCTCGAAAATATATTTTTATACTGAGTACTTACTACTAAACACTTTATACTAAACCCCTATGTCCAAACTTGAATATAATGAACTGAAAGTGGGTACTGTCTTCACAAAAAACGAAGACCCAGATCCATACAAAGTGATGGAATATGCTTTCATTCGTATGCAGCAGAGAAAACCGGTTGTCCAATTAAAAATAAAAAATCTTCTTTCCGGAAAAAGCCAAGATTATACCGCGCACCAAAACGAGGATTTTCGTGAAGTTGAAATTGAGACAACGCAGGCAAACTTTATCTATCACAATAAAGGAGAATATTGGTTTCATGAGGTGGGAAATCCAAAAAATCGTTTTACTCTCTCAGATGAAGTGCTTAACTCCGCGGGACAATTTTTAAAACCGAACACGGAAATCAAGGCATTCAAATTCGGTGAGAAGGTAATCGACATAGAACTTCCAGTGAAAATGGAGTTCAAGGTTACCGAAGCGCCCCCCGCCATAAAAGGAAATACCGCTCAGGGAGGCACAAAGCTCGTAACGCTTGAAACGGGCGCGAAAGTGAACGTACCCTTATTTATCAATCAGGATGATGTGGTAAGGATTAATACCCAGACAGGAGAGTACGTGGAACGAGTAGATAAGGCAAAATAATCTCCTAAAATAAAATACCTCACAAACGTGAGGTATTTTATTTTTCGTTTCCTAGATTTTTGAGCGCGTCTTGAAGCGCGGACTGAAGATCGTCTACATTTTCCCCACGAGGATCGTGCGGATGCTTGTCTTTTGTCTCTTTATTCGCAAGATCCGAAAGTTTAAGCATCGGACCGTCGTCTTTTTTCTTTTCTTTTTCTTCCACCACTTCTTCTGTTGGTGTTAAAACTTTTCGTGAAACGGGAATGCGCGTTCTTTCTTCCTGAGGGCGCGGTTTATATTCCCGTTCCTCGCGCTGAGGCCTTTCTTCACGTTCCGGACTGAATTCTATACCAAGCGCGGAAAGGTCTTTATATGTCTCTTTTTTCTTTCTCTGATAGTTCGGGAGACGGACGGGACGCACCTCACCGGATTTTATCTTTTTCAAACAGTCCTGACAGTATACCGGACGCCCTTCTTCCGGCTCAAAAGGAACACTTGTCTCATTTCCGCACATCGAACATTGAACAATGTGCCCTTCGGACTCCCCTCCCATACCGCTCCATTTATATATCTCCTGTTCCACCTGCCATCGAGGACGGGCATATTTTTTCCTTGATGTTTCAATAATAAACTCCGCATCGGCGGCACCGCGAGGCCCATTAAAAGGCGGAAGCGTCGATGCAGAAAAAGGACGCGACGCAACCCCATCCACCATAAGCTTCAGATAAATGTGCCTATTCGGGAGATTCACCATATCATCAATGATAAATTCGGGACCAAATTCCTTTTCCAGAAATTCCGCATCAGCGGCGCCTACGCGAAACATAATCATCGTTCCCACGTTGCCGAACACCGCATCGCGGACCTTCGTGGATACGTCTGTGATAAGCTGTCCTATATATTGATGCGCAAGTATCAAATCGAGCCTGTATTTTCGCGCTTCCGAAAGAATGTTCGCGAATGAGTCGGTGGCAAAATTCTGAAACTCGTCAACATAAAGGAAAAAATCGATACGCTCATCCTCTGGAATACGAACGCGTTCCATGGCGGCAAGCTGCATTTTAGTAATAAGCATCGATCCGAGAAGTGCCGAATTATCCTCGCCGATCCTTCCTTTTGAAAGGTTTACGAGAAATATCTTTGCGGAATTCATTATGTCAGCGATTTCAATCGTACTTTTCGATTGTCCTACAATATTCCTGATAATCGCAGTTGAGAGGAATTGCCCTACTTTATTCTGGATAGGAGCGATTGCCTCATTTCTAAACTGATCCCTCCACTCCTCATATTCATGCACCCAAAACGCTTTCACCACAGGATCCTTCACGTTCCCGATAATCGTTTCGCGATATTCCTTATCAACGAGAAGACGAGTCACACCAAGAAGCGACGATCCCGGAGTATCCAAGAGCGCAAGAATCGTGTTGTTTAAAATATATTCCATCCTCGCCGACCAGACATTGGACCATATCTTTGTGAATATACCCATAAGCCCCGACGCGACAAGATGCTTATATTTTGGGTCCGGAAGCTCAAGCACGTTAAATCCTATGTGATAATCGGTATCGGAGGGATTGAAATATACCACGTCATTAATGCGGCTTTCGGGAATTTTCTGAAGCAGCGTTTCAACAAATTCTCCATGCGGATCAATAACGCATACGCCTTCTCCATTCAAAATATCCTGCACCATCATATTGTGGAGAAGTGTCGTCTTACCGGTACCCGTCTTTCCGACGACATACATATGCTGCCTCCGATCGGTGCGTTTTACGCCGAAGAGCCGATTCGAATTGCGAAAATCGGTTCTCCCGAAATATACTACATCCTTATCCGGTTCAAGATTCATATAATTCTCCTATAGAATTGATTATATCCTCTCAGAAAGCGGTGGTCTACAGGATTCACGGACACAAAAAATCCCGCCAAAAGGCGGGTACCCACACAAAATTACTCTCTGTCTATCCCCAATCTTCATTCACAAAACCAAGAATGACCGCGAGCGGCATGAGCACGATCGAAGTCGCAAACTTTAACGCTGAAAACATTACTTTTGTAAGAAATTAAAACGACTGTATCGAATGATATCATAAAATTATACGAGTTCAATACAAAAATTTCTTTTCGCGGCTCCGATTGTAGAGTTACATCACGCGCTGAATCAAACTATGAAATTTTTGAAATTGTCATACATAATACTTAATACTAACTACTTTCTTCTACACCACCTCCTTCTGATAGCATGATTCGCAGTATACAATCTCCGGCCTGTCTGGCGCATATGATGTCTCGAACTCGTTTGTGCAGGGTTTGTCTCCGTGCTCGTGAGGAGTGGTGTTTTCATATTGAGATTTAGCATTTGGTGCTTGGGATTTCCTGCCGCCGCAGGCGCAGGTACGGTGCCAGAGCTTTAAGGGATTCCGTTGGGAAAGACGCTCATAATGTCTGCAGTTGGGACAGAGTCTAGGAAGGGAAAGGTTCATTCTGCGGTAGAACTG
>JAGVBU010000010.1 GCA_020059585.1 Minisyncoccota bacterium
CAGTTCTACCGCAGAATGAACCTTTCCCTTCCTAGACTCTGTCCCAACTGCAGACATTATGAGCGTCTTTCCCAACGGAATCCCTTAAAGCTCTGGCACAGAAAATGCATGAAAGAGGGATGTGTGAACGAGTTCGAGACATCATATGCGCCCGAGAGGCCTGAGATTGTATACTGCGAATCATGCTATCAGAAGGAGGTAATTTAGTAGAAAGTATATAGTATTAAGTATTACGTATGGCAATTTCAAAAACTCCACAGTTTGATTCGGCACTTGATGTGATTTTAAGACCACTTGTTCCACACGAGCGGACATGCAGGAAATGCACCGCAATTTTCAAGATAGACGACGAGGACATCAACTTTTTCCGTATGCTTCGTGTGCCGCCTCCGACGCAGTGTCCGAAATGCAGAGAACGAAGGCGATACGGACATCTTCTTCGGATGCCGAGATTCTTCAAGAAAAAATGTGGCGCCCTAGGGCATACAGAGGAGGTGGTGACGCTTTTTCCTCCCGCGTCGCCGAATATCGTCTATGATGTGCCGTATTGGTATTCGGATGCGTGGGATGCGGTTTCTTACGGTAAGGATTTCAATTTTTCGGAGAGTTTTTTTTCTCAATTTAAGGATCTTTTTCTGAGTGTACCCCATCTCGCGGTTGACCGAGATCTTACCGCAACGAATTGCGACTATACGGTCGGGGGAAAGTGGGCAAAAAACAATTATTACTGCGGAGGTGGATATAAAAGTGAGGATTGTATGTATTCTCCGAATCCTAGATTTTCAAAGTCGTGCGTCGATTGCACGGATATCTGGAATTCCGAATTCTGTTTTGCTTCCGTAAGCGTCGAGCGTTCGAATCATTGTGTTTTTATCGTTGATTCGGCAAATTGTCTGGATTCCGCATTCTTGTATGATTGTAAAAACTGCAGTAATTGTTTCCTGTCATCGAATTTAAGGAACAGGTCATATGTGTTTCAGAACGAGCAATTGGGTCGCGAGGAGTACGAAAAAAAGATTGAGGATATTGATCTTGGATCACGGGAAGTATTTGGAAAATACAAAGAGCTTTTTGATGAGATGTTTGAAAAATCAATTCACCGCGCTGTCACAAATACGAATGTTGTGAGTTCCACGGGAGACAGGCTTACCGATTGCAAAAATTGTTTCCATACATTTGATGGATCTATGGGGGAGAATCTCAGGTATGTGCATTCATTTAATCTTATGAGAGATTCGATGGATATACTTTTCGCCGCTGAAAACGCGGAGAAATGTTATGAATGTGGCATTGCCGTCGGGAGTTATCTGAAATTCAGCCTTTATATGAGAAGTAGCATGGAAATGGAATATTGTTCCGATTGTCAAAACTGCCAGAATTGTTTCGGGTGCGTGGGATTGAGAAATAAATCGTTTCACATTTTTAACAAGCCCTATTCCGAAGAAGAGTATTGGAAGGTGGTTGATGAGATTAAGACGAAGATGCTTGGGAAAGCTGAATATGGTGAATTTTTCGATCTTTCGCTTGGGCTTATTCCATATCAGTCGACAAGCGGTCAGTATTATTTTCCTCTCAATGAAAAATCGGCGAGCGAAAGAGATATTCCGTGGTATCCGGAACCGGAATCCCACATACCTTCCGGCATGGCTACCATTCAAGGAGATTCCGATACGCTTGAAAATATAAAGGGTATTTCGCATGAAATGCTGCAAAACGCGATTATTTGCGCAGAGACCGAAAAACCTTTCCGCGTTTTGGATCAGGAACTCGATTTTTATAAAATGATGCGTGTTCCTTTTCCCGAAAAACATCCGTGGGAGCGCATTTTATCAAGAAAGAAATATCAGCATAAGATGGAGCTCTTTGATTTTGTGTGTCCGAAATGCAGTGAAAAATCTTTTTCGGTATATTCACCCGAAGATCAGAGGCGACTAAAAATTTTCTGCGAAAAATGTTATTTGAGGGAAGTCATTTAGTAGAAAGTATATAGTATTAAGTATCCATGACTAAAGAAACTAAACAATGTCATAACTGTCCGCCGAAAGCTCCGCATTCAGGCGGATCCGCTTCAATACGAAGTTTTGAGCGGATAAAATAAAAACATGAGAGAAGAACGCACATGCCAAAACTGTACAACAAAGTTCACTGTCGAACCGGAAGACTTTCAGTTCTATGAGAAGATAGGTGTACCTCCGCCGACGTTTTGTCCGTCTTGCCGGCTTCAGAGACGTCTCGCGTTTTTTAACATTTTTAATCTTTATAAGAGGCCGTGTGATTTATGTAAGAAAGAATTTATTTCCGTATATCATAAGGACTCGCCATATACCGTATATTGTCCCAAGTGTTGGTGGTCGGATGAATGGGACAGATTTTCATATGGACGCGAATATGATTTTTCAAAGTCATTTTTCGAGCAGTTTAAGGAATTATGGCGCGCTGTTCCCGTTCTTGGAATTTCCATTGATACTCCCACTATGGAAACGTCTCCGTATACGAGTCATTCCGGGCATTTGAAGAATTGTTATCTTCTTTTTCATGCCGATTATGTTGAGGATTCTGCGTACGGTTTTTTTCATCTCTATAATCATTCCGTTTTTGATTGCGCGGTCACGATGTCATGTGAATCATGTTACGATTGCCAGAACGCGTTTAAAAACAATTCCGTTGTCGGAGGACGGGGAAACGTCACGAATTCTATAGATTCGTATTTTCTTCGGGACTGTGACAATTGCCAAAATTGCTTTGCGTCGGCGAACTTGAGAAATAAACAATATTATATTTTTAATAAGCCACATACAAAGGAAGATTACTTCAAGGAAGTTGAACGGTGGGATCTCGGTTCCTATAAAACATATCAAGAGATTTCCGAAAGAGCGAATGAACATTGGAAAAAATTTCCGCCACGCCCCACGTATGACGATTTTTCCGTTGAATGCACTGGGAGTTACGTGTTCCAATCGAAAAATTGCGCGCACTGTTTTGAGGTTTCAAACGTACAAGATTCGAAGTTTATGCTTCTCGTTGCAGATAGAATAACGAAGGATTGCTATGATGTCTCAAGTTGGGGAAATAATATGACCCAATGTTATGAGTGTTGTAACGTGGGAGAGGATGTATCTGATGTGAAATTTTGTCATGAATCTGGATTAGGGCTTATGGACGCCCAGTATTGCAAACTCTCGACGGGGGCGCATCACTTTGGCTGCGTATCTGTAAAGAAAGGGGATTATGTGATTCTCAACAAGAGATATGCAAAGGAGGAATATGAGGCGCTTGTGCCGAGAATAATCGCGCATATGAATGAGATGCCTTACGTGGATGGGAATGGTATCGAATACCGATATGGTGAATTTTTTCCAATCGATCTTTCTCCTTTTGCATATAACAAGACGATTGCCGCGGGTCTCTTCCCTCTTACAGAGGAGGAAATAACAAGAAAGAAATACCGCTTTTTGAGTGACATGGATCACGCTCATTCCGTCACAAAAAACGCCACGGACATTCCCGACCACATCAAAGATGTCACCGATGATATTCTTCGAGAGACAATCGGGTGTGTGGAATGTGGAAAGGGATTCAGAATAATTCCCATGGAACTCTCTTTTCTTCGGAGAATGAAACTCCCGGTTCCTCGAAAATGTCCGTTCTGCAGGGTACGCGCGCAATTTACTAGATGGACAAAAAACCTCAAAGTGGTTTCAAGAATGTGCAAAGAATGCGGAGAAAAATTTACCACTCATTATACGGAAGAGGACGCCCCCTTTGTCCTTTGTAAGAAATGTTATCAGAAGGAAATAATCTGATGTACGGGAACTTCCATCGTAATGTTCAAAAAATTAGGGACATTATCAAAAAACATATCTTTCGCGCGGTTTTTCGACGCGCCACATAAAAAATTTTTCTGGGGAGCGGCGAGTTTTCTTTTCGGGATTTTTATCGCAAGCGTCGGTTTTAGCCGTCCCGCGTTTCCCTTTCTTCTCGCGGTATTTCTTATATTTCTTACTATATCTCTCGTATCTCGCGGAAGGGGATTTTCTTTTTTAGCATTTTCCGCATTTCTTATATTTTCCGGCGCGTTTTACTATGGGGTATTCGATCTGAGAAGCGCGTCTGTCAACATCCCATTCAATGAGAAGACATTAGTTGTAGGTATTGTTTCCGATGAGCCGACAACTCAAAATGATTTTCAAGAGGCGCGCGTTATGCTTTCCCATCCATATAAGGGAGGAATTCTTCTGAAAAAATCACCATTTCCGGAACTTCAATATGGTGATGAGATAGAAATTGAAGGGATCATTCGTGTTGTTGAGGATGATGGATATGGGCGATTTCTTAAAAAAGAAGGGATTCGCGGAACAGTCTCGTTTCCAAATATATCAATCCGTTCAAACAATAATGGATCAGCAATACGCCGAACGCTTATCGAGATAAAAGGATATGGATTTCGTGGAATTGAATCAACACTTTCCTATGAGTCCGCTGCGTTCCTGAAGGGAATTCTTTTCGGTGACACGAGCGAGTTCTCTCATAACTTCAAAGAGGCCATGAAAATGAGTGGCACCACTCATATTGTCGCGCTTTCTGGATATAACATTACTATACTCGCGAACGCACTCCTTCTTGTTCTTCTTCTCTTTTTTTCACCTCGTGTATCCGCGATTCTCGCCACATTAGGCATAGGCGCGTTTGTGATTATGACAGGCGCGTCACCATCAGTTGTTCGCGCTGGGATAATGGGAATAATCCTCATATTTGGAAAGCGGTTTGGAGGAGAAAAAGACATGAAAAACGCGATACTATTTGCCGCGCTGATCATGATTCTCGTCAATCCCTACATTCTCATTTCCGATATAGGATTTCAGCTTTCTTTCTTTGCCTTTTTAGGAATCGTATACATAGCGCCATTGGGCATGGCATATTTTCCGGGAAAGGAAAAAAGATTTTCATCGTGGCGGGATAATCTTTTTTCCACAATATCGGCTCAAATTATGGTACTTCCTATTCTTCTTTCGCAGTTCGGAGTGGTATCGATTATATCAGTGCCCGCGAATCTGATCATTCTTGAATTTATACCGTGCACCATGGGTTTCGGATTTTTTACCATGTGCATTGGAATGATTTCCTCCATAGGAGTGTTTCTTCCCGGTGTTCTTCTTGAATATTTACTTTATTACGAGATGGCTGTTATAGAATTTTTCGGACTCGTTGGCGGTCTCGCGTCATTCAAATTTTCCGCGACTATGTCTGTACTATATTACGCGCTCCTCTTTTTATTCGTTCGCTATGTAAGGCGTTCTATTCGTGTAACATGAAGAACATAATATTCCATAATTTTAAAACAATCCTTATTGTCTGTGCGCTCCTTTTTATCTTCAATGTTTATGGCGCATTATCGTTTTTTGGAGGCGACTACGGATTATTTTCCATATATTTTTTGAATGTGGGACAGGGGGATAGTGAACTTATTGTGTTTCCCACGGGAGCGCGCGTCCTTATTGATGGGGGTCCCGCAAACGGCGCGGTTGCCCGAGAAATAGGATCTATTTTTCATCCGTGGGATAGGGCGATAGACATTGCAATCGTTACACACCCAGAAGAAGATCATTTTGGCGGGCTTGTAGATCTTTATGACAGGGTTCCGGTCGGCGCGGTTCTTTCAAGCGGAATAGAAAAAGAAAGCGGGGGATTCGAATATTTTAAGGAAAAAACGAGGGAAATGAATATTCGCGAGATAAAAATCGCGAAGGGGGACATATTGTGGCACGGGAGCGCGCGCATGGATGTGCTATGGCCGGAGAAAGACGCACAATCTATGCCGACGAATGATGCGGGGATAGTGATACGTTTCGAGGCGGCAGACGTGAAAATTCTTTTTACCGGAGATATAGGAGGCGCGGTAGAGAAAAAAATTGCCAGAGAGGTAGGAGACGTGCATATTCTCAAAGTGGGGCATCATGGATCAAAATATTCTTCAACGGACAATTTTCTTCGCGTAATTCGCCCAGAGATAGCAGTTATAGAATCGGGAAGAAATTCATATGGGCATCCTTCGGAAGAAGCGCTCCGACGCATTATAGACTATGGGTCCCGCATATTCAGAACCGATACCGACGGTACCATACGTATCGATATATTTGATGGAAAAGCCTCGATATATGCGCTTCATTAGCATTTCGCGCTTGTGGGCGTTACAATAGAGATATTATGAGAACACCAAGGTTTTTGTTTAATGTATTGAGCGAAAAAACGCTTCGTATCGTGTGTATCCTTATCGCGTCAATACTTTTCGGAAGCTTTCTCTTTATGGTATTTTCTTCGGATACGCTTACCTCGCCCGTGATATTGAAATTTGACGGCACGAGGGGTATCACGATGTTTGGAGAAGAAGCGAATGTGTGGGGGATATGGCTTCTCGGATTCTGTATTATCGCGCTGAACACAATTCTAAGTGAATTTTTCTTTTTTAGGGAAAGAATGCTTTCGTATGTCTTTCTCGGAACGAATATACTTATTGCGATTCTTCTTTTCATCATTATTTCGGTTATTACCGCGGTAAATTAGAGATGATCAAAAACTGACAACGAACAACATACAATATTGTGGAAACTTTACTTTATATACTCATTGCGGTTCTCGTTGTTGGATTCTCCCTCGTATTTTGGAGGCTTTCATCAAGAAATGACGCGCCGAAGGAAGAGGGGCAGGGACTTATGTTTATCCAGAATCAGATAAATGAGATATCGAAAACACTCGACACGAAACTTGGAGAAACGAAAAAGGACATGCAGGAACAGGTTCGGTTTCAGTTCAGTGAATCACAAAAACTCATAAGAGAAATAACTCAAGAAATTACGGCGGTCAAAGAAACAAATAAGCAGGTGTTTGGGATGACGGAACAGCTTCAGAATCTTGAAAAGGTTTTAAAGAACCAAAAGCAGAGAGGAAATCTCGGAGAGGCGGGACTCGAATTGATTCTTTCGAACATTTTGCCTCCTACGGCATATAAATCGCAATATCAGTTTAAGAACGAAGATAAAGTTGATGCGGTTATTCTCACAAAAGATGGAATGATTCCGGTTGACGCGAAGTTTTCGCTCGACAACTACAACAGGATTATAAACGAGACTGACGAAAAGAGACGAGAGGAACTCGAGAAAGAATTTAAGAATGATTTAAAAAAACGGATAGATGA
The DNA here is from genome assembly GCA_020059585.1 of Minisyncoccota bacterium. GTDB lineage: Bacteria > Patescibacteriota > Minisyncoccia > UBA6257 > GWB1-50-10 > GWA2-45-9. The sequence goes on from JAGVBU010000010.1 coordinate 7,193, forward strand.
GACGGCAAAATATATTCGTCCGAGTGAGGGGACACTTCCTTTTGCGTTTATGTTTATTCCCGCGGAAGGAATCTATTACGATCTTCTTGTAAATGAAATTGGCGCGGTGAAAGTAAACACAAGGAGTCTCATTGATTATGCGTATAAGGACAAGAATGTAGTTATTGTCTCGCCAACCACGTTTGTAGCATATCTTCAGGTGGTGCTCTACGGTTTTCGCGCGTTCAAGATAGAACAATCCGCGCAAGAGATAATCAAGTATGTGGAAAACCTTTCGAAGCACATAAGAGCGTATGATGAATATTTCAACAAGCTTGGAAACAATTTACAGACAACGGTGAATTCCTATTCGGTTGCGTATAAGGAACTGAAAAAGATAGATAAAGACGTGTTAAGAATCAGTGGAGAAGAAATCGGAATTGAACCGCTTCAGGTTGAAGGGCCGAAGAGAGGAGACGATGAGTAATACTTGACTTTTCCGGTTAGTATGCTATAATGCGCATGTTGAATGAAGTGTAGGTTTCTTGTCTTCACTGCAACGGTTCGCTGAAGCGGAGAAATTCAAGGAATCCCTCTAAGTTCCCCCGCCAGTCCTTTGGACTGGCGGGGGTTTATTTACGCTCCTTTTTAAACCTGTTATCCTATAAGCGTGTGCGGTTCGGACCTCGTGAGCGGCTATGGACGCGCACTCATTCAACATTTAATAAAATTTGGAGGTCACCGCCATAGCCGCTCAGGGTGCCTGAGCGGCTTCGGTGTAAAATTATGGCAATATTCAACATATTTGGAAAAATAATAGAAAAAAAGACCATTTCCCGCCTTGAAAAAGTTGCGGAGCTTGTGAGTACCTACGAATCTGATTTTGAAATACTTTCCGCGGATGATCTCAAAGCCCGTTCAATCGCCCTTCGCGATCGGGTGAGAGGCGGAGAACCGGAAGATCAAGCGCTTCCGGAAGCGTTTGCGCTTGTGCGCGAAGCGGCAAAACGGACGCTCGGAAAACGTCATTTCGATGTGCAAATTATGGGAGGAGTTATTCTCCACGAGGGAAAAATTGCCGAGATGAAAACAGGAGAGGGAAAGACACTTGTCGCGACGCTACCTTCATATTTGAACGCGCTTGGAGGAAAAGGGGTGCATGTGGTGACGGTGAATGATTATCTCGCGCGACGCGACGCGGTGTGGATGGGTCAGGTGCATCATGCGTTGGGACTCAGAGTGGCGTGCCTCGTGCATGATGGAGCCTACTTCTATGACCCCTCGTTTGAGATGGAAGAAGATATTGACGCAACCCGCGACGCGGTCGGGGGGTTCCGCGTAGTGGAAAAGTTTCTTCGCCCCGCTTCTCGAAAGGAAGCGTACGAGGCCGATATTGTCTATGGAACCAATCATGAATTCGGGTTTGATTATCTCCGCGATAATCTTGTATATGATGTTCATGATCGCGTACAGCGCGAATATGCATATGCGATTATCGACGAAGTTGACAGTATTTTGATCGACGAGGCGCGTACCCCGCTTATCATTGCGGCGCCGGATGCGGCGTCGAGCGATTATTACAAAACGTTCACGCAAGTAGTGAGCCGTCTTCACGAGACGGAGGATTATGCAGTTGATGAAAAAATGAAGAGCGCGAACCTTACTGACGCGGGAATCGAAAAAGTAGAGCGCGCGCTGGGCATAAAAAATATATTTGATCCGGAAAATTCCCGTCTTGTGCATTATTTAAACGAAAGTCTCCGCGCGAGAGCTCTTTTCAGGCGCGACAAGGATTATGTCGTGAAGGACGGTGAAATCGTTATTGTAGACGAATTTACAGGGAGAATGCTTCAGGGAAGACGATATTCGGGAGGGCTCCATCAGGCGATTGAGGCGAAAGAGGGTGTTCTAGTAAAGGAAGAGAATAGAACATACGCGCAGATTACTATCCAGAATTATTTCCGTCTTTATAAGAAAATTTCAGGAATGACGGGAACCGCGCAAACATCCGCGGAAGAATTCGGAAAAGTGTACGGACTTGAGGTGGTGACAATTCCCACAAATAGACCGCTCATCAGGGAGGAGCTTCCTGACGTTATTTACAAAACGAAATTTGCAAAATATGAAGCGGTGGCGCAGGCGGTAAAAGAACGCCACGAAAAAGGACAGCCCGTGCTTGTTGGTACGACATCGATTCAAAATAACGAGACTATATCCGCGTATCTTAGCCGCGCGGGCGTTCCTCATGAGGTGTTGAATGCGAAAAATAATGAACGCGAAGGATCGATTATCGCGCAGGCGGGACGGGTTGGCGCGGTGACCGTCGCGACAAATATGGCGGGTCGTGGCGTTGATATTATTCTTGGAGGAAACCCTCCAGTTTCCGAAGAGATGGAAAAAGTAAAGGCACTCGGAGGACTTCATGTTATTGGTACCGAACGGCACGACGCGAGGCGTATCGATAATCAGCTCCGCGGACGATCGGGACGCCAAGGAGATCCCGGCTCGTCACAATTCTTTCTCTCTCTCGAAGATGATCTCGTGCGTATTTTCGGCGGAGATCGCGTGAAACGTCTTATGGAAATGCTGAATCTTCCCGATGATATGCCCATTGAAGCTCCAATGGTTTCAAAGGCGGTCAATCAGGCGCAACAAAAGGTAGAGGGCGCGAATTTCGACGCGCGAAAACATCTTCTTGATTTTGATGACGTGCTGAATAAGCAGAGAAGCGCGATATACGGGAAACGCAACAAGATGCTCCAAGCGGAAAACGACATTCTTTCTTTTGTAAAAGAAATTCTTTTGCGGCAGTTGGAAAAGATGCGCAACTCGGCACTTCTTTTTGACGAATCTCCGGAAGATGAGCATAGGGAAAAAAGAGAGAAAGAGATTCTTGATGCTGAGGAAAAATTTTCCCGCATTCCTGAATCTATTGAACCCGAACGAGCAAAGGCAATACGCCATCATCTTGTGAGGATTCTTGATACTCTCTGGGTGGAACATCTTGAAAATCTCGAGGGACTTCGTGATTCGGTGAATATCCGCGCGTATGGTCAGCACGAACCGCTTGTCGAATATCGTCGGGAGGCCCATATTCTTTTCAAGGCGCTTAACGAGAATTTTGAGGGGCTTGCGTGGCATACTCTATTTCCGTTTTTCGAAACCGATATTGAGCGAATGAAAAACGCGGAGAAGAAAGAAGAGAAAAAAATATTTGCGAATTCGAAAACGGATCCTAGTGAAAAAAATATTGGGAGGAATGATCCCTGCCCTTGCGGAAGCGGGAAGAAGTATAAAAAATGCCACGGAGCGTAGGACTATGAAAAATAAAAAAGAAACATTTAGACCCAAAAAGGGACAGGTGGATTATACGCACATTCGATATGCACCCGTGATTAATTGCCTTTTGAGATATAGAGGAAAGATTCTCCTTATGAGAAGGAATAAAGGGCTCCGCTTTTATCCAGATTGTTGGAATGGCGTCTCAGGATTTCTTGACGATCAGAAGAGTGTTCGTGGAAAAGTAATTGAGGAAATCCGCGAGGAGCTTGGAATGCCCGCGCATACCGTGAGGAGGATCACGATTGGACCGATATTCCATCAGGAATCGAAGCGGTATAAAAAGACGTGGATTGTGCATCCTATTCTTGTTGATATGAAAACCGACATGATAAAGAGAATTGATTGGGAGGCCCGCGGGTTTGCGTGGGTTGAACCGAAAGACATTAGAAAGAGGAAACTTCTTCCCGGATTTTCTTTAGTACTTTCCGCACTCGGTTTTTGAATTATGAAAAATAAAGATATTACCCTTCGATTCAGATCCGTTAACAAAGATATTTTTTTCGCCATTAAGGAAGGAAGGAAGAAAATTGAAACACGCGCGGCAACCGAGAAGTATCGGAAAATTGAGGTGGACGATACGCTTAAATTCACGTGCGGAAAGATGAGTTTCAAGAAAAAGGCGAAAAAGATTACGCACTTCTCTTCGGTGCGCGCACTCCTAAAAAACTATGCTCCAAATGAAATAAATCCGAACGCACGCTCCGAAAATGAACTGAGACGCATGTATTATACATATCCTGAATATAAGGAGAAAATACGGAAATATGGCATTGTTGCGTGGGAATTAAAATAATATATGAAAGATTTTCCGAAAAGAAAAATTCTTACGCTGTGTATTGTCCACCAATATCCTCGTGTGCTTCTTGGAATGAAAAAGAGGGGATTTGGCGCGGGGCGGTGGAATGGATTTGGGGGAAAACTCGCATCCGGAGAATCCATTGAGGATGCCGCGAAAAGGGAAGTCCGCGAAGAAGCCGGTATTGAAATTATTTCTCTTGAGAAGAGAGGGGTAATCGAATTTGAATTTCAAGGAAATCCAGAAACGCTCGAGGTGCATGTGTTTCATTCGGATACTTTCAGGGGCACGCCATCGGAATCTGAAGAAATGAGACCCGAGTGGTTTCATATAGATGAGATACCGTTTGAGACGATGTGGCCCGATGACAGATATTGGATCCCCTTATTCCTTAAAGGGAAGAAATTTAGCGGAAGATTTCTTTTCGGTCCAGAAGACGCGGTGCTCGAATACAATCTCAGAGAGATAGACAATATATAAGAAAAGTGGTATAAAGAAATTCGTATCTTTACATACTACATTTTTTATCAACTATCATAGTGAGGTGCATATGCCGAAGAAGGACGAAGGAAAGAAAAAAATGAGAAGAATGGAGACGGATCCTTTGCGGAACGTAGTAACGGAACATCATCGTACCAAAAGGATTTCGCGGGCGCACACGAAATATATTTTTAAAAGAAGAATATTCGATTTTGCGCGTGTTGTCCCCGCGTTTGCGGGACAGAGAAGATAGACTCATATGGGGGTGCGTGATTCTATATGTGATGGTACGGAATTCACGAATTTTTAATGATTAATGGGGCATTCACGCCCCATTTTTTAATACCCTGATTTTCGGGTATACTGTATATATGCTTGATGTAATCACCTTGGGTACGGTTACGCGCGACGTATTCATACAAAGTCCTTTATTTAAAGTCTTAAAGGAGAGGAGTCATATTGAAACGATAGGATTGGGAACGGGTGAGGTACAATGCTTTGCGCTTGGATCAAAGATACGCATTGAACAGCCGATATTTGCGGGAGGGGGTGGAGCCCATAATTCCGCGGTAACATTCGCCCGTCACGGTTTGAAAACGGCTATTCTTGGTTCGGTAGGAAATGATCTTGCGGGTAAGGAAATAATCCGTTCGATTAAAGCCGAGAAAATAACGTCTTTGATGCGCGTTGACGGAAAGAATGGAACGGGTTATTCGGCAATACTCTTAGCTCCTGGGGGGGAACGTACCATCCTCGTATATCGTGGCGCGTCCGACACACTGAAAGCCCAGGATATTCCTCACGGAAAGATGCGCGCGCGATGGGTGTATATCGCTCCCGGAGAAATTCCCTATAGCGTCATAATGCCGTTCGTTGCGAGATTGAAAAAGAAAGGAACAAGGATAGCAATGAATCCTTCTCAACGCTATCTCACTCTCAAGAAAACCGACATTGAAACTCTTTTTTCTATTTTAGATGTGGTGATAGTGAATCGAGAAGAAGCATCGCAGTGCGTGGGTGTGCCTCGTGAAGACGATCGAAAAATTTTTAAAGAATTTGATCGTCTTTGTCCCGGTATCGCGGTTGTTACGGATGGGAGAAATGGGGCGCTTGTATCCGATGGGTCGTATCTTTACAAAGCTAAAATATTTCCGGAAAAAAACATTATAGACAGAACTGGCGCGGGCGACGCATTTGGTTCCGGTTTTGTCGCGGGGATCGCGCGGAAGAACGACATAGGATACGCGCTTCGTTTTGCATCGGCGAACGCGACGTCGGTTGTTGAATCAATCGGCGCGACATCTGGAATTTTGACTGCGAAAGAAATTTCCCGTCCGCGGTGGAAAAATTTCGATCTCGACGTTGATCGTCTTTAACTTCTATGCAGACATCAAAAATACTTGGAAAGATACTGGGGGTTTCGTCAGAATCTCTTGATACTCTCGATTTTGAAATGAGGAAAAGAACATTTCGAAGAGGAGTACTTGAGGATGTTGCTAATTTAAATATGCAAAGAACGCGAAGCGTTCTGCAGAAAATAAATTCAGGTGGCGGTGATGCGGCGCATGTACGCGGATGCCTCCGAAGAGCAATCTACTCTCACGAGAAACAATTCATTTCTCTCATTGAAAAGTTTCCCGGTGAAACTGAATTTGAAAAAGCGGCACATCTTGCAAAAAAGATCGCGCGTGTGGGAAAAGGATTTTTTTTGAAGAAAGAAAAAGCGCGGGAAATACTGGAAATGTGTCCGCCCGAAAACCTTTTGAAATTTTTGGGATATACCTCCACAAAGGAACTTTTTTCCAAAGAGGATATTGATGAGATATTAAGCGCGCTTCGGTTCATAGAATCGAACGAATGGATGCATAAGACATTTGATGTCGCGTATAAGGACATTACTCCGCGGGATTTCGAAGATCGTCCTGTCGAGCTGAAGGTTATGGGCGCGAAGTGGATGGATATTGGAAAAAAATTTGCGGAGAAGAAACATCACAATGTGAGCCATTTGAAAGAATTTGGGGTTATTTTTCTTAATCCCATAAAAATGGATATTCCGGGGAAATTTATTCGTGATTTTGCACTTCTTCTTCATTATTTTCATGAAGTAGAATTTTATTCGAATCTTTTCAGATCATATAAAGAGCGTCCTGATTTTTCCGCAAAACTCATGTCGCTCCTTCGCGGTGATGTTCCGGAACCGGACGGAGTTGGCCCTGGCGAATGGCTTATTATTCAGCGATATCTCTGGAAAGAAAATCCGGACGATAAAAGATTATTTCTTCCGCGCGTGAATCCAGAGTCTTTGCATTGGGCGCGGGGAGAACGAGATTTTGCCCGTTTTGCCCTCGAATATGACGACTTCGACGGAGAATTATGGCACGATCTCGATTGGGTAGGAGAAATTTTTGAAGAAGACGGAAAAAAGGAATTAGTGAGTTTTGATCTCGAAGATACGGTGATGTCTCTTGTTTCATTCATGGAAGGAAGAGAGGAATTTTTCACGTATCATCAGCGGGAAGCGATGTGGACAAAAATATTCTCCGAATATGTCGGAGGAGAAGAGGAAATGGAAAGATTGCTGATAGAAAACTTTGATAAAGGGAAAATTATCTTCTAGTATATTTTTAGGCATCGGATTCTAATAATCAATTCTCCACATATGAAGCCACTTTTTAAGATAATACAGGAAGCTGAAAAGAAAAAAACCGCGATAGCGCATTTTAACGTTGCAACGCTTGAACAGATGAATGCAGTTGCCCGCGTTGCCGGGAAGATGAACGTTCCTGTAATTGTGGGGGTCTCCGAAGGGGAATGGAATTTTATGGGAATGCAGGCGCTTGTAGCGCTTCGTGATGTATATCGAAAAGACGGCGTATATATGTATCTTAACGCAGATCATACCCGCTCACTCGAAAATGTGGAACGCGCAGCGTCTGCCGGATTTGATTCGATCATATTTGATGCCGCTCATCTTCCTCTTGAGGAAAATATCGTGCACACGAAGAGTGCGGTGCGTATTGTGAAAAAACATTCTTCATTTTTTAAGAGGATAATCATAGAGGGTGAGCTGGGGTATATCGGCACATCATCTAAACTCCTTGATGCAATTCCTGAGGGCGCTGCAATCACAGGAGAATTTTTTACAAAACCGGAAGATGCGCGACGTTTCATTGTGGAAACCGGAGTCAATATGCTTGCGCCTGCAATTGGAAACATACACGGTATGCTGAAACACATGCCAAATCCGCATCTTGATATCGGGAGGATCAAGGACATTAGAAAATCGGCAAATGTTCCCTTAGTGCTTCACGGCGGTTCAGGAATATCAGAAGAAGACTTCACTGCGGCGATAGACGCGGGAATTTCTCTTATTCATATTTCAACTGAACTTCGCGTTGCGTGGAAAAAAGGAATTGAAGATTCGCTAAAAGAGAAACCAGACGAAATAGCTCCGTATAAAATTTTGGAAAAAAGCGTAACAAACCTTGAAAAAGTGATAGAAAAGCGCATGAAACTCTTTTTAAGAACACATTAAGTTCTTCCATGTCTTGTTTCAATATCATTTTTGGGGTTTAATGGTCTACGTATGACCGATACTCAAAACGTAAAGAAAATCATTGTAGAAATTCGTGCGGGTGCGGGTGGCGATGAGGCGTCGCTTTTTGCGGGAGATTTGGCGCGGATGTATCAGAAATATTCCGCAAAAAAGAGTTGGAATTTTTCGGTGCTTGATGCTTCTGAATCGGGAGCGAAAGGATATAAGACGCTTGTCGCGGAGATAAAAGGAGAGGGTGTTTATGATGCATTGAAGCAGGAATCGGGAGTCCACAGGGTGCAACGTGTCCCTTCTACGGAGCGACAGGGAAGAATTCATACTTCCACGGCGTCGGTTGCGGTGCTTCCCATCGTTGAGGCAAAGGAGGTCCAATTAAAGGACGGCGATCTTGAGGTGACGTTCTCCCGCGCGGGTGGTCCCGGAGGACAGAATGTGAACAAAGTTGAGAGCGCGGTGCGTATTATGCATAAACCTACGGGAATTATAGTGGGTTGCCGTGAGGAACGGACACAGCACGCGAACAGGGAAAAAGCGATGGAGGTGCTTCGCGCCCGACTTTTTGAAATTCAAAGGGAGCAGGCAGTGGGTTCTATCGATCAAATCCGAAGAGAACAGATCGGTACCGCGGACCGTTCGGAAAAGATACGCACGTACAACTTCCCAGAAGATAGGATTACCGATCATCGTATTGGAAAAAAATTCTCTAATATCGAAAAAATATTAGAAGGGGATATGGATAAGATCGTGAAAGCGTTTGAGAAGTAGATAGTATCAAGAAGTAAGTATTAAGTATGAAGAAAAAGAACGAGATAACTCGTTCTTTTTCTCTTAAGAGAATACTAAATACTTTATACTAGATACTTAATACTTTTTATTGTCCTTTCAACACCGCAATATCGTCCTCGTACGCGTTCGCTTGTTGGACGACCGGATCGCCGTACCACATGCGGTATGTATACCAGTTTCCTCCTGCGTAATATTTTGATGCCGCGCATCGTTCGAGGAGCGTCTGATATGGCACAATATGCTGATTGGTTTTCGCGTAGTTGATGCAACTCGATGATGCGAGAAGATCGCGTATATATACCGCGGTGCCCGCGAACGCATCCGCATTATTCCACGGATTCGGCGGGTTGTTTCCCGTGACCGCGGAAATCTTAGATTCGTAGATTTTCCATGTTGAAGGAATAAACTGGGCCGGACCCATCGCGCCTCCGTATGTTCCGTGGGAATTAGGACATGACACTTTCGCAAAATCCGATTTAGGATCGATATTCAGACGTTTTGTAAGATCAAGGAAATAGGGGACATCGCGTGTGGGATGCATTGCAGTGGTATAAAAACATTTTCCCGTATTTTTTCCGAGAAGAGATTCGCGGTTTAGGATTGCGAGGATGAGCGACGCGCGTACCCCTGTTGCTTTTTCAGCGATTCTCGCAAAGTCGTATGCTTTCTCAAAGGTGAGCTGTCCTCCACCTAAGAGTTCGAAGATGCGAGTTCTGATTTGCGCCGCGGTTTCCTGAGTTTTTTTGAGTATTTTCTGATATTCAGATTCTCTTCCTTTTGTGTCTTTTAAGAGAGTTTGTTTTTGTGTCTGAGTGTATTGCACGTTGTTTTTCTGCGCCTGTTGTATCGCCTTGAGATTTTCAACATCCTCCTTTTCCATGGAAAGCTCATCTTTTTGTTCTAAGAGATCTTGCCGTAATTTGGTTATATTTTCGAGTGATACGCGGAGATTATCTTGTACGAGGGCCATGTCGTTCAATGTTCCGAAAAAATCAGAGAGTTTTTCGTTTGCAAGAAGGATAGTAATGATATTTTGAGCATCAGCTTCACGAACATTTCGTATTGCCTCTGCAAGTGCGTCTTTATGAGTGTCTATTGTATTTTCTGTCCTGTTTATCTGTTTCTGGGTTTCGGTTATTTCTTCGTTTAGTTTTGAAATATTCACGGTCACCGCTTTTATTTGAAGATTTAATTTGCTTATCCTTGCGTTAAGCGTGTAAATCTCGTTCTGGAGCGTGTTTCCTTTCTTTTTATATTCGTCTATCGTTTTTTGCGTATCCTCGATCTGTTTTTCATATTCCGCGAGTTGTCGCTCTAATTCCGCACGCTCTTCCTGAGAATTGTGTATTTGCTCTTCTTCCTGCGCCGCCGCAAAATAGCTCTGTGGAGCATTCACGGATCCGGTGAAAAAGAATACAAGTACCGCGGTCATAGAAAAAATACGCACCACGGCGGTGAGGGGAATTTTTATATACGAAGTCCGGCGAATATATACCGTTTTTCTTTTATTAGTCGTTATGTCAGCGTGTGTAGGGCACTTCTTTTCAATTTCTCTCATACGGTGATTAGTATATCGTATTTTATATTCCGGTGCTATTTTTAAAAACCGCCCGATTCACAAGGAATCGGGCGGGGCCGCTATTTCTCTTCCGCGGTGTCTTCTTTTGCTGTTTCACCTTCTGCGGGTTCCTCCTCTTGTGGCGGAGCCTCTGTGATTATTTCTTTTTCTTTCTCCGTGACGGTAACAATAACGGTGTCTTCCGGAATCTTTATTTTTACCCCTTTCGGTATAGCAACATCCTTCACTTCAATTGATTGTCCGGGATTTTCAAGCGGCGTGATATCCACCACGAACTCGTGGGGAATCTCCTGAGGAAGCGCTTCTATTTCTATTTCATCGAGAATCTTCACTATAATAAATCCGTTTTTCGCTGCCATATCGGTTCCCGCGTAAGAGATGGGAACGGCAACCTGAATTTTTTCGTCTCTTCGTACGGCGCGAAAGTCGATCGCGATAATGCTCTGCGAGAGTCCGTTCTGCTGCACTTCGGATATAAGTGCTGACACCTTCTCTTTCTCATCAATAACAAGGGTTATTACGGTGTTTTCTCCCGCGGCATCATACAGTTTTTTAAATTCTTTCGCGGGGACGCTCAGATGTTTGTTTTCAATACCGCTTCCAAAAAGTTCCGCGGGAATACGTCCTTGCGCACGGATCTTTTTTGCTTTTCTTCCAAGTTCCGTTCTTGTGTATGTCTGGAGTTCCATAGTAGATTATTTTTTTACCGCCTTTTTCGCACGGGTTTTCTTTTCTGTTTTCGGTTTTACTTTGAGTTGGCGAGTCTTAAATCGTTCCACGCGTCCCGCGGTGTCGATAAGCTGCTGCGAACCTGTATAGAATGGATGACAGTTGCTGCAAATTTCAACTTTTATTTCCTTTTTTATGCTTCCAATCTTCATTTTGTTGCCACATGCACACACAAATGTTGCGTCCTTGTGATAGATCGGATGTAAATCTTTTTTCATATAAATCACGGCTATTATTGCATGTATTTTTGTTTATGGCAAGGCGTGGAGCACTCCCGCACACATTTCCCCTCACTCGGGTGTCTCCGGGGCGACGCCCAAGTCTTACCCTCGTTTGAAAAAATGTGTGCGGGAGTGTCTGTGTTGTGTATTTTTGCTATACTGAATTATATGTATTCAAGAGAACTCCGCCCGTCCCGTGTCGTATTCGGTGTTTTTGTGGGATGCGCGCTTTTTGCGATTGTTTTTTCTCTGTGGTATTGGGCATATGTGTGGCTTCCGCAGAAAGAATCGCGGGCAATGCAGGCACATTTTAAAACAGTGGAGAAGCAGTGGCTTTTGAAAAATACAATTAACGACACACAATCCACAACCGACAACTACAGGGAACCGACAGAAAATGATTAACGATTTGAAATAACAGAAAATAGAGAATTGATGATGTGACAAGAGAGTGTATCCCTACCCGTTGTGAGTTGTCAGTTACACGGAATTGGATTCGCGTAATGATAAGAAACATGCATACACGTTTCTGTACGTCTTCGTTCTATGCGCGGCATTTTCATGTTGCATACGAGGCATATTTTTAAAAGGAATATACTATCCTTTTCTTGTGTATAACAATTGAGAGAACTGTCGTTAACGGGGTTGACCCTGTGTAGAGACCGCGATCGCGTGGGGAAGTAAAATGGTATACAAAGGGCGGAAAAAGCACGGTTATATGAATCGTGACGCATCTCTCACGGGGTTGACACTTTTTGCAAATCCCGTATACTTCTACCTGCGAATCAAAAGACCGTACTTTTATAGATGAATAGCACTCTACATCCAATAGAGTGCACGCAACCTAAAAAGAAATTTTTTAGTTGTCCCAATCTTATTTTTTTAGAGGATTTGATCCTGGTCCAGGATGAACGCTGGCGGCGTGGATAAGGCATGCAAGTCGAACGGACTTTGTGTGAAGCACAGGGAAACGTCTAAGCACGAAACCCTAAATCCTAAACAAATTCAAAACCCTAAATTCGAAATTCAAAAATATGTTTAGAATTTTGGAATTAGAAATTTATTATTGTTTAGAGTTTAGAAATTAGTATTTAGAACTTCTTGTGCTTTGCACAAGGTTAGTGGCGAACGAGTTAGTAACACCTTGGTATGTACCCCAGAGTCAGGCATAATTCGCCGAAAGGCGAACTAATTCCTGATGGTCTCGCAAGAGTAAAGACGCAAGTCGCTTTGGGATCGGCCTAGGCCCGATCAGCTAGTTGGTGAGGTAATAGCTCACCAAGGCTACGACCGGTAGGGGAGGTGAGAGCCTGTTCCCCAACGAGGAAACTGAGATACGGTTCCTACTCCTACGGGAGGCAGCAGTCGAGAATATTCCACAATGGGCGAAAGCCTGATGGAGCGACGCCGCGTGGAGGATGAAGCATTTCGGTGTGTAAACTCCTTTTCCGCCGGAGAAAGTCGTAAGACTGATAGTACGGCGGGAATAAGTGGCTGCAAACTTCGTGCCAGCAGCCGCGGTAATACGAAGGCCACAAGCGTTATCCGGATTTATTGGGCGTAAAGGGCGCGTAGGGGGCGCTGGAAAGTCTGCGGTTAAATCTCGGGGCTTAACTCCGAAATCGCCGTGGAAACTTCCGCGCTAGAGAGCGTTAGAGGTGGATGGAACGCACGGTGTAGGGGTGAAATCCGTTGATATCGTGCGGAACACCAAAGGCGAAGGCATTCCACTGGGACGTTTCTGACCCTGAGGCGCGAAAGCGTGGGGAGCAAAAAGGATTAGATACCCTTGTAGTCCACGCCCTAAACGATGCAGACTAGTTGTCTCGAGTATCGACCCTCGGGGTGACGTAGCTAACGCGTTAAGTCTGCCGCCTGGGAAGTACGAGCGCAAGCTTAAAACTCAAAGGAATAGACGGGGACTCGCACAAGCGGTGGGGCATGTGGTTTAATTCGATGGTAAACGAGACACCTCACCAGGGTTAGAAATCCCGACGAAGACAGTCCGAAAGGATTGTCGTCCGCAAGGACGGCGGGACAGGTGCTGCATGGTTGCCGTCAGCTCGTGCCGTGAGGCGTTCCCTTAAGTGGGGTAACGAGCGCAACCCTTTCCCTGTGTTATATTTGTCACAGGGGACTGCCGTCGTATAGACGGAGGAAGGCGAGGATGACGTCAAATCAGCATGGCCCTTTGATACCCTGGGCTACACACATGCCACAATGGTCAATACAATGGGCTGCCAAGCCGTAAGGCGGAGCTAATCCCACCAAAATTGGCCCCAGTTCAGATTGAGGGCTGCAACTCGCCCTCATGAAGTAGGAATCGCTAGTAATCGCGGATCAGCACGCCGCGGTGAATACGTTCTCGAGTCCTGTACTCACCGCCCGTCAAGTCAGCGGAGCTGGGAGTGGGTGAAGACTACACTCGTGGTTCAGCCTAAGCTCAGTGATGAGGACTAAGTCGTAACAAGGCACGGGTAGCGGAAGCTGCTCGTGGATCAATTAATTTTGTCGATTACAAATCGTCGAACGCAATTCGCTAATTCCATGTGAAGTGGCGGATCGCATTCGAATGATCTGTGATGCTTTTCCAAAAGTACTACACAAGAGGTGCCGATCTCTTTCAAAAATGTCGGCGGCTTGATTGGGACAGCTAAAAAGTTTCTTTTTTAAAAAAACGGTATATGCCGTTTTTTGTTTCGGATTTTTATTGATGCGAAAAATATAGTCCCTCGGGCACTTTTCTTTGCTTGGGCGCTCAGGGCTGATAGGCCGAGTTATACCCTCGTTCAGAAAAGTGCGCGAGTGGGATACGTTGTTTATTATGCTTCGTTTCGCTATAATCTTCGTATGGCGGATGCTAAAAAAATACTTCTCGTAGAGGATGAGCCTCTTCTAGGAAATCTGCTTCGGCAGCGTCTCGAACGGGAGGGTTTTGCCGTATTTCACGCGAAGGACGGGAATCAGGGTCTTGAATATTTAAAAACAAACGCTCCCGATCTCGTGCTCCTTGATATTATTCTTCCTAAAGTTTCAGGATTTGAATTTATGGAGAAGGTACAATCAAGTTCTGAATATCAGAAAGCTCCCATTGTTATTATTTCTAATCTGGGACAGGATACGGATCTTGAGCGTGGGCAGGCGCTTGGCGCGATTGGATATTTCGTCAAAGCACGTGTTTCCATGGAAGACCTTGTCGAGAAGGTGAGAGATTTTCTTACGTCGGAAGGGGGATAACTTATCCATTTGTTTTTCTAAGGCAGTTTTGTATAATTAAACACATATAAAGAAAGGTCGTTATTCTGTAAAAAAATGAGCACAACTAAAAGAGGATTCACTCTTATCGAGCTTCTTGTCGTAATCGCGATACTTGCGGTTCTTGCGACTGCCGTGGTCGTGATCTTGAATC
>JAGVBU010000006.1 GCA_020059585.1 Minisyncoccota bacterium
GCCGTTTTAGAACGGCTTTCTGTGGGCGCACTAGGAATCTCCCTCGACTCAAATACTCGCCGCCGCTCGTATTTGGTCTGGGCACCGCCTCGCGTGCTCGTCTACTGACTCGCACTGGCTCCGGCGTCCGATTCCTGAGCGAGTCGAATCGACTCGCTTGCCACTTTTTTTTAAAGCCGTTTTAGAACGGCTTTCTGTGGGCGCACTAGGAATCGGACCTAGGACCTCTGTCTTATCAGGACAGCGTTCTACCACTGAACTATGCGCCCTTGCGTTATTTCTTCATCAAGTTTAGCTTCTCAAAACCTTCTGTGTCAAATTCTACTTTGCTATGAGACGATATATCAACATTCGTTGCTTTCGAAAGATTTACAAGAAGAAATCCGAACATGTATATCACAAGCCACACTGTCGCGATCGCAAGAATACCCCCACCAACAAAAAGGAATATGTGTCTTATTTTTTTTAATGCAAGCGTCATATATTAATTCCGATACAACACCTCTCCTCGTATTGCCGCGCCGACTGTGTCCGTATTTTCCTGAAGCGTAATGCTTTCGATTGAAAATAAGTAACGAAATTTTTCAAGTTTTTCTAGAAAAGAAAAAATGTCGTTCTTTGATTTTCCCTCCACCGCAAGCGCCACTCCCACCGCGCCGACAAGCGATGACTGCTTCTGCCGCTCTCCCGCAAATGAAAAATTGAGATCGAGTCCTTCTCCCGCGGCAACGAACTGAAAATCCTTTTTAAGATCAATCAGGTTATCCCTCAATGGCAATACGTTGTATAGTATTTGTTCATATGCTTTCCCTTTTTTCTCGTACTGTGTTTTTGCTGACACATACGATTCTATTGAGGCAGACCACGTCGCTTTTTCATTCCTCAGAATCTCTATTTCCGCGGCATATGTTGAAATGCGGTTTCCAAAAAATATGGTTCCAAAACAAAGACCTCCCACTATTCCAAGGGTAATCCCTACCTGCACTGCCATTTTTTTCTGAAACGGCGAAAGTTCCGGAATTTTCTGCATGCGCTCTATGATGTGCTATTATTTTACCATATATTGATGGAACCCGCTATCATACACAGCACGCCACATGGAGATAGCGCATATCCGCGCCTTCTTTCAGAAATCCAGAATCCTCCGGAAACGCTCTTTTTTCTTGGTACAATTCCACAAGAAAATCCATGTATTGCGATTGTAGGAACACGGAAGGCCACATTGGAAGGAAAATCTATTGCCCGAAAACTTGCGGAAGCGCTTGCAACGCACGGATTCTGCGTCGTAAGCGGTCTTGCGCTGGGCATTGATGAGGCGGCGCACGAAGGAGCCCTTTCCGCCGGAGGAAGGAGTATCGCGGTGCTTGCAAACGGCCTTGATAGTATTTATCCCCGTCAACACGAGGGGCTTGCGCGAAAAATACTCGCCAAGGACGGCGCCATTCTTTCCGAATACGAAATCGGCACGCCGGCGCTCCCCCATCAGTTTTTAGCGCGAAATCGGATTATCAGCGGCATTTCAATTGCCACCGTTGTCATTGAAGCGCCTCTTCGATCCGGCGCTATCGCTACGGCACGATTCGCCGCTGAACAGGGACGCGACGTGTTTGTGTATCCCGGTCCCTCATCGCATCCAAACTATCGAGGATCTCATATGCTCATACGAAACGGCGCGCGGCTTACGACATCTCCAGAAAACATTCTTGAGGATCTAAATATGGAAATACAGACCGAAAAGCACGCGGATGTATGTTCACTTGAACAATACAAGAATGACCCTTACGCGTACGCAATTCTTCGCGCGTTAAGTGAAAGCCAAACTCCGCTTACCATTGACAAGCTTTCGGAGTTGACTACACTGGAACCACGAACGCTTGCTGAATGCATCTCGCTCCTCAGTATCGAGGGAATGATAAAGGAAGACGGGAGCGGAAGATTTATTATTTCATCATTATGAAACTTGTTATCGTAGAAAGCCCCACAAAAACAAAAACGGTCTCAAAATATTTGAAGGGAGAATACAAAGTCGTTGCAAGCGTAGGACATATACGCGATCTTCCTAAAAACAACAAGAAGGCAATTGACGTTGCGGGTGGTTTTGTTCCTCATTATGAAATTGCGAAAGGAAAGGAAAAGGTGCTCGCGGAAATACAAAAATACGCGAAAAAAGCCGAAGAAGTATATCTTGCCACTGATCCTGATCGCGAGGGGGAAGCAATTGCGTGGCATATAAAAGAAGCATGTAACCTCAAAGACCCCAAACGCGTCGTATTCAACGAGATAACAGAACTCGCGGTGAAAGATGCGTTTCTTCATCCAAGAACCATCGACGAAAATCTGAAAAAGGCTCAGGAGGCGAGGCGCGTTCTTGATCGCCTTGTCGGCTATGATCTGAGCGGACTTATATGGAAAAAATTGCGCTATGGTCTTTCCGCGGGACGCGTGCAATCCCCCGCGCTTCGCATCATTATGGAACGCGAGCGGGAAATACGCGCATTCATTCCTGAACGATATTGGACAATAGAGGCGTCTCTCAAAACGGAAAAAGGAGACGTGGTTACTCTCGTATGCGAAGAAGAACCTCGCGATGAAAAAGAAGTGGCCCGCATTCTCGCCGCGGGGAAAAAAGAACCATGGCGCGTATTTGATGTTTCACAGAAAGAAATCCATCGGGCACCCAAGGCCCCATTTACCACATCAACCCTCCAACAGGCGGGAAGTTCGAGACTTGGTTTTTCTCCTTCTCGCACTATGTCTATCGCTCAAAAGCTTTATGAAGAAGGGCTTATCACGTATATGAGAACGGACAGTACCGTCCTAAGCGAGAGCGCGCTTAATGAAATACACTCAGAAATAAAATCAATATACGGGAAAGAATACCTCTCTCCGAGAAAATATCTCACAAAAAGTAAAAACGCTCAGGAAGCGCATGAGGCAATCCGTCCTACGCACGCGAAAGTGCGTCACGGAGGAAATTCAGAAGAACAAAAACGATTATACACGCTTATATGGGAACGCACCGTCGCATCGCAAATGTCAGACGCGAGGGTTTTGCGTACGAAAGTATCTGCGTGCACCGAAGTGAAATCAATTCCATTCTTCTCCGCCAACGGAAACGTCATTATTTTCCCCGGATGGCTTGAAGCTGACCCGAGAGCGCGGGGAGAGGAAACTGAATTTCCCCCGATAAAAAAAGAGGAAAAAATGCTTCTTATGACAATCGATGAAGACGAAAAATTCACCCAACCTCCGTCGCGATATACGGAAGCCGGACTTATCAAAGAGCTTGAAAAACGAGGAATCGGAAGACCAAGCACTTACGCATCTATCATAAAAACGCTTTTTGAACGCGGATATGTTGAAAAAGAACAGAAAAATCTGCGTCCCACAGACACAGGAGACGTAGTGAGTTCTTTCCTTGAGGTGCATTTCACGAAATATATTAGCGACACATTCACCGCGGAAATGGAAAATGACCTCGACGAGATAGCGCAAGGAGAACGGGATTACGCGAAAACACTCAAAAACTTTTATACTCCCTTTTCGAAGGAGGTAAAGTCAAAGGAAAAGATAGAAAAGATCACAAACCTTGGAGATGCGGATAGCACTCACGTATGTCCCATTTGCGGAACGGCAATGATTATAAAACTTGGACGAACGGGTAAATTCTTGAGCTGTAAGAGATTTCCGGAATGCGTCGGGGCGCGAAAAATAGACGGCACCGAACTCGAGGGACCGAAGGAAACCGGCGAAACGTGCCCTCAATGCGGAAAAGGAAAACTTATTGAACGCGAAGGGAGGTTCGGAAAATTCATTGCATGCGCGAATTATCCCAAATGCAAATATGTAAAAACAAGTGAAGAGGAAGAGGCGAAGAAAAAAACTGGTGTTGCCTGCCCCGAATGCAAGAACGGAGAACTTGTGGAACGACGGGGTCGATTTGGACTTTTTTACAGCTGCTCCAAGTATCCCGGATGTAAATTTATTATCAAATCAAAACCTACGGGACGTGTATGCCCCGAATGCGGATCGCTTATGATGGAAGGAACGAAAACAATTCCCGAACGTTGCAGTAATAAATCATGCCCCAATCATAATCCGCATAAGATAAAAAAACCTTCCTGATTTCAGGAAGGTTTTTTATCGCGTCAATATTTCCGGACCGTTCTTTGTAATCGCCACGGTATGTTCAAAGTGGGCGGAAAGACTCCCGTCGCTCGTAGCATAGCTCTCGTCTGAAAGCTGAATGATATCGGGAGATCCCGTGCTCACCATCGGTTCAATTGCGAGCACCATTCCTTCCCGTAATTTCATTCCTGTACCCGATTTCCCGAAATTATAAACCGTAGGCTCCTCGTGCAATTCAAAACCCACTCCGTGGCCCGTAAGCCCTCGAATCACCGAGAATTTTCCTTTGTGTACTACGGATTCAATAGCGTTTCCCACGTCACCTAAAGTATTTCCCGGAACACATTCTTCAATACCGCAATACAGAGATCGCTCGGTGACATCCATGAGTTTCTTCGCGATGCGGGATATAGTTCCCGCCCCCGCGGTCACCGCGGCATCAGCGATGTACCCCCCGTATTCGACCCCAATATCTATCTTTACAAGATCCCCCTCACGCACCATATACGCGTTCGGAACCCCATGTACTATCTTTTCGTTCACGGATGTACAAATTGCCGCGGGATACGGCTTATCTGCCCCTTCCGGTTGATAATTAAGGAATACGGGACGCGCGTTTTCTTTTTTTAAAAGTTCCCGAGCATACAAATCCAGATCAGAGAGCCGCACCCCCGGCGCCACTTTTTCTTTGAGCGCGGAAAGGACGCGCGCGAGTATCTTCCCGGAAATACGGATTGCGTCAATATCCTTCTTTTTTTTTATCATGAGAATTATTTCATTTTGAGCACCCGAAGAATCCGCTCGTGCACTTTATATGGGAGAGGTCTTCCGTCTACGGTCTTGACCGCTATCCCGATCTTCTTAAGCGCCTTAATAATAGGATATGTCCTTTCACGATACTCTTTGAGGCGGGTCACAATGACCTTTGGGTCATCCAACGTTCTTTTTCTGAGTATTCCGGCACATAATGCGCAATGATTTCCACTTACGCTCGCAAGACGCGGCAATCCGCACACTCCGCATATAAACCGCGCGCTGTTCCTTTTCATTGAATCCCTCTCGGGAACAAGAATGTGAATCACTTCTATGTTTCTCTTTCCGAATACACGGGAAAGCGCGGCAATCAATCCTTCATTCTTTTTATCTCCAAACGCCTCGAAAATCGTCCGCGGAGAACCACTGAACACTACATTGAATTTCGCTTTCGCGATTCTTTCCGCTTCATCGCGCGTAATTTTCAAAACCCATTCTGGAGTGCATAATATTCCGCTATCGAAGTTTTTGCGTTCCCGCGTTAATATTTTATTTCCCTTTGACGCCGGAGAATGCACCAGATTTTCTATATACCGACCCGTATCAAAATGGATCACATTGAATTTTCTAGTAAGCAGCTCCGCCTGCGTACCCTTTCCGGACCCCGGCGGACCATACACGATAATTGCCTTTGACATAGTATTATCATACTAAAAAAAACGCCCGTGGAAAACGGGCGTGAAACGCGAATAGAAAACTATAGTCCCTCGTACTCGCGAACCGTAAGCTGCGATTCAATTTGCTTCATGACTTCAAGCGCGACAGAAACGACGATGAGAAGTCCCGCGCCTCCAATCGAAAGCGATTGTATACCCGTTACCATTTGCGTGATATTGGGAAGTACCGCAATAATTCCGAGAAAAAGCGCCCCAAAAAGCGTAATGCGATGCACGATCCTTGCGATTGTCTGTGATGTCGCCTGACCGGGACGGATACCGGGAATAAATCCGCCGCTTCTCTGGAGATTTTTCGATATTTCTTCGGGATCGAATGTGATTGCCGTATAGAAATAGGTAAACACAACCACAAGCACGAAATAAAGAATGCTGTAAATAACCGTATTGTTGAAAAAATACGTTACAAACTCGTTTACTCTTAGGGAAAAGTCCTTTGACACTATCGCGATTGCCTGCGCGAAAAACTGCGGGAAGAGAAGTAATGATATCGCGAAAATGATAGGAATCACTCCCGCCTGATTCACGCGGAGAGGAAGATAACTTGATACCCCTCCATACATTTTATTCCCGCGAACCTGTTTTGCGTATGAAACAGGGACTTTCCTCTCTCCCTCATTCACGAAGACAACTCCGGCGATTACCACGATACTTACAAGGATAAATGCAATATATGTCGGAAGTACCTGCGAAGTGAAACTCACTACGCTCGTGGTAACATATTGCGGAATGGCGCTCACAATTCCCGCGAAGATGATGAGTGAAACACCGTTTCCTATCTTATATTCCGATATAAGTTCACCTATCCACATAAGCAGGATGCTTCCCGCGGTGATGATCACTACATTTGCAACCATATCCCCTAACGCAAGAGGCGCGAGCGCTCCTTGTGAGATAAGAAGATTCAAAAAACCATATCCCTGAAGCATCGCGAGCGGAACCGTGAGATAACGCGAAATTCTGTTGAATTTTGCGCGTCCTTCCGCCCCCTCCTCATAATATGCCTTCTTCAGGTTTGGAAATACGATCGTGAGAAGCTGCATGATAATCGTGGCCGTGATATACGGACCCACACCAAGCATTACAAGCGAGAGATTGCTTAATCCTCCTCCCGAAAAAAGGTTTAGAAAACCGAGAAGCTGGCTCGATGAGAAAAATTCATTGAGGCGAGCCGTATCAATTCCAGGAATTGGGATTACCGCAAGTAAGCGAAAAAAAAGCAAAAGAAGCCCCACCATGAGAATCTTTTTTCGCAATTCGGGAATTTTAAAAATCTGTAAGAATTTATTCATAACACTGAAAAATCTTGCTTATTTCACGCTTCCTCCCGCGGCTTCTATTTTTTTCCGCGCACTTTCAGAAACACTCATCCCCTCCACAATAAAAGGAGTTTTTATTTCACCCGTTGCGAGTATTTTGATTGAAACAGAAGTGCTTTTTATTAATCCAAATTTTTTCAGCGTATCTTTAGTAATGGATTTCTCTCCCGAGAACTTCTTTTCGATATCGCCAAGATTTAGTGCGAGGGGCTTTTTTGCAAGGCTCTTATTTTTCACTCCGCGCAACTTCGGGAATTTCGAGAATATATCACGCTCCGCCGGACGAATCCTATGTCCCGAACGCGCGCGCTGTCCTTTTTGTCCTTTCCCCGATGTCGTACCCCGCTTTCCTCCGCGTCCGATTCTTTTCTTATTTTTCCTTGATATCAAGGTTTTTATTTCCTGAATTTGCATATTGTTATTCTTCTCCTTCTTCGTAGTCATCTTCTGAATCCGACGTCGTTTCTTTTTGTGCTACTTTTATTTTTTTCAACGCCTCAAGCGTCGCCATTGCGTTCGTGAGTTTATTTGTAGTTCTCCCCATTATTTTTCCTGAGATATCCTTCACTCCAAGGGCCTCAAGCACCGCCCTCATTGATCCTCCCGCGATAAGTCCATGTCCAGGTCGCGCGGGCTTCAAGCGAACGCGCGCGGCGCTGTATTTTGCTTCTATGTCGTAAGGAATCGTTCTCCCATCTTTTAACTCGATTCGTATCATATTTTTTTCCGCCTGACGCTTCGCTTTCTGCACCGCCGCGGCGACATCAAGTCCTTTTGCGATCCCAATGCCCACTCGCCCACGATGATCTCCAAGAACAATCGTCGCGCGGAAACTAAATCTCTTCCCTCCCGCGACCACACGCGTCACGCGGCGCACCTCAAGGGTTCTTTCGTCAAATTCGCTCTTTTTTTGTTTATTGAATGGTCTCATTGATGTAATAAAAATTAGAATCCAAGTTTTCCTTCACGAGCTCCATCAGCAAGCGCTTTCACCCGACCATGATATCGGTACCCCGCTCGATCAAACACAACTTTTGTTATTCCGGCGGCTACTGCTCGTTCTGCAACTGTTTTACCGACTATGCGCGCGATATCAACTTTTTTCCCTTTTTTCTCCTTCACCTCCAAAGAAGATGCCGCGACTATTGTTTTTCCCGTCTTATCATCAATCACTTGCGCATAAATCCCCGCGTTGCTCCTGAATACGGAGAGTCTCGGATAGTCGCTTATCCCCCTTCCTATGCTCTTCCGCGTTCTTTTCGCGCGTCGATTGTATTTTTCGTATGTACTGTTTTTTTTCATATTTATGATGATCCTACGCTTTTCTTCCCTGCTTTTCTGCGTACGATTTCGTCACTGTATCTGAATCCCTTACCTTTATATGGCTCCACCTTCTTCATCGCGCGGATATCTGCGGCTATTTTACCCACAAGCCCCTTATCAAATCCTTTTATTCTGAGAATGGAGTTTTTTTCAATCTCGAATACGATTCCCGGAACTTCAGGATATTTTACAGGATGAGAAAATCCAAGACTCAAAGCAAGTCCCTCACCTTCTTTCATTACACGAAATCCAACTCCTTCAAGAATAAGGGTTTTTTCGAACCCGCTCGTCAGTCCCTGTATCGCGTTTGCAACGAGCGCGCGCATCGTTCCCCAGTTACTCCGTACCTGTTTTGAATTTCTCATTGCCTCAAATGAAAGATTCTTTTCCTCGAGACGCGCACGAATTCCTTCAAGCGTCGGAATCGTCATCATTCCGTTTTTTCCAGTCACCATAATTTCACGTTCCCGCACTTCTACGGAAATTCCATCGGGAATATTTATTTGTTTTTTTCCTACTTTACTCATAATAATTTTTTACCAAATCTGGAAAAGCATCTGTCCGCCAACCTTTTCTTTTCGAGCACGCACACCCGACATTACCCCCTTCGAGGTAGAAACTACAAGGATTCCATGTCCTCCCTTCACTTTTTTAAAATCCTCATAACCGCCATACCGACGAAGAGATGGTTTGCTCAAAAACTTCAATCCCTGAACGCGGCGTTCTTTGCTGAATACCACTTCAATTATCTTTTTCGGCGGGCGACCCTTCACCTCAACTTTTTTCAGAAATCCGTAATGTTTCAACTCTTCAAGCACCGCCTGATCCATCCTTGAAAAACGCACCTTCATGGAACGCTTTCCTGCCTGCTCGGCATTTTTCATTTTTATTAATACATCGATATACATAATATACGGTTAGATTACCAACTTCCTTTTTTCACCCCGGGAATTTCGCCCTTGCTCGCGAGTTCGCGGAAACATATTCTGCACATATTGAAATCTCGAAGATATCCCCTTTTCCTTCCGCAACGAAAACACCGGCGGACTATTCTTGTTGAAAACTTAGGTTTTTTCTGTGCGCGAACACGCACTGACGTTTTCGCCATATTAGCTCTTTAATGGTACATGGAACGACTTGTAAAAATCAATCGCACGGGAGCGGTCTTTGTCTATTGGCACTATTGTCACCTGCATTCCAAAGCTCACGTTCGAACGATCGATGTCTATCTCCGGAAAAACATATTGCTCCCGAAATCCAATATTCAGATTTCCCATTCCATCAATACTCTTTTCATCAATACCGCGGAAATCTTTTACACGAGGAAAAACAATGTGAATTAATTTTTCGAAAAAATCTTCCATCTTCTTTCCTCGAAGCGTAATTTGTATTCCTACCGGATCTCCCGCGCGCGTTTTGAAATTTGATATTGATTTCTTTGATTGCCGTATCGCGCCACGCTGTCCCGAAAGCGTCGCGAGCTGCTCCATAACCTCAGGAAGAAGTTTGTCCTTAAAATGAGGCTTCTGGGAAAGCCTTCCTATTCCAACATTAATTACTATTTTTTCCAAAAACTTTTTTTTCATATAGGTTTAGAGCGTTGCGCCGCACTTTCTGCAATAGCGCACTTTTTTTCCTTCGTTGATTTTGTGAGCCTCACGCACTGCCTTGTTACATGAGGAACATACCACAAGAACATTCGAAATGTCCAACGGACGAGTAATCGTTACTATCTCTCCTTTTTCTCCCTGCCTCTTCCCGCGCGCATGTTTTTTGTACATGTTCACTCCTTCAACGGCAACTCGATGCGTCTTTTTGTCGATACGAAGCACTTTCCCGCTCTTCCCCGCATCTTTTCCTGTAATTATTTTTACTGTATCTCCTTTTTTCATAAATTTAGACTAATTCTTCGGCAAGCGACGCAATAGTATCAAATCCGCGTTCTTTTATTTCGCGGGGAATCGGACCGAAAATTCTTGTCGCTCTCGGTTCTTTTTTGTCGACAATCACGACCGCATTCTCGTCAAAACGCACATATGATCCGTCCTTGCGACGGAGAGGCGCTCTTTGCCTCACTACAAGCGCGCGTACTTTGTCTTTCTTCTTTACGGATTTTCTTGGTTCCGCGGTCTGTACTGACGCAACGAGAATATCTCCTACTCTCGCGTAGCGTCTTCGTGTTCCTCCTAAAATACGAAAACAACGCACGGACTTTGCGCCCGAATTATCAGCGACCTTCAATATGGAGCGTTCTTGTATCATATTACTTCTTTGAAATTATTACCCACCTTTTTTCCTTCGACATGGGTCTCGCCTCCTGTATTTTGACAGTTGTTCCCGCGCTATAAGCGTTTTCTTCATCATGAGCCTTGTATCGCGCGGTCACTTTATAATATTTCTGGTAGCGGGGATGTTTTTTCAACCTCGTCACCGCCACGACGCGCGTTTTGTTCATTTTGTCGGAAACGACTACTCCTTCGAGAACCCTTTTTTTTGCTTGTGTTTCTTTTTTCATACGTTATTTTTCTTCTGTTTTTTTTCTTGCGGTAATTATTGTCAGTATCTGCGCAATCGCTTTCTTCGTATGTTTGAACTCTTTCAAACTCTTCACTTTTCCTGTAGCCACATTAAGACGCAATCCATGCATCTTTTCGTAGAGTCCCGCGATCTCTTTTTCGAGTTCCGGCAACGGTTTTATGATATATTCTTGCAATTCTTTCTTTTTCATATTATTTCCTTAACACCTTCGTTTTTATAGGGAGTTTATGACCTGCAAGCCTTAATGCCTCAAATGCAATCTTTTCGTTGACTCCGCCAATTTCAAAAAGAACTCTTCCGGGCTTTACCGGACAGACAAAATATTCTACGTTTCCTTTTCCTCCTCCAAGAGTCACTTCGGGAGGAAGTTTGGTAATTGGTTTATCAGGAAAAATGCGTATCCATATCCTTCCTTCGCGCTTCATTGCGTGCGCGATAGTTTTTCTCACCGCTTCAATCTGGCGCGCGGTAATCCACGCTCCGGTTACTGCCTGTAATCCGTATTCTCCATAACTTATCGTTAATCCGCGCGTTTCCACCATGCGGCGGCGCGATCGTCCTTTCTGCATCTTCCTATGTTTTTGTTTTTTCGGCTGCAACATAATTATCGTGTATTCCTCGATTTTTTCTCTTCGAAGATTTCTCCTTTATATATCCAGACCTTCACTCCCACCGTGCCGTATGTATTAAATGCGGTCGCTTCTCCATAATCGATGTTTGCCCGGAGATTCTG
The DNA here is from genome assembly GCA_020059585.1 of Minisyncoccota bacterium. GTDB lineage: Bacteria > Patescibacteriota > Minisyncoccia > UBA6257 > GWB1-50-10 > GWA2-45-9. The sequence continues at coordinate 11,529 of JAGVBU010000006.1, forward strand.
CAACGGCATCCGCCCGAAGATAAGCCAGTCACTCCTTGAGATTTCGGCTCCGTTCAAGCGTCCTCCTACCTTTATTTTTGCTCCAAGCACTTCGCGATTCTGTTTCAAAAGCTCGAGATGTCTCTTCAACACGCTTCGATATGGAAAGCGTTTTTCGAGGTCAAACGCAATCTGCTGGGCAGTTACTGCCGCGGAAACCTCGGTACGTTTCAGCTCCTCGATATTGATGTTAAGAGAAAATTGCGCCGATTTTTTGTTTTTCACGCGGAGTTTCTTTATCGCTTTGACAACCGCTTCTTTTAATTCTTCAATACCTTTCCCTCCGCGGCCAATAACAAGACCGGGTCTGCTCGCTTTCACTATGACGCGTATGGTGTCACCAAGGCGTTCTATTTCTATGGACGCGATTCCCGCCGCGAGTATTTTTTTGCGCACAATATCTCTAATGCAGTGGTCTTCTTCAATATAAAAACTGAGTGATTTCTTGAAGAACCACCTACTATTCCACGGAAGGGTTATTCCTAAACGAAGCGCATTTGGTTTTATTTTTTGTGCCATAAATTCTTATAGTATTATATAGTCTTTCTTTGGAACACTCTCTTCAGCGCGCCCGCGTCAGATACGTGTTTTTTTCCGGATTCTTCTTTTTCCTTCCCCGTTTCCTTTTTCGCCTGTTTTTCGTGATCGCTGTGTTTATGCGATTTCTTTTTCTCAGTGCCTGCTTTCTTTTTTGGCTTCTCGTAGATCACAATGCCGCGGCTGCGGACGGTATCCGAAACTTCAAGCACTATCGTCACATGACTCGTCCATTTCTGGATCGCGCTCCACGCACCGCGAGCGCGGGGCATCCACCGTTTTTGTTTCGGGCCCTGATCAACGCGAATTTCTTTCACTATAAGCGCGTGCGGATCAAGCTTCTTATACTTAGCATTTGCAATCGCTGATTTCAAGAGTTTTAAAATAGGATCTCCTGCGCGACGAGGAGAAAGCATAAGCTGCGCTTGTGCGTCATCCGCGGAAAGACCACGGATTACGTCGGCCTGAAGACGCGCCTTTCTTGGCGGCACATGCAGATACCTCAATTTTGCGATGACTTTTTTTTCTTGTTCCATAGTGCTCTATTTCGTTTTCGCTTTTTGTTCTAATTCTTTTTGTATCTTTCCTCCATGTCTCACAAATTTCCGCGTAGGAGAAAATTCTCCAAGACGATGTCCTATCATATCCTCAGTAACGCGAACTTCTATGAAATCCTTTCCATTATGCACTCCAAACACGTGCCCAACCATTTCGGGAGATATTTCAGAATCGCGTGACCATGTCTTTATAACGGTCTTTCCGTCTGGTTTTATTTTCGAAATCTTCTTCAGAAGTTTCGGATCGATATACGGTCCTTTTTTTGATGATCTGCTCATAAAAATATATTATTTCCTTCTTTTCATAATAAGGGTATTCGACCACTTTTTCTTTTTTCTTGTCTTTCTTCCTCCGGTGATATTCCCCCATTTATCCTTCGGACGTTTCGTGCCACGCTGCGTACGCCCTTCACCGCCTCCGTATTTATGATCTCGTGGATTCATAACCGAGCCGCGAACCGTGGGACGAACACCCATTGCTCTCGCGCGTCCCGACTTCCCTATGACTACAAGGTTATGTTCGATATTTGAAACTTGGCCGATAGACGCATATCCATCAGACATTACCTTTCTTATTTCTCCCGAGGGCATTTTAAGATGCGTATAGCCCGAATCGTGCGCAAGAATTTGCACCGAAGATCCCGCCGAACGGGCAATCTGTCCTCCTTTTCCGGGGAACATTTCTATATTATGAACGAATGTGCCTACGGGGATTCTCTTTAACACCGTACGATTTCCCACTTCAAAAGGCGCCTGTTCCGAACGCGTGACGCGCGCTCCCACGTGAAGTCCTTGTGGCGCAAGAATATATCTCCGCTCTCCATCCGCATAGCAGATAAGCGCGATAAATGCCGTGCGATACGGATCATACTGAATCGCTTCAACCTTACCCGGTATATCCGCTTTGTTCTGCTTAAAATCAATAATGCGGTATACATTTTTGTTTCCTCCCCCCTGATGCCTCATAGTGATCCTCCCCTGATTGTTTCTTCCCGCGTGTTTTGTGACCTTCTTTGTGAGCGCTTTCACTCTTTTCTTGTCGCCCTGAAGAAGCTGCTTGTACGAGACAGCGGTATAATGCCTGCGCGAAGGAGTTGTTGGATTATATTTCTTCATATGCTATGCGATATCTATTTTTTCCCCCTTCTTCAGGAATACGAACGCCTTCCTTTTTCCTCTTTTTTTCGAGACGCGGTTTCGAAACCGAGTTGTTTCCCACGGAAGCTGGACCATATTCACGCCAACCACATGCACTCCATATTTTCTCTGGATTTCCTCTTTCACCGCATTTTTTGTCGCGTGTTCCTCAACAAGAAATACATACTGATTATTTTCAAGAACCCGCTGACTCTTCTCGCTTATCCAAGGACGCTTCACGACGGTTTTTACCGCGTGAATCGTGGTGGTCTTTATTGGCTCTTCTTTTTTTGTTTTACGGGGGCTCATATTTTTTAATTCAATAATTATGAAAGTTTTTCCGCAACCGTCTTTTCAAAAACAATATATCGATGTATTGCGCACTCATATACATTCAAAGAATCTCCTGAAATAATCTCAACTCCAGGAATATTCCGCGCGGCACGCACCGCGTCGATGTTTTCCTTTTCTCTTATCAGAAGAGCAGAGTGTTTCTTTTTCTTTCCGAAAAATGCCGCAAAAAATGCCGCAGCGCTTTTTGTTTTTCCCTTTTCGAAAGAAAGAGCGTCCACAAGAAACACCTCTCCTTCCTCGAGCTTTTTAGAAAGCACGGAAGAAAGTGCCGCTTTGCTTGCTTTCTTGTTTATTTTCTTCGAATAATCTTTATCATTTCGGGGACCGAATGTAATACCTCCCCCGATCCATATGGGAGAACGCCTTGATCCGTGACGTGCGCGTCCCGTGTGTTTTTGGCGCCATGGTTTTTTTCCTCCGCCGCGCACCTCCGATCGATCTTTGGTGTGAGCGTACGGATGATGCGCATTCGCCGCGTGGGCCGTGAGTACATCCTGTACAAGCGCCGGTTTCCACTCCGCCTTAAACATAGCGTCCGAGATATCCGTCGTTCCTACTTTTTCTTTTTTTATATTAAAAACGTCGAGTTTCATATTATACCTTCTTTTTTATTTCTGCCCGTGTTCCACGCATTCCAGGAACAGGTCCTTTCACAAGAATCTTTCTGTGTTCCGTATCAATGAGAACTATATGTAAATTTTTCACGGTAACTTTTACGTTTCCCATGTGTCCTGCCATTTTTCTTCCTTTCAAAACTCTCTGCGGCGCCGTTGGCCCGAGCGATCCGGGAGCGCGAAGTCTGTTTTTCTGTCCATGTGTTTTAGGACCTCCATGAAATCCATGGCGCTTTACGACGCCCTGAAATCCCCTTCCCTTGCTTGTTCCCGTGACGCTTACCGTGTCACCCGCTGAAAAAGAGGTAATTGCTTCATCGCTTTTTTCGTCGTACAAAAGGACCGTGACGGGAATTACCGCGTCGCCGTTCCACACCTGCGTCATTTCTTTCTTTTTTGTAATTATTTTTTTATATTCTCCGGACATATTTCTAATAAAAATAAAACGCAGTTATGAAAACAACAGGGGCAAGCCCTGTTGTTTTCGTTCGAATTTCATAATGGCTAACCCGTTGCTAATGGTACCGCATTGCTATGTGTAAGTCAATATGCATTAGCCCATTTTTATCTCGACATCGACTCCCGCCGGAAGATTAAGATCAGAGAGTGAGTCAATAATTTTCTGCTGCGGATTCATGATGTCTATAAGCCGCTTATGAACGCGAAGTTCAAATTGTTCTCCAGATTTTTTATGCACAAACGTCGAGCGATTCACCGCGTACTTCTTGAATTCTGTCGGAAGAGGAATTGGACCAACCACGTCTCCTCCGTGATACTTAATCGCCTCGATGATTTGCTTCACCGAAGAATCAATGAGCTTCGCGTCATATGCTTTAATACGAAGTCTCAACCGTTCTTTTTGTTGTCCTTCTTTTTTTGGCATTATACTTAGGTTATTTAATGATCTTCGTTACTGATCCCGCACCAACCGTCTTTCCTCCTTCACGAATTGCGAAGCGCTGTTTTTCTTCGAGCGCTACCGGTGAAATAAGTTTCACGCTAATTGATACCGTATCTCCAGGCATCACCATCTCGACTCCCTCAGGAAGGATCACCTCTCCAGTTACATCCGTTGTACGAATATAGAACTGTGGCTTATATCCTTTGAAAAACGGCGTATGGCGACCTCCTTCTTCTTTCGAAAGCACGTAAATTTCTGCCGTAAATTCGGAGTGCGGAGTCACCGATCCCGGCTTCGCAAGCACCTGACCGCGCTCAACATCCTCTTTCTTGAGTCCGCGAAGAAGCATTCCCGCGTTATCTCCCGCTTCCGCGGTATCGAGTGTCTTTTGGAACATTTCCACTCCCGTCACCACCGTTTTTTGCGTGGGACGCAATCCAACAATCTCAATCTCATCGTTTACCTTCACTACTCCGCGCTCGACTCTTCCCGTCACGACCGTTCCACGGCCTTCAATCGAGAAAATATCTTCAATAGGCATGAGGAAAGGCTTTTCCTTCTCGCGTACCGGTTCCGGAATATAATCATCCATGGCTTTTATGAGCTCAAGGATCGGCTTTGCGGCCTCATCATCTGCTGATGTCGCTTCAAGCGCTTTAAGCGCTGATCCGCGGATCACAGGCACTTCGTCTCCTGGGAAGTGATACTTCTTCAAGAGTTCGCGGACTTCAGATTCCACGAGATCGACGAGTTCCGGATCATCCACCATATCAACCTTGTTCAAAAACACAATAATAGAGGGAACGCCCACCTGATACGCGAGCAAGATGTGCTCACGAGTCTGAGGCATCGGACCGTCTGCGGCGGACACCACAAGTACTGCGCCATCCATCTGTGCCGCACCCGTAATCATGTTCTTGATATAGTCCGCGTGTCCCGGCGCATCAATGTGCGCATAGTGACGCTTCTCCGATTCATATTCAGAATGATGAAGCGCGATAGTAATACCGCGGGCTTTTTCCTCCGGAGCATTATCAATTTGATCAACCTTTTCCGCCTTCTTTGCAAGTCCCTTCTTAAAGAGCACGTTGGTAATCGCCGCGGTAAGTGTTGTCTTTCCGTGGTCCACGTGTCCAATCGTCCCCACATTCACATGTGGTTTCGAACGCTGAAATTTTTCTTTTTCTGCCATAATTTTTTTATTTTTTTAAAACAGTTTTTCGACCTATTTTGATTGTAATAGTACAGTTCATTCTCATTGAAATTGCGAGAGATGTCAACCCCGCAGAAAAAATGGGGGTGTGTATAACAGGGCACCTATAGAGAGACCCCACGTAAACCCTTCGTTGAGGCGGATTCTACCTTATTCCTTCTTCAGAAGCTCCTTAAAAACCGCGGGAGAGATGGTCGCGTCGCTTCTTTCCTTCAGACGTTCCTTCCCGCGTTTTTGTTTTTTCCACAATTTCATTTTTCTCGTGCGATCTCCTCCATTTTTTCCAAACGCGCCAAGTTCCTTTCGTATCGCGGGAATATCAGCACGCGCGACAATCTTTCCGTACGCGCTTGCTTGAACGGGCTGCGTATATTGCTGTCGCGGAAGAAGATCTTTCAATTTTTCAACCATTCGTCTTGCCTCGCGTTCAAGCGATTCGCGAGGAAGGAAACGAGAAAGTCCGGGAATAGGCTTTCCTGATACCAAAAGATCCACGCGCGCGATATCCGCGAGCGCGTACTCTTTTAATTCATAACTGAAAGAGGCATATCCCTCACTTACTGATTTCACGCAGTCATCGAAATCGCTTACGAGTTCCACGAGAGGCATATACGCGGAAAATTTTGTACGCTCTCCCATTGTTTCCGTATGCATTTTTGAAAATCTAAACTTCTTCTGGAGAGATAATACGCTCGAAAGATATTTTCTGGGAAAAATAATATCAAGCGCGATCATCGGCTCCTGTATCTCAATATACTCTTGTGGTAATTCCTCTGGCTTCACAATAGGTATCATTTCTTTCTTCTCGCGAACTTTCACGAGATAGCGCACCGAGGGAAACGTATTAATTACTCCTATTTTAAATTCCCTCCTCAATCTCTCTGTGGTGATTTCAAAATGAAGCCGTCCCAAACATCCTATTTTAAATCCGCGTCCCAGAACCTCGTTTTGATCGGGTTCTATAGAAAGCGCTGAATCGTTTAATTTCAATTTCTGCAAACTCTGCCTCAGGAGATCATACTCGTTCGCTTCCTCGGGATAAAACGAAACAAAAATGACGGGTTTCGGTTCCGAATACCCAAGAAGCGCATAACGAGACAGAGAATCTTTTGAAACACGCGCGTCATCGAATACAGAGACGGTATCTCCTATTTTTATCTTTTCTATGTCTTTTATTCCCGTCGCGATATACCCTATTTCACCGTCAGAAAGCATATCCTGCGGTTTCATTTCAGGAACAAAAATTCCAAGTTCTTTTATTTTCGCCCTTGTTTTTGTTCCTATAAGATATGCGTCATCAGAAGCACGGAATGTTCCTCCGCACACGCGTATCGATGCTACCACTCCCTTATGATTATCATAGAATGAATCGAATACGAGCGCGCGTCCCCGAAGTGGGCCTGCATTCCCTTCTCTTGGAGGAGGAACACGGGTAATTATCCGATCGAGAAGAATTGGCATATTTTTTCCCGTCTTCCCCGATACCTCTAGAATGTCGCCTTCCTCGCATTCGATGAGCGCCGCGAGCTCCCGACGTGTTTCGGCAAGGACAAGCGGATTTGTGTGCGCGATAAGATCAACCTTATTTAATGCGCCAATAACGACAAGCCCCGCCTTTTTTGCTGAATAGAAATTAGCAAGGGTCTGCGCCTGTATTCCTTGCGTCACATCAACAAGAAGTATCGCGCCTTCAACCGCCTCAAGCGCGCGCGACACCTCATATGAAAAATCACTATGACCGGGAGTATCAATCAAATTCAGAATGTATTCTGAATTTGGAGTTCCCGAATTATTTACGTTGTAAATCATTCGGACAGGCGCCATCTTTATCGTGATTCCCCGCTCTCGTTCGAGCTCGAGCTGATCAAGATATTGGGCCTTCATTCTCCGTTCCTCTATGGTATGCGTTCGCTCAAGAAGCCTATCTGCAAGCGTTGATTTTCCGTGATCGATGTGAGCGATAATAACAAAATTGCGTATTGATGTCCTATCCATAATATTCAAAAAGATGTCGCTCATATAGTATTCTTACGCACCGTAATGCGAAAGGGGTGCGTAAAAATACCCTCATTTTCCAAGCGTGAGTGTCACGATAGTGCGTGCCGGCGGATTGTTGTGTTCATACGTGAAAAATGGCCCCTGTGATTCCTCCCATATATACCCGAGAGGAGCACTTATCGTTGCTTTAATTTTTGTGCTCACTCCCGATTGCCTCTCAAAAACAAACGTAAATACCTTTCCCTTGGTCGCGTGTGTTTTATCGGTTGCGGGAGTGCTATAGCGGACAAAAAGCGTTTTCTCTTTCCCCGCGGGAACATTGAACCAGGTTCCAAAAACCGACTTTCCGAATGCCTGCATCGACCACGTCTGGTACGCACTCAAAAATATCTTTGTGCGCTCTATTTTTTCCAAATCAGGATACGCGGTATAGCCCTCTCCGACATAATCAAACGTTGATACAAGCGTCTTTACATCATTTCCTTTTATCGATACAAGACTTGAACCGGGTGTTCCATACACCTGAATGAAATTCTTATTTGTTACTCTCCACCAAGGATCTTTCTGATCCGCTCCATGGTGTGCGCGGGTAATTCCAAGATCCGTAAATACGTTTCCGTTCGAATCAACATCAATGCGCGCGTCAATTGACTGTTCCATAAATGCATCTGTTTTACCTCCCGCGATATTTGCATTCGCCACCCCAAGGTAACTTCCCCAAAAATTATTAGGAAGTATATACACCCCCCCATCAACACCCACCGACGATACAAGATTCTGAATATCGCTGTCCTTCGCGTATATCATGACATCCTTATCCGAAAAGTGTTGCGTCATCTTCTGCACAAATGCGCGAGACTGCGAATCGGAAAGCGCGCTCATCCTTTCCAGTACGAGTGGAGCAAGTACTTTTAATATCCGTTTCGGCTCACCCGCTTTTTTGTCCTCACCCGCTTCAACTTCTCGCTGAATTTCGGAGAGAAAATTCTCCTCGTGTATTACTATCTTGTATTCTTCAATGGGAATCGGACCCACCACCGCGATAACGCTTTCAAAGGCATTTATATTGAGTCCTATGACCGCGTCAAATTCTATGTTCTTCTCTTTATACATTTTTGAATTCTCAAGAAAGAACAGTATTGCCCGCGCCGAAGTAGGAAAATCGAAAAACCAATTCGCGTCGCGCGCCCCCCAATCCCTGCTCATTGTTTTTATCTCCTGAGGAGGAATAATTTCAAGATCGAGTTGTCCGTCGGGGTCATATATGTCCCGCACGTCTATGGATTGTAACTGGCCGTGTTGTACGGTGACATCCGCGTAACTCCCCACAAACCCGCCCCCAGGGCGGATCTCCGCAGTATTCTGAAAAAGCACAAGAAGATGCCTCTCCTCCTCGGAATCAAAAAGATTCACAAGTCCCGCAAGAAAGGCATCAAGCTCATGAAGCTGTCCGCTATATTTCAAATATCCCTCGCTTATTGCCTCCTCGTATGCGTCAAAGTAGCTCGATATATTTTTTATTTCCGCAAAATTATTGCGTATCGATTCGATCCGTCCCGACATATCGTTTATTTTTTCCCGAATGCTCACGATCGTACGCACAAGTTCCGGACCATTTCCTTGGAAATTCTTTAACCCTTCCGATTGGAGCGTCGCTATCTCTTCCGTGAGATATATAAAATTTTCGTTAAGCGCCCTTATGTCTTCGAAAATCGTACCCGCTTTTTTAAAAGGAGGAATAACCGCCCCAAGCATCTTAAGCACTACATCTCCATAACTCCGCTCGATTGTTTTGGAAAGCGCGGTAAGTTCTTTTTCATTTCGTCTCAGAAGCGCGGCGGCATCATATGGACGAAACTCTCTGAGTGCCTGCACGGAAGCAGAAAAATTCTGCATCACGTCTTCGGAGCTTTTTGCGAACACCATCTTTATTTCGCTTGCATTCGAAATAACGGTAATGGTCCATAAAAGCGCCGTCGCTCCCGCGAGAAAAAAAGCTCCCGCGACCATCCTTTTTACAAAAGAAAACCTTTGGTGCGGCGCCTGAGGCACGCGACTGAGATTCACCGTCCCGAAACGCGAGATGTGATCATAGTTATAATCCGGTTTTTTTACGTCAACCAGAATCGATGATATGTTTTTTTTCGGAACTTTTTTTGACGGCATATTATGATAAATCCTCAATAATCCTTTTGATATTTCCCGCGGTGGTTTTCCACTGAAATTTTTTCTCGTTTTCAATTCCCTTTTTTTGGAATTCTTCCCGCAGCAAAGTATTCTCAAGCATCGCCGCTATTCCATGAGCGATGTCGCCGTCTTTTTCGGGATCCACGAAAAGCGCTGAATCTTCGAGAATCTCGCCAAGAGATCCTCTCGACGAAGCAACCACGGGAACTCCGCATGCTTGCGCTTCAAGAGGAGGAAATCCGAATCCTTCGAAAAACGACGGGTATACAAATACACATGCGCCTCGATACAAAAATCTCAGCACCTCGAACGAAGCATGTCCCCACATCCGTATATCTGAAGAAAATCGGGACAGGGATGCCTCTTTTAGAATGGTATCATAGAGCCACCCGCGGGCACCAACGATTATAAGCTTCACGTCTTCAAATCTTTCGTGCTGTTTTATAATGGAAAACGCGCGGATGATGCCATCAACGTTTTTTCTCGGTTCAAGCGTGCCTACTGAAAGTATATAACGTCCCTCAATTCCGTGTTCTTGAAGGAATTCTTCGAGCGCGGCTTTTTCTACGTGCGCTCTAAAAAAATCATTAATTCCAGAATGAACAACCGATATCTTTTCCGGGGAAATTCCGTAATAACGCACCAAGTCCTCTTGTGTCGCGCGAGAAACGGCAATGATCCTGTCAGCACGGCGCGCTTGGCTTTTCGGATCTTGGAAACGGTGCCATGCGTTTTTCTTTCTAGAAAAATACTCAGGAAATCTCACGAAAGAAAGATCATGAAATACCACCACATCCCGTGTCCCGCGTGAAACGCGCAGGGGGTGAAAATGAGGGCGCAC
>JAGVBU010000008.1 GCA_020059585.1 Minisyncoccota bacterium
AAAAATGCCTTCAAAATTGCGGAAAAATACCATGCCGAGGCGCTTTGCGCCGAGGCTGTTTCTTACGATTTCACAAAAAGTGAAAATTGGCGGAGAGGGTGGGATTCGAACCCACGGTGCGGTTTCCCGCACATTACATTTCGAGTGTAACGCCTTCGACCACTCAGCCACCTCTCCAAGATCGACAGAATCAGTGTAAATGAACGCCCTCTTTGCGTAAACCCCCGATTATTGACTTTTGATGTATATTATGCTAAAATATCTCCAGCATTAACACATAATAACTTTTAACATATATAGGAGTATACAATGGAAAATAATCAGGCCACACAGAACAAGACATGGATTCCATGGGTTTTGGGAATTCTGCTTGCTGTAGCACTCACCGCAATCTGCTTCATGGCTTTTAGTGGAGAAAAGCCAGTGGTTACCTTCAGTGATCAGAACGGTATCATTACTGGTACAGTGAAATCTCCATCGGTTGATGCGAGTTTCATTTCAGATCAACCAAAGCAGATAAAAGAACAATACGAAACCCGCCTTCAGGAAGAACGGAAAAGAACTGAAAAAATCGACTCAGAATTAAAAGAAGAGCGCACACGTAATGTCGCGGGAACCAATTCAACATTGAAAGAGATTTCCGGGAAAATAGATGAGACGAACAAAGAATTAAAAAATCTCACTACCCGCGTTGGAAATGTAGAAAACGGAATAGGTGTTCTGAATAATAGTGTTGTGGCAGGTTTCAATACTGTGAATACCAACCTTGTATCCATTGATAAAAGTGTGATCTCGGTAAAAAAGGAAGTAAAAAGGCAAGGACGCCTTACTCGCGAAGAAATAAAAAATGTCTTCAAAAGCATTCCTCGTTCACAGGCGGAAGATCAGACGGAAGATGAAGAAGATACATCCGATTGGCCTGCAGGGGCGAAAAAATAATTTAATAAAAAACAGAGTCTTAACGGACTCTGTTATTTTTTATTGAAATAAAATTATTTATATAAAAGTCTCACGTAGGTGATGAATCGGAGGAGTGATAATGTCGCGATAAGAGAGGAAAAAATGGATATCGCTATAAAATTCTCCGAAATAAAGAAGAGAATACCTATGCAGACGAATTGCACCGCGGTGATGACCTTGCTCTCCACCGCGACCACATGCTTTCCGGCTTTTTTCCGCACGCGTGTTGCGGTCACTACCGACAATGATTCGAAGAATACCACCGCGATCGCCATCCATACGTTCAGGAAGAAAAGAATGATCACTATTCCCTTATCGCGGATAGGATCAATGATTTCGCCAAACTTTGAAATTCCATGCCCAGGCCATTTTGTCTCAATATATCGAGCGGAAAACCCGTCGAGAAAATCAGATATGATCACCGCGAGAAAAAAATAAAACGCATCCATCCGCGCGCCTGCGTAAAGATTTACCGCGGAAAAAACAATACACAAGATACCCGCGGCAGTAATGAGATTAGGAAGGGTAACGATCTTATCATTCGGAGAGGCCTTATATTGCAACGAAAAACCGGCCTTCATCGCTTCTTTATTCATAGAGGACTCCTTTTATAAAAATCTGCTTGTACCGTACAATAGAAATCAATCCAAGTCAATAAAAAAGAGATGTGTGTGAAACGGATTCCGCACGCACATGATTGCGATTTTATTCATTCGCCCGTATGGTTAATGACAGTTCTCTAAGAAAGGAGGAAAAATGCAAAAGAACGGTACCCCGCCGATAAAAGGCGCGTGTTTCTTTTACACGGAAACCGGCACCGAGGGCGGGCATTGGGCATTTCAAAACGAAAAGCACATTTCTCCGCACGAATGGTCCTATGAAGGATTATACGTTCTCGAAAATGGAGATCGGCTCACTGTCTTTTCTCCCGACAATCCGGAAAAAATAATCTGGTCGGGAACGATTTCTCTTAATCCTTATCCAGCATTCACCGAACACGTTTTCGGATTCTGGATCCACGCGGACCAAAAAAGCATCAAAAGAGAAATATGGGCAAAATATTTCTTCGAAGAATATCCCGCGGAACTCATCCCTATACGCACGCGATAAACGCGTGCGTTTTTTATTTCCGACAAATCTGAAATGGTGGACCCAAGGGGAATCTCACGCGCTTCCTCCGGTCGCTTTTCAAAACCCACGGTTTTGAATCCGCTTCGCTTATTCCTTCACGGAGAACCGAATGCGGTTCCCCGACCCCCTCCGCAAGTTCGATTCCCCTTTTCATATAAAAAAATCCGATATTCGGATTTGTTTTTTTTGTGGACCCAAGGGGAATCGAACCCCTCACCTTTCGCATGCCATGCGAACGCTCTACCAAATGAGCTATGGGCCCCCGCACTCATTGACATTACTCAATCAGGAGAACATCTTCAAGTTTTTTTGCAAACACTTCAATGTTATCGTTGTCTTTTGCGCGCACCCACATTTCTTTTCCGCATTTTTCGCATACATGGAGAATGCGCCAGCCGCGCGCTTTCTGTTCTATGTCTTTCGGGCGCATCATTCCCCCGCACTCCGCCTTCCTGTCCCCCGGGTTTACATCTACATGCATTCCCCACAGACACGCGGGGCAGTGATTTGTGTACCCGTCTCCCGTGACGCGCGTTCCGCAACGGGCGCACACGAAATTTTCTTCATTGCGCTGGAATTTTTTTTCCATATCCGAGTGGGCGATAGAGGACTCGAACCTCTGGCCTTCACAATGTCAATGTGACGCTCTAACCAACTGAGCTAATCGCCCGTTATTAATCTTCGTTTTGTTTTTTTAATTCAGGCCTTTCCTCATACAACCTATGGATCGCATCAAGGATGTTTTCATTCGGATATTTCATCCGCGCCTCGACGACGTGAGAAAAGTGATATGAGTTTCCGTCCGTAAAAGGAATTTTTTTTCCTATCTTTGTGAATCCCATACCAACCTCCTTTCCCTCCTCATCTTTACGCCAGACCATAACCATATCTTCATTTTCTTTCACGGTGAATTCATAAGGAACCTCCGTCTTCGCGCGCTCGAAGACTTTTTTAAGTTTCCGTTCCTCGTCTTCCGGAAGTTTGTTGTATTCCGCCGAGATCTTTTCCACGAATTTTAGGATATCAGAAACCGTCGCTTCCGCAAGCATTCGCGGATTTGCCATTGGCCTCTGTTTTTGCGATTATGAATGGGGTAAAGTTTCCCTAGATGAGGCGCCCCCGTAGTTCAATGGATAGAACAGGTCCGTCCTAAGGACAAAATGGGAGTTCGATTCTCTCTGGGGGCACGCGGAATATGGAGAGGTGGCAGAGTGGTCGAATGCGCCGCACTTGAAATGCGGTGTGCCGAAAGGCACCGTGAGTTCGAATCTCACCCTCTCCGCAAAAGACACTGCGATTTATCGCAGTGCGTCTGTTTTCGCGAGAGAGCGAATGAATGATTTTTATTTCAAAACCTTTCTGCACTTCATTACGAATGCGGGAGGAATATTGAGAAACTCATATTCCAAAGAAACCAAAGGGAATACCTCTTTCACCGCAGCCATTCCCGCGAGCAGATATTCAAACTGCATAAACACACCATCGTTTTCCAGACAGTCTGATATTTTTTCTAAAATATTTCTTTTTAAGTTTTTCTTGAAGTTTCCGAGTGGCAATCCCGATATCACGCAGCTTACCTTTTGTATTCCTTTCTTTTTCAGAAAATCGTTGAGCATGCTCGCATCGCCCTCATATATGGTGACACGTTCGTCGCATATATTCCTTTTCAAATGATCCGCGAACACCGCGTTCGACTCGATGCATATAAGCGTTCCATTTGAAGGAAGTACCCTTAATATTTCTTTCGTAACCACTCCCGTTCCCGGACCAAGCTCTACCACAATCGGGCCTGTTGCGCGTTTTGCCATACGACGCGCAAGAAAAACCGAACTCGGTAAAAAAGATCCCACCTTTATAAAATGCTTTAGTGATTGGCTTATAAACGTTCCTAGAGAAGAGATGTGTCGCATGCCTATATTTATATCGTATTCCTACATCCGCAGGATATTCAGATGATGCCTTATTTTATCCTTTTTGAAAACTGCTACAATAAATTAGTACAGAAACAATAAAAATCGTCATCTATGAAAAAGGAAAAATCACAAGTAATAAAAACAATCGCGCGCGTCATGCCCGCGGTTGTAACCATCGTAATAAAGAAAAAATTGGAAGATGTGAAAAAAGATATTGAAGCGGCTCGCGCGCATTCGGGAGATGCGACATCGTTTCCCGACATTCTCTCTATTCCGAAAGAAAAGGTGGATGCTCGCGGAATGGTGCAGGTGGACGGAGGATCGGGATTTATCGTAGATCGCACGGGAATTATTCTCACAAACAAACACGTAGTGAGCGAACCCAATGGCGAATATACGATTATTACGAGTGATAATGAAGAATACGAGGCCGAGCTTCTTGCGCGGGATCCCGTCGATGATATCGCGATTCTCAAAATCTCACCGGGGAAAAAGCTTCCTTTTGTCGAGTTCGGAGATTCTTTGCCTCTCTCTCTTGGGCAAACCGTGCTTGCGTTTGGTAACGCGCTCGGCATATTCAAAAACACCGTGTCTATGGGAATCATTTCCGGGCTTTTCCGCTCTATCACGGCATATCCAAATCCTCAGGCAGCCGGACAAGAAATGCGCGGACTGATACAGACAGACGCCGCAATTAATCCGGGAAATTCTGGAGGTCCACTTACTGATATATTCGGAAGAGTTATCGGAATCAACGCCGCAATTATTTCAGACGCAGAGAACATAGGACTTGCGATTCCTATCAGCGCAGCCGCGAGAGATCTCCACGATCTCAAAAAATACGGAAAAATACGACGACCGCTCCTTGGAGTTCATTTCACCACGTTGTCCAAAGACCTCATAAAGAAACTAAACCTTCCGGTGGAGTATGGCGCAATCATACTAAGAGATCATCCGATGCAAAAAGCGGTTATTCCCGAAAGCCCCGCGGATATCGGGGGAATTATTGAAAATGACGTCATACTCACGTGGAACGGGGAGATACTGACTCCTGAAAAAAATATACTCGATTTTCTCGAATCATCGACTGTAGGAGAAAAAGTAACTCTTGTGATATTTCGGGACGGCGAAGAAATAGAAAGGGAAATTACACTTGGAGAAAGAAAATAAAAAAAGCCACGGTGACTCCGTGGCTTTTTTTTATATTTAGTACGTATAATCATCCACCACCTTTCCGTTCCTATCATAAAGAATGAGTCGGTCGTGTTGTGTATCAAAAGGCATTTCTGCGTTGAGCCACACGCGCCATTCGTTAGAGAAAAAGTCCCTGTCGTTGCGATGCGCTTTATAACACCCGCCGTAGTTCAATGTGTCGAGGAACGCGCGACACGACGCATCTCCCGAACCTCCAAATTGATTTTTCTCGTTTGCGGTAGGTTCTTCACACGTTCTAAGCGACCGGAGATATGTCTGACACGCTCCCGAAAACAAGGAAACCTGCTTTGTATCGCGAGCGGGACAGGTATTTGGAAGACGGGGAGAAAACGTATAAAGATTATTCAAATATCCGATGCATTTGTTGAGACGTATATTTCTGTCGACACCGCTCTTCGTACTGTAGATAACGACATAATTTCCCGAAGAGAGCACAATATTCCCAGACGATTCCCATCCGGAAAGAGTATATTCTCCCGACGCCTGCGGTATATATATTTCTCCCCCTACGTTTCCTTTTATTTTCCATCCCGTTATATCTAACGACATGTCCCCTAAAGCATTTGCCCTTAAGGTAAGTTGTCCCCGACGGGACACGGAATATGAGGGTCTTGTCACGCTTGTAATCTGAACTTTTCCGAAAAAGGGAGAAAGATCGCGTACCGTGAATCCTTCAGGAGGAGTCGGTGGTTTTGGTTCCTGAGTTTTTTGGATGGTTGTAGTTGCTTTCCCGACGGGATATTTTTTTTGCGTTTCCTGAGTAGTAACTCGAACCGGAGAACCTAGAGTTGATGTGGACACTCTTGTGCCGGAAGAAAACCACGGAACATATGAGAGTACATCTCCCATCTTAAGGCTTCCCTCAAACGACTGCGAAACGCCGTATATTGCGCCCACAATCACAAGAACTATTGCAAGAAAAAGCGCTATTTTGCTCATATCATAATTAAAGCACTATATTGAGAAGTCTCCCAGGCACGTGAATAATTTTCTTAATATCCTTCCCGTCGAGAAATTTACCTATCTGAGGAAGCGCGCACGCCATAGCTTCTATTTCTTTGGGATCCATTGATTTCGAAATTTCGAACTCGGCGCGCACTTTTCCGTTTATCTGCACGGCAATTAAGAAAGAGTCTTTCTCGAGTTTTTTCGGATCATATTCCGGCCATTGCGCGCGATGAATCGAGGACTGTTTTCCATTCGAAAGAGAAACGTGCTGCCAAAGCTCTTCCGTCATAAATGGCGCGAAAGGAGCAAGAAGGAGAAGGAGAGTCTTGAAGTGTTCTCGCGAAACTTTTTTTTGTTTTTCAAACTCGTTCAACAATATCATCATCGCGCTAATCGCGGTGTTATACTGAAGCGCTTCAATATCGTGAGTCACTTTTTTTACCGTCTGATGGACTAGTATCTCTAAATCTTTTTCTTCTTCGCGTTCTTCTGCAAATTCTGAGCTGATTCCCATTTTCCACACGCGATCAAGAAAACGCGTGATGCCAAGTATTCCCTGATCGCGGAAATCGCCGCCGTATTCAAAAGGCGCAAGAAACATAAGATATGTCCGAAATGCATCCGCGCCGAAATTCTTCACGTAATCATCGGGATTGATAACATTTCCCTTCGACTTCGACATCTTCGACCCGTCTTTTATGAGAAGTCCGTGCGCTCTGAATTTCGGAAACGGTTCTTCAAAATCGAGATATCCCGCATCATGAAGCGCCATCGCGATGAACCTGACATAGAGAAGATGAAGCACCGAATGTTCCGCCCCTCCGATATACATATCGACAGGGAGCCACGCCTTCATTCGTTCCGCGAACGAAGAATTTCCAATTTCCAATTTCCAATTTCCAAATCTCATCAAATAGCCGATGTAGTACCACGCGGAATCGAGAAAGGTGTCAGATACGTCTGTTTCCCGACGCGCGTCACCTCCGCATGAAGGACATTTTGTTTTGTAAAATTCCTCAATATTCGCAAGCGGTGACTGACCCGTTCCCTCTGGACGGAAATCTTTTACAAAAGGAAGGGTCACCGGAAGATCCTTTTCCGGCACCGCGTACCATCCCGGCATATCAGGCTGTTCTCCCTTTCCAAGTTTCATGCATGTTTCACAATAAATCATCGGAATCGGCGGACCCCAATATCGCTGGCGGGAAATGAGCCAGTCACGGAGACGGAATTGCGTATGCAACGTTCCCCCCGCATGTTTGGTTATCTTTTCTTTTGCCTCCTCGGAATTCATCCCATTAAATTGCGCGGAGTTAATAAGCGGACCGCTTCCTTCATACAAAATTCCTTCTTCTCCTCCAGACACAACAGAAATAATCTTGAGACCGAATTTTTTCGCAAACTCAAAATCCCGCGCATCGTGCGCCGGCACCGCCATAATCGCTCCCGTACCATATCCAGAAAGCACATAATCAGCAACAAATATCGGAACTTCCTCGTTGTTCGCGGGATTTATCGCCTTAATTCCCTTCAATTCAATTCCGGTCTTTTCCTTATTTTCGGTTCTATCCGAATCTGATTTCTTTTTTGCTTCGTTAACGTATTTTTCAACCTCTTCTTTGTTGGAAATTGAGAATTGAGAACTAGAAATTAGGTCGTGCTCAGGAGAGACGACGAGATATGTCGCGCCGAAAAGCGTATCAGGACGCGTGGTAAAAACCTCAATTTCAAATTTTGAAGATTGTGATTCCGAATTTATCTGTGATTTGTCATTTGTAATTTGGAATTTCAATAGCGCTCCTTCTGATTTTCCTATCCAATTCCGTTGCGCAATCTTCACCTTTTCCGACCAGTCTATCGTTTCGATATTCTTGAGAAGTTTATCGGCATATTTCGTGATGCGGAAAAACCACTGTTCAAGATCTTTCTTCTCCACCACACTCCCGCACCGCTCGCATTTTCCGTTTTCCGCCTGCTCATCTGAAAGCACCGTCTTACAGGAAGGACACCAGTTGACCGGCTGTTTTTTCCGATACGCGAGCCCGCGACGCCACATCTCGGTGAAAAGCCACTGCGTGAATTTATAGTATTCCGGATCATACGTCTCAAGACGTTCTTCCCACGCAAATCCGTTTCCCACTATTTCAAGTTGCTTGTAAAATCTTTCTTCGGACGTCTTCGCCTGTTCTGCCGGATGCACGCCCACCTTCAATGCGTAGTTTTCCGAATGAATGCCGAACCCATCGAGTCCAATCGGTTCGAAAACATCATACCCTCCCATGCGCTTAAATCTTCCATAGATGTCGGTTCCCGTGAACGCGTACATATTTCCCACATGAAGCCCCTCCGCTGAGGGGTAGGGGAACATCATAAGGTTATAGAATTTTTTTCCCCGTGAAACGCTAAAATCAGGTTCGTACGTTCTTTCTTTGCGCCACGTTTCAGTCCATTTTTTTTCTATCTTGGAAAAATCGTATTTCTTCATTTTGCTGAATATCAGTTATTGTATCTCCGAAAACACCTTTTCTCAAATCAAAAAGGCGTGAATGTTTTCCGCGTCTCCCTTGTGCGACCATACTCATGCACTCGTTTCATATACGGACATTGAATGCCGCGATGGTATTTTCGAGTATCTTTTTTCGTATGATGTCTTCGGAAATCCCGCGTATTTCAGCAATCTTTTTTACCACCTCCACCACGTACGCTGCTTCGTTCCGCGTTCCGCGATACGGCACCGGCGCAACCCACGGCGCATCCGTTTCAGAAAGAATTCTTTCGACGGGCATCACCTTTATGAGCGAGGCGTAATCCGCTCCTCCTTTTTTTTGAGGAAAGGTGATTGCGCCCCCGAATGTAAAATAAAATCCCATATCAAGAAACGGTTTCGCTTCTTCTTCCGATCCTGAGAAAAAATGAATAATACCCGGATGTTCCGTATGCTCCATGCGATTTTCCGCGAGTATTTCTGCAAGATCACGATACGCATCGCGACAATGGATCATAAGCGGTTTTCCTATATCGCGCGCAAAATGGAGTTGTGCTATAAACTCTTCCCGTTGCTTCCTTTTCTGCGCCTCACGCTTTTCTTCGTCTTCCGCAAGACGGAAATAATCGAGTCCGCATTCCCCCACCGCGACGACTTTTTTGCTCTTTGCGAGTTCTGTAAAAAAACTTCTATCAAAAGATTCTCCAAGTGCTTTTCTGTTTGGTTCTGTAGGCACGCCAAGTTCATCCTCATCATGAAATGATTCAATGGCGTGTCCCGGATGAACACCCACCGCCGCCCATACGTTTTTGTGGCGTTCCGCGAACGCAACCGCGGCAGCAGAAGTGTCTTTGCGGGTTCCCACGGTAATCATCCCCACTCCTATAGCAGCGGCGCGTGCCGCAACCGCATCCTGCTCTGTCCCGTAGGCGGGAAAGTGGGCGTGCGTATGGGAATCGAAATATCTGAGTTCCATATTCCAATTTAAACAAAAAACGCCCCCGTTAGGAAGCGTATGATATATAGTTATCTCCAGAATCTTTTTATCCATTCCGGAAATTCTTTCACTGAAAGGAGAATATTCTCCAGAGGCACGCCGATCCGCAAAAAATCCTCTTCCTTCTTTTCTCCCGTCAATACGGCAATCACATTCAATCCCGCATCCATCGCTTGCGCCACATCAATTACCGTGTCGCCTATATACACGACTTTCATTTTTTCGTCTGCGACGCCACGCATGCGCGCAATAGACGATACGATCGCGCGGAAGGATGCCGGATTTTCTTTTTTATAAATTCCTGAAGGAAGATTTCCCTTCGCGTCTCCCTCAATCCCCACAACCAACGAGAAAAAATTTCCGAGAAGATGCGCGTCAATTACATTCGCCGCGTTCTCCGTGTGGCGCGACGTGAAAAGCACTACATCGAATTTTCTCTGTTTCAAAGAAGCGAGTACCCCGCGAGCTCCCCTAATGAGCGCTACGGGTTCAACGCGATCCCAGATTTCCCACTGTTGGTTTATCTGTTTTGCCTTTTTTCTCGAAATACCAAGCCCCGTAATAAGCATGGGAATGACGGGTTTTCCCCATTCAGCGTACACCCGTGCTTGCGTCTCTTCGTTGAAAGATATTCCGTTAATCTCGCACAACACCCTTAAACGGCGTTTCCCTTCTTTTGAAGAATCAAGCGTAGTGCCATCAAGATCAAAGATCACCAGTCGTTGTTTCACGTATTTTCCTCCTTATAGAAAAACTGCTCTTACCGTAGAGCAGTTTTTACGCCTCGTCAATTCTCTTTATACAATCCTTGGAAAAAGTACGGGAATAGGAAACGACGGATCCTCTATAATGCGCCTGATATTTAGACTTGTTTCAGGAAGAAACGGCGCAAGGAGCGTTCCTATCTCCCATACGCTCTCCAGAAGCTCTTTTACGTCGCGCTGCGCCTTTTCCGGATCCTTTTTTATCGTCTTGAAAGGTTCGGTTTCCTGAATAAATTTATCTGAGATCTGAATCCTTTCCCATACGGCATTCATCGCCTTCTGAAATTCGTATTTTTCCATCGCATCCCTATAAGATTCCATACCCCGAATCGCTTCATGATTTTTTTCGAGCGCGATTCCATAATTTCGAGCCATTTTTGTCACGCGACTCACAAGATTTCCAAGCCCGTTTGCGAGATTCGCATTATAGCTCTCGGTAAAACGCTCCCACGTGAAATCTCCATCTTCAAACGTCGGCATATCACGCAATAACCAATAGCGAAGCGCGTCTGTGCCGTGTTTTTCAACGATCTCAAAGGGATCAATAACGTTTCCTAAACTTTTTGACATCTTCTGTCCTCCACTCGTAATAAATCCATGAATAAGAATCTGCTTTGAAGGCGGAAGTCCCGCGGAAAGAAGCATTGCCTGCCACATCGCCGATTGCTGTCGCAGATTATCCTTTCCCGCAATTTGTATCGCATTCGGCAATTCGCGCGTTCCCCAAAAATTTTCGAAGTTCTCCCCTTGTTCCGGCCACCCAAGAGTTGATACGTAGTTTACAAGCGCGTCAAACCATACATACATCACCTGAGAATCATCTCCGGGCACGGGCACTCCCCAAGGCATCTTTTCCTTAAGACGCGAGATGCTGAAATCCTGAAGACCCCGCTCAACGAACGTGCGTATCTCTTTCAGGCGATGAGAGGGAATAACAAAATTCTGATTTTCCGCGTAATATTCGAGAAGCGCGTCCTGATATCGGGAAAATTTGAAAAAATAATTTTCTTCTTCAATATGTTCGATTTCAAGATTCGGATGAATCGCGCATTTTCCATTTTCAAGTTCGGAGTCCGTTTTTTCGAGTTCGCATCCTACGCAATATTTCACCCGATATGTTTTTTTGTAGATATCGCCATTCAAGGCACATCGTTTCCAGAACTCCTGAGCAGCGGATACGTGATGCGCGTCGGTTGTACGGATAAAATTCGTATAAGAGAGATTTAACGCCGATTTCAGGCGATCAAACTTAGGCGCATACTCATCCGTATATGCTTTTGGATCCTTCCCCTCCTCCAACGCTTTTTGATATATTTTGAGACCGTGTTCATCAGTGCCCGTGTTGAAGATCACATCATGTCCTTCTAACGCCTTCCATCGGGCGATCGCATCCGCCTGCACTATTTCAAGCGCGAATCCTATGTGAGGCGCGGCGTTGACATAGGGAAGAGTGGTGGTGATATAAAAATTTTTTTTGTCCATATGATTATACGAGATAGGTTCTTTTATCTTTTTTTTCGGCGATGTATTCGAATGTTTCCTGCACAATCACCGCTATAGGCACCGCAAGAATAATACCGAGAAGTCCAGCGATTTTCCCTCCCGCGAGAAGAGACATAATCACCACTACCGGATGAACTTTCATGCTTTTCCCCATAACTACGGGAACAAGTAAATGGTTTTCTAATTGTTGCACAAGAAAGAAAAAGATAATCGCATACACGCCAAGAACAAACGAATCCGAAACCGCGACAAGGAATGCGATAATTCCGACGATAATCGGTCCTATAACCGGCACTATTTCGAATATAGCCGCAAGAACCCCAAGTACGAATACATGACGCACGCCGAGAAGCCAAAGTCCTATTCCGACGACGATTCCTATAATCACACTTAATGTAAGCTGAGCCGCCATCCATCGCCGTATTTTTGTTTTGAACCGCTCAAACACGCTGAGCACGGGCGCCTCATACCGATCGGGGAGAATGACTCTCAAAAGCCTTTCGGTTCCATTTTTCTCCACCGAGAGATAAAACGTAGTAAGCACCGTGACAATCACAAGCATCGTTGAGGTTAAGAATCGCGTGAGTGCCTCGGCGACCGATACATCAACAGTCAAGAGATAATCAAAAAGCCTTTCTCTTCCGAATGTAAACGCATCTACAATATTGTCTGGAAAGCCTATTCCGAAAATTGCCGAAGAAAAATCATGAAACTGCTTGAGAAAAGAGCTTGCCTCAACGGTGAAAATAGGTATTACAAAATACGCGGAAATCACGAGTACAATAAACACTCCCACAAACACAAAAAGCGTGCCTAGAATTCTCCCTATTCCCTTCCTCTCAAGATATGAAACCACGGGATCAAGTCCGAGTGATATGACTATAGACGCAAAAAGCACTCCCAACACCTCGCGCGAAAGATACAGCGCCCACATCATCACCCCGAACACAATAACTCTCCAGAGCGTATGCCAACTTATTTCAAGATGAAATGTTTCTTTCATTGTGTTTAAGGGATAAGAAAATTATTTTTTGATTTTCTCATAAGAATTTCTACGGCAAAAAGACCGTTTTGCATCACCGGTAGATCAGATTCTTTGTTCGATAGAACACATCTTTATTGCTGCCGGATTACACCTTCAATATATCAAGAAAACTCCTATCCTTGAAAGGCCCTATAAGCGCGAGGTTTAACCCCTGTTTCGTAATGATTTCCCTCGCGACTTTCTGAACATCCCCCGCGGTTACTTTTCTTATGCGCCGCGCAATCTCGTGGGGTGACGCAAGCTTTACGTCCATAATCTCCTGACTCCCGTAAAAATACCCAATTGCATCCGACGTCTCCACGGAAAGGAACAGATCTCCGATAAGATGCTCTTTCGCTTTCTCAAGTTCCTTATCTCCCACTCTTTCCTTTTTAAAACGAACAAGTTCCTCAAGCGCCGCGCCGATTACCGTTTCTACCTTCCTGTTATCAACACCCGCGCTTATCCCTAAAAATCCATGATCCGAAAGGAGGTCGGCGCTTGCGCCCACATAATATGCCGCGCCCAATTCATCCCGAACACGTTTGAAAAGGCGGGAACTCATGCCTCCTCCAAGTACCTCAGCAAGCACAGAAAGCGCGTATCGCCGCCGATCATACATATCAAACGCGCGGACGCCGAGAATGAGGTGAGTTTGTTCGAGTTTTTTTGTCACAATTTTTTCAGAGGGCTTTTTCTGCGCTTCCACCACTTTCTGTTTGCGCATTTTCTTTCCCCGCTTCAAAATCCCGAATTCCTCTCTCACTGCACTAATTGCGCGCGAGGGAGAAACGCCCCCCGATATCAAAACTACCGTTGCCTCCGGAAGATAATTTTTCTCCCTGTAAGAAACGAAATCGTCCTTCGAAAACTTCAGAATATTTTCCTTCGGACCCGCAATGCTCCATCCGGCAGGCTGATCTCCATAAAGAAGCTCCATAAATATATCCCCGATCTTACTTCGCGGCGTATCCTCATACATATTAATCTCTTCACTGATCACACCGCGTTCGATTTCGATGTCCTCCTCCCGAAACACAGGATGAAGATATAGATCGGAAACCACATCAAATGCGTTTTTGAACGCTCCATTCCTCACCTTTGCGTAGTAACTCGTATATTCGTGGCTCGTGAACGCATTATACTGCGCCCCCATCCCATCAAGTTCACTTGCGATATCGATCGGTCGAGGACGCTTTTCTGTTCCCTTGAAGCACATATGTTCAAGGAAATGAGAAAGTCCGTTTATTTCCTTTGTTTCATACTTCGATCCCGCCGCGACGAGCACCGCAACCGTTGTTGTGAGGCTCTCTTCCCTCGGTACCACGATAAGTTTCAATCCGTTTTTAAATTTTACTCTGGTTATTTTCGCCATAACGATATTATTCTCATACTAGAATACATCCGAACGACAGAAATGACAATAAATTTTTATTTCTCTCCTTGTTTATTAGAATAAAATGTATACTGAATACATGCGTTTGAAAAAAGAAAACAGGCAAAAATTTTTCGCGCGGCTTTCAAAATTGAAACAATCGGACCGCATGGACATTGAACTTGCGTATGATATCGCGAAAGAAGCGCACCGGCGCTTCGCGCGCGACGAAGGAACGCGATATTTTGAACACCTTCGCGATGTTGCACTCATTCTTATAGACGAGTGTCATATCACGGAACCTGATATTATCATAAGCGCGCTTCTTCATGATTCGATAGAAGACACGCCTATTGTGGGAAATATCCTCCTTAAGGAGAATATATGGCGGAAAACAGCACGCTACCGACTTAAAAAGATATTCGATTACCGCGTCGCCGACATCGTGATTGCCCTTACAAAGCCGCGAATTAACGGGAAAAGAACCTCACAAAAGGAACTTAATCAGAAGAAAAAATATTCCACGCAAATTCTCACCGCACCTCCTGAAGCGGGAATAATAAAAATGGCGGATCGTCTCCACAATCTCCGAACGCTCTCGGGAACAAAAAAAGAAAAGCAAAGACGGCAGATAAAAGAAACGAGAGAGTTTCTTCTCCCGCTTTTTGAAAAAACAGCATTCGGTATTTATACGCGACACGCGAATATGCTACGAAAAAAAATAATGTCGGAAACCGAAAAAACGGAAAAGAAAATCTCCGCGTAAGCGGAGATTTTTATTTTATTTTTTCCGAGAGAAACGAATGGATATCCTTTATTTTTATTCTTTCCTGCTTCATTGAATCCCTTTCGCGTACCGTTACGTCGTCTTTTTCAAGACTATCAAAATCAACCGTGAAACAGAAAGGTGTTCCCGCTTCATCCTGCGTCCGGTAACGTTTTCCGATATTTCCCCGTTCGTCCCACGCGATCATCCATTCTCCCCGAAGATCGGTGTATATTTTTCTTGCCAGCGCCACAAGCTGGGGCTTATTCGCTAAGAGAGGAAACACTGCCGCCTTATACGGCGCAAGTTTCGGATGCAACTTCAAAACAGTTCTCTCTTCCCCTCCCTCGAGTTTTTCTTCTCTGTACGCATCCATAAGAAAGAAAAGCGCGGCACGGTCCACTCCTCCAGAGGTTTCTATAGTCCACGGCAAGTAACGCTCTTTCGTTTCCTCGTCAAAATAGGTCATATCCTGTTTCGAATGTAGCTCGTGCTGTTTCACGTCCCAATCGCCCCGATGGTGGATTCCTTCCATCTCTTTCCATCCTGCTCCGACCGAAGCGTCGGAGTCCATCCACCCCGCATTGTATTCAATGTCATATGCCGCGCGGGCATAGTGCGCAAGCTGATCGTGCTCCTTAAACCGAAGGTTCTCTTTACGCATTCCGAGCGAACAATACCAACGCGTGCGCTCCTCTTTCCAATATTCAAACCATTTCATAGATTCCTCTTCTTCCGGCTTCACATAGAACTGAATTTCCATCTGTTCAAACTCGCGGGAACGGAACGTGAATCCCCCCGGAGTAATTTCGTTCCTGAATGCCTTCCCCACCTGCGCGACACCGAACGGAAGTTTTACGCGCGTAGAAGAAAGCACATTTTTAAAATTCACATGGACTCCCTGCGTAATCTCACCTCGAAGATACGTTTTTGTCTTTTCTCCTTCGACAACACCAAGATACGTCTCCACCATAAGATTAAATTGCTTAGGCTCCGTCCAATTATTCATCGAATCACATGTTGGACAAGCAATAAATCTATTTAGATACGTCTGTGTTATAAGACCTTCGTACTTAAACGCCCTTTCTATCTCCCCAATTAGGAATTTAGTGATTTCTTTTTCAGGAGGTTCATATTCTAAATTTTTTTCCACTCCCTTAAGAATTCTTTCTGCAATTTCGAGCAAGTTACTTCTTTCCTCGTCTTCTATGTTTTTCGAATTCTTTACAACCTCTAATAACAATTTTGCTCTATTGATATCGAGTTCTACTGATGAAAATGATTTATTCATTTCTTCATTTAACTCTTTTATCACTTTTTTTGTCCTTCCTAAAAATTCTTTCTTTGTAACAAGAAAGTCATTTTCAGAAATATCAAGATTATCAACTCTAAAACGGGCGTGGCACTTCTTGCACTCTACGAGCGGATCAGAAAACGACGCGAGATGACCCGATGCTTCCCACACCTTCGGATTCATAATAATCGCGGCATCAATACCAACAACATTATCGCGGTTCCTTACCGCGAATTTCCAAAATTCCTCTTTAAGGTTTCTTTTTAACTCAACACCTAATGGGCCGTAATCCCACGTTCCCGCAAGTCCGCCATAAATTTCAGAACCCGGGTATATAAACCCGCGGCGTTTTGCGAGTGCGGTTACTTTTTCAAAAATATCCATATATATAAACTTACAACAAACCACGCGCGACATACAACATTGCAGGAATTCAGACGAAACGGCTTCCTTTTCCCTATTTCACAACCGTACCCTCACCCCTCCCCACCGTCTTATCATCGGGAAGCGCCGTCGTAATCCCATCATCACGTCCCGAAACCGCGGTTCCTGTAAAGTCATCGATTGCCGAAAAAAGAGAAATTCCCACGAGACGCTGAGGACCCCCCTCTTGGGTAATATTGGGCACTCCCTCCACTTGGAAAACCGCCTCGACCACATCACCAAAGAGCCCCCTATTCGCCTGTATTTTATCAACAGACCACGTCACCTCTTGCGTGCGCGAATTATATTCCGGCACCGAACCGATGTTGCTTTTTACAACACCTGTCCATCGTACACCGCCTTCAAGGGAACCTTTCACTACAACATCACGAAGATCGCTTCCGTAATTCTTTATTACCCAGTGAATTGTATACTGCGTCGCGGCATTCACTTTTGGCGGAAGCGTGCCGTTATTCACTATCTGCGCAAGCGAATCACGATAGAATCCTTGGGCATCAAACATCACGACACCCGCAACCCTTGTCTCGGAAGACGCGAATCCACTCGTTTTATCCGCCGAAAGATAATAGGGCACCGAAGGTGAATCCATGCGCGCGCTTGTCGTAAGAACGAAATTCTTGTCGCTTGCTCTTTTCACTGGAAGAGTGGGGAGCGTTCTTACTTCAAATCTCACCTCACCCGTCCCTCCGGGGCTGAGAAGCGCAAGCTCAGGAACCCTCGAAGCGTTCCACACAATAGTGTTCGTGCGAGAATCAAATCCTCCATTTGTTTGAATTGTCGAAAAATCGAAAACATCTCCAGAAAGACGCGCCTCTATTACCGTGTCAGCAAGAGAAATGCCGCTTTTGTTTTCGTATCGGATTGCGTATACGATTTTTTCATTCACGCGGGCAACATAACGGTCACTTCCATTCGCGGTTATGTTGAGAATTATCGGAGACGGAGCAATGAATACATTTGCCGTTTTCTCCGCGACAAGATAATCGCTTCCTAAAAACGTCACGAACGCAGACGCCGGAAAATCAAAAGAGTTTTTTTCTGAAGCGTCGAGTGAACCGGTAATTTGAATGCTTCCTCCCGCTCCCGCCTTCACCTCGCCTACGCGCCAGAAATTATCAAGCGACGCAGGATTATAACTTGCTTCTTTAAATGAGAACTCTCCGGGATATTTCACTTGAAGTGCGACGTCCGAAAAATCAAATTGCGAGACGTTCTTATATTCAATCTGCATATTATAATCGGATCCAGACACCACCTGATCCGGTTTTTTTATCTCTATCGCAATTGCTGGATCGCCAATCGTTATTTCCTTTTCTTCCTGAATCTCATATTGAGTTCTCCCTGAAACGAAGGAAAACTTTACGCGAACCTTCTGCACTGAATTTGTTTCCCCGACTGCAAAAAATTTAAACGCCTTTCTGGTAAGGCTCCCTCCTCCCAAATCTCCCACAGACTCGCTTAATACTGTTTTATTTGAAAAATTATCCGCGCTCAAAATCCCACCCGTAAAAGTAACAGAAAGAGCTCCCTCTTTTACGAAACTGTCTATATCGTTCGCAATCTGAACGCTTATCTCAAAAGGAACACCTCTATTCACTTCTCGGGGACCCTGCACGCTTATCGCGACTCCTTTTGCGGTTGTTCCGTAACGGAATGCGAAAAATATGCCTCCGCCGACAATCGCAAACGCACCCACAAGCGCGAAAAGCCACTTTATTATTCTGCCCGCGCCTCCCCTCGTTCTTACAATAAGCGCCTCCTTATCCTCTTCCCATTCCGGAGGACCCTGCGGAACTCCCTCTGGAGAGGCTTTCTCCTCTCTTTTTACAGAAACTTCTTTTTCGTTTTTTGCGACTGACTGATATAATTTTTTTTCCAGATCGTCGAGAGACATAAGAATTTATATTAATAGTAGCTCATTCTCCGGTATATTTGAACTGCATGATTTACACAAAAACTCCTGCTCTTTAAATGAAAACGCAGAGAGGTTGTGCGACGCGCATCGCGCGCATGCCGCGTGAGCTCCTCCATAACCAAGATGGGAAAGGTATTCGGAAAAAGAGAGTGCTCCCCGTTCACAATCGCGGACGAACCGACGCCAAAGTTCATTGTCCGGCACTTCATCGGGAAGATTTTTATCAAGAAAGTGGGCGAGAAGAAACGCGCGACGCATATGTATTGAAGAAAAATTGCGGGCGTATTTTTTTTCAGTAATGATATCAGTTACTGTATGGCGGTTTTTGTGAACTCCGCGAATCATAACATAATCAAAAACGTCACACTGAGGAGAAAATCTCGATGTTATTTTTGATCCGCTTATAAGGACCGCTTTGAATTTTCCCAGATTCTCTGAAAGAAAGGAGATTTCTTTATCCTGCTCTCCCCGCCTTCTCACATCGAGCACTACCGCGTGCGTAATATATTCCTGCATTGTTTCGGTATTCATCTATCATCTTACGAAAATATTCAATAGAATAATAGTATTATTATGCCACTTGCTTCATTCATCATAAGAGGACGGAACGAGGCGCATAATCTTAAAAAACTTTTTCCCGCGCTTATCTCACAAACCGAGCGCGACTATGAATTTATATATGTAGACAATGAATCCAAGGACGATTCAATACGCGTCGCGACACAATACGGCGCGCGTATCATTTCCATTCCAAAAAATGAATTTTCCTATCCGAAAGCGCTTAACCGAGGAGCGGAGGAGGCGAAAGGAAGGTTTCTCGTTATACTTTCCGCCCACTCATTTCCCATGTCCAATGGATGGCTCTCGTCAGGACTCCATCATTTTAAAGCCTCCGATGTTGCGGGCGTATACGGACCAACGTGCGCATATGAAGATTCCCCCACTATTGAAAAAATAGATAAGTTTCCAGGCACTTTTCAGTGGATATTGAGAAAAATTATCCCCCCAAAAATCGTCCGAAGAGTTTCTGTCGGTGTATTGGGATTTACAAACGCAATCGTTCCTAAATCGCTCTGGGAAACTCATCAATTCGACGAATCGTATGCGAGAGGAGGAGAGGATGGGGAGTGGGCACGCTATTTCATTGGAAGAGGATATTATCTTGTGAAAGATCCCGCGTTTGCGGTACGTCACGCACATTACATTTCAACGCCAAGGATGCTTCTCGCGCAATATCGTTACTGGAACGAGACTGCGCATCCGCAGGAATTCAATCGAGATAAATTTTCGTTCAGAAAAGACTACGAACGATACAAGTAAATCCTTGAGGTAATAATAAAAAAGAAGCACTCGGTGAGTGCTTCTAATGTTAATGTAAAAATCTCTCGGATCTGGTGTTCTATCGTAGTATCTATAGTCTTTCTGGGATATTCTTTTTTAAATTTTCTTTTGCTTTCCGCTCGGCCGGAAGAAGAAAGCACTGAATCCAATCTCACACGAAAGGACTCTATGTGTAGTATAGCATAAAAGATCTTTCTGAAAAATGAGTTATCCACACCTATCCCATGACGACATATTTAGGGGAAAAGGTCGAAATAAACCAAAACCCCCTTGCGGGGGAAATTGGTGGTATCGTAGATGTCCTTTCCTCAATAAACAAATCAAACAAAAAGAACTTCAAGAAAAGACACTATGATAGGATTGTCAACCTAATTGCATTGTATCACATTCGGTAAAAAATGCAAACAAAGTCAGGTGGACCGCCGGAGAATCGAACTCCGAACTGCAGGTTGACAATCCACCGTGATACCCTTTCACCAGCGGCCCAAATGACAAGTGAATTATAACACCAATACAAAATAAATTTGACACATATACAAATGAACAATAACCTGTCTTTAATGAACGAATTAATAAAAATCATATTTAGAATATATGCTATAATTGAACCAATGGTACTAGAAATCATCTTGGCGGTTGGAGTTACTTCGGTACTTGCCGCGTTTATTTATATTGGAAGAAAGTTGCAGATTCTCGATACTCTACAGACAACAACGGATAAAATAAAGTGCAATGTTAATGTTATTAGTAACTATCTAATAAAAAACGCAGAAAATTTTAACCCATCGGAACTTCAAACATTTAGCCCATTTCAACTAACACCAAATGGGACCGAATTTATTAAGAAAATTGGTTTTGATAATATATTTAATCAAAACAAAGAGGATTTCTTCAAATATATCGAATCTGAAAAACCAAAATTAAAATATGACGTTGAAATTGCTTCTATAAAATCAATATCAGCACTCTATGAGAAAGAATACATGAATTTTCTAAAAGTATTTTTTTATAACAATCCAGGAAGAAACTTAGGAAATACGGCTCCAACATTAGGTATTTACGTTAGAGATAATTATTTAAGCGAACACCCAGAAATCACAGAGTAATGCTTACGGCAATAATTTTAGTAGTAGCACTAGCAATAATTGCGGCGTTGTTACCAGCAGATCAACCATGACTAAACAAGAATTTCTCTCTACTTTGCGGAAGATAGTATCGCACCGAGCAACGAAGAAAACCTCTCGCTGTCGTTGTGCCGATTGTTGTAATGAAAGACAAACCCGTCAAGGTAAGACTGCAAGTGTTTCTTCGAAATAACCTTGTGCGTTCCTTTCATGCTTCTTTTCACATGAGACCAGAAACTCTCGATGTTGTTTATGTGAATGTCTTTGTTTGCATAGATACCGCTTTTATGGCTTACCATATACCTGTCGTATCCTCTCGCTATTCTCTCGTATCGGTTGCTTGAATCAGTAAGGAGACGGCTTGAATCTTTATTCACGTTTTCCTTTAAGAATGAACCGAGCGTTTTCGTCTGTGCGTTTGGTTCCACTTTCGCCCGAATGTTTCCTCCCCGTTCCACCGCACCGACAACCACTGATTTTGATTTAAGAACCGCACCAAGATTTTCATTGTCCCGTCCGGCTTTCTTTCTTCCACCGAAATATGCTTCGTCCACTTCCACATCGCCCGTGAGTTTATCCGTACTTTGCGATAACGCTTCTCTGATAAGTTTTAATATTCTCCATGCTGTCTTATAGGTTACGCCGAGTTGCCGTTCTATCTCTTTCGCTGAAACTCCGCTTTTCGCATTTGAAAACACAAAGATCGCATGAAACCACAGTGTAAGAGGGGTATCTGATTTATGGAATATCGTTCCTGCGGT
The DNA here is from genome assembly GCA_020059585.1 of Minisyncoccota bacterium. Classification (GTDB taxonomy): domain Bacteria; phylum Patescibacteriota; class Minisyncoccia; order UBA6257; family GWB1-50-10; genus GWA2-45-9. Next base: position 21,961 of record JAGVBU010000008.1, read on the forward strand.
GGGTGCTATCTGAAACCTACACTTAGAGCATTGAAACTGTCTCCGTCCTTGTAAGCGTTTATATTCGCCGCCACAGGAGCATTTTCGGCTATGCAATGCGTCAAAGAGGAAATCCACGCACGCCCCGTCATTTGGAAAATCCCTTTGCAAATCCTTCACGCTGTACTTTGTTGTTTTACTCATACCAAAAGCATACTCCCATATGGTTATGTTGTCAAGGGATAGGTGTGGAGTTATCCACAAGGCATGGAGAAACAAGTTTCACCATCTCATAAGCACCCTCAACGCAAAAAAGTTTCTGATTTTATCTATTGTTATTTTACATCCTTCGGGGTATTCCAGAATCCAAGGCGGAATTTTCCGCCGATCATAAGACGCGTCTGCGCTTCAAGCGCCGGAACACTTCCAAAAACGATAAAAGTCACGGGCGTCAGGATCCATTGAAGGAAATAAAGTGCCGTATGTTTTTTTGTAAATCCCTTCATGTGGGGAGGGAGGAGAAACACGCTTAATACCGCCGACGTCACAATACCGATCGAAGCTATATTTACAAGCATTCCCGTGATGCGCGGAAGATTATAGGAAAATACCGTCGTGTGAAAGAGATCGTCTCCGAGGATATTCGGGAGCCATCCAAAAAGAAATATAATAAACGAACTTGTGGCCCATGAATAAAATCCGTCAAAAATACGCCATATCCAAAACCTCTTCACTTTCCCCGGAATATCTTTTCTTCGCCAGAACTCTTCCATAACATATGGAAAATTTTCAATCCCCCACGCCCATCGCCTTTGTTGTTTATAGAGATTCTTAAGCGCGTTCCAAAATCCCGTTCCGGTCACCGCGTCCATATAGATAGGGTAGAGAAGAGGTTCAACCTTCCAATCTCCCTTGTAATGAAGCATACATTGGAAAAAAATTCGGGAATCTTCAGAAGTGACATCGGTATGCCAGTATCCTATTTCCGGAAGCGCGGCAAAAGGCATTGAATGCGAAGAAAATGTGACGAGTTGTTCGGGGCGTCCCTGCTGCATAAGCTGCCAAAACGTAGAGGTGAAACCGATAAGACGCGCAAACGGAGATACGCGATGCACATTATTCGTAAAAAGAGGAATGGGCTGAAAACTCGAACGCTGCGGCTTTTCAACGGTAAGGAATTTATACGAAAGAATACCGAAATATTGATTTCCCGGGCGGGTGTCAATATCAAAGACGGATATCATTACGCGCTCATATGGAATGCGATTGGCATCTATCACTTTTTCCTTCACTTCTTTCGTCGCCCACGTCTCGTTTGATCCTTTTCCTTGTATTTCCCCCGGAAGATCCGCGGGATGAGTTGTTATGAGAAAATGCCCGAATCGGGATCCGAACTCATCCTGAATCCTTTGCGCGATTACCGCACTTGATTCTCCGCCTCGCGCTTCCGTCGCAAGAACCACGATCATTTTTTCAAGCGGATATGCCGTATTCGTCAGATCGATAAAACTCTCACGCACAACCTCATATGGTTCCTTATACATAGGAAACATTACGATATGCCACAATTTTTCCCATTCTCCCGACTTCTCATTTTCTAGTTTCGCGCGCCAATCAATCGCGGTATTTTTCCGTAATTTCGAAAAAGAATGCTGGAGATAGAAGAAAAGGTAGATTGTCTTCAAGAGCCAGAAGAGATCAAAAAGAATTATAAAAAGGACGACCCATATCGGAAATTTCCACGAAAAAAAGACGAGCCCAAGAAGGGTGATCCACGCACTTGCACCGGGTAATATTTCGAAAAATCTTCGCGCCATAACTCGGCGTCAGTATACGAGCACTTTTGCCGTTCGTAAACCCTTTGCTGTCGTTAATATAATATTATGCTGAAAAATCCATCAAAATCCGCCGCACCACCGCCAACCGCGGCGAGTACCATAAAAGCCGCCAAGAGTACTAGATCGAACTCATATTCTTTCATACTCTTCAATCTCTTTAATTTCACGAGAATCACTAAAAACTGAATTATAAAAAGAAGGGAAATCGCTTGAGTCAAAAACCCAATCAGGATAAAGACTCCCCCTACGGTCTCGAGAATCCCCGTGATACGCGCCCAGAATATCCCCGGACGAAATCCCATCTTTGAAAAAGATTCTCCCGTCATGGATGGATTTTTTAACTTAGGAATCCCGTGATAAATCATCACCGCGGCAAGTACGATTCGGAGGATAAAAAATGCCCAATCGCTGAATACAAAAAATGGTTGAATCATAAAGATAGTATACAGTATTGAGCGTTGTACTTGATACCAAGTACCAAATGCTGAATACTTTCCCTATGAGAATACTCTCTATAGAGACATCGTGCGATGACACCGCGCTTGCGCTTATAGACGCGTCGGGGGGCATCCGTTCTCCAAAATTTAAAATATTGGAAAGCATCATATCTTCACAGATAGACACCCATCGCCCATGGGGAGGCGTCGTTCCGAATCTCGCAAAAAGAGAGCATATTGCGAACCTCCCAAAGATTTTTAAAAAAATGAATACAGGAAAAAGGAATGTTGATGCGGTCTCCGTCACCGTTGGACCAGGATTGGAACCCGCACTTTGGGCCGGAATCTCGTTTGCAAAAGAAATATACGACGAGCTGAAGAAAAAAAATCCAAAATTGAAACTGATGGGAGTGAATCATCTTGAGGGGCACCTATACAGTTTTTTGCTTTCGCAAAAAACTGAATTTCCAAATTCCAAATTCCAATTTTCGAAACAAAAATTATTCCCAGCGGTCGCACTCATCGTTTCAGGAGGGCACACCATCCTCCTAAAAATGGATTCACTCACAAAATGGAAAAAACTCGGAGAGACGCGCGATGATGCGGTTGGAGAATCATTTGATAAGGTGGCAAAAATGCTCGGTTTTCCCTATCCCGGCGGACCGGAAATCCAGCGCGCGGCGGAAAAAGGAGATCCAAAAAGTATTTCGTTCCCCCGCCCCATGATAGGGACCAAAGATTACGACTTTAGTTATTCAGGACTTAAAACCTCAGTACTCTATTATCTTCGCGACCATATACGAGCAAAAAAAACTGACGTTGCGGCAAGTTTTCAGGAAGCCGCGCTTGACGTTCTTATAAGAAAAACAGAACGCGCCGCGCTTGAGTTTAATGCAAAAAGCATCTTTCTCTCCGGCGGTGTCGCGGCAAACAAAGAACTGCGAAAAAAGCTTGGTATTATAAGCAAGAAATTGGATATTAATTTCATTGCCCCTCCCCAAAATTTCAACACCGACAACGCGGTCATGATCGGGGTTGCGACGTATATGGGAATACTCAAGAAAAAAAAGTACGCGCTCACCGCACACGGAAACTTAAACATATAATTCAGGAATCAAACAAAGATTTGAAATTGAATTCATTAAAAGTACCCTTTATTTTCGATATAAATCAGGGGTATAATCGATGATATGGAATCAATTTCAGGCGCATACGATCCTAAAAACATCGAGGGTGTGCTCTATAAAAAATGGGAAGTGTCGGGCTATTTTAATCCCGACAATCTCTCCGAGAATGAAGGTGAAAATTATATCGCCTATATGCCTCTTCCGAATGTAACGGGAACGCTCCATATGGGACACGCGCTGAATAACACGCTTCAGGACATCCTTATTCGCTTCTATCGTATGCGCGGAAAAAAAACGCTCTGGTTTCCAGGTACTGATCACGCGGGAATTGCCACGCAATTTGTCGTTGAAAAACAGCTCAAAAAAGAGGGTACGAGCCGATTCGCGCTTGGACGGGAAAAATTTATAGAGAAAGTGTGGGAATGGAAAAATCAGTATGGAAATATTATCTATGACCAACTGAAAAAGCTCGGGGTTTCGTGCGATTGGTCGCGGGTACGGTTCACTATGGACGACACGTACGCGAAAGACGTGCAGAACGCATTCATTCATTATCATGAAAAAGGTTTTCTCTACAGAGGATATCGAACCGTGAATTGGTGTCCGCGGTGCGCGACAAGCCTTTCTGAACTTGAACTTGAGTATAAGGAGGAAGAATCAAAACTTTACTTTATAAAATACGGACCCTTTACGCTTGCTACTACTCGTCCTGAAACAAAATTCGGAGATACGGGACTCGCGGTGAATCCGCGGGATGCGCGCTATAAGGAATACGTCGGAAAGGAACTTGAGATTGAATCTCTTTCTATTGAAGGGTCTCTCGACGAACCCTCAAAGAAGAAGAATATAATTATCGTCGTCGCGGATGATGCCGTTGACGTCGAATTCGGCACCGGCATAGTGAAGGTTACTCCCGCACACGATCTTGTTGATTTTGAAATCGGATCTCGTCACAACCTTCCTCTCGTGGAAGTGATTAATGAACGGGGAGAAATGAATTCGCGGGCGGGAAAATACGCAGGAATGAAGACTGGCGATGCAAGAAGGAAGATAGTCGAAGATTTGAAGACAACGGGACTCCTTGAAAAGGAAGAGGCGTACACGCACAACGTCGCCGTGTGTTATCGGTGCGGACACGTCATTGAACCGATTCCTTCAAGGCAATGGTTCTTGAAAATGGAGGCGCTCGCGGACACCGCGCTTGATGCCGTAAAAAATGGGAAGGTAAAAATTCATCCTGAAAATTTCGAAAAGCCGTATACCGTATGGCTTGAGCATATAAAAGACTGGACGGTCTCGCGGCAAATCTGGTGGGGACACCAACTTCCTGTTTATTTTTGCAAAAATAAACAGGAAGCAAGTTCTAATTCTCAATTTCCAATTTCCAATGGAGAGCAGGAAGAAAAATACGTGGTTTCGATGAAGAAACCCGAGAAGTGTCCGTTTTGTGAAACATGTGAAATGGAGCAATCACCCGACGTGCTTGACACGTGGTTCTCATCCGCGCTCTGGCCCTTTGCGGGACTTTCCGAATCGGATAGAAAAAAATATTATCCAGGAACAACGCTCATCACCGCGCGCGATATTTTGAATCTCTGGGTTGCACGGATGATTTATTCGGGAATCGAATTTCAAAACGAGATTCCTTTCAAAGACGTATTAATCCACGGCACTATTCTCACGAAAGACGGAAAACGAATGTCAAAAAGTCTCGGTACGGGTATAGATCCCTTAAAGTATATCGAGGCGTATGGCGCGGACGCGACTCGATTCGGAATTGTCTGGCAAGCAAACGGACAGGATATTCGATGGGACGAGACGGCAATTACCGCGGGAAAAAAGTTTTTAAACAAGTTATGGAACGCGTCGCGGTTTGTGCAAACACAAACAGAAAAAGACGACTCTCGATCGCTTAAAATACCCGAAGCAAAAACTGATGCCGATAGAAACATACTGGCGGCGCTTGCTAAAATTACAAAAGACACGGAGACAAATCTCCGCATGTTTGAATTCAGCAAGTCAATCCGCGATCTTTATGAGTTCTTCTGGCACGACTTCTGCGATACGTATCTTGAGATATCAAAAAAGCAGCTTTCAGAATTATCCACCAAAGAAAATACTGAACACATACTCCTTTTCACACTTCGCGAAACATTGAAACTTTTTCATCCTTTCGTCCCGTTTATCACCGAAGAAATATATGGACGATTTTCATTTGACCAAAAAAAGGAATTCCTTATGGTAGAACGCGCATAGGAGCTCCTGTATAATAGGAAGTGCATGAATATTCTCTCTCTCGTTCTCGCAATTGTTGCCGCGTGCATTCCAGGAATCATATGGTTCGCTTTTTTTTCGAAGAAAGACACGAACCCCGAACCGAAACGGCTCATTGTTTATACATTCAGCGCGGGGGTTTTCATCAGCATCTTCGTACTCATCGTCCAATATTTCTTCCAATCATTCATTCCCATACCCGCGCAATGGGTTCTTCTATCAATAATAGGACTCGCGTTCATAGAAGAGTTTTTTAAATTCCTTGCAGCATATTGGGCGGTACGGAAAGATCGCGCATTCGACGAACTCGTTGACGCGATGATTTATATGATCGCCGCGGCGCTTGGCTTTGCAACCGTCGAGAATATTTTTGTCATAGCGAATTCTCTTTGGAGCATTACCGCATCTCCCATAGAAACCGTCCTTGAAACGACTGCTCTTCGCCTCATTGGCGCGACACTCCTTCACACTCTTTCTTCCGCAATCATAGGATATTATTGGGCAAAAGGAATCCTTCGAAGAAAAGAAAAAAGATTTGCCACATGGGGAATCCTTATCGGCACCGCGGTACACGTTGCGTTCAATTACCTTATACTCACCTTTCAAAATAAAAATCTCCTTATATACCCAAGTCTATTTCTTGTGGTCATCGCGTTCTTTGTGCTTATAGAATTTGACCGATTAAAAGAATTCCGCGCGCGAGCGGGAGAAAAATAACGCATATGCTATACTGAACACATATGGATGATTCTAAAAAAGATTCCCGCAATATTTTTATGGAACTGGCAAAGGTGCGAACCCAACCAACCCCCATTAGCGTTGATTCCGAGGAAATTTCAAGCGCGCTTGATATTGATGACGAAATGGAGGGGCAGCTTACTGTGGATGTGTATCAAGATAAAGATAACATCGTTGTACAATCTACCGTTGCCGGCGTTGAACCGGATGATCTCGAAATTAACATTACGAACGAATCAATCACTATACACGGACGCCGTGAGAGAAAAGAAACAATCGAAGAAAAAGATTACTTTTATCAGGAGTGTTTCTGGGGACGTTTTTCAAGATCTATTATTCTTCCCGCGGAGGTGGATTCAGAACGGTCCGTCGCATCGCTAAAAAACGGAGTTCTTACGGTAAAAATGCCGAAACTCGAACGACGAAAAGCAAAAAAACTCAAGGTAAAAATAGACTAAAAAACCTCCGCGTAACGCGGAGGTTTTTTTATTTTTCCCCGAATATTTTTTGTACAAGCGCGTTGAATTTCTCGCCACGATCGAATTCATTTTTAAATTTCTCGAAACTCGCCGCTCCGGGACTGAATACTACTGTTGAGAAAAAATCTCGTCGCATCATTCTTTTTTCCACCGCGCGCATCACTCCACGCAAATCACTGAATATCGCGGGGCGATTTTTTTCGAAGTATCTCATCTTATTGAGTGCGTGGATCATTTTTTTTGTCGCGCTTCCTCCAAGAAAGAATAGATTTTCGGGAGGAACATTTTTCTTCACGTGCTTTGCCCATTCTTTATATTCAAGATTCTTGTCGGTTCCGCCTGTAATAAAGATTGTCTGAAAACTTCCAAAACGATTAATCGCGGCAATCGCTCCTTCGGGAGAGGTTGCCGTCGTATCGTTTACTACCGTGATACCATTTTTTTTAAAAACAATTTCTTGGCGATATTGTATTGCGGGAAGATTTTCCGCGCGAGTCGCAATGTCTTTCCACGTAATTCCCGCGTGATAAGCGGCAAGTGCCGCGCAAAGAAAATTATACATATTATGATCTCCTCGCCTATGTATCATATCGACAATACTCGGCGAAAAAACCATTTTCTTTTTTCCACGTTCAAAAAAGAATACTCCTCGTGAACTTACAGAAAGTCCATTACGCATATTTTGTCCTTCCTTCGAAATAAAGTATATTCGGCTTTTCGGCTTTGTCTTGAGAAAATACGTGGTCCATGCGTTATCCTTATTTAAAATCAGTATCTGCCTTGAGGTCTGATACTTGAATATATTTGCCTTCGCGCGCGCATATTCGCGCATTGAACCGTGACGATTTAGGTGATCTCGAAAAAGATTCGTAATAATCGCAATATCAGGAGTTCTTTTTGTGTTTTCAGCACATTCAAGTTGAAAAGAGGAAAGTTCAAGGATCGCGGGGATTTTTTTCTTTTTTTCGATACGCGGAAGAAGTTCTAGAAGCGCGTCGCGTGATGAATTTCCGCTCGCTTTCACTCCTGTATATTTTCCAGAGAGAAAATGCGCGATCCAATTTGTTGTAGTCGTCTTTCCACGTGTTCCCGTAACCGCAATGACTGGATTTTTCACTTCATTCAAGAAAATACCAAGATCATTAATAATTGGAATTCCTTTTTTCTTCGCGCGCGCGAGGAACGCGTTCCCGCGAATACGGACCGCGGGATTCACCACGACGCCATCGTGTGAAACGAAATCTTCTTTTTCATGTCTCCCGAACACGAAACGTATCTTCCTCCCCCTCAACCCGATTGCTTTGACGGAATCTTTTAAAAGCTCTCTCGTCCGAAGGTCAGTCACGGTAACCTGCGCGCCGCGCGCGAGAAGCCATCGCACGGTCGCGATCCCACCGCCAAGCGTGCCTAATCCCACCACGAGAATTTTTTTATTCTTGAAATTCATCTCCTGAAAGGTTACCAGATCTTCTTTATGAGAAGTTTTTTTTCTTTCTGCCCTATCTTAAATGATGTTTTCTCTCCTTCCTTTTTCCCAAGGAGCGCTTTGCCGATAGGCGTATCGGGAGTGATGCTCATATACGAATCGAGCGTCTCATCGTCCCACGCTTCGATGCCCGAACCCCCAGGGAGCACGATATATCTCTTTTCAATTCCCGAATCTTCGACAAGTACGCACGCTCCTAAATTTATATCGGAAGCCCTTTCGGGAAGTGCTACATTCTTTATTGCCTCAGATTGAATTTTTTTCTGCTGTATCATTGTCCCGATGTTTCCCTCTGATACCTTATTTTGAAATTTCGAGGTATCGCTATGGGATTGCATTGCTCCAGGAGCCTCAACACTTGCTTCGTGCGCCGAAGACGCGCTTTCCTCAAGTTCCACAATTTCTTTTTCTAATTTTTCCAATATTTTTCTTATAAGATTTTCTTTATTCATACATCACAAAGATACCATATCCGTCAAAAAAAACATCCGCGCGCTCCATATTAAAACCCGGCCCATAAGGCCGGGTTTTCGGAAAAAATCAATTCTAGAACATGAACGGAGCAATAAGAAGCGCGATAATAGACATGAGTTTTATCAGAATATTAAGAGAAGGTCCTGCGGTATCCTTAAATGGATCTCCGACAGTATCTCCCACCACTGCCGCTTTATGCGCCGCACTCCCTTTTCCCCCAAGATTTCCTGCTTCAATATATTTCTTCGCGTTATCCCATGATCCGCCCGAATTTGCCATAAGCACCGCGAGCATGAATCCGCTTGCTACCGCACCGAGGAGAAATCCTCCAAGCGCCTCCTTCCCCAAAAGGAATCCCACAACAACAGGTGCAAGTATTGCGATAATTCCCGGCGCGATCATTTCTCTCAATGCGGCCTTCGTGCTGATTGCGACACACTGCGCATAGTCGGGTTTTGCGTTTCCTTCTGCAAGACCAGGAATTTCTTTCCATTGTCTCCGAACCTCACTCACAATACCAAAGGCCGCGCGCCCAACCGCGCTCATCGAAAAAGAAGAAAAGAGAAAAGGAAGGAATCCTCCAATAAGCACGCCGACAAGCACATTAATGTCGATCATATTGATCACCTCAAGTTCCGCAATATGCGCATAACTCACTCCAAGCACAACCGCGGTGAGCGCCGCCGATCCTATTGCGAATCCCTTTCCTATCGCCGCGGTAGTATTCCCCACTGAATCAAGTTCTTCGGCACGGCGGCGCGTTTCTTCCCCAAGATGCGCCATTTCCGCAATCCCCGCGGCATTATCTGCAACCGGACCATATGTATCAGCGGCAAGCGTAATACCAAGCGTTGAAAGCATTCCAACGGCCGCCATCGCAACTCCATATACACCGCTCATTTTGTAAGAGATTAATATCGTTGCGGCAATAATAAGTACCGGTATTCCGATACTCATCATTCCAAGCCCCAATCCCTCGATGATGTTCGTTCCCGCACCCGTTTCTGCCGCCGCGGAAACTTTCTTTGTCGGAGAAAAACGGGCCGATGTGTAGTATTCGGTCACTACACCGATAATAATCCCTGCGATAAGTCCCGATGCGATCGCGTAAAACACATACACATTATTCAGAAGATATACCGCACCGAAAAAGGATGCGATAAGCGAAAGTACCGCAGCAGACCATATTCCAAAGTTCAGCACAAAATGTGGTTTTGCGTTTTTAAGAAACGAAGCGAATATACTCCCAAGAATGCTCGCGAGAATACCGAATGCCGCGATAACAAGCGGAAATACAACCGCATATCCGCCAAGCGCGACACTTGCGGTTCCTAAAACCATCGCCACAATAATCGAATCAACATAACTCTCAAAAAGATCCGCGCCCATTCCCGCGACATCACCGACGTTGTCTCCAACATTATCCGCGATAACCGCAGGATTTCTCGGATCGTCTTCAGGAATGCCTGCCTCAACTTTTCCCACAAGATCCGCGCCCACGTCAGCGGCCTTCGTGTAGATACCTCCCCCGACGCGCGCAAAGAGCGCGATAAGTGACGCTCCAAATCCAAATCCATAAATGATTTCAGGATCACCGTACATAATATACAAAATGCTCACGCCGAGAAGCCCTAAGCTCACCACAGAAAGTCCCATAACCGTCCCCGACGAGAACGCAATCCTCAATCCCTTCGAAATATTTTCTTTCACCGCCCATGCTGTTCTTCCATTCGCTGCGGTCGCAATTCTCATTCCGATATTTCCCGATATTGCCGAAAAAAGCGATCCCGCAACAAACGCGATCGCGATTCGCGAATCAAGAAGGAACGCGAGAAGCGCCGCTACCACAACCGCGAATATCACGATCACCTGATATTCTTTCTTAAGAAACGCAATAGCGCCTTCACGGATATATGAGGATATCATCCGTACTTCTTCAGACCCCTCATCCGCTTTTTTTACTTTCCATGCGAGAACCGCACTAAAAAGCAATCCGAGAACGGATATGCCTATAACAAAAAATTCATTCCACATAATTATTGTGTCTTTATATACTACGACTTTGTTTTATTGTTTTTCCTCCGCGGATTCCTGTTCTTTCGGAGCATCCGCCACTCCTCCTTCCTGTACCTCATCGGGATTCGATTGAGATCGAACATCAATCTTCCACCCCGTAAGTCTCGCCGCGAGGCGTACATTCTGCCCACCCTTCCCTATTGCGAGAGAAAGCTGGTCTTCCGCGACAAGTACTCGAGCTTCCCGCCGAGGAAGCAATTCAACAAGCTTCACCTTCGCGGGCGAAAGTGAATGGGATATGAATTTCTCCACATCCTCAGACCATTCGACGATGTCTATTTTTTCATTTCCCAGCTCGTTGGTCACCGCCATCACGCGCATTCCTCGCTGCCCCACCGCCGATCCAACCGGATCCACTCCCTCCTGATTCGAGGCAACTGCAATTTTCGTCCTGCTTCCCGATTCACGCGCAATACCCTTTATTTCCACGATACTTTCCGCCATCTCGGGAATTTCAAGTTCGAATAATTTCACGACAAATCTCGGATGCGCGCGCGAAAGTATTATTCCGGGTCGGCGCGGATCGTCTTGTACCGCAAGAACAAAAAACCGCATACGCTGACCCACGCGATAATGCTCGCTTGGAATGCTCTCGTTGGGAAACATAATTCCAATCGCGCGTCCCAAATCCACATACACATTTCCGCGTTCAAACCGCTGAATGATACCGCTCACTATTTCCCCCTCTTTTCCCGAGAATTCCTGTTGTATTGATTTCCGTTCTGCCTCCCTAATACTTTGCAATATCACCTGCTTCGCGGTCTGCGCGGCAATGCGTCCAAAATCCGCGTGCATCTCGAGCGGGAACTCCAATTCTTCTCCGATGACCGCGTCCTTTTTTATTTTCTTTGCATCAGCGAGAAAAATGTGGCGATCCTCGTTGTACCGCGGGAGCGCCGTTTCGTCCTCTTTCGTCTCTTTCTGTTCTTCCACCTCTTCCTCGTCGGCTACAATGCGCACTTCTTCGGGATCAACGACGGTTTTTATCTGCCAAAATTTTATATTTCCCGTAGAAAGATCGAACTTCGAGCGGATTACTTCGGTTTTTTTCCTGTATTCGCGCTTATACGCGGCGGCAATCGCCGATTCAACCGCCTCAAGCACGCGATCCGAAGGAATCCCCTTCTCCGCGGCGATCTGATCAATGGCAGTACCGAGTGATTTTATATCCATCATATCTTTATTTATTTTTTTGACCTTTTTCCCTCTTGCGCGAGGTTTTTAATAAACATCCGCTCACAAGGAGCGGTCGTTTACGGTATGTGAATAGTCTACTCCCAAACACAAAATCAGTCAACAATCCTCATGTTATCCACAGGGCGCTATATGACCGCATAAATACAACACGGAAAGAGTTTTGTCTTTTTATGAAAATAAACGCGACAACAACACTATATCTCCATAAAAATAAAAATCGTCCAAAAAACAGCAGAAAAAGCGCTAACAGACGTTTTCGTAGTGATGCGCCACAAAATCATTTCCCACTTTTGCGAGCGCAATGAGATCTAAACGAAATCCCACCCTATCATCCACAAGATTTTTTCTTGCGTTTGCATAAAGCGAAGAGGAATTCCTGAAATTGTTTATTTTTTGAGGCGTCATATGATCTTCCGGATGAAATCCTTCCGCGGAAAACTCTCTCGATGTTTTTACCTCAACAAACACAAGCGTTCCGTTTTTATCCCGCGCCACAATATCTATTTCTCCGCAACGCATACGCGCGTTTTTCTCAATAATCTCGTATCCTTTCTTTTTCAGAAATTCGCACGCATACGCTTCTCCTTCAGCGCCAAGGTTGTTTTTCTCCTTCATTGTAATAAGTATACCTCTCCAAATGTTTCGATAAAAAAATATCTAAGGATTGACAAATCTGAAACAATATTTTATTTTAATCTGAGCATCTTTAACAAGGACTCCATATGGACGCTATCCATTCATTTAAAGACATTCCTCTTTCGCGTATCCAAATCCACCGTTTTGGCGCAACTATCTTCCATTGCGGAAAGGTTATGAAAAATGTTTCTGTTTCCAGATTTATGCAATGTGAGAAATGCAAAAAAACAATCATGAAAGAACTAAGAAGGTTTTTCGAATGTCCACAATGCGGAGAAATAATACCCATTTATACATTAAAAAGAAAAGGAGGTACTCCGTGATTGAAACTATTGTTTTCTTTTTTATCGTACTCATTACCCTCTTTGGATATTTTTGGAATGAGGAGAGAAGAAAGATTTATATTCTTCTTTCTATCATCTCAGGTATCGTTGTCTACTTTCTGGTTCCGAAAGGATCGGAGATGTATATTCTTATGATAATTATGTGTGTATTATTCTTTTTCGGGCATACGTTTATAAAAAAGGCAGTTCTTCTCTTTATGTTAGGGATAGGGAATGTGCCTGACGGCGAAAAAGAGGAATAAATTTTTAAAAACACCAGATTAATGGTGTTTTTTTTAAAGAAATAAAAAATTAATTTTTATATGTAAATTTATGTGTAAAAATGTTTATCGGTAAACAATTTTTTCGCCTATTTTTGAAAAATGTAGGTTTTATCGCATTATCAGGTTGTTTATACAAAATGTTTATCGGTAAACAATTTTGGGTCATTTTTAATAAAATGTAGGTTTTATCGCATTATCAGGTTGTTAAAAAATTAACCAGTTTTTCTTGATTTTTTCTGTTTTTGAATTTTACACAAAAAAAGACCACAAAACGGGCATTTTCTAGATTTCCTATAAACGAGGTTTACTTTATTGTTTCTATCCAGACCTTCCCATCCGCAAACGCGATATATGAAACGGGGGAGTCGGCCCAGGATCCCGAGTTCAGATATCGAACTCCATGTACTACCGTATCCATAGGCTGGTGAGTGTGTCCGCACACCACGTTCTTTATGTTTTTATTCAGCGCGTGCGCCGCGGCCCCGCGCGCGACCCTCTTCGAAAGACGTAGCCACGATTTGTATCTTCGTTTTACGAACCTGCTTACAATCTGTTTCTTCCCCTCAATCTTCTGCAAAAGGCGGTAGGGCACCCCCATCGTCGTTCCCACTATCTCATTTTTTATGAGAAAACGGTCAAATTGATGTCCGTGTATCGCAAGATACCGTTCCCCGTTATATGAGAATATATATTCGGAACAAACTTGCGCTCCAACAAGCATAAAGAAGTTCTTCGTGGAAACATCATGATTTCCCGCAATCCATATTATTTCCGTTCCGTTCCCCGACCTCTCGCGGAGAAGCGAAAGAAATTCCCAGTCCTCATTATGCAAACGGCGCGAATTCGCGCTGTCAAAGATATCTCCATTCAAAATTATTTTTTTTATCGTCCGTCCACTGAGAAATTCAGTGAGCTCTTTCACGCGCGACATATCAGATCCAAGATGCACATCTGAAACCACAAGAACGTCTAAGTGAGTGTCCATAAATATAAAAACACTTAGAGTGTACGTGATTTAATAACGCGCGTCAAAGCATTCATTTCTTTCTTTGTTGTTGCCGCGATAAAAAAGCGAATAAGCGGTTCCGTATTCGCGGGACGCACATTAATCCACGAGGTTTTAAAGATAAATGTTTTTCCATCGGTAAAGTCTATCTTCTTTGCCTTTGCGGTTAAAAGACTTTCTATACGCGCAATATCAAGATTTATCAATGGTATGTTTACAAGATTAATAAATAAAGAGGGGAGCTGATCAAAAAACTTTCCCAATGATCCCTCTTCGTTTGAAAGCGCGGAAAGAAGGGTCATTGCGGCAAGAATTCCCGAGTCGGCAAAGAAAAAGTCTCTGAAATAATAGTGTCCCGAATATTCTCCCGCAACCGAGGCGTTCTCTTTTCTCATCTTCTCCTTTATAAAATACGTACCCACTTTCGTCTTGAAAATTTTTCCTGAAAATCCCACGCTCCTCAACATGTGATACATCAATATCTCACTCACAAAGGGCTCTTTAAAAACCTTAAGAAAAAGGAACATAGCGGCATATGAGGGAATTAATCTTCCTTTTGCGTCTACAAAAAATACCCTGTCCGCATCGGCATCAAATGCAATTCCAATGTCTGCCCCTATGTCTCTCACTTTACGCGCAAGGGGAGTAAGCGCTCCGGAAGCAAGGGGGTTAGGATTCCTCTTTGGAAAACGTCCGTCGGGATTGGAAAAAAGAAAATACGCATCGATGTTCTTTACGCGCGGGATAAGCTTTCTCAATACGATACCCGCAACGCCGTTTCCGCAATCGAATATTACGCGCATTGGCCTCTTTATCTTTGTATATGATTCCAGAAAATCTACGTATTCCGGAATGACATTTTTCCGAATCACCGTTCCTCGTGTTTTTTCTTTTTTCCATTCTTTTTTTTGCATACGCGCGCGCATTACCTCCCTTCCTATCTCCCTCCCTCCAATCATGCGCGCACCCTTTCCAACCACCTTAAAACCATTCCACTCTCTTGGATTATGCGATGCGGTCACCATAATCCCCCCCGCGGCACGATGCGTATTCACGGCAAAATAGAACATGGGGGTCGTAGCCATACCTATAGTCCACACGGAAAAATTTTTGTTTTTTCTCAGTTCATCTTGAAGCGCGCGGAAAAGAGCGGGGGAACTGATACGCGCATCGTACCCGATTATCACAACGCCCTTTTTTACTATCTTTCCGAACGCGCGAGCGACGCAACGAGCCGTCTCGGTATTAAGATCGCGCCCATATACCCCGCGGACGTCGTACGTCCTGAATATCGAATCATCCATTACATTGAATTTTATTCCAATGTGCACTTTAATGAAATAGTATCAATTATATGAGCAGATCAAAAAAGAACGGGAAACGGAAAGAACAGCGAACGCCACAATCCCAGCAAAGGATAACTATTCGTGAATCAATCCACCCTGATATCGCAAAGACCATTATGGTCGTTTTTTTCTTGGGTATCGCCGTACTCTTTATTCTCGCGGGAGTCGGACAGGCGGGGCCATGGGGAGAAGCATCATATCACGGACTTTCAAAACTCTTTGGTCTTGGATATTTCCTTTTTCCCCTCATCTTCTTCATTCTCGCGTTCTCTTTTATTTCAAAAGAGGCTTATGAAGACAATCGCGTTATTGGCATCACCGCGGGTGCAAGCATATTTCTTTTTCTCTCAGGGCTCGGACTCATTGACCTCATTCTTCCGGACCGCGGGGGATTTGTAGGAAAATTTGTCGGATCTCTCGAATCTCCATTTGGAATTCCCGCGGCCTTCGTCATTATGCTCGTGGTAGTGATTATCTCATTTCTTGTCGCGTTAAATCGTCCCCTTAATTTGAATCTTTTCTCATTAAAGAAAAAAAGAGAGATTGAGCCTGAAGAAAAGAAAGTGGCGATAACGCTTCCTGAGGCAATACCCACTTCCACTAAAAAAGAAGAAGAAAAACCGAAAGAAAAAAAGAGAGATGAGGAGGAAAAGAAAATGACTACTATGGACGACATTCCATCACTCTCCGAAGGAAAGGCAAAACCGATAAAAAACTATGTCGCGCCGCCCCTCTCACTTCTTTCATCCGTCGTTGAGAAACCGACGATCGGCGATCTCCACGCGAACGCAAATATCATCAAACGCACTCTTGAAAGTTTCGGCATTTCCGTTGAGATGGGAGAGATAAACGTAGGACCGACGGTCACGCGCTATACATTGAAACCCGCCGAAGGCGTACGCCTTTCCCGCATTCTTGCGCTCGGACAGGATCTTGCGCTTGCGCTTGCGGCGCATCCGATCCGCATTGAGGCGCCGATCCCTGGAAAATCCCTCGTCGGCATTGAGGTTCCAAACAAGGCCGCGGCAACAGTACGCCTTGGAAGCATTCTCCTTTATCCTGAATTCCAAAAGCTTGGCGCTCTCGCGTTCGGACTCGGAAGAAATGTGAGCGGAGAACCAATCTTCCAAGACATCGGAAAAATGCCTCATCTTCTTGTCGCGGGAGCAACCGGGAGCGGAAAATCAATCACGCTTCATGCCGTACTTCTTTCTCTTTTATTTAAAAACTCTCCTGAGATGCTTCAATTTATTATGGTGGATCCCAAACGCGTCGAGCTTTCGATATATGGGGGCATTCCGCATCTTTTAACCCCCGTGATCACCGACAATAAAAAAGCTCTCGGTGCGCTTCGGTGGGCAATACAGGAAATGGATCGCCGCTATCAGCTTCTCCTCGAATCCGGATCGCGTGATATAAAAAGCTATCACAAAAACCACGGAAGTCTTCCTTATATCATTATTGTCATTGATGAACTTGCTGATCTTATGTCCTCATACGGCAGGGAGGTGGAGGGCGCCATTATTCGGCTTGCCCAGATGGCACGCGCAACGGGAATTCATCTCATTGTTTCAACTCAACGCCCTTCGGTTGAGGTCATCACTGGGCTTATTAAGGCAAACATTACGACGCGCATCGCGCTTCAGGTCGCGAGTCAGATTGATTCCCGCACCATTATCGATAGCGCAGGCGCCGAAAAACTTCTTGGGCGAGGCGATCTTCTCTTTGTTTCCGCCGAACTCTCAAAACCAAAACGCGTGCAAGGAGCCTTTATTACCGAGGACGAAATAAAGAGCGTCGTCAGTTTTATAAAGAAAAATAATCAAACACTCACCTCGGAACATATAAACACCACGACTCTTGAAGAAGCGAATGATCGGCCATCTTTGAATTTCGAGGATTTTGAGGCAAAAGGAGATGGTGACGATGATGAATTATACGAAGAGGCGGTTGAGGTGATACGAAACGCGGGAAAAGCATCCGCGTCTCTTCTCCAGCGCAGACTTAAAGTCGGATACGCCCGCGCGGCCCGTCTTCTTGATATGATGGAGGAACGAGGCGTAGTGGGACCCGGTGATGGCGCAAAACCGAGAGACGTACTCTTATAAAAAGAAATTACACGCGCTCTTTGCCAGCCCATCTATTGCGATGGGCTGGCGAGTATTGAGTGTTCATGATAAAGAATATACTATAAACGCATGGAGGAACGTTCCGCATCAGAAATATTCACCGACGCCATGAAAGCAAAGGGGCTTTCGGTGGAAAAGCTCGCGCAAATAACCGGAATTTCCGACCGATTTCTCTCGTTACTCCTCGATGATCGGTTCGATAAACTTCCTTCGGCGCCGTACGTTCACGGATATATACTCAAGATAGCGGAAACTCTCAATCTCGACGGAGAAGAGTTGTGGCGAACATATTTTAAACACACGGGAATCGTCAAAAAATCAGGAGCAGAAGACGCGCTCCCCAAGAACAGATTTCGTTCGCACGTGATAAACAAGAAGGTGTTTCTGTGGGGTGTATTCATATTTTTCGTGGCCGCGTACGTGCTTACCCAGCTTTTCTCATTTTTTAAAAATCCAGGCGTCTTTCTCGAGGGTATTGATGATAATACCGTAGTCACGACATCCTCGTTCCATCTCATAGGTAAAGCCGATCCCAAAGACAATATTATATTAAACGGAGAACAATTATATCCGCGAGACGACGGATCATTCGAAAAAAACCTTATACTCGCTCCAGGATTTAACACTCTCACATTTGAAGTAAAAAAATTCCTAGGGAAGGAATACTCTTTTGAAAGACAGTTGTTTTACGAAGCGCCCACAAGCACAGAACGCGAACCAATAATCGAAGAAGCGGAAGTTGAAGAATCAGGAGGGGGATCCTCTTTGGAAGATAGTACCGAAACTTCAGACGGGTTATAATAGCCCTATGGCATTCAAAAAGAAACAAAAAGAAGATAAAAAGGAGCAGCATTCCGTCGGAGACATCACTTCGCTTATGGAATCGCTTCAATCAAGATTTGGAGAAGGCTCTGTAATGACGCTCGGGAGCCAACTCCACACAAAGGTAGAAACCGTTCCCTCCGGATCATTCTCTCTTGATATTGCGCTAGGAGGAGGATTTCCAAAAGGGAGAGTCATAGAAATTTTCGGTCCTGAGAGTTCCGGAAAGACGACGCTTGCCCTTCATGCAATCGCGGAAGTTCAAAAAAAAGGGGGGAGGGCCGCTTTTATTGACGCGGAACACGCGCTCGATCCTGAATATGCCGCGAAGATAGGGGTAAAAGTTAAAGATCTCATTATTTCACAACCAGACAATGGAGAGGAGGCTTTAAACATTCTCGAAAGCGTCGTTCGATCAGGAATTATTAGTATCGTCGTCGTAGATTCTGTTGCCGCACTCACACCTCGCGCTGAAATAGAAGGAGAGATGGGAGCGTCTCATGTTGGACTCCAAGCTCGTCTTCTTTCGCAAGCACTTCGTAAGCTCACCGCGATCGCCGCAAAAACAGGGACAATTATCATATTCATCAATCAGCTCCGCATGAAGATTGGAATTATGTTCGGGAATCCGGAAACCACTCCGGGAGGCATGGCACTTAAGTTTTACGCATCAGTGCGAGTAGACGTGCGCCGTATCGCGCAGGTGAAAAAAGGAGAAGACGTTATAGGAAACCGCACGAAAGCAAAGGTGGTAAAAAATAAGGTTGCTCCTCCGTTTAAAATTGCTGAATTTGATATTATGTACGGGGAAGGAATTTCGTATGAAGCTGACGTTCTTACTACGGCACTCAAATATGGCGTCGTGACGAAAGCAGGCGCAAGTTTCTCGTTTGACACGGAAAAGCTCGGTGTCGGCTTTGATAATGTAAGAATAAAGCTTAAAGAAGAAAAGAAGCTTCTTGAATCCATAAAAAAGAAAACAAAAGAAATGTCTGAGAAAAAGATAGTAGTAGGGGAAATAGAGGAAAAATAAAAAATCCCCCGCCAAAACTTTTAAATATTGGCGGGGGATTTTTTTAATTAATTTTTTTCTTGAGATGACGTTACAAAGAAATTTTCCATAAGTTTCATTACGAGAATAGGCCCCGTTCCACCCGGAGTGGGGGTATATGATATCGAAGATTCTTCTGGAAGCGATTCCGCGTCGAAATCTCCGCACAGCTCCCCGTCTTCCTTTCCATATCCGAAATCAATTATGTACGCATCCTTCTTTACCATATCAGGGCGTATAAGCTTCGGAATTCCCGTTCCTAATATCACGATATCCACGTGACGCAACACTTCAAAATCGTCTCCTTTTTTAAGGATAATAAGTTTCTTGCATTTTTCCTTAAGCCATAAGGAAACAGGAGTACCTATGAGCCTTCCCGTCCCCACTACCGCGACAATTTTTTCTTTCATCGGAAGGTGTCTCGTTATTTCAAAGACCACTCCCGCGGGCGGTGGAATAATGAAACTCATCCCATCACGAAAATCTGCGCGGGCGTTCGTACTTAGCACGTCAACATCTTTCTCTTTGGGAATCGAATCGAGTATGTATTGAGTATCATACGCGCAAGGAAGGGGAAGTTGCACAAGCGCGCCACCGCACGCATCTTCTCCCACAATATCCTGTATTTTTTTCCTCAATTGATCACTTGTTGTCGCATTTTCAGAAAAATTATATCTGCGGAAATCAATACCAAGTTCTCGGGCGACTTTCTCTTTCTGGTGTATAAAACTTTTCGACGCCGCGTCATCTCCCACAGAAAACACAGCGAGAAATTTATCCGTATGCTCTTTCCGGAGACGCGCGGCAATGTGTTCCGCGATGCTTTTTCCATCGACAATCATATGAACCAATCATACAGTTGTCTTTTCGTTTCTTCAAATAAAAACCCCGCAGGAAATGCGGGGAATGTATTTTGCTATCGTATCATATGCGCGGACACTAATGCGTTCCACATCGTTTCTCTTGATGGATTTTTTTCTCCATCGAGAATCGTCGCGAGAATTTCCGACGGTGAATTCTTCTTATATCTCATAACGAACTCATTGAGCCTCTCGCTTGTATCAATTCCCATAACGCGAAGTCCATATATCGCTCGAGTTATCTCCATTTCCAAAGCTTCTTTAATAGAGACGCGCTCCAATAATCCGCCGTTATTTATCCATACAAGAGCATGCGTTCCATAAAGAAGTGCGCTCAGCCTATTTTCCTTCACGAGTTCAAATGGAAGCAATACCTCTCTCGTATGTGCCGCATAAAGAAGTCTGCCGACGAACGCAAGCGCGAACGATATCTCATCATCGGGAAACGGCTGCGTGGGAAGCATTCTAAATTCCACCACCGCGTCATTTCCTATTATCTTTAACCGCGTATCAAGCCAATGGAGTCCTATTCCTATGCGCAACGCCATCTCGGGAGCATACAGAATGAATGGATACCTTGATACACGCGAAAAATAATCTTCAATTCCCAAAAAATATCTCTCCGGAAGCCCTATGCGCGTTTTCATTCCCCGTATTACGTCGCGTACCGTTCGTGTGTCGTGGCTCGATTCCCACGAGAGAATGCGTATATCGTTTATACCGGTATCAGTACACTCAAGATACCGGGAATTTCCGCCGATTCCCATAAGATACGGTCCGATCATAAATGCGTAATTCATAAGCATGACTGCGTCATTAAGAGATGAGGATCCCACATTCACCTGAAATGACTGGAAGAGGGATACTATTGACGCGTCTCCTATATTCACCCGCGTTCCGCGTATTCCCATATGAATATCCGTATATTCTCTCCGGTGAACATTCTGGAAATCAGGAACTTGCACGTATTTCTCCTTTTTCGTTCTTGGAGTTCCATGAATGCGCACAAACGGGTTTGTCCCGCACCTTAACGTTGAAAACCCATGTTTCCTCGCAATGCGTTCGGCGGTATCGGTGATGCTTCGATATTTCTTTTCAAGAGATTCAAGTCCTTCTTGAGAAAAAATCCCTATCGGCGGCGTGCGGAGTTCAAGCTGAAACGCTCCGAGTTCAACATCCGCGCCCTCACCTCCGACCTCCGCCACTATCGCATCACGCACCGCTACCGTATCGGATTCCGTACTTTTAAGGTTAAAAACGCCTATTTCAGATTCAAGACCAATCTTCATGTCTTCGGGCCGGCGAACAAAAAGTTGCTTTTGAGAAATGATTCTCTTGGCTTCCTTATTGAATGCGCTACGCATTTCCCTTTCTTTTTTGCGATTATTCATCACACACCTCTGGTTATTTGTGTAAGAAATTCCGCCCAATATATTATTTCATCTTCGTGCGGCGTTATTCCGAACATCCTGCATTCCACTGTTCCGTGCACACTAATACGCACAAAATGGTAACAGCGTTTCGGATCGTCGGCGAATCCTTCTCTTAAGGCGGTTTCGAGGAAGTGTTCCGTATTTTCATATGTCGGAGGTTCCCATTTTTCCGCCATTTCCTTATAAAGCGCTATTCGTTCTCCGGAAGAATGGTCTCCCATGCGGATAAGTTCTTCCATATGTTCCACACACGCGTTATGAGTGGATATCGCGTCTTTAACGGAACCCACTCCGATATGTATATGTATTCCCGCGACACGGCACGCGGAACGCAGACGATCAGTGCTGATAGCACGGGAGATATTTTCATATCGTTCCGTGGGAAACACGTCAAGCGGCATATCATATGAAGCAACTTCTTCGCACACTAGTTTAGTTCCTATTTTTTCCGCGACAAGGATTCCACTATTCGTATTCCGAATAAGATCATATTTCAACTCAAGAAGATTATCTCGCGGATCTGTTCTGTCCTCTACCTGACACGCGGAAAGCTCATACGTCCAGCGCGGATCTTTTATCTCCGAAAGAAACCTCTTTGCCTGAGGAACATATATTCCCTCGGTATTTTTTAAGAACCGTTCGCGTTCAACTCCAACATAGTTTCTCATCGCGCCCGAAAATGAGAAATGAGAAAGGAATTTTTCCATTGTATTCATTGTGTCTTCTCCATTATTTAGTTTTTAAATTACGCGGAAGAAACAAAAAACCTCTTCCGAGGAAGAGGTTTTAAAAAGACGAATGAGTTTGCGTTAAAACACCTTCCCCGAGCGAGGTTTGTTCGTAAACCAATATGAGAAAGCGTGTATTGACTGTTGCATATTACTTTTTCAGTGTACCTCGGCGCCGTGGAGTTTGTAAAGACCCATTCCATTGGCGCATGAAATTTCTTACTATTTTTCTTCCTACCGCATCCGTCGATCGTATTGAGGAAAGAAAATTCCCAACCCCCCTCCTTCCCCCGAATCCCTCCTCTTCAAGAGCTTTCATGCGCATACGTCCGATCGCGCGGATGTGAGAAACCCTCATTTCGGGATGAAATTGTAGAAGTCGAATACACTCACCGATTCCAATCGCCTCAATACGCGTCTTTTCGGAACTTCCGAGAAGCATCCATCCGGGGAGCATTTCTTTCACCATATAGCGATGGCTTTCCATCGACACAAACGAACTCTTCACTCCGCAGAAAAGATAATCGTCTATTCCTTTTTTTGTGAGAGTAATACGCGTATTTCCGAAATCGCGTCCGTTTTTATTCTCCACGATATCCCCATTGAGAGCCCGCACCGTAAATTGAAGTCCGCCGCATATTCCGAGAATTGGAATATTTTCTTTTTTTAATTTTCTTATAAATGCGTAGGTTTTTTTCATCCATACGCTTTCGGATCCGCGAACAGGATTCTCAACAGACCCTCCGATGAATACCATGCGAATACGCGCCGTATCCGGAAATCTCCCTCGCGAGGCGTCAATCTCAAAAAAATCATTCTTCGAAATACCCGAAAAACGCCGCACGCTCTCTCCATAGGAAATTCCCCTATATACGGTAGTAGCGGTGCGTTCTTTTATTTTTTTATCTCCCGAAAGAATATCCAGAAATAATATTTTCTTCATTTGTTTCATGTTGATTGTACAATATATCACCCGGGAGAAGAATCTCCCGGGATATTTTTATATGAGGGGACTGAGTATCCTTCGCACAAAAGAAAACTGGTCTTTTATCGAAGAATCTTTCTTTCTCGCGCACGGACGTATCTCGACACAGAGCTTTTCTCCGTAGCGCTTCAATCTGAAATGCCACCATACGGATCGTATGAAAAGAGGGATATTGAAAGAGGACGTTTCCTCGTGCGATATAAGCGTATTTCCGACTACGATAGCATGCTCCGCGAGGCGCGCGCAGTAATCCTCAATGCCGCCGAATAAAAGGGGTCCTCCATACCGATCGCTGCGATATCCTGCGCGCGATGAAGATATGTATCTTTTCCATAGCGCGTCCTGAGGATAATCCGAGAGGAACGCTTCAACATTCTCTCCAAGCGTATTCAGAACATATATTGCATCCTCTGGACGCACATCAACAGTAAACTGGACTGATGAGGTCCGCGCGAGAAGGTTCAGCGCTTCCGGTCCGTCGAGCGCGAGCCATGCCGCGTCGCGTTCATCCGGCACTACAAGAAGATTCTCATCTGAATCGATGATCGGTCCGAAAAAAGGATACGCACCGCAGGCATTCGCGTTTTCTTCGAGAATCCACAATCCGCGTTGAGCTTCATCCACCGCGACATTCTTGTGTTTCGGAGAAAAACTGAGCTCTATATTATGCCTTCCAAGCTCATAAAGCATCCTATCATTCCTCCATAAAGAAGTGAGTTCGGTGATCATCTTGTTTCTTTTCGCGGTGACAACCCACTCTCCATATCGCGTATCAGAATGAAATAGGTGAAATATTTTCTTCGCGGTATCAATTGATATCGGAAAACCGGAACGATCGACAAACTGCGTTTCCACCTCGATCCCTATCATGGTACCGGTTGTGTATGCGCCTATCCCCTCGGTAAAATAGCGTACCAACCGTGCTACTGTGTTTTTCATGACATACCTCTATTTATTTATAAATGTTCTTTTCCCTCCGAAAACAAAAATCCCTCCGAAGGGAGGGTTGGTTTCGTTCCTAATGATAAAACGTCCGAGGTGCGTCTACGTGCACAAAACCAATCCTCCCCAAAGAGAGATATCAGTATGGTTACGATATGTCGCACAAAGCATGCTCATGTGTATAATATGCCATAAATTCCCTTATCGAGCAATAGGGAATTTTTTTGCGAGTATTTTTATCATTTTTTTTGTTTCCGCGACATTTTTCTTCAAAAGAATTGCGTGTATATATCCCGCAATATACCGCATCTCTCTCATCCCCATTCCTCGGGTAGTCATCGCGGGCGTTCCAATTCTGATTCCCGAAGGATCTCCCGGCGTACGCGCATCAAACGGTATCATATTTTTATTGAGAATGATTCCCGCCTTTTCAAGCTCCCTGCTTGCGACCCCTCCTGAAATTCCTCTATGCGCCACATCAACGAGAAAAAGATGCGTATCGGTCCCATTTGAAACAATTCTCCACCCAAGGCGTTCTAATTCGTTCGCGAGCGCCTTCGCATTCTCAATGACGCGTGATGCGTATTTTCTGAACGCGGGCGTTCCTGCTTCGTGTAACGCAACCGCAATCGCGGCAACCTGATTCATATGAGGTCCCCCCTGTATTCCCGGAAACACAGCTTTATTGATTGCGGGGGAATAATTTTTCTTCGAAAAAATCATTGCCGCGCGAGGACCACGCAGTGTTTTGTGCGTAGTTGTTGTCACTACGTCCGCATAGGGGAACGGAGAAGGATACATCTTTCCCGCAACAAGCCCCGCGAAATGAGACATATCCACAAAAAGAATTGATCCCGCCTCATCCGCAATCGTTCTCATTCTCTTAAAGTCTATCTTCCGTGCGTATGCGCTGCCTCCCGCGATGATACATTTAGGACGCGCGACAAGCGCGATGTGCAGAAGTTCTCCATAATCAATTTCTTCGCGCAATCTATCAACGCCGTATGGAACCTGCTCCCATATTTTTCCGGTGACACTTGCCTTATGTCCGTGAGTCAGATGTCCTCCCATCGCAAGAGACATTGCCATTATCTTCTCTCCGCGGGGAATAAGCGCATGAAGCACCGCAAGATTTGCGGGAGATCCGGAATAGGGCTGCACGTTCACATCCCATTCTCCCGAAGAAACAGAAAACAGCTTCCGCGCTCTTTGTATTGCGAGTTTTTCAAGCGCATCAATCACACCGTTCCCCGCGTAATAACGCTCCGCAGGATATCCTTCCGCGTATTTATCGAGAAAAACGCTCCCAAGGGCTTCCCGTACGTCCTTGGACGCATAATTTTCCGACGCGATAAGATTAATAGAATCGTCACGCCTTTGCGTTTCTTCGCGAATAAGTTTTCTTACTTCTTTATCCATTATATGCGATGATTATTTTCTTCAATGTACTCCAAAATAAAAAAAACCGCCACTATATATGGCGGGGGAATAACAATTTTTCAGAAAAAGACAGGCATATAGGCGAGGATAAGCCCCAATGCAAGAAAAAACACAACCACGATCACCAACACTCTGTTCTTTTTTGGGTTAAGAAACATAACAACGTATTTTTATGGACACAAAAAACCTTTTCCTTATAGTATCATATTTCAATACGTTTTTCCCTTTAAAACCATCTACCACAAGCTCGCTTGGGGATTTGGCTCCTCCTCCTTGTAAGGAAGGAGCACTCTTGCCATTTCCGGAGAATTACGCTGGGGAATCCATAAATATCCTCTCTCTCTGATAAGATCGAAAATATCCTTTGTTATTTTTACATCCTGCGTACAGTATTCTTTCAATTTATCCATCTCACCGTTCCGATACCAATCAATTGCATCAAGTCCGTGTCCCGTTTTTTTTGCGTTTACATTCGCCTCTCCGAGGAGATCAAGGCTTATGCGCCTCCCCCACGCGTTCTCTATTTCCTCAAGAATATCATAATGGGGGATCGCGGCGAGATTGAATTTGAAATATTTATTCAATACAGGTACATCAAATCTCTTACTCGAAAATCCAACAAGAAGATGCGCGCGCTGAAGTATGTCGCCTAATGCGCTAAATTCATGTTCCTCAAAGCAGGTATACGCATCTTTCTCATATGAATAAATGCACACCACCGATACATCGAGTTTGTCGATGTTTCTGTCTCCGCCTACATCCGCGAATGTATTTTTCGTTTCTATGTCAAATACTATTGTGTCCATATTCCAATTTATTAAAGGTATGACGTCCACGTACTCATGTCAATAAATCACGATGGTTATAATAATAAAATCCCGCCGAGAATATTCCGGCGGGTATCTTTTTAGAAAAGAAAGTTCTTTTTTTTATCGAAAAAAATCTTCTTTGCTTCGTCTTCATCCCGCGCAACCCCTTCGCGTATGAGGATTCCGTATATACCTCGTTCCATAATACATTCCATCGCGTCGTCGAACGAATTGAAAAACGGTTTTCTTTTCATCACGAGGAGGTGATTAAGAAGGAGCAAAAAATTTTTTTCTCCAATTTCTTCTATTATCTTCTTCACGCTATACTCTCTTATTTATTTCAAAAAACTTTGTTTAGGAAACCATATTTAACACTCGTTGTCAAACAGCTAGGAAAATACTCACAGACTCTTGGATGATTATTTTTTCACCTTCTTTATAAGACTTGCAAGTATAGGAGGAGTGAAGAGTGTTGTAAAAACAACCATAACGATAATAACCGAAAAAAGTTCGTCATTTATAACTCCCAATGTTTTTCCAATTGTCGCAAAAATAAGCCCGACTTCTCCACGGGGCACCATACCCCATCCTACAACCCATTTTTTTACCTTCCCAGCAACCATCCCAGCCGCTATTTTCCCTATAAATGCTGCTATCGTAATACCAAGCGCAGTCAGAAGCACTGGAAGATTCAATATCGTTTCTATTCTCACCCCCATCCCCGTAATCACAAAAAAAAGTGGGACCAAAAAAAATGAAAGGGGTTCAATAAGATCCTCAATATGTCGATGGGAGTGATACATAAGCGTTTTTTCCATCTTTTCTTTTATAGCGTCCCCTGCGCTCATTATTTCTTTTCTCACGTCTTCTACAACGTGAGGATCTTTAAAATATGCAAAATGAACAGGATCTAAAACTAATCCCGCGGCAAATGCTCCAACTATAGGAGCAAGTCCCATTTCCCCGGCCACATACGCAAACACAAGACAAAAAGAAATCGCAAGAGTGAACTTCATTCCTATCCCTGTGTGTATTTTCGAAAATAACCTTCCCATATATGGCGCGGAAAAATAACCAAGTACAATGGCCCCTACGAGAAATAATACTGCTTTTGCTGTAATCCAAGACACTACACCAAGACTTACGGACCCAGCAGACGCAATTGCAGATACAACCGCAAGAATAATGAGTCCAAGCACATCATCAATAACCGCGGCGCCAAGTACTATTTGGGCTTCGTTTGATTTGAGAAAGTGTAAATCTTTGAAAACACGCGCGGTGATACCAACAGAT
Source organism: Minisyncoccota bacterium (assembly GCA_020059585.1). Lineage (GTDB taxonomy): Bacteria > Patescibacteriota > Minisyncoccia > UBA6257 > GWB1-50-10 > GWA2-45-9. The sequence continues at coordinate 50,153 of JAGVBU010000008.1, forward strand.
GTCGCAGTGAGCGAAGCACCAAGAAAAAGGTACGCAATAGACTGAAGACCTGGAAACACGAGAGGGCCGACAACATACGTACCAAGAACAAAGGGGAGAATAACTCCCACTGCCGCCACAAGAAACGCGCGTAATCCCACCTCTCTCATTTTTTGTATATTACTCTCAAGCCCTATCTGGAAAAGAAGAATTACCACTCCAAGTTCAGCGAGAAATGAAATTATTTCGTTGCCCCTGAAAGAATCAAAGAAATGAAATCCTACAAGTCCAAGATTTCCGATAATCACCCCTATAATAAGTTCTCCCAACACAGAAGGCTGACCGAAGCGCTCTATAAGCCCCCCAAGTTTCGCCGCCATAAGAAGAATTGCAATACCAAAAAACGTGAACGCAACACTACCATGACCCCCTTCTTCTGCAAATATTAAAGAAGGGATAAGCGTACACAGAAACAAAAGAGTATAAAATATATTTTTTCTTTCTAATATTTTTTTTATGAAATTCATTTTTTAAAAACAATGTAAAATCTTCTTTTCCCTGACGCGTGTCGAGATCTTATCTATACTCAAATAACTTCCTTAAACCAAGATGGAATCCTTAACTCTTTATATATCCCGCGCAAAGTGGGCGGCAGAGGACTCGAACCTCTGACCTTCTCGGTGTAAACGAGACGCTCTAACCAACTGAGCTAGCCGCCCACTTTAAGCGGAATTATGATTTGTTTTTTAAAAATTTTACACTTACTTGAATTTTTAAACAAATCAGAAATAAAGGAACGATCTTCGCCTAAACACACTGTTTGATACAAGCGAATAACTAACTAAGCGCGCATCGGAAAGGTTTAGGTTGTGCAGAATTCTCACACTCCATCTGTCGGTCTGGCAGGATTCGAACCTGCAACCGATCGTGTATAAGACGATTGCTCTACCGTTGAGCTACAGACCGATTACACAGACAGGGGTAAAGATACTTGCGCCACCACTAAACTACAGGACATTGATATCATCACAAGGAAAAACGCAACGCCCATTATCCCGCATCCACTGCGATGTTTTTATACCACGTTCAAAGACGTGAGGCAATTCCTATCGTATTGAGATCTGCCTCATTCCATATTCCTTCATAAGATCCGAAAACTCTTGCTGTTCAATCGTCTCCTTCTCAATGAGGGTTTTTGCAATCGCGTCAAGCGCGTTCTTGTGTCCGATGATTATTTTCTTCGCAATATCAAATGATTTTTTCACAAAACGGCTTACCTCCTCATCGATAATTTCGCTGGTCTTTTCTGAATAATCTTTCTCCGCGGAAATTTCACGTCCCAAAAATATCATCTCGTGATTTTTTCCAAGCGTCCGCGGTCCGAGTTTTTCACTCATACCGTATTGCGTCACGATTTTGTTCGCGATTTCGGTAGCGTATTTCAAATCACTTGAAGACCCCGTGCTCACATCTCCAAATACCGTTGATTCGGCAACAAATCCTCCTAACGCAACAGCAAGGTCCGCGAGAAATTGGGTCTTTGTTTTCAATCGCCGTTCTTCCGTGGGAAGCTTGAGCGTATATCCTCCCGCAAGTCCGCGGCTGATTATCGTCACCTTATGTACGGGATCGCTGTCCTTGAGTCCCGCCGCAACAAGCGCGTGCCCCGCCTCGTGATACGCGGTAATTTGTTTTTCGTTTTCCGTTATCGCCCGTGACTTCCGCGCAGGACCAAGCATCACTTTCTCAATTGAATTAAAGAAATCGTCTTGTGTGATTATCTTTCGATTCGAGCGTGCCGCAAGAATCGCGGCCTCATTCGCGAGATTCGCGAGATCCGCGCCGGAGAATCCCGGCGTACGCACCGCAACCGCGCGTAAATCAACATTCTGAACGGGTTTTCCTTTCGCGTGTATCTTGAGAATTTCTTCGCGATCGTTCAAATCGGGCATATCAAGCACCACGCGCCTATCGAACCTTCCGGGGCGAAGGAGCGCCGCATCAAGTACATCGGGGCGGTTCGTCGCCGCCATAATAATTACATTTGTATCTCTTTCAAAGCCGTCCATTTCCACAAGTATCTGGTTTAGTGTCTGTTCACGTTCGTCATGCCCGCCCCCAAGTCCGGTGCCGCGCTCGCGTCCCACCGCGTCTATCTCGTCAATAAATACAATAGAGGGAGCGGCCTTCTTTGCGGTTTCAAAGAGATCTCTTACGCGCGATGCCCCAACGCCGACAAACATCTCAACAAACTCCGATGCCGACATATGGAAAAAAGGAACATTTCCCTCTCCCGCGACGGCACGCGCGAGAAGTGTTTTTCCCGTTCCCGGCTGTCCCATAAGAAGAACGCCGCGGGGAATTTTCGCCCCCATATCAATGAACTTCTGGGGGTTTCTCAGAAAATCCACCACCTCTTCAAGTTCTTCTTTCGCCTCTCTTAATCCCGCAACATCCTTAAATTTTATCTTTTCCCCCGCGCCACTCCATAGTTTCATATTTGCTTTCCCGAATGAGAACGCCTGATTGGCACCCGTCTTCGCCTGTCGAAATATAAACCAAAAAAGGGCGACCATAAGGATGACCGGAAGGAGAGTCGGAATGAGAATACCCATCCAATATTTAAATCCGCTTGGTTCCTCAACTGATATCTCCATTGTACGCAACATCTCCGGAGCCACTCCGTAATTTACGATTGTTTCAGAAAACCCCGTCTCGGTTTCTTTCCGTGATATCACTTCTCCTCCGTCTTTAAGCGAAACCTTTAATTCCTCTCCATTTACCACAACGCGCGTCACCTCTCCATCGCTTATCTTCGCCGCAAGCTCACTCAACGTGATAACCTTCGGATCCGCATTATCCGTTTCAGCAAAAAAAGAAAAGACCGCGGTAACCGCGAAGAGGAGAAATACAGCGAAAAATAAATTTTTACTCAGATTTTTCATATATGATTCATGTGCCCACTCATCATATCGCCCAGTAAAAAAATATGCAAAAAAATGCTGCGGATAAGTCCGCAGCATATGCATATTTGTCATGGAAACGGAAAAATAAATGAACTATTCCTCCATTGTATCCAATTTACTCAAAATCATTTTTTTCATCTCGTCAAAGGGCATACCTGCGTGTTCCTCCGAAAAACGTGATACTTCTTTATTTTTATGAAGCACCACGACTTCAGGAACTCCTTTTTTAGGAACAATCCTTTTCGCCTCTAAAAGAATGTTTTTCTTTTTCAGGCTTATCGAGACGGAAATCAATGTCCCCATCAGCGCGTTTAACATGTCAGAATTCTTATGCTTTCTCGGCATACCGCAACTCCATTTTTTTGAATAAATAAGTTATTTTATTAAAAAGCCAGACCTACTTTATACAATAAAAAAGAGCCCTTTGCAAGGGCCCTTCTTTATTTCAATTTCAAAAGTATCTTTCGCTCCTCGGGGTTCAGCGTTTCGATAATGAATTTATACTGTTCTCCCTGTTGTAATTTCTTCTTCATTTCCTCAACACTCCCAAAAGAAGCAACGTGTACCTGCCCCTGTATTTCGCCATCGAGATCAATGATTGCTCCGAATGGATGGAAACTGTGCACTTTTCCTTGTACCTCCTGCCCCTCCTTATATACATCTCGCATCCGCGTCCACGGATCCACCTTGAGCGCTTTAAGTGAAAGGGATATTCTTCCTTCTTTTATCTCTACTATCTTCGCCCTCACCGCGTCATCAATGTGCACGAGCTCCTTCGGATTTTCCACAATCTTGTATCCGAGTTCAGAAATATGAATAAGTCCCTCCACCGCCGGATTATCAGTAAAGCGCACGAATACTCCGAAATCCGCGATTCCTGAAACCACTCCGTCGATTTCCTGTCCCACGGAATAGTTCTGGACCAATTCCTTCATACTCACTTCCTTAGCTGCCTTTTCTGAAACAATAAGCTTGTTTGTTCTTGAATTCACATCAATGATTCTCACCGCTATTTCCTGTCCGATAAGTCCCTCGAGAATCTTCACTATCTCTTCCTTGTTATTTATTTCGTCCTTACCTTCAAATCCGTTTACGATTTGCGATACCGGAAGAAATGCCGAAAGTCCGTACAAATCGGCAATAAGCCCTCCCTTGTTGCACGCGGTCGTCTTTATCTTCAAAATCTCCTCTTGCTCTTTTAGATCCTGTACCAACTCCCATGATTTCTGTTTGTCTGCCTGAGAAAGAGAAAGTTCTATAAATCCTTCGTCGTTGTCCGTGTCTATGACCTTCCCATTAATAGTGTCCCCCGAATTTAATCCGCGCACTACATCCCGCGCATTTTGAATTTCCCCGCGATACACTGCCCCCGTTCCATAAGGACCAAGATCAATCGTAATCATTCGACTCCCTTTTTCGAGAATAGTTCCCTCAACAAGATCGCCTATACGAAGCACTTTCAGTGCTCCGATTTCCGACTTTGTGAGAGACGCAACATTTTGCTCGTCTTGTTTTTGTGCTGTCGTCGTCATAATAATAGGTATTGTTCACGCCCCAGAGGGCGTAAAACACATATAACAATATTGATAAATCAGCGCCATGTCAAATGACACAACGATAATTTCTCATTGAAAAAATGTCCGTGAGACAATACAATGAGTACATATGATCATTACCCGACAAGAGGAAAATTACATAAAGATCCAATCCGGCGATACTACGCTTCTCATTGATCCCACAAGTCAGCGATCTTTTAAGGGCGCGGCGGCGGCAATTAATACCGTACGACCCTCCTATATAGAATATGATGGCCTTGGCGACTGTTTTTGGATCGATCACCAAGGAGAATATGAGATACAGGGAATCCATATACGCGGATGGAGCGCGGGGAACGAAGAGGGAACTGAAAAAACAATCTATCGTATTGAATTCGACGACATCATACTCTCTATTCTTGGACACATCACTCAGGAACCATCAAAGGAGTTTATAGAATATCTCGACGGCACCGATATTATGATCGTCCCCGCGGGGGGAAAACCGTGGGTATCGCAAGTTTCTCTTGCAAAGTTCATTCGACAAATAGAACCAAGCGTGATTATTCCCTCTCTTTTTAAAGACTTAAAACCGTTCCTTAAAGAATGCAATGTCGCCGAAGCGATACAAGAAGAAAAATTCGTATTCAAGAAAAAAGATCTCACGACGGGCGCGATGGAAATACGAAATATAGAAGAAAAGAAATAACATGAGCGTCCATTCATTCCCGCAAAAAATACGCGCGTTTACCCGAAAATTGCAACGCGCGAACACCGCGACAAAGCGGCGATGGTTCTTCGGAAGCGCCGCCATTTCTTTTGTGTTTGTGTTTGCCGCGTGGGTTGTGTACGTCAGTAACGCGATTGTTCCTATATCAGGAAGAACACAATCCGAAAACTCTACGTCTTTTGGAAGCACGTTTAAGGCGGGAATCGGAAATCTCACGAGAGATCTCGGTCAGAAATATGATGTATTCAGGAAAAATCTCGATAAAAACCTTAAAATTATAGAGGATAAAATCACTGAGACGAATACTATCACCATCGATGGATCGGATACGGTGCCGTTTGTTCCCGCGCCGCTTGAAAATACATCCTTAATTCCGCTACCATAAAGCACGCAGCACACCCACACATAACAACCTAACGTATGAAAAAAACTAAAGCGCTCCCCGAAGAAAAAAATCCCTATATCCCCGAGGATCACATACGCGATCGGGAAATCACCACGGAATTAAAGGAATCGTATCTCGATTACGCGATGTCCGTCATCGTATCCCGCGCGCTTCCTGATGTGCGGGACGGATTAAAACCCGTACAAAGAAGGATACTCTGGAGTATGTGGGAATCCGGATTAAAACATTCGGTGAAGTTCAGAAAATCAGCAAATATCGTCGGAGGCGTCATGGCACACTATCACCCACACGGGGATTCTTCCATTTACGATGCGGTTGCGCGCATGGCGCAGGATTTCTCACTCCGTTATCCTCTTGTTCAAGGACAGGGAAACTGGGGGTCGGTCGACGGCGACGCTCCCGCGGCAATGAGGTATACCGAAGCGCGTCTTTCAAAAATCGCGGAGGAAATGCTTCTTGATATTGAAAAAGATACCGTTGATTGGAACTCAAACTATGATAATTCAAAAACCGAACCAAGAGTCCTTCCCGCAAAACTCCCAAATCTTCTCCTTAACGGATCCGTTGGAATCGCGGTCGGTATGGCGACAAACATCCCTCCGCATAATCTTTCTGAAATTGCCGATGCCGTCATTCATATTACAGAAAACCCGGATGCGGACGTGAAGGAGCTTATGAAGTTTGTTCCGGGACCCGATTTTCCTACGGGAGGAATTATTTACGACAAGAAGGCGATAGAAACCGCGTATACCACGGGGAGGGGAGGTATCACCATGCGCGCGCTCGCGCAGATTGAAGAGAAAAAGAGCGGCAGTTTCCATATCGTCATCACGGAAATTCCATATCAGGTAAACAAATCCGCCTTACTCGAAAAAATCGCGGAACTTGTGCAAGAAAAAAAGATAGAAGGCATCCGCGATCTCCGAGACGAATCAGATAGAGAGGGATTGAGAATTGTCGTTGAAATGAAAAACGACGCAGCGCCCCAAAAAATCTTGAATCAGTTGTATCAGTACACGGAACTTCAGAAAAATTTTAATTTTAATATGCTTGCCCTCTCAGAAGGAGGACTCCAGCCGCAAATACTTTCTCTTAAAGAGATTCTTGTCGCGCATATTGATCATAGAAAGATAATTATTCGAAGGCGCACAGAATTTGATTTGAAAAAAGCCGAAGAACGCGCTCATATTCTCGAAGGACTCGTAAAGGCGCTCGATTCTATCGATAAAATAATCGCCACCATAAAAAAATCAAAAGATAAGGAATCGGCCGCGGAAAATCTCATAAAGAATTTCAAACTTACTGCCGTACAAGCGCACGCCATTCTTGAAATGAGACTTCAAACGCTTGCGGCTCTCGAACGCAAAAAACTCGAAGATGAGCTTGAAGAAAAAAAGGCGCTTATAAAAGAACTCCAGCTCATACTCAAAAACCCAAAAAAAATAATAGACATAATTCGCGCCGAGCTTATTGATCTTAAGAAAAACTTCCCTGATCCGCGGCGAACAAAAATAGTGCCGTCGAGCCTTACCGAATTCCGTGAAGAAGATCTCGTGCCGAACGAAGAGGCGGTCATTATGCTTACGTTGAGCGGATATATAAAACGACTTCCTCCCACAAACTTCCGCGCGCAGAAAAGAGGCGGAAAAGGGCTTATAGGATTCGATTTAAAAGAAGAAGATTTCATAGATCAGCTCATCTCCGCGAATACGCACGACAACATTCTTTTCTTTACTGATAAAGGAAAAGTATTTCAAACGAAGGTGTATGAAATTCCCGCGGCGTCGCGCACGGCAAAAGGGAAATCGATACACAATTATCTTGAGATCCCTTCCGAAGAACGAGTGAGTGCTCTTATCGCGTATCCTAATTCATCCTCGGCTATTGAATCGCAATTTCTCGTAATGGCGACAAAGAACGGAATAATAAAAAAGACTCCTCTAAAGGATTTCACGAATGTGCGCCGCACCGGTATCATTGCGCTCACCCTCAAAAACGATCTGCTCCGGTGGGTGAAAATATCCTCAGGAAAAGACGAAATAATCCTCTCAACTTCGAATGGGCAGGCAATCCGCTTTAAGGAGAAGGATATTCGTCCAATGGGGCGCACCGCGTCCGGAGTGAAGGGAATAGGACTCAAAAAAGGCGACTTCGTCGCGGGACTTGATATAATAAAAACAGGAGAAGTTGATTCGAAAACACTGAAGAATCTTCGCCTTCTCGCCGTCATGAATAAGGGTTTTGCAAAACAAACACCCCTTAAGGAGTATAAGACGCAAAAGAGAGGGGGGTCTGGAATAAAGACCGCAAAAGTCACCGAAAAAACTGGCGTAGTCATCGAGACGCATGTTGTCGATGAAACAATTGAGGAGATTCTCGCGTTTTCAAAAAAAGGGCAGGCGATTCGCACCCACATCAACGATGTCCGTATCGCCGGTCGCGCTACTCAGGGAGTGCGCATCATGAATCTCCCGAAAGACGATGAACTCATAGGCGTCGTCTGCTTATAAAAGCAATGCATACTATTAATACACGAATAATCCTTTTCTCCGTTATCGGAGTGGTAGTTCTTATATTTCTTCTTATTCTTTCGGGTGTTATTCCGGGATTGAAAAGTAACAACCCTAAAACAGAAGGGCCCTCAGGCACGATCAATATGTGGGTGATCCAAGATCGCCAATCTGCATACGAGGCCGCGATAAAAAAATTTACAGATGTATACCCGGGAATACGCGTATCCTTTAAAACATTTCCAAATGAAACGACGTATCGCAACGCCCTTCTTGAGGGATTCGCGACAAATCAGGGTCCTGACATATTCCTTGTTGATAACGCAAGCGTGTTGCGTGACGCCAATAAGATAGAACCGCTCCCGAAACAAAAAATGTCCCTTCTACAGCTTCAGAATTTCTTTCCACGAGTGGTGGAGCGTGATTTTGTGAGTAAGGACGGGCGCATTTTTGGGATCCCTCTTTCTATCGATACGCTCGTCATGATATACAACAAGGATATTTTCGATACGGAACAGATAGCAGAAATTCCCAAAACGTGGGAAGAATTCAACGCTATAGTACCAAAAATCACAAAAATAGAGGGAGGCACCCGCATTACGCGCGCGGGCGCCGCAATCGGGGGATCGGAAAAAAATATCGAACGCGCAAGCGATCTCCTTCAACTTATTATGATGCAATCGGGAGTATCTATGATGAAAGCATCGCCGTTTTCAGCATCGTTCTCACCCTCTGGAGAAGATGCGCTTCGCTTTTATGTCGGATTTTCAAATGCAAAAAACAGCGTATATACATGGAATTCGATCATGCCCTCCGCCATCGACTCGTTTGCGGAAGGAAAAACGGCGATACTTTTTGATTACGCATCATCACTTGATACGATAAGGAATAAAAATCAGTGGATACACGCGGGCATCGCCCCAGTCCCATATCCCGCGCAAACTAAATGCCAGAACGAATATGAATGCCGTACCGCGTATGCTCGCTATTACGGGTATACCGTCTCAAAACAAAGCGAATTAAAGAGTGTCGCGTGGGATCTCGTACTCTTTATGACGACTCAAAGCGATACCGCGGGCGATTATATGACTAAAACAAAAAAACCTCCCGCGCTCAGATTCCTGATAGGACAAACATCCCAAGATCCCGAACTTGGAGTGCAGGCCGCGCAAGCGCTTATTGCAAAATCATGGCAGCAGCCCGATCGCGATGCGGTATCCTCTCTCTTTTCTGAAGCAATAGATCTCGTGATCTCAGGAAAAAAAGATGTCTCTTCCGCGCTCCGCCAGACGCAGGACGGAGTGAATCAACTTATAAAAGAAAAAGGATTATAATATTCGATATACTATGAGAAAAAATATCATTCTTCTTTTCATCGCCGTACTCGTTGTTATTCCTCTTTCCGCGCACGCGTTATCATTTGATATCTGGGAAAACACCGAAAAGACGATTACTTATGCAAGCGGAACAATGAGAGCAACAACCACTGAAAACTGCAACATAGTTGGATCGTGCAATCTCTGCGATGCTCTTCAGGTTTTCAAAAACATCGTGAATATACTTTTCACAATCGCAATACCTCTTGCGGTTGCGCTCATTATATATGGAGGCATACGCATTATGACGGCAGGAGGATCCGAACAAAACGTAGCGGAGGCGAGAAATATAATCACAAGCGCGCTTATCGGTCTCGCAATCGCCCTCGCGGCATGGATGATTGTGAGTGTCGTCATCTCGGTTATTGCTCAATCAAGCTTTCCCACAACCACGGGGAGTACGATTGATTTTAAATTTTGGAATAATATCGATTGTACCGTATCCCCGCAGATAAATTAGAAAAATTGTTTTATAATAAAGTTATGACTCCGAGAAAAAAAATAGTTTCGATTGCGTGGGGAGGTCTTGCTGCCCTGCTTATAGCTCCATTGAAAGCGCGCGGCGCGCAGATACGGCTTGAAAATCCTTTGAGAACCGACGATCCTATCGAGCTTCTGGGATCTATTGTGGATTGGCTCATTATTGCGGGTGCCCCAATCGCGGTTGTTATGGTTATATATGGCGCCTTCCAAATTATGACCGCGCAAGGAGATACCGAAAAATTCACTTCAGGAAGAAAAACAATTGTGTACGCCATCGTCGGCTATGGTATAATTATTTGCGCATGGGGCATCGTTGCGGTCATCCAAAGCGTATTAGAGGAATAAGCCCCGGAAAGGTCGAGAACAGAAACATCATATATATTTATTATATGTCAAAGAAACTCACTATAATTGTCGCGTCTGCGCTTGTTCTTTTGCCTGTCCTTGTGGGAGCTCAGGGAGGTGTCACGGTTCCCGACGCATCTCAAACTATTTTGGCGGGAGGGTATCAGGGAATTGCCGATACGCTTTCCACGATCGCGAACTGGATGCTTGGTGTTCTCCTTTTACTTGCGGTAATCTTTTTCATCTATGCGGGATTTTTGTATCTCACTTCCGGTGGAGAGGAAGACAAGGTAAAGAAAGCGAAGGATTTCCTCGTGTACGGACTTATCGCCGTCGCGGTGGGACTTTTAGCGAAAGGTCTTGTTTCCGTTGTCTCAAACCTTGTAATAGGAGGAGAGGCTCCGATAAACTAATTTCGAATTTATCCGTCTATGAAGAAATTTCTCTATATCCTGTTTTTCCCTCTTGTATTCTTTCCGCTTATTTCTTCAGCGGCGACGAGCACTATACAGGATGCTCAAGACGTCGTTGATCTCATTACAAAGATAGGAAATTGGATGTACGGGATACTTCTCGGACTTGCGGTAATATTCATCATCTTTGCGGCATACAATTTCATGACAAGCGGAGGATCTGAAGAAAAAGTGAAAGAAGCGAAAAATCAGGTTCTCTATACGCTTATTGCCGTGGCGGTTGCGATGCTTGCGAAGGGATTTATATCGATTATTGAAAGTCTTGTGCTTACGAACTAATTTTTGTCCGCTATTGCATTAAGACCGCGCGTCCGCCTCTCCGTCAGTTGGAGAGGCGGACTCGTTATACGACACAAAAAATTTATCATGCCGAGGTGGCGAAACTGGCAGACGCACTAGCTTTAGGAGCTAGCACCGAAAGGTATGCGGGTTCAAATCCCGCCCTCGGCACAATAAAAACAAAATATCCCCGTCACTTTTTTCTCCTTCTTCCATGAAATGCTTTATGGATGTCTCTTAGCTCTTTGTTCGTAAGATGCGTATATATCTGCGTTGTAGAAACATTCGCGTGCCCAAGAAGAGACTGGACCGAACGGAGATCGGCGCCGTTTATAAGAAGGTCTGTCGCGAATGAGTGACGCAACTGATGAGGGTGGATTTTTTTGGGAATTCCCGCCGCGCGGGCATAAAAATCAACAAGACGCTCCACCGAACGGGGAGTTATCCGTCCTATCACGTTTCCTGACCTGCTTAAACTTACGAAAAGCGCTTCTTCCGGATCGGTTCTTTTGTCTAGATACTTTCGAATTGCTTTTCGCGCGCCCTCAGAGAGAAATACTACCCTAAGTTTGTCTCCTTTTCCCCGCACCGACACCTCACCTCGTTCAAGATCTATATATCGCTTAAGAGAACAGAGTTCGGAAAGACGGAGCCCCGTAGAAAAGAAGGTTTCAAGGATCGCTTTGTCGCGAAGCGCGCGAAGCGTCTCTCCTTCGGGAGCGCCTATAAGGCGTTCGAGTTCCCGGTAATCAAGCACCTCAATATCGCGTCTCGATGTTTTTGGTAGTTCTATCCTTTCCGGAGGAAGAGTTTCGTATCCTTGTTTTATGAGATATTTAAGAAAATTTCTGATCGCGATCACGTAATATCCCTGCGTGTTTTTTTTAAGTTCTTTCCCCGACAAATGAACGCGAAAGTTTCGTACTTTTTCCGGAGTAATGTGCGAAAGTTTTCTTATTTTCTGATCCTCGAAAAACGCGAGAAGATACCTACTGTAGTTTTCGCGTGTTTTCCGAGATCTGTTTTTCTCTATCTCAAGATAATCGAGATACTGCTCAAGAAGTGTATACGCCTCTTCTTTCATATATTTGCACTATATCACATCTGTCGCACAATAATCATGGGGAGTTCTTTCCGTGAAAACTTTTGACAATTCCTTGGTTTTGGGGTACGATTGACCATATGCTTTCAAAGCAAAAAAAACAGGCGGCGACTCGCGAATATAAACGGCACGATACCGACACTGGTTCTGCCGAATTTCAAATCGCGCTCCTGACCCGTCAGATAAAAGCACTCGCGGATCATTTGAAAAAGAATTCGAAAGATAATCATTCGCGAAGAGGCCTTCTTATGATGGTGGGGAAGCGAAGACGATTTCTTCAGTATCTTGAAAAAAATGACGAAAAAAAATACAGCTCGCTTATCAAGAAACTGAAATTAGACATGTAAAGGCGAGGGCGCTCATTTTTGCTTCCCACAACGGGAAGCAAAAATTTTATCTCTTCACAAAGAACACGAATATGTATCCAAACCAACGCGTAGGCATTTTCATTGACGTCCAGAATATTTATCACTCGGCAAAAAACCTTTATCAGGCCCGAGTGAACTTCGATCATTTGATAAAAACACTCACTAAAGATCGATTTCTCATACGAACGATCGCGTATGTCGTAAAAAGCGAAGGACTCGTGCCTCAGGAACACCCAGGGGGGGAGGAGTCTTTTTTTGACGCGCTTCGTAAAGCGGGTATAGAACTTCGTCTCAAAGACATTCAAGTATTCCCCGGCGGAGCAAAAAAGGCCGATTGGGATGTCGGACTCGCTGTTGACGCAATCAGGATGGGGCAAACACTTGATACCATTATTCTCGTTACGGGCGACGGGGACTTCGTTCCTCTTGTGGAATACCTGAAATGGGGTATGGGAAAACAAATAGAGGTCGCCGCGTTTTCCCGAACGACATCGGCGCGACTCAAAGAATCCGCAGATACATTTATAGAACTTGAATCAATCCCAAAAATCCTTTTACGTATAAGAAAAAACATAAAACAAAATAATAAAAAATATGGAACTACATAGAAAAATATTTTCGACGGAAATAGACGGAACTCCCGTCTCAATCGAAGTGTCCGAACTCGCGGGACAGGCAAACGCCGCGGTTATCGGGAAGCATGGAAATACCATTGTGCTTGCTACGGTCGTTATGGGAAAAGAGGATAAAGGAGGAGACTTCTTTCCTCTCACCGTTGATTATGAGGAACGTTTTTATGCCGCGGGGAAAATAATCGGGAGCAGATTTGTACGACGCGAGGGACGTCCTTCTGATGAGGCCACTCTCTCGGCGCGACTTATTGACCGGACCATCCGCCCTCTTTTTGATCATCGCCTTCGCAGGGAGGTGCAGGTTGTAGTCACGATACTTTCTTATGATGAGCAGAACGATCCTGATGTGATCGGTCTTCTGGCGGCATCAACCGCGCTCCATATTTCTGATATCCCATGGAACGGTCCTGTTGCGGGAGTGCAGACGGTAAAGAAAGACGCTTCGAATAACCTTCTCTTCAAATCATTTTTTGCGGGACCGGAACAGTATGTAAATATGATCGAATTCGAAGGAAAGGAAATAAATGAAGCAGAAGCGACAGCGGCATTCGAAGAATCCCACGAAAAAATTAAAAAACTCGTTGCGTTTCAAAATGACATCAGGAAAGATATAGGGAAAGAAAAGACCGAAGTATTACTCCCCGCACACGACGAGGCGTTATATCAAGAGGTATCTTCTTTTCTTGAAAAGGATCTTGGCGCGGCGTTCAAGGAAAAAAGAGTAGATTCATTGAAACGGGCGTTATTTGATCATATCAGCGCGCACGAAACACTATGTGAAAAAATTAAAGAGGTGGAAGCGATATTCGAGCAAATTGCGGACTCATTCGTCCATACCGAAGCGCTTGTTTATAATCGGCGCGTTGACGGAAGAGCTCTCGATGAGATACGCCCTCTTTATGCCGAAACCAGAATCTTTCCCACCACACATGGATCAGGGCTTTTTATCCGAGGAAATACACAGGTTCTTGCGATGACCACGCTCGCGTCATCATCCGCGGAGCAACTCGTTGAGACTATGGAAACCACGGGGAGGAAACGTTTTATGCTTCATTACAACTTTCCTAATTTCTCTGTGGGGGAAACAGGCAGATCACGCGGACCTGGGAGAAGGGAAATCGGTCATGGCGCGCTCGCGGCAAAAGCGCTCGCGGCAATGATTCCCGACAAAGAAGAGTTTCCCTACACTATCCGAATAGTCGCGGAAACACTTTCTTCAAACGGATCATCGTCTATGGCATCAACATGCGCATCATGCCTCTCCCTTATGGATGCGGGTGTCCCTATGAAAAAACATGTTGCGGGAATCGCAATGGGACTCATGCTTGATACTGAAAAAAATACTTATAAAATACTCACCGATATACAGGGACCCGAGGATCATTATGGAGATATGGATTTCAAAGTCGCTGGAACCGTAGATGGTATCACCGCAATACAGATGGACGTAAAAATAAACGGCATCACGGGAACGATATTCAAGGAGGCGCTCGCGGCAGCGAAAAATGCACGTCTTCATATTATTAACACCGTCATGCGTCCAGCACTTCCGGCCGCGCGACCGGAGGTTTCTCCTTACGCTCCGAAGATACTTACACTTGTTGTCCCTAAGGAAAAAATAGGAGAAATAATTGGACCTGGCGGACGTAACATCAACGCGGTTATCGCTGCGAGTCTCGATAAAATAACCATTGACATCGAAGAAGACGGCACCGTCTATATCGCGGGAGTAGAAAAGGAACTCGTAGAGCGGGCATATAATTCAATAAAGGCGGCGGTACGTGAATATACCGTGGGAGAAATAGTGAACGGGAAGGTGGTTCGTATTCTCGAATTCGGAGCAATTGTCGATCTTGGAGGCGGAAGAGATGGAATGATACACGTTTCCGAACTAAAGGAGGGGTTTGTAAAAAAAGTTGAAGATGTGGTGCATATGGGAGACGAGGTGGTAGCAAAAGTAATCCGCGTCGATCCAGAGGGAAAAATAGGGCTTTCCCTAAAAAATCTCGTATAAAAGATCGCAAAATACGACATTAATCCCCGCGTTTCCTCGGGGATTTTTGAAAATAGGAGGTGACCACGAATCCTAAATAGTATATAATGATACACAATGAACGAAGGAAATAATATGCCTCCATTGGGGAATTTCCCCGCAATAGGAGACGGAGAGGGAGAAATTCCTCTTGCAAAACAACCAAACGAAAAAGTCGATGTGCGCACGATGGCGTCAGATATCGCGTCCATACAGGAAACGGGTGGTGCCACGCCTCGCCCTTATACCCCCGGAACGAAAGAGAATCTCGGTACACTAGAAGATAAGACCGCGGAACAGCATGCGTTCGTGCAACCAACCAATCCTCCCGTACCGCCTGAGACGAATGCGCCCCAGACCCTTTCACCAGACACGGCAAAGAAAAAAAATCCATTCGGATTAATATTGGGAATTATCGTGCTTATAGGAATTGCGGCGGGAATATATTTCTTCGTTGTTCCTATGTTCACTACTCCCCCCGAAGAGGATCTCTCAATTGTTACTGAGACGCCCCCAGAAAGTCAGATACCCCAAGAAGAACCTACGGTTCCTCCTGAAAACGAAGTTATTGTTCCAGAGACACAGGGAGACATTTCAGGAACACCTCTTCCCTCGGGACAAACGCTTGAGGTGCACGCTTCTTTTCTTAAGGATCCCGCAGATCTTGTATTCGACGCAAAACTCTCTTCTTTCGGACTCGCTGATATGATTGGCGCGCTCGAGTTTACTTCGACTTCAATCCCTGTATTTAAGGAGGTGGTATTCAAGACAATGGAGAACAAGCCCGTGTCTTTTGAATACGTCGCGTCAAGATTTTTTCCCTCGTTCTTTGTCACGGAAACTATGGAAAAATTCCAAAGCGACGGAACTGTGTTTAGCTATACCAACACAACAGGGACGTGGCTGGGAATTATCGCGAAATTGAAAGACGGAACCCCCATCGCCCCAGTGCAAGACTCTATGGCGACACTCCAGAAGAGTCCCGATCTTAAAAATATATTTATCGTCGATCCGGGCGCGCAGGGTGCGTGGAAAGACGGAAAAATTGCGGAGAAACCAAGTTCGCTTGTTTCGTTTTCTAAAAATGGAGCGACGCTTAGTTATACTTGGTTTGATCGTTTCCTTCTCATAGGAACAAATATAGAAGGATCGAATGAAGCGGCAAAAAGACTTGGATATTAAAAGTATGCATCTCACTAATGAAAAAATTGCGGAGTTCAAACGCATTCTCGAAGAAGAACGTGATAATATCGCGGCACAGATACAGCGCGTAGGTACCGGAATGGATTTCGGAAACGATATCGACGCGGGAGATGAAGAAACCGACGAAGCGGAGGAGATTGGAAATATGGAAGGCGTAAAATTCGTATTGGAGGAAAAATTGAAGAGCGTGAATAGGGCTCTGGAAAAAATAGACAGTGGCTCTTATGGAATGTGTGAGACATGCAAGAAGGAAATAGAACCCGAACTTCTGAATATCGCCCCCGAATCTCACTTGTGCAAAAACTGTAAACAGCATCCCGACTAACAAAAAAACAATGCGGGTCGTTCCAAAAATTTTCTCTGCGGAAATAGACGGAATAGATGCCGAATGTATTGAGGTGGAGGCCGACTTAAACGTCGGCCTCCATTCTTTTAATATTGTGGGTCTCGCCGATAAAGCGGTAAGCGAGGCGAAAGAGAGGGTTAACTCCGCATTAAAAAATTCAGGAATAAAACCGCCGTCCAGAGAAAATAGAAAAATTACGATAAATCTTGCTCCCGCGGATATAAAAAAGGCAGGTTCAAGATTTGATCTTCCTATCGCAGTCGCGTATCTTCTCGCAACGGGACAAATGCGTCCGTTTGATACGTCTGGTAAAATTTTTGTAGGAGAATTGTCTCTCGACGGAAATGTGCGTCCTATAAACGGCGTTCTGAGTATTGCGCGTCTTGCCGCGCGTATCGGCTTTGAAGAAATATTTGTTCCATCCGAAAACTGCGCCGAAGCGGCGGTGGTGGAATCGATCCGCGCGTTTCCCGTGCGTTCACTCCAGGCGCTTCTTGATCATTTTGAATCGAGAAACACGATTAACCCCATACCCCGTCCAAATATCGTTCCCTCCCGCCCGCCTTCAGGTGTTTCTATAGACGATATACGAGGGCAAGATGCCGCGAAACGGGCGCTTACAATTGCGGCAGCAGGAGGACACAACATACTCCTTTCCGGACCTCCGGGAACCGGAAAAACCATGCTTGCAGAGGCACTCGCGTCAATTCTTCCCCCTCCCTCCCACGAAGAAATTCTTGAAATAACGCAGATTCATAGTATCGCGGGATTCACCGCAAAAGACACTCCTTTTATCTACTGGAGGCCATTCCGTTCTCCGCATCACAGCGCATCAACGGTTTCCATAATCGGAGGAGGAGCAAATCCAAAACCAGGGGAGATAAGTCTTGCACATCGCGGCATATTATTTCTTGATGAACTTCCCGAATTTCACAAGGATGTGCTTGAAAGCCTTCGACAGCCTCTTGAAGACGGCACGGTTCGTGTCGCGCGCGCGAAAAAATCAGTATCGTTTCCCGCCCGTTTTATGCTTGCCGCGGCGATGAATCCGTGTCCGTGCGGATATTTCGAGGACGCGGAAAAGGAATGCTCGTGCACCGCGCACGAAATCCTCCGCTATCAGAAAAAAATATCAGGGCCGCTTCTTGATCGCATCGACATCCAAATTCACGTACCCAGAATACCCATTGCCGATTTGCGCGTCCCAAGGGATGCAACACAAAGCACATCGCCTGCGATTGTAGGAAAGATATCCGCTGCGCGAGCGCTTCAAAGATCCCGATTTTCGTCGATAAAAATCCCGATACATTCAAATTCAGAAATGAGTTCGAAAACAGTAGACGCAATGATTCAGCTTGATAACAGCGCCGAAACATTTCTGAAACATGCGCTTGAAAAATCTTTTATCTCTCCTCGTGGATACTACCGCGCGCTGAAAGTGGCGCAGACAATAGCAGATATTGACGGAGCGCCCTCAATAAAAAAAGAGCACCTTGCGGAGGCGTTCCATTACAGGCTGAAAACGGAAACGTACTGACATGATCTACTGAAGCGCGAAAGGATTTTTCGCGCCAAGAACCTCGAAATGCACATGACATCCAGTCACTCCCTCTGTATTTCCGGTATTTCCCAATAGAGCTATTTTCGATCCTTGCGCCACCACATCACCAACACTCACAAGGTTTTTTGAAGTGTGCGCATATCGCGTGCGAATCCCATTTTCGTGTTCTATAAGAATAAAGTTTCCATATCCGCTGTTCCATGAATCATCGGAAGATTCATCAACTATCACTCCCGCTGCCGACGCAAATACCGGAGTGCCACACGCGTTCGCGATATCTACCGCATTCGTCTCGTGAAGTTTTCCCCAATTCCATCCTTTTGCCGGAAGTGTGAAAAATCCTCTGAGCGTGGGGAGTCCTTCTTCCGTTTCTCCCTCGCGTAGTACTATTCCTTTTTCTTCCGCATCGGGTATTACAATAAACGCGCCCGGAGTTTCAAAAATCTTCTCATATCCCGCGTTGAATGATTTTATTGCCTCCGCGTTCACCCTGAAAGAACGCGCCACCTCATACAATGAATCTTCCGTGCGTATCCGATAGAGAATCCCCGAGACCGGAGGTATGGGAATCTCCTTTTTCTCCTCCAACAATTCACTTCCCTCGTTTGCGGATATGATCGTCTCCGCGCTTACTCCAAATTGCGCGGCAACAGACGCAAGAGTGTCTCCCTTTCGTATTTTATACATCTTCATGTCGCGCCGTTTCTGATTTTCTTCCGGTACCGCGCGCGATATCCCCGTCAACGTATCACGATATATCACGTCATCAATAGGTGCGGCAGCATATTCATTCATCGACATCGCGTCCGCTTGGGGGCCAAAAAATTCCGAAATAGGTCCGCCGGATCCCCATGAAGCGGAGGTGCTTATATATCCCGAAAAACCCCCCTCGGGACGGACAAAAAGAACCGAAAATATCAGTGTTCCCCCAAGAAAAAACAAGGACCACCATTCAGTCGTCTTCAATAGCCCGCGTATGTGTTCTTCTATCTTACGAATACCTTCACGCTACCATAATATCGGAAAATCCTCAATAATAAGGAAATGGGAAGAAAACTTGGACAGCATTTTCTCAAAAACAACGCCATTCTCGATTCTGTCGCGTCGTCGATCGATATTTCCGGAAAATCGACAATTATCGAGATAGGGCCGGGACATGGGGAGCTGACCGAAAGAATAAAAATCCGCCTTCTTAAGGAAGATCCGCAAAAGAAGATTAAGATCGTCGCGATAGAGAAGGATCCTTTTCTTGCCGCGGAGCTTCAAAAAAAGTTTGCAAATGAAAAACACGTCACCGTTATATGCGGCGACGCGCGAAGCGAATTGAAAAAAATTGCCGATCTAATTTCCACAGAGTACGTTGTTTTGGGAAACATACCGTATTACATAACCGGATACATCTTCCGCATTATAGGATCACTCCGCAAAAAGCCGGCGCAGGTGCTCTTTGTGATACAAAAAGAGGTAGCTGAACGCATCGTCGCAAATCCGCCGAGAATGAATCTTCTCGCGGCGTGCGTTCAGGTGTGGGCATCTCCCGCAATAAAAAAGATAATATCCAAAAAAGAATTTTCACCTCCTCCAAAGGTGGATTCGGCATTTATCGAACTCTCCGCGAAAGAAATACACGTCCCCGATTCCTATTATCAGACCGCGAAAATCATATTCACTCACCCGAGGAAAACACTTCTCAATAATCTTTCATTAAAAATATCCAAAGAAGAAACCGAGGCGTATATGAAAGAACTCGGCATCTCCCCGCGCGCGAGACCTCAGGACATCTCTATCGCGCAAATATTCCAACTTACAGAAAAAATAAAATAGAGTACAATAAAAACATCTATGAAAACCTATCAAAAAATACTCATTGCGGCATTTCTCTCGCTTATATTTCTTATGCCGTATAAAACAGACGCAATAGGTATTTTCACGCCGTTTGGGGGAAAAATTTTGACGTGGAGCCCCGTCGCCCCCGGATGCGCTCCATTTACCACGGCGGTATGCGTTGCCACACTCGGTACGATCTGTCCCACCGTTGAGGAACTCATCATCGCGCCTCCGAAGGGGGGTACGTTCGGAATATTGCGCGTCGACGGGATGACAATACCCGGACTCACCACAATATACGAAAAATACCTGTATCAGACGCCAGCCATCACCGTTCTCGGGAAATCAATAAATATATGCAATATGTGCGATAACCTCTCCGGTATACCAGGGATAGGATCGATCACTGATGTAGTGTGCGACATTCCCGCGGTAAGCGATATCGTGGACACGCTCTGTGACTTTGTGGGGAGCGCGTGTCCCGTCGGGAACCTCATTTATAAAATGGGAACAAGTGGGGTGCCTTCATTGTAGGGTTCTCCGTGCGTGCTGTGTTACCCTGTAACGCGTTATGTTGTATAATAAAAAGAGTATCACGCAAGTAAAATAGCGGGAATTCTTGTGAGTGCCGCTTTTTATCTCAACACACATGACACTTTCATCAAAAAGCAAAAAACTCACCGCGGCCGTAATTGTGGGCGCGGGAATCATCGGAACATACCTCATACTCTCCTCCGAACGTGCTAATGGAAACGTCTTTTTTGACGTGGATTTCAAAAAAAACAGCGACGCGGCTCTCGGATTTCAAAAAGGAGATGTTGTTCCGAATAATCCGAATAACACATTTGATCCAAACAACCTTACGGACGTATTTCTCAGTAAATACGCGGCCGAGATATTAAAGAAGAACCCCCAAGGACCCCTCGATCTAGAAGGTCAGAGAAAGATAACAATCCCATCACAGGAATCGCTCGAAAAAATAATTCAAGAGGAGATGGAACAGGGAGTCGCGATACAAGAAGTCACCTCGCGGGAAATAAAACACACCACCGACGATTCTCCGGCGGCAGCGCTTTCATACATACAAAGCATCATCTCAGCGAATGAGCGTATGTCAAAGAAAACAAACAACAACCTTGGGGAGGTGGCGTATTTATGGCTTGAAAAAAACAATGCCGATCCCATCACAAAACAGATGGACGCGCTTTCGGTGCTCGTGTCTGATCTTCTCGCGGTGCCGGTACCTCCCTCATGGAAAGACGTTCATCTCTCCATGATCAACCTCCAGCAAAAAAAAATTACAGTGCTTCAGAGTATCTTTGATATTAACAGCGATCCCGTAAAAGCGCTTGCCGCGGCGCACATTATAGAAACACTCTCACTTGAAGAGCAGGATGTCGCGCGTATGATCCGGACAAAAGCACAAAAAATCCTCTAAACGATGAAAAATCCGTATCTCAAAATATTTACCTCTTTCTTTATATCGGTGTTTCTCGCAACGAACGTCTTTTTACTTATCCCTCCAAAGCCGGTTCAGGCACAGGGACTTGTCGCTGATCTTGCGGAAGCGTGCGTGGGAGGACTCGTAAAAACTCTTCTTGGAGATGAAATTGCGGGAGCTCTGGAAGACGCGGTAGATTGGGCAAAGGGAGCGCTGGGGCTCAGCGTGCTGGATAATAAGGTCCCCACAGACGATTCAAAAACACAGGGACAGATAAAGCTCTCAACTATTGAGGTGTGTCTCACCGCGGTGAAAGAAATTGCGATCCGTATCGCGCGGGCAATTTTGAAGAAGCAGCTTCTCGATCAGATTGTTGATCAGACTATCCAATGGATACAGGACGGCACTCAGCCGAAATTCGTAGGTAACTTCGGGGAATTCTTCAACGATGCAGTTGATGCGGGAATAGGAGAAACAATACGAGAGATAGGACTCGGAGAATTTTGCGACGGACCCGTAAAGGCGAAAATACAGATAAACCTCACGAAGCCGGCGCGATTTTATGAACGCGCATCCTGTACTCTGAGCGATGTGGTGGGAAACATAGAGGCATTCAAGGAAAATTTCAAAAACGGATCATGGATAGGGATTCAGGAGGCGGTAAGTCCCCAAAACAACAGACACGGCATATATCTCCTCGCGATGGAAAAAATGCTTGAGGAGACCGAGAAAGAGGATAAGGCGGCGCAGGCCGAAATCGTAGGAAGCGGGGGATTCAACGCGCAAAAAACATGCGTGCTCTGGGTGCTTACCGATATCAATAAACGATATCTCGCTGACACAAGCGGAAGTCTTATATATGACTACACTGAGAAAAGCATCAATGATCCGCCGCCACCGCCCGCAAACGCGCCAGCAGGAAGTACGTTTATCTGCGATCCTATGGGAGAGGTTGTTGTCACGCCCGCAAAAACAATCGGTGATTCCGTATCGAAAGCGGTGACTTCTGATATCGACTACATATTGAATGCCGAGGATCTCGAAACGTACGCGAGCGCGATTCTTGATGCCGCGATAAACCGTCTCACGAAAGATGCGGTAACAGGAATCAGAAATCTCGGCACCACATCACAATCAGATCACCAACAAAACATAACTAATGCGTCTGGTGAATATAATAATGCGATGAGCGGGCAGAGTCTCGCGGCAGGAATTGAGGCGGGAGTGCGCGGACAAATTACAGCTCAAGCGAACGGGCTCTCGGGAGGACTCGATCAGGCATCCTCAACTCTCGACGCGATTGCGATCGCGAACGAAGCGCTTATAAAGGTTCTTGATAATTCAGGGACTCCGCGCGGACTCACTCAATGTATAGCAACCAACGCACAATTCGTGATAACCCCCTCTACATTCTCTCCGAATGCGGTGCTCTCCGACGCGCTTTCAAGGAAAAACACGTGGATTCCTCAGGAAATACAGAACCTTGCGCAGGCGCGGCAATCAACGGCTCAACTCATATCAAATCTCGGCGGAAATTCAATGACGGTGAATATACTTTCCCAGATACTGCAGGGATTACAGGAAACGGTAACTGAGAAAAACGCGGAATATCAATCCATACTCTCAGAGATTACCGCTGACACGGGCACGGCCACCACAAACAGGGACGCGTGCGGAGGCGGAGGAAATTAATTTTCAGAATCTGATGAAATCGCATATACAAAAAATACTCGGATCGGCGCTTACGCTTTTCTTTGCGTTTCTTGCGATCCCTTTCCCCGCTGACGCGCTCTTTTTCCTCGGACCGCTCGCCGTCGCGGCAATCGCGTACGCGGTACTCTATATCCTCCAATACATTGGCGCGATGTTCTTCAGTCTCGCGGGATATCTCGTTGGATTTTTCCTCGATTTCAATTACCAGATACTCTCGCCGAATAATATGGTGGTTACGATTGGATGGGAGATCACACGTGACATCGCAAACCTCGGGTTCGTGCTTGTAATCATAATTATTGCGCTCGCAACCATCATCCGTTATCAGGATTACGGCGCGAAAAAACTTCTTCCCCGTCTCATCGGAGCCGCGCTCCTCGTAAATTTCAGTCTCTCTCTTGCGGGAGTGTTTATCGGGTTCTCTCACGTGATCACGCGCTATTTCTTTAACGCGGTTGCGGAGAAGGATAATATTGTCGATCTCGTAAAGACACTTTCTGGCGCGTTTGATCCGCAGGCGCTTTTTACCGAACCATCGGAACCAGAGCCTGTTGATCCCGATGAAGAAGCGGGAGGGCTTTCGGGATTCGGCACCGCGGTGCTTATGAACATCACGGGATTATTCTTCGTGGTAATTTTCACATTCATCGCATCGTTCGTGCTTCTCGCGTTCGCCCTTATGCTTCTTATCCGCTACGTCGCGCTCTCATTTCTTATGATCCTCGCTCCAATCGCGTGGCTTTTCTGGGTGATTCCCTCACTTGAAAGCCAATTCTCTAAATGGTGGAGCAGGTTTCTTAAATGGGTATTTTTCGCCCCCGCCGTTTCCTTCTTCTTTTATCTCGCGCTGGTGAGCATTGGAAGAATGAAACAGGGTACGGGCGCCGTCACTCCCACTCAATTTTTCAAAAACGGATTTATATCGGCGATGATGCAGCAGGGCGCGCGCATGGCGATTCTTATCGGACTCCTCATTGGGGGACTTATGGTTGCCGACAGTATGGGCACCACGGGCGCCAAGGGCGCGATGAACCTCCTGAACAAAGGTGTGGATAAGAGCAAGAAATGGCTTGGAGCAAAGGCAAAGGAGGGCGCGACACGCGCCGCAACCGCGCCTCTCAGGACCGATACGGGAAGGAGTTTTGTAAACAAGCTTCAGACCCTCGGCAAGGATAGTAAATGGGGTGGTGCAGCCGCACCGTTACGAATGATGGGATCAAGCCTTGCTGGTGTTACCGCAAAAGCGGAACAACAATACCAAACAACGAAGGCGAAGTTTGAAAAAATGAGTACGGAAAAAATTGCGGCGGGACACGCAAACGCAAACGACGAGGAACGCGCAGCAGGCGTTGACGTAATCGCGGAGAGAGGAAAGAAAATCGGAGACGCGCTTATTGACGCAGAAAAAGAGATTGAACGGTCCGTGAGAGCACTCGAAAAAGCGAAAGAAAGCGGCGATCAAAACTCTATAGTTGCCGCGGAAGAGCGTCTCGATAAGGCAAACGAGAAGAAAGGAGCGGTTAAGAAGGAACAATATCAATACGAGGAAGCGCTCAAGAATCTCCCCGCAAATACTCGTGATGGAATTGGAAATATAGGACAATATGTCTCCGACAAACAAAATAAAGTCCCCACAAAACAATTTGATATTGCTAACATTACAACGAAAGAGGATGGTGTCCTCTTCCGAAGAACAAAGAGGGGAGCACGGTACATCGCAACACGAAAAGCCCCCACCGAAGGAGAATTAAACGATGCGCGACAAGCAATACCTTCCGCCCAAAATAAACTGAACGCCTCTGTTGCGAATGCCGCAACAGCACGGACAAATCTTGCTGGATTTAGAACCGCAAGAACAACCGCAGAAGCAGATAAGAGAAATGCCCAGATAGAGCATGATAGATTTGCAAACCAAAAAACATTCAATCAAGCGGATGAAAACGCGAGACTAAATAACCTCGCGGCGGCAAAAAGAAGATTAGATAATGCAACGCAACAAACAAAGGATATTGAAGAGGAGATAAAAGATACCGAGCAAAAGATACGTGAAGAAACAAAGGCTCGTGATGATCTTGCAAAAGCCCAGCAAAAACTACAAAATCTTGAACGCCAGAATCGAGAAGGATGGAGAAGAAAAGAGCACAAGCCATAACACGCAACTATGGATCAAAAAGACATATTAAACGCGTCACCGGAAAATCTTTTAACCTCTTTTCCTGTATGGGAAGAAAGCGTGTGGACCGCGCTTCAAAAAAAAGATTATGCGGAAGCGGCGGATAAACTTCAGGACACTCTAGAATATTTTACCGACGAGGGTCTCTCCCAAATACTATGGAAATCTCTTTTGGAGGGTATTCCTGCAGTTCGTGGCGCCCTTTCTTCTGATGAGTGGAATAGCGAAGTCCTTCCCTTTCTCGCACTTGCATTCATTAATTTTGCTGATGGACGCGCAATCGCCGATACATATCAAAGAACATCCCTTGAAATAATAAAAAAATTTCACCCTCTTGTTGTAGATTCGATTCCCGGAGAAACTCCTGAAGAAAAAGTCGCGCTTCTTAAAACCTCCGCGTCATCAACGTACATCTATCTCACCGCAAGTCCCGCGCAGATTTTCGGACTCGGACTCTTTCCTATTCCCCAAAAACTCCCCTCGAATGAAAAAAAGAAGCCCGAGTATCAACTTGGATTTCTCTCGGAGATATTACGATATGGAATCTTCTCGTTCGACACCGCCCAAGATCTTTTTCTTATTGCTCAAAATAGAAAATTAGACGAAAAAAAGATGAGCGCGCTCGCGTATGCGACGGGATCCGTACTCTTGGGAATTATAGCCCTCGATGATTTTTCCACCGCGCTGAAAGAAATAATTGATACACCTCCCGAAGAATGCGACTTCATCGCGAAAGAAATACGGGAAAAGATATTGGAGAAACACCGAAGGGAGATAAAGGAATTATTTGAAGGAACAAAAGAGGCCACAATCCCATCCGGAGAAACCGTCTCTCTGGAAGTGTTCGGATTTGACGGAGAAAAAGCAAAAGAAGCCGCTCCCGTGAAAATCACGCCGGAAAAAACGAGCGCGCCAGAAACGGCTCCTCTTGTGATACACAGAGAAAAACCGTCTCCTTTCGGATTTCAGAACGCGGGATCAAAACAATCATCCGGAAAAAGCTTTTCGCTTCCTTTTGGTTTTTTCAAATCCAAATCGGATAATGCTTCTCCGAATCCGGTGCGCGCCACGATAGAGCTTCCAAAAATCCTCAAGCCGGAGGAAAAGAAAACTATTCATTATAGTGAACTCAGAACTCCCATTACTCCGTTTCAAAAAGAAAAGGCATTTATCAGTACCGACACGGAAAAGAGCGGGAAGGGTGATGATCAGAAAAAAACACCCGCGGATATCATACAGAAAAAAGAGGATAACGCGCTTAATCTTTCTTTAGTAGACACGAAAAAAGATCTTCAAAAAGAGAGGGCTCGCGTGAAAGAGGTGTTTTCCTCTATTTCTGCCGGTTCCGCGTCCTCGCAGAAAAACATTATAAAAGAAGATACCCGTCCGACGGCTATTTTGAAAAAAGAATATACTCTTATAAACAAATCTCCGGAAAAAATACCCCCATCTTCTAATATATCCTCCGATACCCCCCTTAAGAAACAGGTTCAGGCAGATTTGAAAAACGTCAGCGCAAAAACCCCGCAAGAAAAACCCCAACTCACCGGAAAGGGATTCTTTTGGGGGTTTCCAAAAAAGAAACCCGCCGAAGCACCCGCCGTTAAAAGACCCGAAACAGGTCCGGAAATCGAGGGAAATAAACTTAATCTCAAAAAATAAGGGGAAATTGTGAGAATCAGCGAACGGCGATATACTAAAGATGATATATTGCCGTTTTTTTTCATACCATTATGGCAACCTTTCAAGTTCCCCAATTTATAGATCAGAAACCGAAAATCGTAGGTCCCCTTACGCTCCAGCAATTTGCGTTTGTCGGAAGCGCGGCGCTTCTCAGTTTTATCTTCTATTACACATTTGATACGTTTCTCTGGATATTTTTTTCCATTGTTCTTGGATCAATCGCCCTCCTCCTCGCGTTCGGAAAAGTGAACGGGCAGGAGGCAACCATCGTCCTGAAATCCCTTTTTAAATTTCTTCTTGAGCCCAGGCTTTTTCTTTGGGAAAAAAACTTCTCCGAGAAAAAAAAGGAAGAGTCAGCGGAAAGTATCGCATCGGTCAGAAACACAATGAGCATCCAGCAGAAACTCAAATCGATAACACTGAACATAACGACGGGGAAGGCGTTTTCACCAAAAATATCCCAAGAAACGCAGAAAAAGGAGGGCTTCCAAGTGGCTACATTTTCCACCGGAGAGAAAAAATTTGTAAAAAAAGTCGACTACAGCGAATAGGAATTCTTCGCATAACAAAAAGGAATCGATTACAATATCAATATGCCACCAAAGAGCCAACCAGACGCAAAGCCATCACAAGAATTTGTTGCGGTGAAGAAAATACACGATGGCGTTCTCTACCTGAAAAAGGGTGGAATTTGCCGCGTACTTATTGTAAGCGGGATTAATTTTGATCTGAAATCAGAAGCGGAACAAAATATGATACTTTCAAGTTTTCAAAATTTCCTCAACACCCTTGACTTCTCCGTCCAATTTTTCATCCACTCAAGAAAAGTAAATATTGAAGAATACATGGAGAAAATGAAAGAACGGAAAGAGCAGGAAACAAATGAGCTCCTAAAAATACAAATCGAAGAATACATGAATTTTATACAATCCTTCGTTGATCAAAATGATATTGTGACAAAATCCTTTTTCATTGTGGTGCCCTATGAATCAGTACACGTCGTCAATCAAGCACGGGGAGTATTGTCCCTCTTCAAAAAATCAGCCCCCCAATCCACGGAAACTATCGCCCAAGAGGATATACAACAATTAAACCATCGGGTGGATCAGGTAACCCTAGGACTCGAGCAAATAGGTCTCCGCGTAGCCCCTCTCGAAGACGATGAGCTTCTCGAGTTGTTCTACAACCTTTACAATCCTCGCCTCGTCGAAAAAAAAGGACTTGAGTTGTCACATAAAGAAAAATAACACCATGCCCACACCATATACCCCCTCGTCAGAAGATCTTCCAAATATTATCGCTCCCGCGGGAATAGAGGTAAATTCCAATTATCTTAAAATAGGGGATTATTACGCTAAAACATTTTTCATATTCACATATCCGCGATACATCTCAAGCGGATGGTTCTCTCCCATACTTAATCTTTCCGAAATGATGGATATCTCCATTTTTATGCATCCAATGGATACCGCGCTGACACTCCGCAATCTCACAAAGAAAGTTGCTCAAATAGAGGCGGAAATGAATGAAAAACAGGACAAAGGAATTGTCCGCGATCCAGTGCTTCAGACCGCGCATGAAGACGTCGAGTCACTTCGCGACGCGATTCAACAGGCACGGGAGAAGTTATTTCAGGTTGGAGTATATATCACTATATACGGAGCCGATATAAAGAAGTTGGAACAACTCCAGAATAAAGTTGAATCAATGCTTGAAAGTAAGCTTGTTTATATAAAACCAGCGCTTTTCAGGCAGATTGAGGGGATGAACACCACATTTCCTTTCGCGAAAGATGAGCTTTCCGTTCTCACCCCTCTCAATTCAGGTCCCGCATCGTCTCTTTTTCCCTTTATATCTCCCGATCTTTCTTCCGAAAAAGGCGTTCTTTTCGGGGTAAATATGCACAACAACAGCCTTATCATCTTTGATCGTTTTTCGCTTGAAAACGCGAACTCAGTCATCTTTGCAAAATCAGGATCCGGAAAATCATATTCCACAAAATTACAAATACTCAGATCCCTTATGATGGGAACAAACGTTGTGGTGTTGGATCCTGAAAATGAATACAAAAACCTTGCGGATGCGATTGGGGGAAGTTATTTCAAAATATCACTCACATCGGAAAGTCATGTGAATCCATTCGATATTCCTGTTATTCCAGAGGGTGAGGATCCCGCTGACGTATTTAAATCGCACGTATTAAATCTTGCTGGACTTCTTAAATTAATGTTCGGAGAAATCACTGCGGAAGAAGAATCTATTATCGATCGTGTGCTTATAGAAACCTACGCGTCACGTGATATTACCGCCGAAAATTTCGGAGCAACGAGGGAATTAAATCCTCCACTCCTCGAAGACCTTCAGGTGGTACTCGAAAACACCGAGGGAGGATCAGCGCTCGCGAAACGCCTTGAAAAATATACCCGCGGATCATATGCGGGATTCACAAACGTCCCCACGAACGTTGATATTAAAAACAGACTTATCGTGTTCTCGATCCGCGATCTCGAAGAGGAGCTCCGCCCCATCGCGATGTATATTATCTTGAACTTCGTGTGGAATCTCATTCGTTCAGAATTAAAACAGCGTATTCTCGTCATTGATGAGGCGTGGATAATGATGAAAAACAAAGACAGCGCGTCATTTCTCTTTGGACTCGTAAAAAGAGCACGGAAATATTATCTCGGCGTGACGTGTATTACGCAGGACGTGGAGGATTTCCTCAAATCAGAATACGGGAAGCCTATTATAACAAATTCCTCAATGCAGATTCTCCTCAAACAATCGCCGACAAGTATTGATTCTGTAGGAAAAACCTTCAATCTCACCGAAGGGGAGAAGGCTTTTCTCCTTGAGTGCAGCGTTGGAGAAGGATTGTTTTTTGCGGGAATGAAACATGTTGCGATAAAAATAATTCCCTCATACACCGAAGACCAGATTATCACCACCAATCCGGAACAGATGCTTGCGATAAAAGGCCTCACTCAGCGATAGCACCACATGGAAGACAAGGGAAACAATCGCGTTGAAACACCTCGAAACGAGGAACGGAATGATGTCACTGAAGCGGAAGCTATTGTGTGGCTCTCATTCCTTATCGGATTCGACGGAATATGCATTTTACTCGATCTCACGGGAGTCGGGATGGGTATTGCCCCATTCCTTCAGGGATTCGGCACGTTTTCTTCGGGTATGTGGTTCGAAAAAACAAAAGGAGACAAGAACGCGATGAAAATGCAGAGACAGCTTATAAAATACATCTCAAATGTCGCGCCATTCCTTCCTACACTCTCGATTGCGTTTGCGATTGAAGCGTATATGCACAACCATCCGGAAAAATTCGAGAAGATAGAGAAGGCCTTAAACACGAAAACTCCCTCGAAATAGTGTATAATAAATGGAATGAGGACACGGTTTCTTGTGATTTTTCTTGGAGTAATCGCGCTCTGCCTCGCGTCTTTTAACGTAACACAAAGTCAGACCGCGGCGCCGCAGGAAGAGGTGATATTATCGTGGCAGGCGCTTAATTTTTTCCCCGCGAATTTCGAGGGGAAGGCTCTTGCGTCTCCTTTTAGCCCTATACTTGCAAGCGTTGAGGTTATTGAAAACGGAAAATTTACCGACCTTTCTCAGTCATCAATATCATGGAAGATTGATAATAAATTTCTTCAAAGCGGTGTTGGACTCAAGGAAGTTTTATTCAGAATACAGAAAAATAAGGGTGATTTTCATATCATACAGGTTTCTATAGAAAAAAACGGGAAGAAAAGTCAGGGAAGCGTTCTTATACCGATCGCCCCGCAGACAATTGTGGTGGAACTTCCATATTCCGGGAACACGATATTCTCCAATGTAGAGAACACCATAAAAGCGATTCCTTATTTCTTCAATATAAAAACCTTAAACGAGCTTTCTTTTTTCTGGCAGATAAACGAAAGGAAGGAGGGCGGAAAAGATAATAATGTGCTTATCCTGAAAACGAGCGCGCCTCAGACAAAAAGCCAAAGTCTCATTGAAATCACTTCATCGGCCCAAAACAACACAAATCCCTTGGAGTTCGCGAAAACGAAGATTTGGTTGAATGTAAAATAGATATAAACACCACTTATGAAAACGTGGCATAAAATACTCATCATAGTAATCCTTCTCGGTATCGGAATTTTCGCGCTATTTTATTTCTTTAATAAGATAGCCGTCCCCGTCCCCATAGAGGAATCGCAGGGTGTTCTTTTTCCTGGATTTGAAAAAAACGGAGGCACCCAAGGGTTGGGGGATGTAGGGAGTCCATCCACGGAAAAAACTGCCGTACTCTCGAAAATATCAGACGTGCCTGTATTTGATTTCTGGATATCGAAAGACACGGGAGAGTTGTATTACATCACCAACAAAGGAAGGATTTTTTCTGGGAAGGACGGATCTGATATCGATATGAATACTCAGGAACTCAGCTCCCTGAATATGATTATCCCAAGCGAAACAGGAAAGAAAATCATCGCGTCTTTCGGGGATCCGCAGAAACCCCGCTGGGGAGTGTTTGATGTTGTTGATGGGGTGTGGAAGCCTCTTTCTGATAAAATAACTTCCGCCATGTGGGGGAAGGATGAGGATACGCTTATAGGAACCATTCAAAATGAAGATGGACATTCGATCGCGTCTTTTGATATTTCAAAAAATCCCATAAAAAGCTCCGTCATCCTTAAGGATTTTCGGATAAAAGATGTGTCATTTTCATGGAAGAATCCCGACTCAATAATGATTCTTGAACGCTCAAGCGCGACAATAAAAGGGCGTCTTTGGGAGTTTAATACAAAAAATCTTCTCGTAAAACAGGTAGATCCCGGAACAAGCGGGCTCTCATTTCTTTGGAGCGCATCCAGAGAGTACGCGCTTAGATTTTCAAATCCAAACAATCTCCTTGTGCTTAATGGAAATCTCGAACCGGTAAATCCTCTGACTATTACCTCCATCCCTCAAAAATGCGGATTCAGTGAGGACGCGCTCTATTGTTTTATCCCGCAGGATACCGACTCTTTTTTGGAATTCTCGCTTCCTGATGATTATTTCCAGAATAAATTTTATTCCACGGATACATTGATCTCTATCAATCTCGAAACCGATAAGATGGAAACGCTTCTACAAAGCGGTGTGGGAAATTTTTCTCCGATTGACGGACGGCATCCGCGGGTACACGAAGGAGATGTATTTTTCGTGAATAAATATGACTGGTTCGTGTATCGCGTCCATATTTCAGAAGAGGGAGAGGGACTAGAAAAATCTAATGAAGTAAACCAAAACGAAGAAAACCAAATTTACAATGAACCTTCCCCGTTTAATTAAATTTATTGTACTTTTCGCGTGTGTGGCGGTGTTTTTTACGCCTGCGGTGTTTGCGCAAACCCCCATCACGATTGATACTACGTTTCTCACTCCCGATACAAACGCTTCGAGCGTCCCACAATTCATATCGAAATTTTATGAGCTCGGACTCGGTATTGCTGGTATTATCGCGGTCGGGATGATTGTTGTGGGCGCAATATTTTACACAATATCAGGCGCAAGCCCTCAGAAAAAAGGGGAGGCAAAAGATATTATTTTTTCGGCCATATGGGGGGTAGTGCTTCTTTTCGGCTCGTATGTAATATTGAAATCAATAAACCCTCAACTTATAGAGCTCCGCGATCCAGGAAGCGGTCTTGGGGGAGAATTGCCGAGTCCTATGGATACAGGAAACTGTTCTTCAACAACTCCTATTGTTGATATAAATGGAAATCCAAATCCAAACGGGGCGACCTTAAATCCGTGCGCTGAAGGAGAACCACCAATAAATCCGGAGACAGGATACTGCCAATGTTACAAAAGAGAAATAGCACCCATAGCGTGTCCCATCGAACTTGAGCCTGTCTCATATAGAAACAACGATGGAAGTCTCCCGACATATCGATGGACGATGTCAGGAGAAAAAGTAAATTCAACAAATACGCACCCCCCAGGAAGAACAAGTGCTGGTGACAATATATGCGCGAGGAAGGTTCTTATTCCTGAGCACACCGACTTCTACACTGTTGATTGCGATCCGTGTGAAGAGGGATGGCCGAGTAGTGGGTTCTTTGGTTATGCGGACGATGAACACAACTTCGAAAAGAACACCACAGGATGGGTGTGGCCGTACTATCCTAAACTAGCGGGAGGTTCCGCTGAAACAGCACCACAGTACGCGCTTTGCGTGATGTATGCCTACTATGATCCTGAAGACGAGGAGATTGTCCGCGCGGATCTCGATGGATTGAAACCTTGTGTTGAATTTTCCTCATCCACACCAAGAGCAACAGGGAATTACGAGCAAGCTGGGTGGGAATCAAGAAATAACGAGATTCTCCAAAGATTACAAAACGCCGGTATATCTGTCACAAGTAGTGGAAATTGCGGAGATCCGAACAATCCTAGTTGCACCAATGTTGGGGGGCTCCCTGATTATGCCGTCGATCAGATTATCTATATAAAACAGAATTGCAACTGTGAGGTGAGGGTTACAGGGGGAGCTGAGACAGGACACCAATCACACGGATTAAACCGTCCTGTGTTTGATCTTGCATCAAATCAGACGCTTGCCCAATATCTCTTCAATAATCGAACAGGAAATGGGCTTGGTTTCGTCCAACAAATATGCACTACAAACGCATACAGCCAGTATCGATTTAATTGTGGAAGTTACACCGAAGCACAAGAACACCTCCATGTGAAAACTGGAATAAATTGGAGTCCTTAGTTACAAAAAACCGCCCTTCGGCGGTTTTTTATTCGATCCTCCGTATCACCACTCTCCTTTCCTTTCCCTCTCCCGTGCTTTCCGTACGAAGCTCAGGATGGGTTGCTATTTCCATATGGACAAGTCTTCGCTCATATCCATTCATAGAAGGAAGTTCTACGTCCTGCTTTGTAATTATTGCTTTTTTCGCGGCCGCGCGCGCGAGTTCTGATATTAGGCGCTCCCGCTCTTTCCGATAATAATTCACGTCAATCACAAACGGATTCTGTTTTTCCTTTCTGAAGATAAGCCCAAGAAGGTGATCGAGCGCAGGAAGAAATGTGGTCACATTTTCAGAGACAACCCTATCTTCGATCATAAAGGATATTTTTCTATGTTCCTCATCGATGTGTGTTTCCACACCTTGGAACCCTCCAAGTTCCACTATTTTTTTAACTTTTTCGAATAATTCTTGCATAGTGACAATGTTATTTTTTCTCCGTTGCCGACTTCTCGTTTATCTTCTTATTGATGTATACCTGCTGGCCTATAGAGAACAGCGTAGAGACTATCCAATATACACCAAGCGCGGATGGAAGGGAAAAGAGTATTACAAGCGTGATTGCGGGCCCTATTATCACCATCATCTTTCCTATGGACGCCGCGGGATTGTTATTCCCCGATCCCGCAGTCGCAAGCGCCATTTTCCCCTGTATATATTGGAGTCCCGCGGCAATAACCGCGAGGACAACACTCTTCTCACTAAGATTAATTAAGCCGAAAAGAGCGACGCTGTCAAACGCGACGTTCGAGAGTTCGCGAGAAAATATCTGGAAAAGCGCGAGAAAAATAGGAAGTTGCACAAGAAGGAGAAGGAATCCCGAAAATGGATTCAGGTTGTTTTCTTTATAAAGCGCCATTAAAGCCTGCGCCTGCGCCTCCTTGTTTCCCTTGAATTTCTCCTGTATCTCTTTCATCTTCGGTTGTATCTTCTGCATTAGCGTCTGATCTTTCGCGCTTTTATAGAAAATAGGGAAAAGGATTATCCTTGTGGCAATCGTAAGTATCGCGATGGCGATTCCCAAATCGTGGAATGCCATGTTTTCATATATAAAAACAAGCGCCCCAAGTATCGGTGCGTATATATACACGTGAAATATATTAGATATCATGGTATCAGAGTCTAGGAAAGTCTTTCTTCAACTCCTCGAATGATACCATGCGAGCTGCGGGTTTTACAACAACACAGTACGATCCTTGTATTTTTCCGATTGATCGAAAAATCGCGCGCACCCTTCTTTTCAGGAGATTGCGCGTTACCGCTTCTTTTGCGACATTTTTTGATACAGAAACAAAAAACGGCTTCTTTCCGCCGCGTACCCTATGTATAGCAAAAAACCTCGTGGTGATTACACCGAAAGCTTCTTTCTTCCCTTTGCTCGGCGGCGTTGCAGCACATTCTTTCCCCCTGGAGTTCTCTTTCGCACGAGAAATCCGTGTGTTTTCTTTCTTTTTCTCTTGTTTGGTTGGTATGTTCTTGACATAATCCATTATCCACAATTCATCAACAATTAAATCACATATCTCTTTCCAAATCAATATTGAAACAGTGTAGAATAAGGGTATCATCAATACATGCTGTGAAGAAAAAGTTTTTCGACACGCATCACTTTGATCGTATTTCTAAACGTATGCAACACCACGAATTATGGCAAGCGGTTCTCGGAGAAATAGAACTCCAGATATCAAAACCCAATTTCCTCACGTGGATGAAACACAGCCAACTCATCGAGAAAAAAGAGGAGAGTGGAGTTGCTCTTGTGGGACTTCCGAATAACTTCGCAAAGGAGTGGGTAAAAAACAGATATCATAAAATTATACTTGGATCACTTCGTAATTTTGATTCTTCAATCAAGAATGTGACGTATGCGGTTGTACATCAAAATACCGCTCCCATAAAGGAGGTTGTTTCCGCGTCTGATAAAAAACACGATGATTCTCCAAACACACCCCTTCCTCTCGAATTGAAAATAGATCCTAAATCAAACCTCAACCCTAAATACGATCTTTCTTCGTTTATCGTAGGATCATCAAACGAACTCGCGTATGCCGCGATACAGGCGGTTATAAAAGATGTAGGAAAAAAATATAACCCTCTCTTTGTATATGGCGGTGTTGGACTTGGAAAAACTCACCTCCTTCAGGCGGCGGGGAATGAAATTTCACATATATACAAGCGAAGTGTAAGCGTGCTTTATGTAACCTCGGAAAAGTTTCTTAATGACGTGGTGTCCTCAATCAGAAACAAACGGATGGAAGATATGAAAAAGAAATATAGGGATGTTGATGTACTTATCATCGATGATATTCAGTTTATTGGAGGAAAAGCAACCACCGAACAGGAATTCTTTCATACGTTTAACGCGCTTTATGAACATAATAAACAGATAATACTCTCCTCTGATCGCGCCCCCTCGGCGATCCCAACCCTTGAAGAGAGGCTTCGTTCCCGGTTTGAAGGAGGGATGATTGTTGATATTGCGTATCCTGATTATGAGATGCGCCTCGCGATATTAAAGACAAAAATACAGAATCAACGCGTTATTATGGACGAAAAAACAATAGAATATATCGCCTCAAAAGTGCAGAGAAATATTCGCGAACTAGAAGGGGTTCTCAATAAGGTGGTTTTTTACACGCAATATAAAGACAGTTTAATAGATCAGAAAAAACTCGATGAAATCATAAACGAAACAACTCACGTGTCGTCGAGAAATATTACCGCGCAGGAAGTCATAAAGTCCGTCGCTGATTTCTTTGAGGTTCCTGTAAACGATCTTATAAATAGGAGTAGAAAAAAGGAGATTGTAGAACCGCGGCAAATAGCGATGTATCTTCTTCGTGATATGCTGAAGCTTTCATATCCCCACATCGGAGAGAAACTCGGAAAAAGAGATCACACGACAGTTATACACGCCTGCGAAAAGATATCGAAAGATATTATGCAGAATTCTCCACTAAATCAGAAAATTATTCTCATAAAAGAACGTTTGTTTAAAACATAGGGATAACACGTGGAAAGATATGTATACAACAGGGGGAAATATTCAAATCCACATAACAACATATCTGTATCTGAATTATTATCCACATAGAGAAAAAACAAATAGCATATATCATTACAAACAAAAAACAGCTTATACACATATCCACAGTACTACTGCTACAATTATCTTATATATATGAAAATAATAGTTTTAAAGAGTAATTTTCTTGAGGCATTGAGTGCGGTTGAGCGCGCAATAGGATCGGGTTCAAATCTTCCCGTGTTAAAGAATTTTCTCTTGAGGTCTGAGGGGTCTAAAATTACCGCGGTAAGCACGAATCTCGAGCTTGCGATTACGTACACATTTTCTGGGAAAGTCGTGGAAAATGGTGAAGCAGTCATTCCATTCTCAGTGTTGTATTCGATTGTAAGGAATATAAATTCTGAACGTATTACAGTTGAGTTAAAGAATAAGAAGGTAGTGGTTACTACCGATAATTACGAAGCAACCATTCAAGGGTACGATTCAAAAGAATATCCAATCATCCCAAACCTTCATGATCGTGTTCCAAAAATAACAATGACCGCGGGAAATCTTGCTCGCGCGCTTGAAAATACGATTATCGCGACCCAATTTTCTGAGATACGACCCGAAATCAGCGGTATTTTCGCGAAAATTGATTCAGGAGCGGTTTTCTTTGTGGGAACGGATAGTTTCCGCCTCGCGGAGAAAAAGATTGAAGACGCGCGATGTTCGGAAGAATCTTCGGATGTTAAGGCTATAATCCCTCTCCGCACCGCCGAGGAAGTTATAAGAATAATGGCTGCACAAGGAGAGAGTGATGTATATATACAATTTGATTCCACGCAGGTCCTCTTTAAAACCGAAAACGTTGAAATAATATCGCGTCTTATCGATGGAAATTTTCCCGAGTACACGCCTATTATTCCAACTCAAACAAATATAGAAGTGACCGTCTCCCGTCATGAATTCGTAAACGCAGTGAAACTCACAAGCGCTTTTTCCGGAAAAATGAATGACATAGCATTTAGCGTTGGAGAAAACGGGAAACATATAGAACTTTCTTCTTCCGATGCTGCAACCGGAGAGAATACGTATAAGGTTCCCGCGAAAGTGAAGGGGGATAAAATATCCCTTGTATTTAATTGGAAATATCTCCTTGAGGGAGCAAAAGTATTTTCCGGAGAGGAAATCACTCTTGGGATTAATGCTCCGGAAAAACCCGTGAAAATAAAGAGCGCGGGAGATCCCTCTCTTGTGTACGTAGTGATGCCTATAAAAAACTAAAGGGAGTAAAAAACAATTCGTTCGATGTGTTCGAATCCGCTTGAATTTGTGACCTTAAGCTCAATAAGGTTTTGCGGTTGTATTTTCCCAGTATAATAAAACCAATAATTATATTTTTTTCCGTATATCTCAAATCCGTTTACGGGAATAGAATTTATCTTCAATTCCACTTTTTTTAATTCAGATCCCGATGTGATGTCTGCTTGTATTGTTATAGGAGCTTTTTCAAACGACCCGTTTTTCGGTGAAACATTTGTTATTTGTATATCATCTATTCCTCCAGTTTTTTTCTCTTCATTAAATACCGATCCAAACGGAATAGAAAGATTAAATCCCGAAAACGAGGATAGGTTTGATTTAGCCCAAAGCTGCACCGAGGATTCCCAGTTATTATATTGAGAATCGTTTTGTGGATCTTCTGGGAAAGGTCCAAGCGGATCGTTTTTATCAACGTAAAAAAGCACTGAATGGACTTGTGGATACACGGTGCCGCCAATCGAGGGTTTCCATATATAATCTCCGTTTATCATAGGTTTTGGAGTATAAGGCACCTCGTCTGGTTTCGTGAAGGATTCTTCGGGATATTTCTTTAACGCGTCTTTGAGGAACGCACTCCATATAGGAACCGCGGCAAGTATACTGCTTCCTTGTCGTATCATCGCTTCGTTATTGTTGTTTCCCGCCCACACACCAACAACAAGAGAGGGTGTATATCCTATGGTCCACGCGTCTCTATGGTCTTCTGATGTGCCTGTTTTTAACGCAATATCATATCCGGGGAAAATGGTGTATATAATACTACTTCCGAATATAGGTCTTCGCAGCTCGGGATTTGAAAGTATGTTTGTGA
Organism: Minisyncoccota bacterium; assembly: GCA_020059585.1. GTDB lineage: Bacteria > Patescibacteriota > Minisyncoccia > UBA6257 > GWB1-50-10 > GWA2-45-9. The sequence continues at coordinate 89,266 of JAGVBU010000008.1, forward strand.
TAAGGCGGGGATACTGAGCGTCAATAACACGCGAAGAGTTGTCGTGATATTCTTCTAATATATTTCCCGAAGAATCCTCCACCCGTAACACAGACACCTGCGCATGACGAACGCCTTCTTGGGAGAGTGTTGCGTATGCATTTACAATGTCAACGAGTTTTACCTCTCCTCCTCCAAGCACCAAAGAAAGTCCGTAGCGCCACGTTTCCTTGAGTGTGGTAATACCAAAATTATGGATATTTTTTAACGAATCATTTAATCCCGCGAGATAAAGCATTTTTACCGCGGGAATATTCAGTGATTGCGCGAGGGCATTTTCGATTATGACGGGGCCGCGGGTTATTCCGTCAAAGTTTTCAGGACTATAACTATATTCTCCTCCGCGTGTGTCAAATTCAGTGGGTACGTCAAAAAGAACGCTTTTTGGTGAAAATCCCTTCTGAAATCCCGTCATATACACAAACGGTTTCAACGCGGACCCAGGTTGTCTGAGTCCTTGCGCCGCAACATTGAAATTCCCGTCATTAAGAATATCGAAATAATCCCGGGAACCGACGAGAGTGAGAATCTGCCCTGTTTTCGGGTCTTGGGCTACAAGCGCTGCGTTTTTACTCCCATACGCGACCTCGTTGTTTTTTGATCCCTCGTAGACCGTTTTCTCCGCTATTTTCTGAAGATCCCAATCAAGCGTTGTGATAACACGTAACCCCCCGTTCATCACAACATCCTCTCCATATTTTTGTATGAGATATTCTTTTACCATAAGCGAGAAATGCGGTGCCGATATCGATCCCATAGACGGTGGGGCAAAAGATATTTCCTTCTCCTTCCCTTTTATTCCTTCCTCTTCAGTAATAAATCCCGCCTCAACCATACGATCCACAACATAATCCCTTCGTTCTAAAAGTTCTTGTACGTGTGTTCCCCACGGTGAGTAGTAGCTGGGCGCCTTAAGCATCGCCGCAAGCGTTGCGGCCTCTTTAAGAGAAAGATCTTTTGCTGATTTTCCAAAATACGTTTTACTTGCCGCCTCGATTCCGTATGCGTTTGATCCGTATGGAATTTGATTAAGATAAAAATAAAGTATCTGGTCTTTCGAATAACGTGATTCAAGTTCAATCGCGAGTATAAGTTCTCGTAGTTTTCGGGTGATTGTTTTTTCGGGGGAGAGCAGCGCGTTTTTCGCAAGCTGCTGGCTTATTGTCGATCCTCCCTGAGCAAAACGCCCTTCTTTTAGATTTACAATTGTCGCGCGCACGATACCCCGCCAATCAAACGCGGGCTGGTTATAGAAGTTTATGTCTTCTGCGGCGAGCGTCGATTTTTTTACAAAATCGGGAATCTCCTCAAAAGGAATGACTGTTCGCCGTTCCTCTCCGTGCATTTCATATAAAAGATTTTTTCCGGTTCGATCGTATATTTTTGTCGATTGACTTATCTTCCTTGTTCCGAACTGTTCGGGAGATGGAAGATCTTTTAAAAGTATCACCGCATACGCCGAAAAAAGGATTGCGCATACACCGGCAAATCCCCACAGTATAAAAAATGGGATATTTGTCTTTTTTCTTTTAGAGGTTTTCTTCTTTTTTATTCGTAGCATATTACAAGAAATATCTTTAATTATACCCTCTGCAGTCTCTTTAAAAAAACACCAAACCCCGCGAATAGTGCGGGGTTTGGAGAACAGGCTAATATTCTTCTTCCTCGTCATCTCCAAGAAACATCTCAACGTCCTTCTCTTTTTCTTCTGTTACGCCCTCCTCCTCTTCCCAAGCCTCTCCATCATCAACAAAGATGTTCTCGTCTCCTGATTTTTTCATTTTTAAAACTTTAGCTAGTCACTACACGACCTTTTCTCCATGTTTTTTTACGGAGAATATGTATTTCAGGGTTAGTATACACAACGCCGTTTTAAAGTCAACGAGTATCTTTTTTGATAAAAAACGGAGCAGCAATCGCTACGGCAAGAGCGTCTGTAACGTCATCGATCATATCATTGGTTCTTGTTTTTAATATGATTCCAGCCATTTTTGCCACCGCTTCTTTTGACGCGTTTCCATTTCCCGCTACGGCGAGTTTTATCTGATTTGGGGTTAGTTCAACGAGTGTTGCTCGTGTTTCTGCGATGGTTTTCAGCATCACGCCCCTCGCGTGAGCGACGGAAAAGGCGGTTTTTTTGTTGCTCGAAAAGAAAAGGCGCTCCATTCCAATAACGTCTGGACTGTATTTTTTTATAAGCATTTTAAGCGCGCGCTCAATAAAAAGAAGCCTTTCGCCCTCATCGAGGGGGATGTCTTTTTCCTGTATAAGAAGTGAGGCTTTTTTCGCTATGAACTCAGACCCTTTTTTTTCTATTATCCCAATCCCTATTCGCGTTGTGCCTGGATCAATTCCCATAATGACATGCACCGCGCTGTTCCTCGTGCGTTTCATGTATCTGCTTTATAAATCGCCGCGGGACCCTGATTTGTTTTCAAATTCAGGATCAGAAGATCGATTAAGTGGTATGGTGAATTCGAAGGTGCTTCCACGGTTCAATTGAGACACGACCCATATTTTTCCTCCGTGACGTTCTATGATGTTTTTTGTTATAAATAATCCCAATCCGTTTCCGTTCGGTTCGAGCTGCTCTATATTCGACCCCCTGAAGAATTTTTTAAAAAGTTTTTCTATGTCTTCGGGGGCTATTCCCACGCCAGAATCAATAACCGCGATATGCGCGACCTCCCCTTCTTTTTTCAACACAACCTTCACGTCTCCTTTCGGAAGATTATATTTCAAGGCGTTATCAATGAGATTGAATAATGCGAGTCCGAGCCGTTCGCGATCTATCCTCGCGGGGAGTCTTTCTATTCCATTATGATCGAATGTAAGTATTGATGATCTCTGGTGCGCGACCGGAGTGAGCGCTGAGACTACTTCGGAAACGAAATCAACAAGATCGCTGTCTTCGAATTTATATCCAAACCTCCCATCCTCTATTTTTGCCACATCAAGGAGATCGTTTGTGATCTTAAGCGCTCGTTCTGATACGCCTAAGGCTTCTGTCGCGACAGACTCGATGTCCGCATTATCTTTCGCGAGATTTTTTATGCTTTCAAGCGCCCAATTTATTGCGGTAAGCGGCGTGCGAAGTTGGTGCGCGGCGGTGTTTATGAATTCGTTTTTCCCTTGTATTATTGATCTCTCTCTTGTTTCGTCGCGCACTATTTTTATAAACAAGACCGTTTTTCCTGACGCGTCTATCACTCTGCTTAATGACGTATGAAACTTCAGTTCCGGCTCTCCTATTAATACATCGACAACCTGCGGCCATTCGTTTGCCTCTGATATCTGAAGCACTGATGCGGCAAGAGAGGGAAAAACCGTTTGCGTGAGAATGTTCAGTTGCGGGTTTTCTGATATCCTCGGCGCGAGCGTGGTACCTATATATTTCTCGCTTTGTATACCAAAAAGAGTTTCCGCGGCGGGATTAAGATATACAATCTCGAATTTCGGCGAATAAATAACCACACCGTCCTTGAGGTCGGTGAGAAGCACAGAAAGTTCATTTGAGAGAAAAGAATATCTTTGCGCAAGCGCCTGTTCTTTAAACGCGTGCCTCATACCTCTCCACGCGATAAAGATACCCGCAACTCCCCCTACCATAAAGAAGGTGGGGAGAGAAAATATATATCCTATAGAAAGTCCCACAATAAGGACCGCGAGGGCAAAAAGAAAAACAGAGGAATCTCGCGAAGCGAGTATTGAGAGTGTGCGTACTGGTATTTTTTGTTTTTCTTCCGTGTATTTCATGTTCCAATTTTTTCCATCGATCCCCAGCGCTCTCCTTTTTTCGCTTCAACCACAAGGGGTACCGAGAGCTTATATACGCCCTCCATAACGGTCTTTATGCGCGCTGTTGCTTCCTTCAGGATATCATCCGATATTTCTAATATCAATTCATCGTGGATCGTAAGAAGCAACGAACATTTTTCTTTATATTCCTGAGTTATTAACAAGAATACATCCCGTATCGCTAACTTTATAATATCCGCCTCAAGGCTTTGTATGGGCATGTTTATGGCCGCGCGTTCGAATTCCGCCGCGGCGCGGGGATTTTTTTTAGAATAAGGAAAATAACGTATCCGTCCATTTTCGTTTTTTACATATCCCTCTTTTTCCATAAGTTCTTTTATCTGCGTCCTCCACGTGTTTACCATAGAGAAGTCTGTGAAATATTCGTTGATAAATTTTTTCGCGTCGTCAACCGAAATACCGCTTTCCTCGCTGAATGCTTTTGGACCCATTCCGTATATCACTCCAAAGTTCAATGTTTTCGCGATTCGGCGCATCTGCGGCGTTACATCGTTTTCATTCACGTTGAATACATTCTTTGCGGTAAGTGTATGAATGTCCTTCTTTTGTATAAATGCTGCGCGGAGGAGTTTATCTCCAGAAACATGAGCGAGTATTCTGAGTTCGAGTTGTGAATAATCGAAGGAAACAAGATTTTTTCCGTTTCGCGCCACAAAGCAATCGCGAAGTGATTTTGCCCATTTTGATTCTTGTGGAATATTCTGAAGGTTGGGTTTTTCTGACGAGAACCTTCCTGTTGCGGCGCCTGTTTGTATAAATGACGTGTGTATTATCCCGCCACCGTTTTTAGAGAGTTGTATAAGAGGGTCAACATATGTGGAGAGTATCTTCATATTCTCGCGATATTCAAGGATTCGCTCGACTATCTCATGTTCTTTTCTTAATCCTGCAAGCGCCCGTTCGGACGTGGAATTCATTCCTGTTTTTGTTTTTCTTTTCCGTCCTTTTCCGACCATGAGTTTTTCGAAAAGAATTTTCGAAACCTGTTGAGGGGAATTTGGATTGAATATTTCTCCGGCAATTTCATATATCCTTCCTTCTATGCGCGTAGTATCCGTAATAATTTCTTTTTGGAGCGCGAGAAGGCTTTTTTCGTCAACACATATTCCTTTATTTTCCATAAAGGCGAGCGCGGGTATTATAGGCATCTCGATATTTTCAAAGACCTCAAGCACCCCAAGGTCTTTCATTTTCTTTTTGAGAATGTGATACGCGTCTTCGTGTGTTGTGTAATTTTGTGTTTCGTCGTTTTTTTCGGGATTAAGAAGCCAGACGGCAACGTCTATATCGAATAGTGTTCCGTCTATTTCGTGGGTTTTTGCGTATTCTTTTATGTGATTTCCCACAAGTGTTCCGTCTATTTTTTCCGGTGGTGAGACAATCACATCAAGGGTCGCTTGAGACATTTTTTTCGTCGATACCGTGCTGTTTTCCCTATGTAAACCTCCTTTCAAAAGACTCGAAAATCCGAGCGTCTTCATATATTCGGCATGTGTATTGGAATCTTGGTGTATAAGAAGATCCTCAATAGAAACAGAGATAGGGACATCTCGGCGAATAGTAGCAAGCCTTTTCGAAAGAAGCGCGTCCTCTTTGTGCTCTCTTATCGCCGCGAATTTTTTTTCTTGATCGTTGGATTCAAAAAAATCCTCAATCGTCTCGAATCGTTTAAGAAGAAGTGCGGCGGTCTTAGGACCAACCCCCCTCACTCCGGGTATGTTATCAGACGGATCTCCCGCGAGCCCCTTCATGTCTGGGACCTGCTTAGGAAGGATTCCAAATCGGGAAATAACCGCGGCGGTGTCGTAGAGTACCGTCTCGCTTACTCCTTTTTTGAATGTTTCGACCGATACGTTTTCCGATATAAGTTGGAGAGAGTCGAGGTCTCCGGTAAGTATTAAAATTTTGACCTTCTCTGAAAATTTTTCCGCAAGCGTGCCTATAATGTCATCGGCTTCAAAACCCTCTTTTTCGAACGACGTGACTCCGAATATCTTGAAAAGCGTACGCGCTTCAATAAGTTGTGAGATCAACGCATCATCTGCGGGAGGACGGTGCGCTTTGTATTCTGAGTATTCTTTCTTTCTGAATGTCGGTCCGGGCAGATCAAACGCGGCAGCCACGTAATCAGGCTTCTTCTCTGAAAGTACTTTAGAAAGTATCCGCGCGACTCCATAAAGCGCTCCCGTAGGAGTGCCGTTGGGTGAGGTGAGTGGGGGAAGCGCGTGGTATGCGCGATGAATGATGGAGTGAGCATCTATAAGAAGAAGTGTTTTCATAATACGGTAACGATTCTTTCGTGCGCATTTTTTCCGTGCGCGGTACGTATAGTAATAGCATCTTTTGGGATTAAGGTTTTTATATTCTCTGCCCACTCCACGAATACCACGGCGTTTTTGTCTTGCATAACAGTTTTAAATCCTATTTTCTCGAACTCGCGTTTGTTTTTTATTCGGTATGCGTCTGCATGGAAGAGAGACGAGAATCCCCAGCGCGCAATCGGATATCTTTTCACAAGCACAAAAGTGGGGCTTGTCACTTTTTTTTTCGGAATTCCGAACATACGCGCCGCATGTTTTACGATAGACGTCTTTCCCGATCCGAGAGGGCCGGAAAGCGCGAACACGAGAGCGCCTCTTCGTTTTTTCTCTTTTCCCAGAAGAATTATGGTTTTTGTTATTTCACCCGTTTCGCGGAGCGAGGCACTTTTTTTTTGTACGCTATTCATTAGAGGAGTTTCTTCTTGTATTTATCCTGCATATCAAGGTGTGCGTACGCTTTTTCTGTTGCCACCCTACCTCCGGAGGTTCTTTCTAGGAGCCCTATACTCATAAGAAAAGGCTCATATACGTCTTCTACGGTTCCCGTCTCCTCTGAGAGCGCTGTCGCGAGCGCTTTTATTCCTACGGGTCCTCCGTTGTATTTTTCAATAAGAGCACGGAGAAGGTCCCGGTCCGCCCGTTCAAGTCCGAGTGAATCAATGTCAAGGAGTACAAGCGTTTCCTGCACCGTGTGTTCGGTTATGGTGCCATTCTCATATACATCCGCGTAATCTCGCGCGCGTTTTAGAAGCCTGTTCGCGGTTCGTGGTGTTTTTCTCGATGCCTGCGCAAGAAGCGTCACCGCTTCTTTTTCTATATGGGTACCAAGTATCTTTGCCGAGCGGAGCAGTATTTTCTGTATGTCTGTGTCGTTATAATATTCAAGTTTTATTGTGGCGCCGAATCTTGATCTAAGAGGACTTGAGAGGAGGTTCACTTTTGTTGTTGCCGCGATAACGGTGAATGGGGG
>JAGVBU010000001.1 GCA_020059585.1 Minisyncoccota bacterium
GCGTGGTTTTACTTATAAACCTTGTTTCTGAATAAAAACACTCTATTTCCAATTGTTACATTTTACCCGCGATCGCGGGTAAAATGTAATAAAAGAAAACAGGCGACAAGTTTCTTTGGGAGCGCGTAAAAAAAAGTGGATGCGCGTTTAGTTACATATATCCGCCTTTCGCTGCCGGAAGATTCTTATATGCTTCATTTGATTGAATGACAGAGATGATATGATCTGTGAGTTCCTGCAGTTTTTCGTTGATTTCTCCGCGGCAATCGTCCCATGAGATTTCTTTTTCAACATTATCAGCCCGGACCTTCAGAGAGTAGTTTGAACAGGGAGTTACATATATATTTCCCTTGTTTGGTACAATGTCATTTTTCAATAGTCCGATCTCGTTTATTTTTTGATAAATTGTCGCGCGCTCCGATTCTGAAAGAACAAGTGAAGTGGTTATAGACGGATCCATTACCATGTCTTTTGTATACGTCCCGCTGAACGTATTGAGTTCGTTTTTTGCTCCGACGCCATATCGAAACACAAAATTAAAATCGGCGGAGGGAGTTTCCGGAGGAGGAGTCGGCTTATCGAATACCATGAACCCCATAATCACGAGGACTGCGACGATACCGATGCCTACAAGAAGTTTATTTTTCATAAGTTTATTATATAAGGCCCTTTGCGAGATTGATTGGTTTTGCTCCGGCAATGTGCATCGGAGCTTTTACATCTAGGTCGCCGTATTTCGGAATCTGTGATTTCATATTGAACGCAATACTCATTATCCCTATCACCGCATTTGTTTCTATGTCTATAAGCGGGCACCCGCTGTTTCCGGGGTTGCTGATCGCATCGATAATAAACCAATTCCTCGGATGAGCGGAGTCGGTTCCGTCCTGTTTAATATTACTCACGATCGTTTTGTTCACGATGAGTGTGATACCAAATCCATCGTTCATAAGAGGTGCCGCATACGGAAACCCGATGAAATAGGCATCCTGTCCCACCTCAACTGTCTCGGAATCTCCGAGCGTGAGTGGAGGGGGGAGCATTCCCTTGTGATCGGTAATCTGAAAAAGCGCAACGTCATGCGCATCTTCTTTCTTCAGAAAATGGAGAGGGAGCCATTCATATTGCTCCATTCCATGCGCATTGTTTTTTATCATCGTCATTCCCATGAGCTTTGACTTGAATTCCGGAGGCACCTGATTGTAAATGTGGGCGGCAGTGAGTATCTTTCCGTCGGAAGAAACGCAGAATCCGCTTCCGACGATTGTTACCTTCCCTTCGGAGGGGCTGAATCCGATCGCGACAATCGAACTCCGCACGTTTTTAATTTTTTCTTTGAGGGTCATATTGCTTTCATCATACCGTCAAAAACATCTCCCGCAAGGAAGACGATGTAACCATGAAAAAGGAATTATTTTATTTTTTAGGAAGGTTGAATTATTCGGCGTATTCGATTTACTGCACGCGACATATTTCTCATTCCTTGACCGACTGGGTAATAAACCGGATATATGTTATAAATGCGTTTGTTAAACACCAGAAGCTCACTTTTCCTACCTTGGTAGGTACTTACGGAAATATTTTTTCCAAGAATAATTGAACTAACCTGATTTCCGAAAGTGATGATATGTTTTGGGTTAATAATTTCGATTTCACGTAGCATAAGATCAAGATATTCTTTAAAAATAACATTACTGAGAGGACGAGCGTCTTTTTGAGTACATTTAGCGAGGTTAGTTGTATATACACGATTTTTCCTGAGTTGTGTATAAATAGATTCTGAAAATTCTGGAGTCCAATCCACATTCTTTAATTTTTGTATTTTGAAATATTTTTCATCTGATATGAGTTTTAATTCATGAAACAATTTCCAAATTACTTTAGTTCCCAACCACGGAGCGCGTAATCCGTGCCAGCAAAGATTTGCAGAAACATTTCGGCCCGTTGGATTCATAAAGACAAACATAACACGCGGATTTTTTACACATCCCGCACCATAAATAGATTTTAATCTCTTGTCTCCAAAAATATCGTGGAGTCTATCGAAATCGGGATGTAGTGTGTGTAATTGCAAGTCAGACATAGTGATTTAATTTTAACATTAAAAACACCGTGATATATCACGGTGTTTTTTTTGCGGAGGCGGAAGGATTCGAACCTTCGGACCGGTTTCCCGGTCGACATCTTAGCAGGATGCCGCTTTAAACCACTCAGCCACGCCTCCTCGCTTATAAAACAAAGAACTTTCTCAGAGTAGATGAAAAGAGGTATTTTCTCAAGTCTTTTCGTATATTTTCTTGTATTCGCGTCGTTTCTCTGTTAAGTTTACAAATGCTATGGAAAAACGCCCTCCAATAATCGCAGTCATGGGGCACGTGGATCATGGAAAGACCACGCTTCTTGATAATATCCGCAAAACGACCGTTGCCTCGCGGGAGGCGGGAGGCATCACGCAGTCCATTGGATCCTACGAAATTCTCCACAACGGAAAGAAAATCACATTCATTGATACCCCGGGACACGAGGCGTTCGCGGCGATGCGCGCGCACAGCGCGAAGGTCGCCGATATCGCGATCCTTGTCGTCGCGGCGGACGACAGCGTGAAACCGCAGACTTTGAACGCGTTGAAATATATAAACGAGGAGAAGATCCCGTTCGTCGTGGCGGTCAACAAAATAGACAAGTTGGGGGCGAACGTGGAGAAGGTGAAGTCCGATCTCGCGAACGCGGGCGTCTACCTTGAAGGATTCGGCGGCGATGTCTCGTGGCAGGAGATCTCAGCGAAAGAGGGAACGGGAATTCCCGAACTTCTTGATCTCGTCGTTCTCGCATCCGACATTCTCGAACTTTCATACGATCAGTCGGCGGATGCCGAGGGAATCGTGCTCATGAGCAGGCTCGATCGGAAGCAGGGAAATGTCGTCGGGGTCGTGCTCCGGAACGGGACTCTTCGCGAAGGGGATTCGATCGCGACACCGACCGCGCAGGGAAAGATAAAGCGCCTTTCGGACGCCACGGGAAAACAGACAAAGACACTTATACCGAGCGCGCCCGCGCTCATTTTGGGATTCGAAGCGCTCCCTTCCGTGGGAGAACAGTTCAAAACGGGCGCATCGGCCGTTTCAATGCTCTGCGAACAGAAAACCACCGGTCGGAATGTCGATGGCGTCGTTGCGGAGAAACTTTCGCTTATTGTAAAAGCCGATGAGGCCGGTTCGCTTGAGGCGATGAAAAGCGTGCTCGGGAAACTCTGCGAAAAATTCCCGCTCGCGATCGCGTTCTCTGGTGTCGGCGATATCTATGAAAATGACGTGAAGCTCGCCGAACAGACGAACGGCGTCATCCTTGGATTCAAGGTGCGCGTCGACAAGGCGGCGCAGAATCTTGCGCGCGGACAGAACATCGAGCTCATTCAATCTGACATCATCTATGAGCTGGAAAAATCACTCGAAGAATATTTTAACAGACGGATTCCTAAAAATTTCCGGACTATTCAGATACTCGCGATATTCGGCGACGCGAAGGGGAGGGAATACGTAGTGGGGGGTAAGATAACGAAAGGAGTCATAAAAAATCAAGAACACTTCGATTTGTGGAGAAATAAAAAACCGATTGGGCGGGGAAGGATCATCAACCTTCAATCTCAGCGGAAAGACGTTGCTGAAGCGCCGGAGGGAATCGAGGTTGGTCTACTTGTTGAAAGCGATATGCCGATCCGCGAAGATGATCTTCTTATGTTTGCTGAATAGTATTTTTATGCAAAAAAGGCTTTATCGTAACCTGAAAATCGCGAGTCTCATCGAACATGAGCTTTCGCTTATTATCGCAAAAGAGATAGAGGTTCCCGGCGCGCTTATCACCGTCACGGATGTTGCGGTTTCAGAAAATTTGGATAACACTAAAATTACGCTTTCGGTGATTCCCTACGCGAAAGAGCTTGAAGCGTTCACGGCGATTGAGGCGCGGAGAAAAGAGATAGAATACAAGATTTTGAAAAAATCCAGACTGCGTATTATTCCGAAATTTACATTTATTATAGATTCGCACAAGGAAGAGTAATCGGCCAGGTGGCGAAGTGGTAACGCTGTGGTCTGCAAAACCACCATGCAGGGGTTCGATTCCCCTCCTGGCCTCATATGACGCAAGGAAAATTTTTGCACTTTTACATATCGGCGTGGTGGTGAAGTGGTTAAACGCCATGGTCTGCAAAACCATGAATCGCTGGTTCGAATCCAGCCCACGCCTCGCATGCGGAGTAATATAAGAGCGCCCAAATGAATGGGCGCTTGTTTTTTTGAGTAGATTGAAAGAAAATATGGGAGAATTACCGAAATGCCCGGGTGCTGAAACTGGTAGACAGGCAACACTTAAAATGTTGTGAGGGAAACTTCGTGCCGGTTCGATTCCGGCCCCGGGCACAAAACGGATTGCGCTATGCGCAAAGCGAGACACATTGTGTCTCGCGTTCCGTTTTGTGCGGCGGAGCCAGTGCATCACAGCAGTGATGCACGCGAGCCGGTGCCTAGACCAATCACAAGCGACGGCGAGTGATTGAGTCGAGGGCAAAACACACATTGTGTCTCGCGTTCTATTTTATACGCCCCCCTGCCTGCAACGCATATGCGTATTCATCACATCTCTGTCCAAGAAATCTCACAAAATCGGTGACGGTCGAGTAAGGGTCTTTATTTTTGCCGTTCTTTGGGTACACTAGAGAGGTAGGCAGACACATGAAAAAAATATCCATATTCTTTCTGTGTTTCTTAGCGACTCTGGTGATTATTCTCGTTGTTTCGTTCTTTTTCCGTCGCGCCGAAGCGCCATCGCCGAAATTTAAGGGGCCGACGGGAATTCCTTTTGTGAAGGGACCGACAGAACAACCACCCAAATCGTTATAGTTGAACCTCTGTGCTATACTTATATTAGGTATAGTTAGAACGATGAGGAAAGATAAATCATATGCGTTCGCATTACGGAGGAAGGGGAAAAGTTATACTGAAATAAACAAGATTATTGGTGTTCCAAAAAGTACGCTTTCTGAATGGTTAAATAAAAAACGGTGGTCAACGCAGATAAAAAGGAAACTTTCTAAGGACGCGATAAAAAGCGGAACGGTCGCACTTAGAAAACTGAACAACACCAAAAAAAGTCTCTTAACTCAAATATATAAAGAAGGAGAAAAGGAGGCAAAAAAAGAATTCGAACAATTAAAGTTTTTTCCCCTTTTTCTTATTGGTATTTCCATTTATTGGGGTGAAGGAGATAAAATATCAAAAAGTCTTGTAAGAATATCGAATGTTGATCCATTACTTATTCGAATATTCGTAAGATTTCTCAAAGAAATATGTGGAGTGAAAAAGGAAAAGATCAGAGCGTCCGTATTGATATACCCCGATTTAGATGAAAATATATGCAAGGGGTATTGGGTAGGAAAATCGGGATTACTTGAAAAAAATTTTAATAAAAGTATCCTCATACAAGGTAGACACAAAACAAGAAGACTCACTTACGGTGTGTGTACAATAACAGTAAGTAGTACGTATCTAAAGAGAAAGATTGATATATGGCTTCAAATGCTGCCTCAAGCATTTTTAAAAACAAAAGAAAGCTTATTTGCGGAATTAGTATAGTGGCAGTACACGGTCTTGCCAAGACTGAGACACGGGTTCGATTCCCGTATTCCGCACACTAGTCCCGCCGGTCTCTAGACCGGCGGGATGTGCTTTTTAAAGCGAGCGAATTGTTTACGTAGAAACATTTTAAAACAAATATCCCTACTCCGAAGAAATAAAATGATATAGAATGAGGAGAACAGGGATTATCATATGGAAAACGTTGCCCGCATCATCATCACTATGTTCTTTATCGGGCTTATTGCACTCGCAATAATCTTTTTTGGCGTATTCGGACTTGTGCCGCTCGAGAATATTGGAAAGATAGGGAAAAATAATGGGGATACGGTGCGTGTCGAATATGTGACGGTGGAGGGTGAGAAACCCTCCGAAGTCCCTTCGGAAGCGACAACTACCATTCCCGAATATGTTCCTCCAGAAATAATGCCCCCAGGATCAGGCGGATCGATACAGCCACCGCCTGTTGTTCCTCAGGAAGTGACGACACCCTCCGGAAAAATACGCCTCGATGTTCCTCCCGGATCGCCTAACGCACCGCAACAATCAACTCCCATAACGGAAAGTCAGGTACCCACGGGATCGGTGCGTATCGTTATGAAAGAGGGAAGTTTCGTTCCAAGATTGTTTACCATCAGAAAAGGGGAAGAGGTGACGTTGGCCGTATCATCAGGAGACGATCGAACCCACGTGTTTATGTTTAAGGATCCCCGTCTTTCTGCAATCGCGATAGGAGTGGGACCGGGGGAGACGCGTCTTATGAAATTCGCGGCGCCCGTTGCCGGAGATTTTGAATTTTTCTGTGCGGTGCCCGGGCACGAGGGCGCGGGAGAGTCGGGAAGAATGACCGTCGTTGAATAACATAAAAAACCCCGCCATTTCATGGAACGGCGGGGTTTTTTATTTGAAGCAAATATTATTCTAATTCTTTTATTTTTTTCACGAAAAGTTGAATTTCCGCTCTCGGATCGCTACTTTTTGTCTCTTGATTCATAAACCATGTATCGCCGTGCGGACCGTATCTGAATTCATATCCTTTTTCAGTAAGAATCTTTTTTGCCGCATCCTCTTGCGCAGCGGGGACGAATAACTCTTCATATCCATCTTCTTTTATTTTTTCGATCTCCTCCTTTTCTATTTCTGGCCTTGATTTATTGCTGTCTTGTGGAACAGGAGATTCAAAAACATTTTTTTCCATATATGTATTATATCAAAAATAATATAACGCCTTTTTATTTAAAGCGTATTTTCCAGAAATTTTTCTTTCCTATTTTTATAATTGCGCCGTCTTTAAGCGCGTGCGGTTCGTTCTGATTCATTTTCTTTTCCCCGTTAACAGAAACTCCACCCTGTTCAATGAGCCTTCGTAATTCGCTTTTGCTTTCTTCCTTGCATATATCTCCAATGACTTCAAGAATAGTGGCATGTGCTCCGTGGGCGAGTATGTGTTCCGGAACGTTTTCGGGGATCTCCTTTTTCGAAAACGTGTCTATGAAAAATTCTTTCGCTTTCTCTGCCTTCTTTTCCCCCTGATACATTTCCGTGATAATTTCTGCAAGTTGTATTTTTGACGCATATGGATCGGAGACATCAGCTTTTTCGTCCGTCAGAAGTTCGTAATATTTTTCGAGAAGCGTATCGGGAATCGCCATAATCTTTCCAAACATCGCGTTCGGTTCATCGGTAAGCGCGATATAATTTCCGACGCTTTTCGACATCTTTTTCACGCCGTCGGTTCCCTCAAGAAGAGGTACGGTGAGGATGTCCTGCTCCTCCATTCCGAAGTGCCGTTGCACGCGTCGTCCCATAAGAAGATTGAATTTCTGATCGGTGCCTCCGATCTCGACATCCGCTTTCACCTCGACCGAATCATATCCCTGAAGAACGGGGTAGAAGAGTTCCAAAAGAGAAATATCGGAATCATTCTCGATTCTTTTTTTGAAATCATCGCGTTTCAGCACTTGCTGTATCGTCGCCGATTGCGCGATGGAAAGGATGTGGGCAAGCCCCTTTTTCTCGTGCCATTCGCTGTTGTAGTGTATCTCCGCTTTTTTTATATCGAGAATAAGCCCCGCCTCTTTCAGATATCCTTTCATATTCTCCTTTATCTCCTTTTCGGAGAGAGGCTTCCTCATATCGTTTCTTCCCGAAGGGTCGCCAATGCGTGCGGTGAAATCGCCGATAATAAGGACGATGGTATGCCCCGCATCCTGAAACTGCTTTAATTTCCTGAGCGGTACAGAGTGTCCCAAATGAATGTTCGGCGCGGTGGGATCGATACCGAACTTCACTCTAAGGCGCGTTCCTTTTCGGAGTGAATTCTCAAGGTGTTCTCGTACGATAACTTCCTCAACGCCACGCGTAAGGATTCGAAAAATTGTGTCGGATTGTTCCATATCTGTTTTATCGTACATCAGAAAAGGGACAAAAAAAACTCCCGCCGGTCCATACATCGGCGGAAGGAGAAATAGTGTGCTATTTCTTTATTTTCAGAATCTCATCGATAATTCCGTATTCTTTCGCCTCCTGCGAAGTGAGCCAAAAATCCCTGTCGGTATCTTTTTCTATTTTATCCGCTTTCTGTCCAGTGTGTTTCACGAGAATCTGGTTCAACCGCTCTTTTATTTTCAAAATGTGTCGCGCGGTGATTTCGATTTCGCTTGCCTGTCCTTCCGCGCCTCCCATCACCTGATGGAGGAGAATTTCTGAATTCGGAAGCGCAAACCGGTTTCCTTTTGCTCCTCCCGCGAGGAGTACCGCGCCCATCGATGCTGCCATGCCGACACAGATGGTTGATATGGGTGATTTCACGTGCTGCATGGTGTCGTAAATCGCAAGTCCGGCGGTGACCGAACCTCCCGGAGAATTGATATAGAGTTTTATATCTTTTTTCGGATCCTCGTGATCGAGGAAGAGAAGCTGCGCGATGACGCTGTTTGCAACCTCGTCCATAATCGGTCCTCCGAGGAATATGATTCGCTCTTTCAGAAGACGCGAATAGATGTCATACGCCCGCTCGCCGTAATTTGATTTTTCAATGACTGTGGGAATGAGATTCATATGTTTTTTATCTTTATACAATTATATACATATCACGAAAAACCCCGCGCGTCTATGAACGCGCGGGGTTTTGTGTTCATTATTTAAATCTAGTATTTCACAACCTCTACCTCTTTTACATCAAACTTCTTTTCGTCTTTTATGTTTGTATCGCTTCGTACGGTGATCGTTTCTCCTATCGTCAGTTCGTCCGCTTTAAGAGAAGTCATTTCCGGATTTCCCACGGCATCCAATTTTCCTATGTTGATGAGAGTGATTTTCGTGTCAGTCATGAGCGACGCATACCGCGTCTCTTTCGCTGGTTCAGATCCGTCCACATGGGGGAGATAATCGTCTGGATCCCTTATCTCGATAGAAAGCGTGGCGCCGTTTACCGCAAGAAGTTTTCCCGTGAGCGCAAAAATCTCTTCCGCGGGTTTCGGGAAGATGAGTCCCACCACGTTTTCAAGGTTCTCATCTGCTGATTGCTTTCCCGTTTGCATACCGAACAGGAATCCAAGCGCTCCGCCGAATATGAGAATGACGACGATGAGTATCGTAAGTGTTTTCTTATTCATAGTGATATTATAGCACATCAAAGTTTTCCGATGACAGACGATGAGTTTGAATAACGATGCTGTATATAAATGAAGAGAATTGAATCTTGACAAAAAACGCATAATCTTGCGTTTTTTGTCATTATGTGCTATAATAAGACCAGCATAAGGAACTAATTAAAATCAAAAAATAAATGAAAGGAGGAATGCCATGAAAAGAGCATTCTTAACACTCGTAGCATTTCTCTTCGTCGCAACAAGTTTATTCGGACAGATTGATACAAGTTCGGTAAACGGATGGAAAATCGTTGCGCATGATTCTTCGACTACGTGCGCATATTCAGCAATCGTGGATACCGGATCTGGATATAGCATTTATCCCTATCCACAGAGCACGAAATCCCAGAAGTTTTATGTCTCCGGAAAAGCGGGTTCGTGGGTCGAGTGGGAAAAGGAATATGGACAGGAACACACAATGCTTCCACTCTTTGTTTTTCATTCTTTTACCCCAGCGATAAATGGAAATGGTTTTGGGAGTTTGATAATCTCACCCACTTTCGGAAAGGGGGACGTA
>JAGVBU010000016.1 GCA_020059585.1 Minisyncoccota bacterium
CGCTAACTTAATGATTTATTATAGTGCGGGGAATCACGCATTTACTGGCGGTAACATCGGTATCGGGACGACTATTCCCGCATACAAACTCGACGTCGTAGGAACTGGTTCGTTTAGCCAACCCGTGATTGTCGGCACGCCGACCGCCACGACACACGCAACCACGAAATCATATGTTGATTCTGCGATAGATACCGCCGTCACTTCAGGGGGATCGAGCGGGGAAGCAAGTATCGTAACTTCAAGAACTATAGGAGCAAATTCTGGAGATACGGTAGCGGTTGGTTATTTTTCAAACGATGGGACTGGAAAAAATATAAAAGTAAGACTGCAAGCACATAACTCAGGAGTAATCGATGTGTATTCTTATGAAATAAACGAAGTCACGTATACAGGCGCTGCGACTGATTGGTTAGAAGTGCCTGTTTCTATTTCAAGCGTTTCGTATGGGGGCGTGAGGAAATACGCGCTTGATATCTATCGTCCGAATATATTAAGCACTTCTGATGCTCTTTATATGAGAATTCGAAACAGGGGTACTGGCGGAGGAGGGGGTGGAGTCACTCTTTACTTGCAATACGATAACAATATAACACTTACCCAACTCTCGAGTGCAAGTACTATCGCAACTGCGTTCAATTCTTCATCTGCACCTGCCGGAGGAGCGACTACTGGATTCTATGCGAACTCAGAGTGGCAATTTCCCATTTCAAACGGACAAGGGTGGAACGTTCAGCAGGGAGGATTATTTATAACAAATGCGGGTAATATTGGTATTGGAAGCACAAGTCCGGGGGCGAAGCTTGATGTGGCGGGATCTGTGTCCGCGCAGATGTATTATGACCGCGACAATACGAACTACTACATCGATCCGGCGAAGAATCTCATGCCATATGCGATGATTTTGAACGGGGCGATTGGGGTGAAGAACACGTCTCCCACATATGACGTCGATGTGACGGGAACGCTTCGCGCGACCGGCAACTGGTCTTTGGGAGGTGCCGCGCAGACAAATCTTAATATGAATAATCTCCAGATCCTCGGGGTAAGTAAGATTGATGTAGGGACTATCGACCCGCTCTATGAGATTGAGGGAGGGAAGTATGCGACCTATGCGTCGTCAATTGCGGGAGGGGTGAAGGAAGAGTATGTGGGACGCGGAAAGCTCACCGCTTCAATTTCCAATCAATGTAACGAAAATTCAATGAAAATTGCAAATTGTAAATTGCAAAATTTCGAATATGTTATTGATTTTTCCAAGGTTGAGCGTGGGTCCGACTTGTGGGTGTGGCGGAAGACGGTAGATTTCTCGAAGGACAACGTCGAAGTGATGGCAACGGCGTATAATATCCCAATTCCTGTCGCATATAGAATTGAGGGAAACTCAATAATATTTATTGCGGAATTGGATAAATCTCAAATCTCAAAAATCAAATCCCAAAATGGAGAGATAGAATTTTCATTCAGATTGGTGGGAAAGCGCTTTGACTGGAAGAATTGGCCGACGTTTGGAACGGACCAAACGAAGAGAGCGAATCTGATAGTGAAATAGTAGAGAGTATTAAGTAGTAAGTATTAAGTATATAGGAGAAAGCTCCATAAATACTAAATACTTTATACTAGGCGCTTAATACTTTTGTTTGCTATAATATAGGTATAAGAATCGAAAGGTCGAGCAATGCAAGTAGCAAGTAGCAAGTATTAAGTAGAGAGTAGTAAGTATAAATCAGTAGCTAGAAGCTAGAAAATAGAAAATAGAAATACTGAATACATAATACTAGATACTCAATACTAATTTAATTTTATGGAACAGAAGAAAAATATTTGGGTATGGATCGTTGTGGGTGTTATTGTTCTGGCAGTCATAGTGTATCTTGCCCTGACCGGCGGATTTAAGGCACCGGCCGAGAAATCGACTGAAGGAACGCAGACCGAACAGGGAGCCGTTGCGGTTCCTGGAGCGAGCCCGGTGACGGAAGAAGGAACGGTCTTGAATACACAGGGAGAGGAAGCAAAGAACGATGTGCAGCCCGGATCGCCGGAAGCGCCGCAGCAATCGAATCCGATCGCTGCAGACGAAGTTCCCACAAGCGCAACGAAAGTGACGGTGAGCGCGCAGGGATTTTCCCCCGCAGAGTTCAGCGTGAAAGCGGGAGCGGCGGTGACACTCAGTGTGACCTCAGCAGATACGCAAACGCACATTTTCTTGTTTGACGATCCGTCCCTTTCCGCCGTTGCAGTAGGAATCGGACCAGGAGAGACACGAGCGATTACCTTCAATGCGCCGACAACGAAAGGCGAATATGCATTTCACTGTGATGTTCCCGGACACGCGGGACGCGGTGAAGCGGGGAAGATGATTGTACAATAAAAAAAGTCGCCCGAAAGGGCGATTTTTTTATTGTGAAGTAGTAAGTAGTAAGTATTTGGTATTAAGTATAGACAGAAAATAGAAACTAGAAGACAGACCCAGTATCTAGGAGTTAATAGTAAGTATTCAGTATTAAGTAGTAAGTATTTTGTATTAAGTATAGACAGAAAATAGAAACTAGAAGACAGAAACTAGAATCTTATTCATTTACAAAATTATCGCCACAGCGATTTTAAATTAAAAATTACCCCGCTGTATTGAGTTTTTGCCGTAGAATGTTTTTGCTTTTCGTACAGAATATGATATACTTTCAGTACATGAATCGAGGGGAGTGAGGCCCTGACATTCTTTCCAAAACGCCTTCCGGCGTTTTTTGGTTTTATAGGGATATTTTTTAGAGGGAAATGATACAATTAAAAAGTAGTGACTATCCGACGTTAAAAATTTTTAAGTCCCAATTTTTATAATTTTTAAATAAATTCGAATATATTAATTTTTTTAAACATTAGGAAATTGGTTCTTTCTTAAAAATTATGTCCCTACAGGACATCTTCCAAAGGGAGACAAAATTAAAAATTTCCATTCATGGTTATCAAAAAAGATTTTAAAGCGGAAAAAATCGCATATCGCGAAAGAAAGAATGAGATGCTCGAAACGGCGAAAAAGGAACTTAAGAAGTCTTTTTCGTGGAGTTTTTTTGGAAAGGCATTTGTGGTAACGCTCGGCACCGGTGTCTTCCTTTTTTTTGTGATACAGGCAGGTGGATTTTTGCAGACGCGCCTTGAAGACCTCATTCGGAACCGTTTTTCTACGCAACTCAAGGAGCAGGAAAAAACAAATACCGCAACACAGGGAACACCGAAAACATATCAATATATGCAGGAATCCGCGCCGGGGACTTCTCCGGCAACCACGCCACGGGAACCGGACTTCAATGTTGTGACGCCCGTATCGCCGATGCAGAAAAAGGAGGAACTTGTCTCAACAAGTTTTTCAGATCTTTTCTCTGGTGTGGGACGCATCAATCAGGACGACACTACGATGTATCACGACCGTATCGCGACGGCGTATACGTTCGCACCAAAGTTCAAATGGGAACGCCGATTTTCATCTTTGTTTGATGAGACGCAACTTGTCGCGCTCGATGCGGCAGGAAGAGATGTGCGTTGTATCCGCGGAAAATGTCTCTTTCAGAAGAATATATCACTTTCGTTCAATGGACAGGAAATCATGCTTCCTGTCGAAGTGAGGGATAAAAAGATCGAGACGGTTTCGATCGGCACGCTTTCTTCTCGCTGGGTCGTGGGAGTGGTGGTTGCCGCGGGAGGGGAGTATGAAGGATGGGTATTCTCATTTGACGGAGAACGATATGAGAAAGTATTCGGAGAAGCAAATACACCGTTTGTATCGAAATATAAAGGAACTCTCGGGTTTGGCGGCATTGATGACGACTGGATCGCGATCTACGGAGGATATGAGGGAATTGCGTTTCGCATCCGTTCGGGCGCGCCCTTTGAAAATATCTCAAACTTTTTTGGATACCGAATGATGGGAGAGGGATTTCATCCCGTGATTCTCCGCGCGGAAAACGGACGCGTGGTGCGGTGGTATGTTTTCAGCATTACCGACGAAAAACCCCGTCTCCTGAAACTTTCGCAAAATCCGCAGACGGGAAAAATAGAGGGAATCCTTGATTATGCTCCCGGAATTTTTATCAGCACATTTAAGAAGGCGTCGTTTAACATTCTCTCGTCGTCAGAGGACGGCGTGGTTTTGGGGGGTCTTATGACGACGCAGGGGAACGCGCAGGAGATTTGGGAACTGACCGACGGGGGATACGCATATCCGCAGGCGGCAGAGGTGGTCTCGGTGAATCTCAATAATTATCCCGCGGAGGTGCGACACGCGACCGTGGTGGAGTCGGAACTCTATGCAGACGGCAACGCGGTGGAATATTATCTTTCGAATAACGGCGACGATTGGGTGCGCGCGGAGTTGGGAAGAGAAGTGACATTTCCCAATCCTTCGGGGACGCGGCTTTTGTGGCGCGCGCGGTTTATTCCGAACGCGGAGACGTCAAACCCTCCGTTCTTTGACAGGATAAGGGTGGACTACAAAGTAAAATTCCTGTAGGAATTTTACAAATTTTTAGTTTTTAATTTTGTAATTTTTAAATAAATAAGAATGACAAAATAAAACAAAAATATGCAATACGATCTTGAAGAACGAACGGCAAAATTCGGAGAAACTGCGATCCTTTTTTGTAAAAGATTGCCACAAACTCCAATAATGAGGACTCTTTTTGTGCAACTCGTGCGCTCCGCCACAAGTATCGGCGCTAATTATATGGAAGCAAATCAGGCAAGTTCAAAAAGAGACTTTAAAAACAAAATTCGTATATCGCAAAAAGAGGCAAATGAAACAAAACATTGGCTTCGAATGATCGCCACAGCCGACGAAAATAAAAAGAACGAATGTCAGAAACTCTGGAAAGAAGCTCATGAACTCACCCTTATTTTTGCGAAAATCTCGAAAAATATTGCAGAAAAAGAGGTTTAAAAATTTCTATTTGAATGTTATTTTGAAATTAAAAATTAAGCATTAAAAATTTAGTTTTATAAGAATTCCCGAGACTCGTATGGTATAATAAATATGCATATTCCGATGAACTATAAAAAACACACGCTTTTATTAGCATCTGCGGTTATTCTTCTTAGCGCCGGAGTTGTGGGTGTGGCAATGGCGCAATCCGTTCTTTTTGACAAAGATATCGACCTTCAGGGAACGAAGAAGATTTTGAATGCGGCGGATATCGGAATAGGAACCACAAGTCCAGCGAGAGATTTAGATATTCGAAGTACGGGGACCACATACGCGCAAATCTTGGGAACCGGAGCTGATTATATAAATGCGGGAATCATATTACACTCCGCTGATAGCGGTTCCGACTATCGTGGGGCTGGTATTTTTCTTTATCAACAAACAAGCCAGAAAGAATGGTATATCGGTTCTCCTTACGCGGCATCGGACAGTTTGATTATTGCAAGAAAAACCGCTGTCGCAAGCCACGACGTGACTCTTGCGCAAGACACATACGCATTGCTTAAAATAAATTCATCCGGATACGTAGGTATAGGAACGACGAATCCGAGTGCGCGGCTTACGGTATCTCCGGTATCTTCTATTTCCGCCGATATGCTTTCGGGACGGATACAAAATCTTGCGAGTCCTGTGAATACCGCGGATGCGGCAACAAAAAATTATGTGGATACGGTTGCGGCGGGGGGAACGCTTTGGACACTTGGAGCCACAGAGCTCAACATTTATACCACCAACTCACGAGGCGTGGGTATCGGGACCGCAACCCCGCTCCACAAACTCGACATTATAGGATCCTATTATTCCCGCACGGTGGTGAAGGGGACGTGTAGCGGCACGGTTGCAATCGACTGGACTCAGGGGAACACACAGCATTGCGTCTTGGGAAGCACGCCCGTCACCTTCACATTTTCCGGAGCACAGAGCGGCGGAAACTACAAGCTCATTTTGAAACAGGATGGAACGGGATCGCGCACCGTAAGCTGGCCCGCAACAATCCGTTGGGGATCGGGAAGCGCGCCCTATCTTACCCCTACGCCGCTTAAAACAGATTACGTGGGATTCATCTATAACGGCATCGACGGATATTATGACAGCGTTGCGTTTAATGCAAATTTCTAATAAGTAGCGAGTATATAGTAGACAGTATTAAGTATAGACAGAGAAAAATACTTACTACTTACTACTTACTACTTACTACTTACTACTTAATACTATCTACTAAAAGCGGTATACTAAATACATGGAATCAAAAAATAAATTTATCGTAATCGGTGTGATCATCGTGATACTCGTAATCGGAGCGATATACATATTCGGAGGAAGTGGAAAACCGGAACCCGGGAAGGGTCCGAACGGAGAAACTCTTCCGGTGACTGCAAGTCCCCGCACCACATCGGCAACGGGAACCGAAAGTTTTGCCACAACAACGCCGCTTCAGCCAATAACTGCAAGCGATGTAGGGAAGGAAGAAACAAAAACAGAAGTAGTGGTAAAAGATGAGGGAGGAGAGTTGCGGGCATATACTATAGAAGCAACGGCCGCAAAATTCACACCATCGGAAATTGTTGTCGACAAAGGAGATCGTGTGCAGATAAAAGTGGTCGCGGTCGGCGGGACACGAGACATAACAATCTCGGAACCGCTTGGTCTTTATTTTGAGGTGAAAGAGGACAAACCAGTTGTATTCGGATTTGACGCGACGACCGAAGGACGTTACCGATTTTCGTGCAATAACTATTGTCCAAATGGAGGACCGGAAAGTATGTCGGGAGTGATTATTGTCAGATAGAATAGTAGATAGACAGTAGAAAGAATTAAGTATTAAGTATAAAAAACATATGGAATCAAAAAAAATAGTAAAAATAATTGTAGGGATAATTGTGGTCGTTGTTCTTGTGGTCTTGTTTGCGTCCGGTGCGTTTCAGAAAAAAACTACGTCCTCGAACGGAGAAACGCCCGCGAATACGGAAGGAAATGCGTCGGGAACAGAGATATCGCTCGAACCTTCGGCGCCAGTGAAAGTGACGGGAGGTCCATTAGCATCGGTAGAATCTCCGACGCTATTTTATGAAATAAAGATTATCGGTGGCGAATTCTTTCCAAGCGAGGTGATTATCGAGGAGAAGGGGAATGTTCAAGTCGGTGTGGTCGCGACGGACGCGACATATGATGTTTCATTTCCCGCCCCAATTGAAAAATATCTTTTGATGAAAAAAGGACAGGCAGCGGTGTTTGGGTTCGATGCGGGTGCGATACAAGCAGGGACGTATCAATTTTCCTGCCGCGACAAGTGTCCTGAAGGAAAAAAGATGGAGGGAAGGCTTGTGTTCAAGTGAGTACTTTGATTTTAATATGCGCGAGGCGTTGACTTACCGCGTCCGCAACCGCGACGGGGCTTAGTTTTGCGATCATATCATTCCGCGCTCTTCCTCCTTTTCTTCCCGCAATTTCGTGGTGACTATAGATCATGCGCATCGCTTCGGCGGCTTTTTCTTCGTCAGGATTCGCCCACACGTTTCCTTTTTTGTAGGGCCCATAGTCCTTTTCGAGCGGAACAAGCGTGTAGGGAATCGGAAATCCGTTTTCTTCATTCAAAAAGTCGGTGTTTCCGGAATAATTCGTAGCAATGACTGGTTTCCCAAGCATCATGGATTCCGCAATCGTAAGCCCGAATCCTTCGGAACGATGGAGGGACACATACGCGTCACACACGTTCATCAAACTTGATATTTCGTCGCGCGAGAAACAGTCATTCAAAAGGAATATGTTGTGCGCTTCGGATTCTTTTTGGAGTTTCGCGAAGTCTTCCAAGTTGATTGTGTGATTCGAAGATTTTATGACGAGCCCCACAGGTTCATCTAAACGGAACGCGTTTTTGAACGCGCGCACGATCGCAAGCGGATTTTTCCGTTCGAAGATACTGTAAAAATCAAACGTAAAAAGAAAAAGAAACATATCATCCGGCACTCCGAATCGTTTCCTCGGATATGGGCATTTTCTCATCGTGATGGCGTGCGGAATGATGGTAATAGGAATGTCTTTTTTCGCTTCATGGATTGCTTTCGCAGAAAAAGAACTTGGGGTCCATATCTCATCTACATTTCCAAGGAGCGCCGCCCATGAAGCGGGAAGCGAGGAAAGTTCCCACGCCCAGTAGGCAATATTGTATTTGCCCCGAAATTTCTTTTCTCCGAATGCGCGGAGCTCACTCGCGAATACATCTCCGTAGAAGACGATGATATTTACCGCATACGGATTTTTCGCGGAAAATTTCTTTGAGAATTCATTTTCTTTCCTGCGGTGCGGACAACGCGGACTGTTCAAAAGCGCGTGAGGGATACCTTTTTGCATCACTGCTCGTGTGAGAGTACGTGCGGCTTCTCCCACGCCGCTTTCGGAATCGAGAAATCCGAAAATATTCACCCCATGAGAAATAACCAATTCCGGAGATTCTTTCAATTTATCCCCACCGCCCATATGTCGTGGTTGAACCACAACTGATCTGGTTTTTTTGTTATAGAACGAGTGCAGGCGTGTTATACAATATCGCAACAACCCATGTTCTCTATACATCCGCAGGTATAGTTTTAGGGAGAACGGGATCCTGCCCCTCTTTAATTTTTCGTACTGGAAGCGATTGATAAGCATATTTTGCATGCGCGATCCGTCTCTTTTCAAGGTCTCGAGAGTTTTTCCGGGGACTATAGGTGTGTCTTCCGATGCATTCACGAGACGAAGGTATCCGTACAACTGAGATGAAGCATTTATGGTTTTAGCGATCGTGGTCGATTTTTCCCAGTCGATCTTTGCGTGTTTCAGATGTTGCGCGCTCAAGCGTATCTTCCCCAGAGCCATCTCGAAATTTTTTTCATTGCGGCGGAGAGGAAGTTGAAAAAAAAATACGCAGGCATCTATGACGAGTGCCGATTCATTTTTGAAAAAATCCTCCTTCCGCATCATAAAAAGATGAAAAGGGAGGTATGTCGATATGGTTTCAAAATATTCATGTACTGTGTTGTCATTGACGCGCAGAAAGACCTCTTCCGCCGGCGCGTCTCCAGGAAGCGTGTCGCACATAAGGCGTTCACGCAAAGCCTCTAGTTCACGGGGGATTGAAGCTATAGGTTTATTATCCTGTTGATGTATGGGAGGTCGTGCCGTTGCTTTTTTTAACATCGGAATTTTTTCTTTCAAATGCTTCAGCCACTCTCTTACCGGAGCGAAATCTTGTTCCGCAAGGCGCATTATCGTTTCATCGGGGACGGTGCGTTCGCGCTGTATTTTTTTTCGGTTTTTGAGCGTAGCGGGAAGATTAATCACATTCCAGAAGAGTGCATAAAAAGGAATACTCACAAATCCCAATTTTTTCAGGAACGGGAGGCGGTGTTTACTCGTCTGAAAATATCCGACAATCGCGAACCAATACCCAATAAGAATATATAATATGGAGCGAAAGAGGTATTTTTTTTCGTAGTTTTTGAGCGCCGCACGGAGTGCATTTCGCTTACAATAATATAGTTTTTTATATGGCGTTTGGTTGTAGCTCGCGCTGTGTTTGTGATACACGATTGCCTTCGGTTCGAAAAGGATCCGATACCCATAGAGATGTGCTCTCCAGCTCCAATCGAGATCTTCGAAGTATGCGCCGAATGCCCCGTCGAGAAGCCCGACGTTTCTAAACGCCGCGGATCGGATGAGTGCCGCACCAAAACACGCGCCGACCACTTCGGAGCTTTCTTTTTTTCCGCGTTCGCGGGAAATTCCGAAATTAATATCGTACCCGTCGCCGTTCCAATCGATCGTACCGCCCTGACTGTTGATAATTTCCGGATGATCTGCAAAAAACATATTCGAGGTAACCGCCGCAATGGTCGGGTCCGTTTTGGTGCGCGCCACCAACACTTCGATCCATTGTTCGCCGACCGTCGTATCGTTATTAAGAATCGCAATAAATTCGGGAGAATATTTTTTGAGCGCGTATACGATTCCGTAATTTACCGCGCGGGCAAATCCTTTGTTACGGGCGAGTGTACGTATATCAATTTCCGGAAAATTCGCGCGTAGATGTTCCACACTGTCATCGGTTGACGCATCATCAACGACAACGATTTTGAAATTTTTATACGTTTGTTTTCTTAAAGAGTTCAGACATTCATCTAAAAGGCGCGTATTATTGTGGTGAGGAATTAAAACGATAGTTTCCATATCATTAGCTATTTTTCCATTAAAGATTTTTATAATATTCCAACACTTTTTTCGTTTCATCAAACATTTTTAATTCTCCCTTGTCGAGCAGAATAGTTTTGTTGCAGTGTTTAGCGACCGCTGTGAGGTCGTGACTCGCGAAAATGATAGTTTTCCCGCGATGTTTGTAACTATTGAGGATGGAAACGCAGTGCGGTATGAAATCCTTGTCGCCCACCGCAAAGATTTCGTCGAGTAAGAGCACGTCCGGATCGGTTTGGACCATTGTGGCGAACGCGAGACGGGCGGTCATTCCTGAGGAAAAATGTTTGAGTTTCATATCGGCAAACCGTTCCAAACCAGCAAATTCAAAAATCGCCATGAGTCTTTCTTTTATTTCCCTGCGCGACATGCCGAGCACAGCACCGTAGAGATATAAATTCTCTTTGGCGCTTAGTTCGTTATGAAATCCAACACTGAGACTCAAAAGAGGAGCAACGGTACCCTCGATTGAAAATGAGCCGGTTGTCGGTTCTATAATACCGCCCAAAATCTTGAGAAGAGTGGTTTTGCCGCTCCCATTTTTTCCGATGAGTCCCACCATTTCACCTTTTTGTATCGAAAAACTTGCGTTTTTTATTGCATAGAAATCTTCATACATAATCCGGTTTTTCAGGCGGCCAAGCAGTTGTTCAAAAAGCGTGCCCGTTTTTTCATGCGGTATCCTGTAGAATTTTGTTATATTGCGCGCCTCTATCATAGTTAAAGCTCTTCTGCGAACCTCTTGCCGTATTTTTTAAATATAAAAGTCCCAGCGGTGCATAGCAATGCAGTAATGATAATGGTGATGATTATCTGTTTCATTTCGGGATACACACCATCAATAATTACGCTTCGTGCGTCGATAATGAGCCGAGAAATCGGATTCAACAGATACCATTTGGATAAGGATGGGGGGACGAGTTTATAATCGTATACAATGGGAGTGGTCCAGAAGAGCATTTGGAGGAAAATATCCCATATATGGCCGAAATCTTTAAATTTCATATATAACGGAGCGATGAAATAAGAAGCTCCCGCCGTGAGCAATACCAGGAGTGGCACTATGAGTATGAGCATGGTCACACTTGTTGCAAGATGGAGACCGAACGCAAAAAAGAAAATAAAAAATATTCCGAGCGTTATAAGGAACGTCCAAAACGAATGGAGTACCGTACCAGCGACAACAATGAAGGGAGGCAGGTTTGTTCCTTGAAGGAGATGGGTTTTGGCGGCGATGCCAGGGGCGATGTCTTTGGTGGTATCGTTGAAGAAATTCCAAAAAATAATGCCGAGGAAAAGATACACTTCATAGTTAGGAATATTAACCTTAAGAAAATAAAAAAATACGATATACAGTATACCGAGCATCATGAATGGTTTTAATAAACTCCAAAAAAGGCCGAGCGCAGAGCCGTAATATTTCAATTTGAAATCTAACCGGCTCAATTCGTATATAAGGTTGAGTTTGTTTTTAATATCTTTCATGAGTGCCGAGTGTATCCCTGATTTTGGACAAAAATTTATATGACAATATTCGATTGAGGGGCACAGAAATTGTTTTTGATTTTTTGTGAAGGATTATGGGTGATAACAACATCATCCCTAATTTTCTTATATCTCCGAGGCCGTCTCGACGCGTGGGGACGAATGTGGTGTTGGAGAATCTTATTTTCGTTACGTTCCCATCGATGCGCACATGGATGGTGTCGTCTGTGGTGTGATATTCACGTTTCGTAACCATTAAAGAATTCCGGTCATACGTCTCCATGGTGAAAGTTTTTTTGTTGAACGGAGAGAACATGACATCAAACTCCACGCCCGTTACCATATCCGTATATATGAGGATTTCCGATTGGCGGGAATTCCAGATGAAGGATTTTTTCAAAATGTCATGATATTCCAAGACATACCACCCGTGTCCCAATACGACATCTTTTTTGAAATAGCCCAACAATAATCCGACACGTTTTGTCGATTTACTCAGAAACTTATAGAGAAAATATCTCAGTTCAATTCGATATAAATAACGAAAATAAAGAACGCTGAATATATTGAATGAGTATGGCGTGCCGTTGCGGGGACTCTTCAGATCCATCAAATCCGCCACACGGAGATTATCACTCCATTCCCGGTAACAGGGAGATTGTCGGTCCCACGGCTTGTACTTTCCCGCGAAATGCAGTACAGCGCATTTTATTTTTGACGGGTTGTTTTGATACCTTCGCGGCAACGAGAAATAATATAAGTTGAAAAAAAATGGCATTCTGATCCATTTTTTATGAAAGAAAACATTCAATATCGCCTGATCCGGAAAATACACAGTCTTTCCTACGAATTCGTCGGCAAGGTTGCAAATATTCTGGAACGTATCTTCGGTGATGATATCGGTGGAAAAACAGAACATTCCACTATTGAACGCTTTTGCGTTCACCATTTTTTTATCTATGGTGGTTTGCGTATAGTCATCAATCTGATTTTCGATGAATGGGAGCATGTCGGTGACGGCACCAAACCCTTTTATTCTGGTTAATCCGCTCATATCGGCTTTTACCATGATATCACTATCTAAAAAAACAACGTGTTTCCATTTTTTGAACTCCAACGTGAACACGTAAAATTTAGCGAGGATGAGTGGTGAGTAATTTAAACTCCAATCATCTTCTTTCGCGTTTATGGGTGGGGCCGACACATTCTTTACGAGTATTCCTTTTTTCCTAAACCAAACTAGTTTCGGTTCAGGAATTTGATATGCTAGAAGCATATAGTCTCCGTCCCATCCGCCCTTCCAATATGCCGAAGAAAAAAGTTGCCTTGCTTGGTCAATGAAATTTTCATCGGCGAGAGTGACGAGTAAATTTTCTTTCATATCCCATCTTTATAAACCCAACAGTAATTTTATCTCACGAGAACTTTCCTGCCAACCGTGCCCTTTCGCCCACCGACGACAACTTTTTTCTTTTGCGTGGAGTTTTTTGAGATCAAGCCAGCGAACTATTTCTTCAGCAAAAATTTGAGGATTATAACAGTAGGTTAGAATACCGGTTTTGCCGTCAATGACCGATTCTTTGAGGCCTTCAACGGTATTTGCGATGACAAACGTGCCGGTGGCATTTGCCTCAATCACCGAGATGCCATATCCCTCAATGCGGGAGGGAGCGACATACACCCACGTCCGGCTGAATAATTTTTGTTTCTCTTCTTCAGAAACATAATCTAAAAATTTAATATCGGGATGATGTTGGTAGTGTTGGAACTCCCGACCGGCTATGACGTACTTCACCGCCGGAATTTTATTTTTGACCAGGGGATAGGTTTTTAGAAACAAATCAACGCCTTTCCGGTTTTCCAATCGACCTAGAAAAAGAACCGTCGGTTCGGGTGCGTATGCTTTTTTGACGTTAAATAATTCCTCATCAACGCCGTTCAATACTTTATGGACTTCCTTGAATTTATGTCGTAATAATTCCTGTTTCATCCATTCACTGACCACAATCGTCTTTTCCTTGCGATAAAGGAGTAAAAACAAACTTTCGGCAAGATATCCGATTAAAGCGTAAAAGAATTTCTGGGATTTGAAAAATTGAAGGCGGTTTAAATTATGAATTATTATTATTTTTTTCCGGCGAGGATAAAAAAGAGGGGTGAAAAATGGTAATACGCTCACATCTTCAAAAAGGATGTCTGGGGTGAAGATTTTTAAGTATTTTTTGACTAAAAACGGCAGGAGAAGATGAATACGAATAATGTTTTCCGAATCCGGCAGACCAAAACGGTGTATATGAATATTACGGTAAAACTCTTCTTGTTTGCCGCCGGGAAACATGGCGCTTAAAAGATGGACGTCGTATTTTTCCCCGATTCGGGAAAATATTTCCAGTAGGTTTTTTTCCGCCCCTCCCGCCTTGGGATGTAGGGGACAGAATTTATTTATTATTAGTACTGTTTTCTTCATGGTGTGTAGTTTACTTTATGGAGAGCGTCGAAAGTATTGTTGAATTAAATATCACCTGTAATCCTATGAGAATAGAAACGAGCGTCTTATCGAAATCAACTTCGCTCGTTCCAGTGATTTTCATGACAAGTGCGCCTCCAATAAATAGAAAACCAAGAATAAGTGCAAATGAAAATTTGAATTTTTCGTAGAAATTTTTTATAAACTCGTCAGTTTCACCAAGGCGTGTAGTAAGGTATGTTTTTGCAAAGAGTCCAAGAAATAAAATCTGAATGCCGAGTATCGGGAAGAAAATTTTTACCGTTGCGGAGGCAAGAAATGGGGTGATGTGGTTTCCCCATAGAAGACCAATCATCCCAGTAATGAAGAGCATGCTCCCCGTTACAAGGTAAAAGACAATGGGTGTTTGTATAAGAATATATTTTAAGTGCGCAAAACCATCACGATAGCGTCGAAGTTTTGATGTGCCACCTCGTCGGGAATAATCAGTTGCAATCTCTTTTATAACAAGATTTTTTCTTTTTGCTTTTATCATCATTTCCGTTGCAAACTCCATGCCGTTCGTTTTTTGGTCCAGTTCAAGAAATGTTTTTTTTCTTAACGCCCTGTATCCCGATTGGCTATCTGATGTTTTTATTCCCAAAAGGACAAAAAGAAGCAGATTAAAAAGTGGTGTTCCCAAGAAACGATGGAGTAGTGGCATAGCTCCTGTCTCTATGGTTCCCCTGAAGCGACTTCCGAGTACTATGTCGCTTTTTTCCAATTCCTTTAAAAATTTTGGTATATCAGTAAACTGGTACGTGTTGTCGGCGTCTGCGTAGATGATAATTTCTCCACTCGCGTTCTTTATTCCTTCCTTTACCGCAAATCCATATCCTTCCGTGTCGTGTTTTATCACTCGCACCCCTTCCGTTTCAGCAATTTTTTCTGTTCCATCATTTGATGAATCAGAAACGATAATTTCTATTGAAAGACTATTTTCACCAGCAACCTTCTTTATTTCTCGAATACACCGGCCCACAGTTTCCTTTTCGTTCCGGCATGGGAGGACTACTGATATAATAGAGTTCATGCGTATATAATTATATCATGAGTTTTCTACTTGTTCTTCCATTCATTTTAATCCCGGGATACCTCATTACGCTTTTTTTCCCCCGCATACATGGGTTTTCAGAACGAATTGGTTTTTCCATTGCAACGTCAATTTCTCTCGGAGTAGTGATTAGTAGTGTGTTTGTGGCGTTGCATTTTCCGCTCGCAGGAACATTTTTTGTATGGAATATAATTATTTGTCTTTTCCTCGCAATTGTCTTAAGGAAAAAGCTGTTTCTTATTCGGGAAGAATGGAGGGATACAAAATCAAAAGAAAAAATATTTATCGGCACTGCGTTTTTTGTCTCAGTTCTTGCGGGCGTTTTTATTTTAGCGATACACATGGGATATCCATGGGCAATCCACGCCGATGAATGGTGGCAAATAGGGATAGTTCAAAATGTTATTGAGGGCAAATCACTTAATATAAATCCATATCTTTTTAATGATTTTTCAAATGATAAACCGGGATTTTCAAGCTATATAGCAATGCTTTTAGGTGCTACGGGGATAGATCCAGTGAAAGCATGGCCCTATACGCCAGCACTCAGCGTATTTCTTATTTCTTTTGTGGGATCTTCCTTTATCTTTGTAAGAACAAAAAGTTTTTTGGCAGGGATGCTGTTCCCGATTTTTCTTGTTGCACTCCGGTCAAATGCATATTCACTCGGATGGTGGTTTTTTGTTCCCTCGATGTTCGCACTTTTCTTTGTTCTTGTTATTTTTTTCACCTCGTCTCTATGGACAAGACACCTTTCAGAATTTTTTTGGGCATGTCTTATTTTTAGTGCGCTTGCGCTTGTGTATTTCCCATTCGCAATAATTTTATTCCTCTCCTTCCTCCCGGCCATTCTCAAGAATGTAAGAAAAAGACAGATACGGTTGTTAATGTGCATGGGGATGTTTTTTTTGATACTCGCGGGGGTATATGTTGCAGAATCCATAAGCCCCTATAGCGAATTTTGGAGAATGGCAGATGATATTTCTCTTCCTTCTTTTTTGTCGCAGTCAAAAATTATCCAAACGTTTTTTGTTCCTCTCTCCGCGACATTTCATTTTGCGGAAAAAATAGGTTTTTTTAGTACGGTTCCCATTCTTCTTTTTGTGTCCGCTCTCGTTGGTTTTTTTCTTACTCGAAAAGATGATTGGATGGAGAACATTCGCTTCGGTTTTTTAATTGGAATGGTGATGCTCCTTTTCGGAATTTTTACCGGAGTTTCATTTCTTGTGTTTTATCAACGCCTATTTTATTTTGTGGGAATTATAGTCGCAATATTGGGGACGATGGGGGTGGTGTTAAGTGTCGAGAAAATTCGCTTACTCTGGGATAAAGCGCGGTTTTCCGTATTATGGAGAAATGTCGCTATATTTTTTTTGATGGCGACATTTTTTCTAGTTCTCTTTAATAAATATTTTATTCTTCCTAATGGTGCGGGTCTTTATGAGTTAGTAAACAAAGATGATCTTGCCGCGTTACTATGGCTTAAAGAAAATAGCGGAAGATTTAATGGAATGGCGGTAGTAGCAAATCAAGCGGTGGGGACTCTCGTTACTCCATTTACTCGTCTTCAGTCAAAGATTTCATTTCTTACCTCACAAAGTGCGGGTGCACTTATTAATCCAGCTGGGCTCATGGTGGAAGAAGAGGGGGAGTGTGGAAAAAAAGAAAAAACATTGATGGATCTTGGTGCGAAAATTCTCTATGCAAAAAAACCGCAGGAATGCCCATTTTTAGAGGAGATATATCGAAATCCAAGCGTATTTATCTATCTCTATACGGCGGGAAAATGATATATTGTTTGTATTTTTGGTTTTGAAAGAAGAGCAGAGAGAGAAGGAAAAACAACCCCAGAGAGAGATAAAATTATTATGATATGGATAGTGTGGTATAATAAATAGCAATCAGGAGAAGCATGAAATCCCCAAAGTCATTTCTAGTGTTTTTATTCGTAAGTATTACTATTGCAGCCTTTTTTGTTGCTGTGTTTTATACCGATACGGTGAGAGCTGCGTTGTGGTCTGTGAACAGTTCCGACTCTTTAAGTCTTTCTCCCTCAACAAATTCAATTTATCTCTCATGGTCATTGAGTCAACAAAATGGTGGGACTCAGACCATTTATCGCAACGGATCTGTCATTACTTCGGTGGGCGTAGGAACTTCTTCGTATACGAATTCTGGACTGGCTACGTGTACCACATATTCGTATAGCGTGTGTTCCGCATATGGATGTGCTTCAGCCTCTGCATCTACAACCGGATGCGATCCGTGTGCAGGAGTGACCTGTAATGCTTACTGTTCCGCCTCAACCGCATACTATTCTGGGTATTGTTCGGGCGGCGCGTGTTACTATTCGACCGATAACTGTGCGAATGGGTTTTGTAGTGGTATGGTGCCATATCCAGGGTCAACGTGTACTTCTGGAGTATGTAATCGCACCGCCGGATCGACATGTCTTTCGTCAACATGTTCTGGAACGACGTATTTATACAGTGGTTATTGTTCGGCAGGTTCATGCGGCTATGGTGCGTCGTCAATCACTGCGGGTACGTGTGGCGCGGTGTGTACCCCCGGAACAACCCGAACAATGTATGCGAATTCGCAAACAGCGTGTGGTAATTCGTGTTTAAGCGAGACACAAACTTGTAATAGTAGCGGAACGGGGTGGTCCGGATCATACACATTGACGTCATGTACCCCCGCAACACGGACAGCGTACGGAGCACTTACCTCTGCGTGTGGAACATATTCGTATACAAGTGAAACGCAAACCTGTCAAACGAGTGGTGTATGGAGTCCTTATAATTACACACTTACCTCTCCACCCTCAGCAACTACTCGCACTCGTTATGCGGCAGCGACATCCGCTTGTGGTACGTACGGATCGAACAGTGAGACTCAATCATGTCAATCAAACGGATCGTTTAGCGGTACGTACACTCTAACTTCCCCCGCCACCGTTACTACTCGCACTCGTTATGCGGCAGCGACATCCGCTTGTGGTACGTACGGATCGAACAGTGAGACTCAATCATGCCTTGCGGGTGGATCGTTTAGCGGTACGTATACACTTACATCACCGCCATCAGCAAGCACAAGGACAATGTATGCGGCATCTTCCGTTGCGTGTGGTGGTGTGTGTTCAAGTGAAACACAATCGTGTCTTTCGAGCGGATCATGGAGCGGAACGTATGCATATAGTTCATGTAGTGTTGCGGAGTGTGCTCCGGCTGCTCCATCTGGTCTGTACGGAACACCAGGCTTAGATTCATATTCACTCTCGTGGACTGATAATTCTTCGAACGAAAGTGGGTTTAGAATTTATACCTATAGTTATTCAACTTATACTCTTGTGGGAAGTGTCGGAGTAAATGTTACAAGTTTTACCGATTCGAGTCGTTCTTGTTCAACCTCTAAGCCATACATTGTAAGAGCATATAACCCCCCCGCGGGAGAATCTGCTGATAGTAATGATGTACAGGGATTGACTTCTCTTTGTGTGCCCGCGACAACTACTCCACCAAATGGATCGTGGTCGACTTCAAAACAGTTTTGTGCATCGGTCACTGGATATGCGACAGTTTCAACAAGAGCAAGGTTTGTAATTGGAGGAATAACATATAGTGGAAATTATGTTACAGGAAGCGGTTCAAGTTGTTATGACTATACGGGTTCCGATGTAAATGGAATATCGTGGTCTGCTTATACGGAAGATTCGGCGGGACGTACAAGTTCAAACTCCGCTTCGTGGACGGCATATATTGACACAGTTGCGCCGACTCCGAATCCGCCATCTGTTACATTGTCGTCGTCCGGTTCTTCTGTGACCGCAGTGCTTTCAAGTGGATCTGACGCAACATCGGGATTGGATTCAACGGCGTATGGATTCATGATTGATGCAGGCGGCGCATACTCCTGGCAATCTTCCGCCTCAAAAACGTTTACGGGAGTTACTTGTGGTGTATCACACACGGTGAGTGGAAAGATAAGAGATGCGGCTGGGAATGAAACATCTGTAGGAACTGCTTCAATAACTCCACTTTGTGCGCCTACGGGGGTTTCTGCATCATTTTCGTATGATAGTTCTGCAATCGAACGAGTTGATATTTCCTGGAGCGCAGTATCCGGTGCGTCATCGTATACGATTTATAGAAGAGTGAATGCGGGGAGTTGGGCGGTAACAAATCCAACATATTGGTGGAGTGCAACAAATGCAGGAGTTGATGTAGGAACGCTTTCGTGTGGAAGTACTTATGAATATTATATTGTTGCGAATGGCCCCGACGGATCATCTTCTCCATCCGCATCGGTATCGAAAGCATATGGCGCGCCAGGAAGTGCGCCGAGAATGTATCAAATATGGCCGGAATCGAATTCCGCTGTTGATATGTATTGGGAGGGTGTTGAGGGTGCGCCGCGCTATAAGGTATATCGGGGAGGTTCTCTTGTTGCGACAGACCTAGGACAGGGATCGGGTTTCTGGAATACGGGGCTTCCCGCAAACACGCAATATTCCTATTATGTTACCCCATATAACGCATGTGGCGATGGACCTGCGGGAACGACATACACCGTGCGTACACTTGGAAATATAACTACGAGTCAAAGCGCATCAACACAGACATCTATTACTGCGTGTTATACCGATTCCGTGAATCCTACTCATCCGAATCTTTCGTATGTTGATCACTACTGGATAACAAGGAGCAGTCTTGGTGGACCCGTTGATATGACTAGTGGAAATATTTATCCTTCCACAACATGCTGGACAGATACAGGACTTACATGCGGAACAACATATTCATATCAGACGAAAGCGGGTTTTGTGATGCAGGCACAGGGAATAACGAACGGGAACGGCGGACTTGGTGCCGCGAGTGTTGATTCATCTTCGCAAAGTTATAGCACCGCTGCATGTGATACAACACCACCGACTATTTCCATAAACGGTTCAAGTGCCGCGTGGACGACTTCAGCAAGTGCTACAGCGACAGCGAGTGATGGTTCGGGGATCTCATATGTTCGCCACTGTTGGATTGATACGGGGGTTATGCCTCCGTGCGACCCAGGAACAACAAGCGCAAACACGTTCACAAATGGCGCTACACTTACACAAGTAACATCCGGATCGTCGTGGTATGTATGCTTTAGGGCGCGCGATACGAACGGAAATTGGACTCCTGCGCCGACCTCGGTTAATTACGCTTCATACTGTTGGGGTCCAGTGCGAGTTGATACGACAGCACCGACACCAAATCCTCCGAGTCCTTCGGAATCGAGTACGAGTGCCGATTCTATTACGGTTGTGATGGGTACAACAGGATCTGATGCACATTCTGGAATGAATAGTACGCCGTATGGATATGCAATAGACGGGGGATCATATTCATGGACGAGTTCTGGTGCGAATACATTTTCAGGACTTTCGTGCGAAACAAATCATACAATTTATGGAAAATTGCAGGACGCGGTGGGAAATCAGACATCTGCGGGAAGTGCTAGTATTACGACCGGATCGTGTGTTGTTGCTCCTACAACGGTTAGTGCTGTGACTGCAACGGAAAAATCTGGAGGAGGTGGGCTTAGCGCATCATGGACAAATGTCGGTGCAGATGGATATAGGGTGTATTTGAAAGGAGGAAGGTCAAGCGCGAACACCACGACACTTATAACAGACACGGGAAATGTCACGATTCCTTCACAGTCAGGACTTGACTGTCCGGGAACATATTCCGTGATTGTGGTTCCTTACAATAGTGATATTAGTCTTAGTGGAGGCACTCATTCGAGCTGTACAAGCGCTTTTTCAGACTCATCACTTTCAGGAGTATCGGTTCCTACAAACAGAAAATGTGCGGCGCCCACCATCGGTACAGTAAGTCTTATATCGTGCACTAAAGGGTTCTTATTCGAATAAGGATATGAAAAACGATACCTCAAAAAATATAAAGATAGTACTTGTCGTAATCGGATGCGTCGTGGTTATTGTGCTTGGAATGATAATCTTTTCGGATAAAAAACCCCAGGCGGTTCTTGAGGGTGCGACGGAAGACGTCGGACAATCTGAAATCACGGAACCGGAAAATATGGCAACCGGGTCAAACCAGGAGGCGAATGTTTCTATAGCGGGGAACACCGGTCTTACACCGTACGAACGGCAAGTTGAGGCATTGAAAACAGCGTCACTTACGAAAGCGGATATAGAAGAGTCACTCGGTGCGGGACTGAAAGAAAAATTCAAGGTATTTAATCTGCGAATAACCGCAGACGGATATATTCCGAATGCAATCATTGTCGAAAAAGGAGATGCGGTGCAGTTAAATATGACGGCGGACGAAGATGCTGATATACAATCACAGGATTTTAATTTCTTTGTTCCTGTTCCAGCAAAAGAAGTCACGAACCTTGGGTTTATTGCAAATAAGGAGGGGACATTCGTTTTCTATTGCAGAAATCAATGTCTTGGAAAAGATCGGGTATTCGGGCACATAGTGGTACGGCCACGGTCATAGTTGTCCACATTACTTTTTCCCGTAAAAGATATATACTGAGAGAGAACTATATAAAACGGTCGATTAAATTTTTTTGCTACGCATATGAACAAAATAAACAGAGTGCTTTTGTGGGTTGTTGCGGTGCTCGTGGTCATACTTCTTGTGCTTGTGGTGTGGCAGATATTCTTTGGAAAATCGTCGTATTACGCGGTATATATGCGGACAGGGGATCTTTATTTCGGAAAACTTGTGAAATTCCCCTCATTCGCGATGAAGAACGTATATACGCTGCAGGTGACACAGGATGAGCAGAATCCTATCCGCGTGCAAAAGTTCGCTGACGTATTCTGGGGTCCTGAAGATTATCTGAAAATAAACAAGGATGAGGTGGTGTGGTACACGAAATTGAAGAGCGAAGGACAGCTTTCACAGCTTATCACTTCAAACCCCAATCTCGTTCCGCAGCAGCAGGTCCCGCAGCAACAGGTGCCCGTACAACAGGTTCCTGAAGATGTGAATCAGTAGATAGAAGTTAGAATCTAGTAGCTAGAATCTAGAAACTAGGAGATAGGAGATGAAAGAATTAAAAATCTCCCTGCCACAACTTATAGATGTCGGCAGGGAGATTTTTATTTTCTGTTCTCGAGAGAGTTTCTCAGGGTTTCCTCGTCGGCAAACTCTATGTCGCCTCCCGTGGGGATTCCTCTTCCAAGCCGGGTGATCTTCGCGTGTGTGTCCTTAAATCCCTGCCGTATCAGTTCGGATACAAAGTCGCCGAAGGTGTTCGGTCCAAGCGCAATGATGATCTCAATCCCTGCGCCGTTTTCTGATTCCTTCACTATCCGATTTTTGAGACTCTGGAGACGCTGTTTCTGAGTCTCTCCAAGGGGATTCCTGTGATCAAGCTCTCCAATGACACAGTAGTGTCCCGAAAACCCTCCCATTTTTTCTATGGAAAAAACATCCGTATCTTTTTCCACAATCGCAACAATATGAAAATCTCTTTTTTTGTTGGTGCATATGCCGCACATCTTTTCCGCGCGTGGTTTTATGAAGAAACAGCGGGGACATCTGTCGAGTGTTTTTAGTCCATTCAACGCTTCGCG
Source organism: Minisyncoccota bacterium (assembly GCA_020059585.1). Classification (GTDB taxonomy): domain Bacteria; phylum Patescibacteriota; class Minisyncoccia; order UBA6257; family GWB1-50-10; genus GWA2-45-9. The sequence goes on from JAGVBU010000016.1 coordinate 22,841, forward strand.
AATGCGCGATTGCTCGTGTTCGGGAAGCGATGCAATGAAAAATGAAAGCCGCGTTGCCATACGGGGTCCTATCGCGGGAAGTTTTGAGAATGAATCTACAAAATTCTGTATTTCGGGGGGAAGCATAACATAAGTATAAAGTATTAAGTATAAAGTATTAAGTGTGGGAATAATGTATTTTCCTTTATACTCCCTACTAAATATTTACTACTGTTCCGTGTGTACCGTGTCGATGGTGTGAAAGCTCACTTTTTCGGGATCAAAGCGAAGACGGACATTCCCCAAGGGTCCGTTCCGGTGTTTCGCAACGATAACATCGACAATGTTCTGTTCCTCCTCGGGAACGTCGATGCGATCGCGGTCTTTGCGATAGATGAACATAACGACATCTGCGTCCTGCTCAAGCGATCCGGACTCGCGGAGATCGGAAAGGCGGGGAATCTTCACATCGCGCTTGTCCACCTCACGGGAAAGCTGGGAGAGCGCGAGGACCGGAATATTCATTTCGCGCGCGAGCGCTTTAAGTCCTCTTGAGATTTCCGTAACCTGCTGAACCATATTGTCGTAGCCGCCGGTTCGCGGTTGGATGAGCTGGAGATAGTCGATTACAAGAAAATCGAGCCCGTGTTCGAGTTGAAGGCGCCGCGCCGCGGAACGCATCTGAAGCACGGAAGGGGAGGGAGTGTCATCAATAAAAAGATTTGCTTTTGAAAGCTCATCGAGTGCTTGCTGCACAAGCGCAAACTCCGTTTCGCCCTGAAGCCGTCCCGTGCGGAGACGCCAGAGGGGTATTTTTGCCTGATTGGCGATGAGGCGGTCGATAATCTGCTCGCGGGACATCTCTATTGAAAAGACACCTACGGACTTTCCGTGCAACGCGATATTGCGCGCAATATCGAGCGCCAGCGCGGTTTTTCCGAATGATGGCCGGGCGCCAAGAATGATGAGATCGGAATTTTGGAATCCGGAAAGAATCGCATCGATCTGATGAAAGTACGAAGGAACACCGCGAAGCATGCCGTCGCCGCGATGGAGCTTTTCGAGGCGTTCATACGCATCAGTAAGCTCATCGCGAATAGGAATGAAATGCTGTGTCCGCGATTTCTGCGAAATATTGAATATCTTCTGTTCCACCGAATCAAGGAACGAATCGAATTCATCGGATTTGAATGCTTCTTCGTTTATTTCCGATGATGCATGGATGATTGACCGGCGTACGCTCAATTCTTTCACTATCTTCGCGTAGTGTTCCACGTGCGCCGCGGTTGGCACGTTTGATACAAGCTCGGCAAGATAATCAGCTCCTCCCGAATCTTTTTTCTTTTTTTCCTTTTTAAGGAATAAGGAGACGGTAAGTACGTCCACCGGTTCGCCGCGCTCAAAGAGTGTGAGTATCGCATCGAATATCGCCTGATGCGCGGGGTGATAAAAATCAGAAGGAGTGAGAATATCGGTAACGCGGATGATTGACAGCGGGTCGATCATAAGCGCGCCGAGTACGGATACCTCGGCGTCAATATCGTGGGGAGGGAGTTTTATGTTTTTATCAGGCATGCAAAAGTATGAAGTATATAGTATTAAGTATTAAGTATTCGGATTTTATTCCAAACACCCACTTCTCTTTACTTAACACTTTTTCGGACAAGCGGTCCGAGAGGCGTATCCTCTATTGTATATCCTAACGCATTGATTTTTTCTCTCAAGGCGTCCGCGCGGATAAACTGTTTATGACTTCTGGATAACTCACGTTCGTCCATATACTGAGCGATTTCCGGGGGTATTATGTGTTCGGGAAATTCAAATCCGACCATTTTCATCACGCGACGAAGTGTATTTCGCATATATGTTGCATCCGAGGGAGAGAGGGAGAATACGTTTTTTTCATTAACCTCGTTTATAAATGTATGAATTACCGCGATGGCTTCGGGGGAATTGAAATCATCATCCATTGCGCGGATAAACTCTTTTTCAAACTTCTTGCATAGGGAGCGTGTTTCCGCATTGGAAGCGCCCGTTCCTTTTTTCGAAACAAACGCGAGTTTTTCGGTAAATTCGGAAATTTGGGAAAAATTCGTTTTTACATATGCCACTGCCTCATCTGAAAAATCGAGCGGCGTGCGGTAATGCTGTTGGAATACCATGAAGCGGAATTCATCGGGGGACATTTTTGAGAGAATCTCCTCCACAGAAACGAAATTTCCAAGGCTTTTCGACATTTTTTGTCCGCGCACCTTGAGAAATCCGGTGTGCATCCATATCTTCACAAATGGTTTTTTCCCCGATGCGGATTCTTGTTGCGCGATTTCCGCATCGTGGTGGGGGAACTTCAAATCGATGCCTCCGCCGTGGATATCATATTGGGGTCCGAAAAAGGATTCCGTGATGGCGGTGTCTTCAATGTGCCATCCGGGACGTCCGCGTCCGATAGATGCGTGCCATGAGGGTTCCCACTCCGCATCTTCTTCCGAGGTAAATTTCCAAAGACAGAAATCTCCCGCATTTCTTTTCTTTTCGCTTGCGTCAATGCGCGATACGCCATCCTCCGCCTGCGCGGTTGTTCGATGGGAGAGCTTTCCGTATTCGGGAAAACGGGAAAGATCAAAATACCATCCATCACCATCTATCTTATACGCGCAATCTTTTTCGATAAGAGTTGAAATTTGTTTTATGATCGCGGGAATGTAATCGGTTGCGCGCGCGTATCGATCCACGGAATCGATACCGAGAATCTTTGTGTAATCAAGAAACATTTTTTCATATTTTCGAGAAATGGAATCCCATGAGGCGTTTTCCTGTTTTGCTTTGGCGATGATTTTATCATCAACATCGGTGATGTTCTGAAGATACACAAGCTTCAATCCGCGGTTTCGGAGATAACGGACGATAATATCGAACGACATAAACGTGCGGAGATTTCCGATGTGAGGCGCGTCATATACGGTCGGTCCGCAGACAAAAAGCTTCAGTTTTCGGAAAAGAGGCTTTTTGAGAAACTCTTTTTTATCGGTTAATGAATTATAGATACGCATAGCAATAAGTATTAGGTATATAGTATCAAGTATAAAGTGTGAGATATAAAATACTTACTACTTCATACTTTCTACTTACTAGGGGCTCCAGTTCAGGATGATATCCGTCACGACGGGGGTTTCGGTTTGAAGGAGATCGCTTGCGAGGCGGACTTTGTAACGGAGATACCGGTATCCCACAAAGTCGGTTCTTAGTACGCAGATGGGAACGTTCGGAAGGGCGCATCCCACGCCGCCATAGAGGGAACTTGTGCACGAAAGGCCGTAATAAGTGGAACTGTCGCCAGAGGGACCGCGATACTGCCACGGGCCGCTTGGGCTGTTTGATGCCGCAATCTGAAAGTCGACGCACGTGCCTCCGGGGGAATCGCCTTGCCAGATGATGCTGTTCAAAAGGGCTCCCGCGGTCGTCTCCGTGTCGAATATCGATGATTCAAGATAGCCGAGGGAACTTGTCGCGCGCCATGTGGTATTCACTTTGTAATCGGACGATGCGCAACTGGAATTATTCGCGCAATTGAAACTTATCCATCCCGCGATGTCATTCCACGCGTATCCGGTGAAGTCGCCGTCGGAGCTTATTTCCACTTTGTAATTCGAGGTGGTGCACTGATTCGTTCCTCCATGCGTTGATTGATCGCAATTGAAACTTATCCATCCTATGGTGTCATTCCACGCGTATCCAGAAAGCACTCCCGACGCATCGCCATTCGGACAGGTTCCGTCCGTATTGTGGGGTCCCGGACCATTGCAGATGCCGTAATTTGATGATGCGCATACGCTTCCCAAGGGGCTCGTCGTGCAATCGAGGGACATATCGCCGATGGATGAACTTGCATATCCTTCAACACGGGTTCCTTTCACAAGCACGGTGTCGGTGCCGTTGAAATCCCACCATCCGTTCGTGTCATCCCACGCGTGGCGCGTTTCCTGCGTGGCGCCGATGTTTGTTTCCGCGCGGACAAGGGGAAACGCGATAAAAGAGAAAAGCGCTCCGCAAAGGATTCCAAGCGCCGCGTATGCGTATTTTTCCGTTCGCGTCATATACCGTTATTATATCATCAATCGCCGTATATCTTATAATATATACAATGAAGAAAAGGACGCGTGTTTTTCTTCTTGTCGCGTGCGCCACGTGCGTATGCGCGCTTGCATACGGTACGGGTGCGGTATTGGGGAGCGCGGATCTTCTGAGGTCATTTTCCGCGGATATGACGCGCGCGTTTTCCGCGACGTTTCTCCGGCAGGAAGAATTTCTCGGCGAGATTGATTTTAAAAGCGATGACACACGCACGGAGACCATAGTGTCTCCCGAATGCGCGTTTGATACGCTGTCTCTCCCCTTAAGAAAAAGAGTAATCTTGAATGAGATTGCGTGGATGGGTTCGGGTGGGGATTATAGGGACGAATGGATCGAGATACGAAATATATCCGATGCTCCCATGGATGTATCATTTTGGAAGATAAAAGACAGGAATGATATTTCGTTCGAATTTCCGCGGGGCGAGATCATCCCATCGGGGGCGGTGCGTGTAATAAAAAGAGAGGGGGGATTTGGAGGATCACTCAAAAACAGCGGAGAGCACGTACGGCTTTTTAACGCGCTCTGCGAACTCGAGGATGAGGCGGGAGGAGCACAATGGGAAGCGGGGGACAACATGACGAAACAGACAATGGAACGCGATCTTTCGGGATTTGGATGGCACACCTCGGCATCTCCTGGCGGAACACCAGGAGATGAAAACTCCAATTTTCAAACTCCCGTGCCTATCAGCAGGCAGGCAATTTTCAAAAATACAGAAGACAAAAAAAAGGACTCAGAACAAGGCAGCGTGAAACGCGCTGAAACAAGTGAATCAGAAATTCCGAAATCCGCAATTTCCGATGATATAGAGACGAAAAATGTGCGCATAGTCGAGGTGGTGGCGGGGATCGAGGGGAATACGGGATATGAGTTTATAAGATTGAAAAATATATCAGACTCCGCAATTTCGCTTACGGGATGGACGGTGAAAAAGAGGAGCTCAACAGGAAATGAAACCACGCTTGTCTCGGAGTCGCGTCTTGAGGGGAAGATTATTTCAGTGAATGGAGAATTTCTTCTCGCGCGCGAGGGAGGATACTCGGGTATTCCGGAGCCGGATGTATGGTGGCCGAAGTCATATACGCTCGCGCAGTCGAATAACGCGGTGATTTTCTATGACGCGAACGGAACAATAATGAGTGAATTCTCGTGGTAAAAAAAAGAACCGTCACAAAACGGTTCTTAAATAACTTTTTGATATATCATCTTTCCATTTTTCGAAGCATTCGGAGACGTCTCAGGCGCATAAGCGCGAGGATGGGGATCCATGAGAACGTCACTCTATATAATATTTGGAGTTCACGGTTGTCTACCGTGATGCCAAGATTATATATAGCGTCAAACATTTCGATAAAAAAGAAACATGAAATCAGAAACGCAATGAATTGCCATCGAACTGCTATCTTTAGATTTCTTTTCCCCGTGTCTCCAGAAAATACAGTGGATACGACAAAAGAAAATAGCATTACGATGTACGAAATAGCAAGGAGCTCTTTCATTCAAAACCTCTTTATTTAATTTACAATGTCATTTTAATTGCTGGTGTAATTATAGCATATAAATAATGATTTGTCAATAACAATAAACCCTCTGTCTATATAAGAGAATTAGAGGGTTTTGAATGCCGCGAATCGCGGCGATGAGGAGGTTATGGATACCATCAGACAGTAAGAGAACAAAATACAGAAAATCGGTGAGAATTCCTTATGAGGGGGAAAAGTCCCGCATTTCAAATGTCTATATACAGTATAGCACAAAGTATGCGGATGTTTATTGACTTTTCTTATATATTATGATATAATTCAAATCAGAAAATAAGGAGGATTTATAAGTGAATATCACAACAGCATTCGAATATGAATTTCAATCGGGTGAATTCGAGGGGAAAAAATTAAAATCGGTTATTTTCAAAAGTTTCCGACACCTCTCGGATCTGAAGAAAAAGATGGATGCGGGGCTCACGCGCGATTCTTCGAAAAACGCTCTCCATAAGGCGCTCGAAGAAATTATGCTTTGGGAAAAGAATCCAGACATTTTGGTCGTATGCCCATTCTGCGGAGAAAAGAGAGTGAGATTTTTCTCTTATAATTCCTCGCGGGAAGACGTATATTTTTCCGACTCTCTCGTTTCGTGCGAAGAGTGTATCCCAAAACTAGAAAAAAGAGTTTCCTCACATTGCGGACGTCCGGTCATTGTACCCATCAGGATGACTTCCGTCTTCCGTTTTCTCCCGAAATTCGAGAAAAAAGTGCTCACATTTCTGAAAAAAATCATTTCCCATCCAAGGTAACGCGGGTGGGTTTTTTTATGTATACTGTCTTTATGATCGCCGTGCTCGACAATATACGGAGCGTCCATAACGTGGGTTCGATATTCCGCACCGCGGACGGCGCGGGAATACAAACGCTGTATCTTTGCGGCGTAACCCCGTCTCCCGTCGATCGGTTCGGGAAGATCCGCGACGATTTTTCAAAAACAGCGCTTGGCGCGGAAAAGAATGTCGCGTGGGAATCGGTGCCCTCGACCGCGCGCCTTTTAAACAAGCTGAAGAAAGAGGGGTGGCACATCGTTGTGCTTGAGCAGACGAAAGGATCTGTTCCATATAACAAATTAAACACAGGAAAAAAACAGAGAGAAAAAATGGCGCTTGTCGTGGGAAATGAGGTTTCCGGTGTTTCGGGTACTGCCCTGAAATACGCGAATCACGTTATAGAAATACCGATGCGGGGGACAAAAGAATCCTTGAACGTTTCCGTTTCGTTCGGTATCGCGGCGTATGAGTTAACTAATAACTAGCAACCAATAGTCAATGGCCGGCAACTGAAATGAAACACAAAAAGACACAACACATAGTAGCGTTTTTACTCATTGCGGTGTGCGTCATCTTTGTGGTGGCACTATTTTTGGAGACGGAACATATAGAGACATACAACGGGCCATCCGTGAATATTAATGGTAGGACAATATCCGTTGATGTTGCGGAGACCCCAGAAGCGCAGAGAAGGGGACTTTCAGGAAGAGAGACGCTTGATGGAGACGCGGGTATGCTTTTTCTTTTTCCGGAAAAACAGATTACGGGTTTTTGGATGAAGGAGATGCGTTTTCCCATCGATATCGTATGGATTTCCGAGGGGGAGGTTATAGGAATTGAAAAAAATATTGATCCGCAAATCGGCGCGCGCGAAGAAGAGTTGAAGATATATTTTCCGCCCTCCGCGGTTGATGCGGTACTTGAGATATATGCGGGAAAGGCAGACGAATGGGGAATAATAGTGGGAGACAAAATCATCTCTTATATTTCAAAACCGCAGTTCACTATTTCCAGCGAATAATGACTGCTGCCTCTCAACGCAAAAAGCCGCTTCGCGGCACCAAGCTTTTTACGTTTCCGAGAGCTTTTGAAATGCAAGAGATGATTTTCACCAAAAATTAACGACTTTCTCTTGTTGCTAATTACTCGTCACGAAAATCCATTGTCCAATTTTTTCGGCGGATTTATTTTTAACCGAAACGTGGGTTGTTTCCACAAAAAAATTTTCCTTCAATACGCTCACGTCCCATACTCGGGACTGCGCTTCCGTTTTAGATTTCAGAAAAACTTTTTTCAGGAAAATAAGAATAGTTATCTCTAAAGAATTTTCAGTGTATTTGTATTATAATGAACGTGTATGACAAAAATAGCTATAAACGGGTTTGGGAGGATAGGTCGGCTTTTTTTCAGGAAAACGTTCGGAGAGGGAGAATTTGATATCGTGGCGATCAATGATTTGGGAGATATTGAGGATCTCGCGTATCTTTTGAAATACGACACGGTATATGGACGGTATCCGAAAGAAACGGGAAGCGAGCAGGGGGAATCCGGCGCGTATCTTATAATAGATGGGAAGAAGATACCTTTTTTCCAAGAAAAGGATCCTGCACAGCTTCCGTGGAAGACGCTCGGAGTGGATATTGTACTCGAATCAACGGGTGCGTTCGAATCTTTCGCGCACGCGGAGGCGCATTGTAACGCGGGCGCGCGGCGTGCGATCATCACCGCGCCAGCGAAAGACGCGGATGGTCCGATCGGGAAAACAATTCTTATGGGAATTAACGAGGAGGAGCTGGAACACGTGAAGGTGAGTTCGAACGGATCGTGTACGACGAATGCCGCATCTCCCGCAATACAGATTCTTCATGAAACGATCGGCATTGAGAAGGCGATATTGAACACGGTGCACGGATATACCGCGACGCAGAATATTGTTGATGGACCGACGAAGGGAAAAGACTTCCGCCGCGGACGCGCAGCCGCGCAGAACATTGTGCCTTCCTCAACAGGAGCGGCAATCGCGGTGACCCGCGCGCTTCCCGCGCTTGAGGGAAAGTTCGACGGAGTCGCGATGCGCGTTCCCGTCCCCTCGGGATCGGTTGCTGATATTACATGCGTGATGTCACGCGATACGACTCCGGATGAAATACGGGAAATATTCAAAAATGCCGCACGGGAGAAGCGGTGGGAGGGAATAATGAAAACGACCGAAGATCAGGTGGTCTCCTCGGATATTCTTGGGGAACCGTACGGCGCCATTATAGATCTCTCATTTACAAAAGTGGTGGGAGGAAATCTTGTGAAGATACTTTCGTGGTATGACAATGAAGCGGGATATGTGGCGACGCTTGTCAAACATGCCCGCGCGGCGGCGACATTCATCTAGCGTTTCAATGAAAAAAGAGCATATTTTTATTGCATGTATATTATTTGCCCTCTTCTGCCTCTTTCTTTTTTACACGCGGCTTGAGGTGCAGCGCCTTATTTTTATGAGAGTGCAAAGCGCGCAGGAAGTGAGCCGCACTGCGTCGGGATATCTTCGCGCCATTCGCGCGGGGTCGTTGCCTATTATAGAAAGGGGAGACGCCCTTATTCTTGAATCACCGGAAAATGAAGACGGAAAATAACACAAAAAAAGAGCCGCGCATATCCTGGAAAAGAGTTGTTTTTCCGGGATTTTTCTTGGCGCTTATCGCGTTGGGATTTTCGATGAGCGCAGTGCTTTGGTTTCAGAACAAGGAGCTGAAGGCGATGAAATCGCTCCAGCCGATTGTGTATTACAGTATTTCAAGAGAGGAACCGTTTCTCAACGCCGATGACGTGGTTGCCGCGGATGATCGGGAGACGTTTCAGGCAGAAAAGAAAAAACTCATCGACAAAAAAGAGAACTTTATTGAGGCGGACCTGAAACGCATGAAGATGTCGCTCTATGAGAATGGTGAAATAAAAGAAGAATACTCAATACTTATGAAAGGAAAGATGGGAAGTTTTTGGGAAACGACTACGGGTATCTATTCGGTAGGCGCGAAAAGCGCGAACCACTTCTCGTCTATCGCAAAAGTATGGATGCCGTACGGCGTGCAGTTCTACGGAAACTTCTTTATCCATGGGTGGCCGTATTATAGCGACGGAACCCCCCTTCAATCCTCGTATTCCGGAGGATGCATCCGTCTTTCGACGAAAGACGCGGAGAAGGTATTTTCTTTCGCGAAATACGGGATGCCCATTCTTGTATTCGAAGAGAAACCAAGAGCTACGCTTTATGAAGCGTTTACGCGCGCGGATGAGGAAGCGGAAATGCCCCTTATAGAAGCGGAAGCCGCGATCGTTGCTGATCTTGATACGGGGGAGGTGCTCCTTGATAAAAACAGCGAAGAGTCGTTTCCTCTGGGCGCGCTTACGAAGAGTATGACCGCGCTTACGGTGAGCGAGGTGGTGAATCTTGAACGGACGATCACCGCGCAGTCGTGGATGCTCAATACGCCGAAGAGCGACAATCTCTTGAACGCGGGCACGCGCTATCGGGGTTTTGATCTTCTCTATCCGCTTCTCATGCAGTCCTCAAATGACGCCGCAACGGTGCTTGGTGGTTTTTTAGGCGAGACGGGCACCGTGTTTCAGATGAACAAAAAAGCGAAAGGACTCGGTATGTCTCGCACCACGTTTGTTGATGTGACGGGAGAATCCGAAAAAAACGTTTCAACACTCACAGATCTCTCGCGTCTTGCGGAATATATTCTTGCGAAAAGAGGGTTCGTTTTCGGAGTGAGTATCGGCACGGAATATCCCGAACAGCAGTCAATCACATTTCAGAATCTCTCCAATTACAATCCGTTCGTGGGAGAAAAAAATCTCGTGGGCGTCATCGGCGGTCGCACTGATGCGGTCGGATTTACCGTGCTTACCATATGGCAATTTTCGAAAGAGGGGAAGCCCCCGAGAAATGTGCTTATAGGAGTGCTCGGATCCAAAAACGCGAACGGCGATATTATCGCGATTCGTTCGTGGTTTGAAAGAAATTTCGGAGTCGTTCCGCGGTAGGGAAATAAATTCCTCCGTATTCGTTTTTCGGTGAGCGTATTATAATAAACATATGATTGTATATATAGGAGCGGATCATAGGGGGTTTAAACTGAAAGAGGCAATAAAGAGCTTTCTGAAAAATCGCGGGTATCAGGTGTGGGACGTGGGAAATTCGAAATATGACGAGCAGGATGATTATCCGGATATCGCGCTCGCGCTCGCGCGGAAGGTATCGAACGATTATGAAAACAGCAAAGGAATCCTCATCTGTGGAAATGGTGTGGGAATGAGCATTGTCGCGAATAAATTTCGCCGTATCCGCGCGGGGCTTGTGATGAATTCTGATCAGGCATTTGATTCGAGGAACGATGACGATACGAACGTGCTTGTGCTTTCCGCGGATTATCTCACGACCGATGCGGTGCGAAAGACGCTTATTACATGGCTTGAGACGCCGTTTGCAAGAGAAGAGCGTTTCCGTCGGAGGATCGAAAAAATACAGAGAATCGAGGAAGAATTCGTAAAATCTTTCGTTGATGTCGAGGGAAAGAAGAAGGAGAACGAATGAGCGTATGATTACAATTCCTTCCTTAAATTGCCGTGATACGCAGTGCGTCCGCGAAAAATCGCGAATAGTGAGCGGCATCGATGCGCCGTGGGTGCATATAGACGTCGCCGATGGGGAATTTGCGCCCGTCGTGCTTGCGGAAGACGCGGGAGCGGTAATGCGGATATTGGAAGAGGAGCGCTATCGGGGATATATTGAGGTGCATCTTATGGTAACGCGTCCGGAAACAAGAGTCCGCGCGTGGCTTGAGCGCGGAGCGAAAAGAATCATAGTCCACGCCGAAGCGCTTCCCGGACCCGATGCGCTGGAGATCCTGAAATCGGAATGTGAAATTTTTGGTGCGGAACTTGGCGTTGCGGTACACGCGGAAACGCCCACGGATGTGATAAAACCATTTCTGGGAAAAGCGGAATTTTGGACGATTCTCTCGGTGCCTATAGGATTTTCAGGGGGAATATTTAAGGAGGAAGCGTCTCTGCGCATGCTTTCATTTTTGCGTACCCATGGACCGAAGACGATCATAGAGATAGACGGAGGAATGCGCGAGGATACGGGACTGCGAGTGAAAAACGCGGGTGCCGATATTATTGTGAGTGGTTCCTTTATATTTTCTCATGAGGATCCGACGCGCGCATTTCACATACTCGAGAATCTTTAGAAGAACGGATATAATAAAACAATATGGCATATTTTCACGAGGATGAATTGAAATATCTCGAAAAGACGGCAACAAGGATCCGAGAGAAAATTATTGAGACGCTTCTTGAGGCAGAATCAGGACACTCCGCGGGACCTCTTGGGATGGCAGATATATTTACTGCCCTTTATTTCAATATACTTCAGCATAATCCGAAGAAGCCAAAATGGCCGGATCGTGATCGTCTCGTGCTTTCAAACGGACACATTTGTCCGGTACAGTATGTCGCGCTCGCGTACGCAGGATATTTTCCTCTCGAAGAACTGCGAACACTTCGAAGATTAAACTCCCGTCTTCAGGGACATCCGCATCGGGGAACGGTTCCCGGAGTTGAAACGACCTCGGGTCCTTTGGGTTCGGGGCTTTCGCAGGCAATCGGAATCGCGCTTGCCGCGCAGATGGACAAGAAAAAATATTGGACATATTGCGTTGCGTCTGACGGAGAGCATCAGGAGGGAAATTTCTGGGAGGCCGTGATGTTCGCGGGAAAACATAAATTTCTTAATCTTATTCTTATTGTCGACAGAAACAATATACAGATAGACGGCTACACGGAGAAGGTTATGCCCTTGGAGCCCCTTCGCGCGAAATATGAGTCATTTAATTGGCACGTACTTGAGATAGACGGGCACAATATTGAGGATTTCGTGGACGCGGTGAACGAGGCGAAGGCTATTTATGAAAAACCAACCGTTATCATCGCGCATACAATTCCCGGAAAAGGGGTGAGCTTTATGGAAAGAGATTATCTCTGGCACGGAAAGCCTCCGACGAAAGATGAGGCGGAAAAGGCGATTGCCGAACTGCGGACATTGGGAAAAAAAATAGTGTCGGAGCACGAATAAAAATAGTAGCTAGTATTTAGTAGAAAGTAGTAAGTATAAATTCGAATCAAGATGCCGAATATATCTAAATAACATGTTGAATAAAAATTTAAATCAAAAACTTTTCGATGCCGATGTGGAACAAATTCCGACGCGCAACGGATACGGAGAGGGACTTGTTTCGGCGGGAGAAGAGGATAAAAACGTGGTGGTTTTGTGTGCCGATCTTACTGAGTCAACCCGCTCAGAAGCATTTGCGAAAAAATTTCCCGACCGATTCATTCAAGTTGGCGTTGCCGAACAGAATCTTGCGACGATCGCGGCGGGACTTGGCGTGAGCGGAAAGATTCCCTTCATATCTTCATACGCAACATTTTCTCCGGGAAGAAATTACGAGCAGATACGCACGACGATCGCGTATAACGATTCGAATGTGAAAATCGGGGGAGCGCATGCCGGAATTTCCGTGGGCCCCGATGGGGCAACACATCAGGCGACGGAGGATATCGCGATTATGCGCGCGATGCCGAATATGAAAGTCGTCGTGCCGTGTGATGCGATTGAGGCGAAAAAAGCAACGGTTTCCGCGGCGAAAGTGTGGGGTCCCGTGTATATCCGTTTTGGGAGGGAAAAAAGCCCCGTGATGACGACTAAGGAAACACCGTTCACCATGGGAAAAGCGGAAGTAATGTGGACGCCGGGAGGGGCGAGGAAAAAAGCGGACGCGGTGATTATCGGATGCGGAATACTGCTCTCGAATGCGTTGCGCGCCGCCAAGGAGTTGGAGAAGGAAAAGATATACGTATCAGTATTGAATAGTCACACGATAAAACCGCTTGATGAAAAGAAGATACTCGATTTCGCGGAAAAGGCGGGAGCGGTGGTTACCGTGGAGGAACATCAGATCGCGGGGGGATTGGGAGGAGCGGTCGCGGAGCTCCTCGCAAAAAAACTTCCTACGCCTATTGAGTTTGTGGGAATGCAGGACACATTCGGGGAATCAGGGAAACCGAATGAGCTTATTGAGAAATATGGTATGGGAGTGAAAGATATTAAGGAAGCCGTGAAAAGAACGATTTCAAGAAAGCGGTAATTTTTAGATGAAAAATCACGCGAAAGTGGGAAATCGGAATGGAAAACCGGCATATCGGACGCCCGCGTCGTTTCGGATGAAACGAAACGGACAATTTTCAAATAAACGAAGAGTAAAAAATTAGAAACCCTAAAACCTGATAATTAACGAATTATATTTATGGGAACACTTTACATTGTCGCGACACCGATAGGGAATATGAAAGATATCACGCTCCGCGCGGTTGAGACGCTTGAAAGTGTGGATCTTGTTCTCGCGGAAGATACGCGTGTCGCGAAAAAACTTCTGTCACATCACGGTATACGAAAATCCGTGTGGCGCGCTGACGCGCGGGCGGAAAGAGAGATGGGAGAAAAAGTGGCGCGCGAACTTATGTCGGGAAAAAATATCGCATTCATTTCCGACGCGGGAACGCCAAATGTTTCCGATCCGGGTGCCGCTCTTGTCGCGTATATCCGCGAACATGCTCCGCGTGTTCCGATAGTTTCTATTCCGGGAGTATCGGCGATTACAGCACTTCTTTCTATTGCGGGAGTTTCGGGAGATTCATTTGTATTTCTCGGATATCCTCCGCATAAAAAAGGAAGAAATACCTTTTTTGAAAAACTCGCGAAGATTGAGAATTCAGCGATCTTTTATGAGTCGCCTCACAGGATAGAAAAAACTATCGCGGCTATAGAGGAGTTTCTCGGAAAGGAGAAGAGGTTTTGCGTTGGGCGGGAGCTCACCAAGATGCATGAGGAGATATTTTGGGGCACCGCTACAGAGGCGGCGGCACATTTCAGAGGGGAGAGGAAAAAGGGGGAATTTGTTCTGCTTATTCCACAGAATTAGCACTTGACACTCTTGAGTGCTAATTTATAATAAGCGCATGAGAGATAGGACGAGAGAAATTTTAGAGGCGGGGGTGCGCCAGTTCATAAAAACGGGGCTTCCTATCACATCGGAACGCCTTTTTGAGGAATATGATTTTGGCATCAAACCCGCGATGATACGATGCGAGTTGAATGCGCTTGATGAGGAAGGATATCTCGAACAGGGACATCCCTCCGGAGGACGGCGTCCTACCCATAAAGCGTATAAGTTTTTTGTGGATGGACTCCTTTCGGAAAAAGAAGAATCATCTCGCAAAGTCCGTCAGGCATTCGGCACTCTTGTCTCCCTCTTTGAGCAAGAGAGAAAAATGTTTATTGAACATGTCGCGGACGCGTTTGATTCGCTTATCGCGGGATACGAACCGAAAAGAGAAGAATTTTACGGGAGCGGACTCTCCGATCTCATGACGAGAATGGAACTCGATTCAAAAGACGAAATATTGCAGATAGTAGAAGATTTCGAAAATCTTTCTTCGCGTATAGAGGAAGAAAGGCGTTGGTGGGAACAAGAATCATCGTGGCCTCAGGTATTCATTGGCGGAAGCCCGCTCACGCGGAGCAGAAATACCTCAATTATCGTGGAGCGATTCGACAGGGGAAATGAAAAATTTTTCTTTGTGATGCTTGGGCCTACCCGCATGGATTATCAGAAATCGATACATTTTTTCAAAACGCTCGAACAGTCGTTTGTAGATAAAAAAGAAAAATAAAAGTTATGGAAGAAAAAGAACATATACCACAAGAAACAGACGTATCTTCTGATGATACGCTTAAGGCGCTTGAAGAGTGCGGTAAGCAGCGGGATGAATATCTCGACGGGTGGAAGAGGGCAAAAGCCGACCTTATCAATTACAAAAAAGATGAGATGTCGAGAATGGAGCATGCGGTGAAGTTCGGAAATGAGGCGATCCTTTATGATATGCTCGCGGTACTCGATAGTTTTGATATTGGTATCGCAACGCTCGAAAAAAACAGCGACGCGCATAAGGGGATGACGCTTATACGCATGCAATGCGAAGACATTATGAGACGATACGGTCTTATGCCGATAGATGCGCCCCCCGGCACTATTTTTGATCCCAGACGGCACGAGGCAATTGAGGAGGTTTCGTCCGATCTGCCTCCGGGGGCAATTACGGAGGAAGTGAAACGGGGGTATGAGCTGCACGGAAAAGTGCTTCGCCCGTCAAAGGTTAAAATAGCGAAGCAATCGTAGTCGAAAAAAAACACATTATATTACACACATTATGGCAAAAAAAATAATCGGTATCGATCTTGGTACCACAAATTCCGCGGTAGCGGTTATGGATAAGGGCGAATTAAAGATTCTGGAAAGTCATGAGGGAAATCGTACTACTCCGTCAATCGCGGCATATAGTAAATCAGGAGAACGGCTTGTGGGAATGTCCGCGAAGAGGCAGGCAGTAGTGAATCCGAAGAATACGATTTTTTCGGTGAAGCGTCTTATAGGAAGGAAATTCAGCGATGATGAGGTGAAGCGGGATAAGGATGCGCTTCCGTATGAGATACGCGAATCTTCGAAGGGGGGAGTGGAAGTGAAGATGGGAGACAAGTGGTATACTCCCGAGGAGGTTTCAGCGATGATACTCCAGAAACTCAAGGCGGATGCCGAAGCGCGGATTGGCGAAAAAATAACGGACGCGGTTATCACCGTGCCGGCATATTTCGACGATAGCCAGCGACAGGCAACGAAAACCGCGGGGGAAATCGCGGGACTTACGGTGCGGAGAATTATTAATGAGCCCACCGCGGCGGCGCTCGCATACGGATTAAACAGCAAAAAAAGCGAACAGGTAGTGGTGTATGATTTTGGAGGAGGCACATTCGATGTCTCGGTGCTTGAAGTTGATTTCGACGCGCTTGGGGGAGACGTAAAAGTGCTTGCAACGGGAGGCGATACGCATCTCGGAGGAGATGACTTCGACGCGCGGATTATTGAACATCTCGTGAGTGAATATAAAAAGCAGGAAGGAATAGACATTTCAAAAGATCCTCTTGCGCTGCAACGTCTCAAAGAGGCGGCGGAACGGGCAAAGCATGAGCTCTCGACGTCAATGGAAACCGAGGTGAATCTTCCTTATATCACTTCAGACGCAAATGGGCCGAAGCATTTTCTTTTGAAGCTTACTCGCGCGAAGTTCGAGGATCTTGTGCGTGATCTTATTGATCGTTCTGTCGCGCTTGTGCAAGAGGCGGTTACCGCTCCGGCGCCGAAAGGTGCGGGGCTTGCCATAGCCGATGTTGATGAGATTGTGCTTGTCGGCGGACAAACAAGAATGCCCGCGATACAGGAAGCGGTGAAAAAACTTTTTGGAAAAGAACCAAATAAAACCATCAATCCCGATGAGGTTGTCGCGCTTGGCGCGGCGGCGCAGGGAGAGATTATCGCCGCGAAAGACGATGGAAGGAAGACCGAGGGAGAGGTGAAAGACATACTTCTTCTCGACGTAACCCCTCTCACGCTTTCTCTCGAGACTCTCGGAGGAGTGGCAACGCCGATGATACAGAAGAACACCACCGTTCCCACGTCAAAGACGCAGGTGTTTTCAACCGCGGCGGATAATCAGACCTCGGTTGAAATACATATCGGACAGGGTGAGCGACCGATGATGGCGGATAATAAAACGCTCGGACGATTTATTCTCGATGGTATTCCTCCTTCTCCGCGCGGAATACCGCAGGTTGAGGTGACATTTGATATTGACGCGAATGGAATTCTCAATGTGTCCGCGAAAGACAAGGCGAGCGGGAAGTCGCAGTCCATACACATTGAAGCGTCCACAAGCCTGAACAAAGAAGAGGTGGAGCGCCTCAAGCAGGAAGCGGCGCAACATGCGGCGGAGGACGAGAAAAAACGGACGCTTATTGAGGAACGCAACAAAGCGGAATCGGTGGTATACGTTGCGGAGAAAAGCATTAAAGAAAATGCGGAAAAAATACCCGCAGAAGTGAAGACGGATATCGAGGAAAAAATAAAGAAGGTGCATGAGGTAAAAGAAAAGGACGATGTACAGGCGATTTCCGCGGCAACGCAGGATTTGTCCGCCGCGATGCAAAAAATAGGGGAATCGCTGTATAATAAGGATGCGAATAAAGAAACGGGAAACGAGGAGAAGAAAGAAGAAGGAAATACAACCAATGACACCGGGACCAACAATAACTAGCCACGCGACAGAAGCCGAGATAGATCGGAATAATCTCAAGATACTCATTCTTGCGGTGCTTGGGATAGGAGCAAGCGTGCTCTCCGCGCGAATATTTATGGCGTTTCTCTCGGATATTCGCACGGATTATTTCGCGGTGTGGGCGGTGTCGGTATGCGTCTTTGTCACCTTTATTATGCTTCAGACGATGTTTGTGAAGAGCCAGACCAAGCTTCAGGTGATTATGTTTCTTCAGGGAATCGCGCCCGCAGCAATCTTTTTCGAATATCTCTATCCTTCTGTATCTCTCCCTCTTTTCGTAGGAATATTTGCGTCGGCGGTTTTCTATATGATTGCCGCGCATAGGGGATGGACGATACTCGCAAACAGTTTAAGTATCAGATTTTCTTTTGTCGCGAAGAACACTATTCCCAAGGCAATGACGGGACTTCTTATCTTTTCGGCGCTTTTCTCATACTCATATTATTTCGAGGAGGGGAAGTTCACGGAAGAATTGGGCCGTTCCATTTCTGATCAGATTCTGATTTCTTCAGAACCTCTCGTGCAAATGTGGTTTCCCGGAATAAGTTTTTCACAGAACGGAAAAGATTTTTTTGAAAGAATCGCCGCGGCGCAACTCGAAAAAATACCATTTGAGGAAGCGGCAAAAAATCCAATGATTGCCGCGTTTGGTACGATGCCCGAAAAAGAGAAACAAAAACTCATCAGCGAAGCGGCAACAAAAGTGCGGGGCGCGATGGAAGAGTCGTTCGGATCATTTCCAACGCATAGACCGGTACACGAATCGATATTCAATATTGCGCGCGATTGGGTAGGTCATATGAATGAAAAATTTGGAGGCGTTTTTCCGGCGGTTCTTATCGCGGCGATGTTCTTTTCCGCAAAAGGATTATTTTCTCTTTTCCATTGGTGCATATCCCTTCTTTCCTTTCTTTCGTACAAATTTCTCGTGGTGACGGGATTCGCGTATACGAATCTTGAAAGCAGGAGCAGGGAGTTTATTCTTTTGTCATAGGAGGAAGAATAAATTAATTTCCAGACTGCAAATATCAAATAACAAACAATTTCGAAATTTCAAACACAAATTTTCACACAGTCTCTTTTTGTCATTTGAATTTCAATATTGGATATTGTTTGTAATGTGATACTTGTGATTTCGGATTTTCCGCAGCCTATTATATATGTCTAAAGATTATTACAAAATATTAGGAGTTGAGCGAAACGCGTCTGAAAATGAAATAAAAAGCGCGTACCGAAAACTCGCGCATCAGCATCATCCCGACAAACAGGGGGGTGACGAGAAAAAATTCAAGGAGATAAACGAGGCGTATCAGGTGCTTTCGAATAAAGAAAAAAAAGCGCAGTACGATCAGTTTGGCACGACATTTGAAGGCGCTCAGGGGGCGGGAGGTTTTTCTGGATTCGGAGGATTTAATCCGAATGATTTTCAGAACTGGAACTTTCAGGGAGGATTCGGAGAAAACGATTTTGGGGACATTTTTGAGAGTATTTTCGAGCAATTCGGCGGAAGTAACAGAAAAAGAGCCACCGCGCGGCGAGGAAACGATATTGAAACAGAGGAGAGGCTTTCGCTTGAGGATGCGTTTCGCGGCGCGGATCGGATGATAAAGTTCAAAACGTACGTTTCGTGCGCAAAGTGCGGTGGTCCGGGATACGATGAAACAAAGGGATTTGGAACGTGCGCGAAATGTAAGGGAAAAGGGGAGCTTCGCGCGGAACGTCGAACGGTATTTGGAAATTTTTCGCAGATTGTCGTGTGTGATGCGTGCAACGGAAGCGGAAAAACGCCGAACGCGCTCTGTTCCGCATGTAGCGGAAAGGGCCGTGTATCCGACACAAAGGAAGTAAAATTTTCGATTGCCCCTGGGATCGAAGACGGGCAGGTTCTTCAAGTGAGGGGAGGCGGAGAAGCGGGCGAGCGTGGCGCGCAGGGAGGGGATCTTTTCGTGAGAATACGCGTACAGCCGCATTCTGTTTTTACGCGCAAAAAGGAAGATTTGTATATGAAAAAAGAGATCTCTCCAATAGGCGCCCTTTTAGGAAAGAAATTTTCCGCGAAAGATATTAGCGGAGAGGAATTCCATTTTTCAGTGCCGGAAGATTTCGACATAAATGAGCCGCTGAAGATAAAAGGAAGGGGTATGCCGAGATTCGGGTCGTCGTCCCGCGGAGATCTCTATATAAAGATTTCGATACGAACGCCGAAAAAACTCTCAAAAAAGGCAACGCAATTACTCGAAGAACTGGAGAAGGAGATTTGATTTTCTTTTTGAAAGTAGCATCATTAAAGGTATGGAAAATATTGAGAAACAACTTTTGAATAATGAAGAAGAGGCGGAGAAAGCAGAGACCTATGATGCATCAGAGGATCTCGTAGGACAGCACGGACTTCGGCTAAGGAAATTGGAACGAGGGAGAGAAGGAAAAGCGAATTTATATCCTGAAGAAATTCCCGACGAGGACACACTGAATATCGAGGATATGATTATAGAGGGAATGGAAGAAAACTCGGAAAACGAGGATGAAAATCTGGAGGAGATACGATCGAATAACAGGGTGCCTCTTCCGATTGAAATAAAAAAGATTATTGCAAAATATTCATTGTCTCCCGAAATGTGGAACAAGCTTTCAGGAAGCGAGAAGAAAGAGAGGAAGTCCGCGATCCAGAAAGAAATAGAGCAATATTATATTTCTCGGCGGGGCGCGTAGTCATTGGTTTTTCGCATATAAAGAAGGTTTTGTTGACGAATGGCATTTTGTGTGTAATATTATTGAAGCAAGCCCGTAGACAGTCCTGACTTATGTCGGGATCCCGATCAGAAAAATGCATCGGGACAGGCAGCTAGAAATAGCGGAAGTCCTGCCGAGGAAGATGTAAGTTTTTAGTTTGTGGTGTTTAGTTTTTTGAATTTTTCTAAAAACTAAAAGACCAACGGCTAACAACTCTAGTTGAGAGTCTGCGGCGTAAAGGTCGGAGATTTTTTTGTTTTTATGAAGACAAAGGCACAAAAGGAAGAAAAAATAGAGAAAAGCGTAAAGATTATCGGCGAAAAAAACACCGTAGTATTTGCTGATTTCACCGGTACGAAGGTGAATAATATGAATGCTCTTCGAAGAACCCTTCACGATATGGAAACGAAGATGGAGGTATTCAAGAAGCGTTTGTTCCGCGTTGCTCTCGAGAAGAGCGGATTTGAATTTAATCCCGAAACCCTTGGTGGGCAGCTTGGGGTTATCTACTCGGACAAGAATATCGATGAAATTGCGGGCGCGATATGGAAATTTGCGAAGCAAAATAAAACATTCAAGATTCTCGGCGGATTATATCTCCGAGAAAAGAAATTCGTGCCAGGAACGGAAGTGGAGGCGATAGGGCAATTGCCGCCCCGAGATACGCTTATTGCGCAGGTGGTGGGCACTATTGCCGCCCCGATGAGCGCGTTTCTTTACGTATTGAGCGAGCGAGGAAAACAATTACAGTCGAAATAAATTTTTACTCATTACATTATGGAAAAATATAATGATATCATCGAGAAAATCGAGAAAATGACCGTTGTCGAGCTCGCAGAGCTCGTAAAGGTTCTTGAAGAGAAGTTTGGAGTAACGGCGGCAGCACCGGCAGCGGCAGGTGCGGCGGGAGGCGCTGCGGAAGCAGCGGAAAAAACCGAATTCAATGTAGTATTGAAAGTTGCGGGAGATCAGAAGATTAATGTCATTAAGGTGGTGAAAGAAGCAACGGGACTCGGATTGAAGGAGGCAAAGGATATCGTTGACGGCGCGCCGAAGGCGATAAAAGAAGGGATGAAGAAAGAAGATGCTGAAGAGTTGAAGAAGAAACTCGAAGATGCGGGAGCAGTGGTGGCTTTGGAGTAGTTTACATGGTCTCTTTATTATTCGAAAAGACGCGGTCATTTTTCCCAGCGAGGAAAATGCCGCTTGACTCTCAATTTCGCTCGTCCGATTACGGACACCGTGCCCGCGAAATTTCCGAGACACTTTTCTCAATAATAAAGAGACCTTCTTCTTTTATTCTTTCGGTAAATTAGTTTAAAATGGGGTAGTAGTAGGAAAAGTAATAAAATAATAAAACGGGCGCTTAGCTCAGATGGTTAGAGCGTACGATTCACATTCGTAAGGTCACAGGTTCGATTCCTGTAGCGCCCACTATGAAAACGATATTAGTCGATGCGGTGGATACATTCGTCATAGAAAATGAGGGAATCTCGGAGGAGATGTATAATCTGCTCGAGACATTTCCGAATAGGAAAATTATTGTCACGAACGCGGATGACGCGCAGATGATTGAGTTTGGTCTCGTGAATATGCCCTATGAGGTTTTCACGCTTAAACACAATCCCGACAAGACGCATCCCGTGTATTTCGAGAGAATGCTGGAGCATTTTTCTCTCACGAGCGATGATGTAATCTATTTCGAGCACAATCCCGACGCGGTGAAAAGCGCCGAATCGGTTGGAATCCTTTCGTATCGATATGATCCAGAGAAAAAAGACATGCACGCGTTGAGAGATTTTTTGGAAAAACATAGCGTATAATAAAGAATATGAAAAAAATAAAAGAAACGTTCGGATCGTTAAAAGAAAAAGGAGAGGATGTAAAAGATCAGGTGAGGGAGAAGATTCTTGGATACATTCTCGCGGCACTCGGACTTGTCGCGGGTCTCTCGTGGAATGAAACGATGAAGGCATTCATTGAATATCTGTTCCCCTTAAACAAAAATTCGCTTCTGGCAAAATTTATTTATTCGATTTTTGTCACGATACTTATCGTTCTTTTGAGTCTTTATCTCACGAAACTTTTTTCGAAAAAATCAGAAGAATAGATGTCTTTACGGTGGGGAATCGTGAAGAAAATAAAAATGAGTATATTCAACTGTTGATAACTCCTGAGAGCATAAGAAAAACATAGATAAATGCAGTACTTTTAGCCCCCACATAGGGGGTGTTTTTCTTTTGCGTACGAGTGGTGTATGATAATTGGGAAGTGGGGAATTGTGGATAACAGTGTGGATAAGTACCCATTTCGGGGGATAACTTAAACAATATGCTTCTTGGAGAATATACACACAATTTAGATCCGAAGGGACGAATAGCGGTTCCCTCGAAATTCAGGGAAAAGTTTGAATCCGGTGCGATTGTCACTCGGGGACTTGATCATTGTCTTTTTATTTTCAGTAAATCGGAGTGGGAGGTCTTAGTGCAAAAAATTGTCGCTCTTCCGCTTGCGCAGGCAGATTCGCGCGCGTTCGCTCGCTTGATGCTTGCGGGCGCGACTGATGTGACCCTTGATGTACAGGGACGCATTCTTATTCCCGATACGCTCCGAAGCTACGCGCATTTGAAGAAACAGGTTGTGGTGACGGGAATGTACACCCGCGTTGAATTGTGGGATGTGGATGCGTGGAATACATACAAGACAAAAACGGAGAGCGCCGCGGATGAGATTGCTGAAAAGCTCGGGGAGCTCGGAATATAAAATAAAAAATTTCCAATTCTCAATTTTCAAATCCCAAATAATTTCCAATATGCCAATTTCCAAAATTCAAGACAGAAAAACCTTTCCGGTATACATATAATTGTTTTTTGGATGTTGGTGTTTGGGATTTTATCATGCATATTCCAGTTCTTTTAAATGAAGTGATACGGACGTTGCAGCCGAAGGAAGGAGAAATTTTTATTGACGGGACATTGGGAGGAGGAGGACACGCTGAAGCAATATTGAAGTTACTTGGGAAAAAAGGAATGTTTGTGGGTATTGACGCGGACGCGGGCGCGATTGATGAGGCGAGAAAGAAATTCAAAAATGACGCGCGATGCACATTCATTCATGGGAATTACGCGGATATCCCGGAAATACTGAACACGCTGCATATTGATGGAGCGGATGGGATGCTTATAGATCTCGGTTTCTCCTCCACGCAGATAGACGATCCAACGCGAGGGTTCAGTTTTAAATTTTCCGATGCGATTCTTGATATGCAATACGGAGTAAGCGGAGGGGAAGAAACCGCATACGCAATAGTGAACGCGTGGGATGAAAAATCACTCCTCTCGATATTCAAAAAATTTGGGGAGGAACGATACGCGGGGCGGGTCGCAAGGAAGATTGTCGAGGAGAGAAGAAAGAAAAAAATACGGACTGTCGGCGATCTCGTCGGTATTATAGAGCGGACAATTCCGATGGAGAGAAAGAAGAGGACATTCATTCATCCCGCAACGAGAATATTTCAGGCGCTTCGCATTGCGGTCAATCACGAATTCGAAAATCTCAGCACGATTCTCGATGCGCTTCCCAGCGTGATGCGTTCAGGAGGACGGGCAGGGATCATATCATTTCATTCTTTAGAGGATAGGGAAGTGAAAGTTCATTTCAAATCATTAGTTGCGTGCGGTGTCGCATCATTTATTACAAAAAAACCGATTATTCCGTCAGTCTCGGAATCGTCGGAAAATCCACGGAGCAGGTCGGCAAAATTAAGAGCATTATTATTTTCATAATTTAAAATATCCATGACTATCATCAGTCCTATAAAAAATCAAAATATCTTCCGTTTTTTCGCCGCATTTTTCGCGGTATTCGTGTTCGGGGGAATCACATATATCTATGAATACAACAGGGTGGCGAATGCGCGCTTCGAGATAAAAACACTTAAGCAGGAGATAATAGCGCTTGAGGGAAATGGCGCGGAATTAAAAAACGAGCTTTATCACGTCACCGACCCCGAAAAGTTCAGGGCACTTACTAGGGATTTTAATCTTGTCGTCCAGCAGAAACCGCAGTATCTTACGCTCTCGCAATGAAGATGCGATTTTATACTCTCGCATTTTTTTTCGTGGTGCTCTATGCGATGTTGGGAGTGAAGCTTTATGATCTCCAGATAGAGAAAGGGGATTATTTTGCGGAGCGGGTGAACGCGATGAAAGAACTCAATACCGCCTTGGAACTGAGGCGTGGGCAGATTTTCATCACGGACAGAACGGGAGGAAATATCCCGCTCGCGATAAATAAAGACGAACCTATCATATTCATCGCGCCCAAAGAGATTACGGATACGCAAAAACTTTTTGCAACATTACCCGAAGGACTTGGTATTGATAAGGCGCTTCTCCAAAAGGCGCTTAGAGATGAAAAAAGTTCTTTTAGGCTTCTTGTGGAAAAAGCGACCGATGATCAGATAGATTTTGTGCGGAAGCTTTCGAGAGAGGACGGAGTGAGGGGTGTATACACGGAAGAAAAACAATATCGATACTATGCGTTTCAGTCTCTCGCGTCCCAGCTTTCGGGTTTTGTCGGTTTTACGGAAGATAACGATCAACCGGTGGGACTGTATGGTATTGAGAAGATGCATGATGACAGACTTGCCGGAGGAGATTCGGTATATCTCACAATTGACAGAACAATTCAAACCCACATTGAGCAGGTTTTGAAGGATCTTATGACTGATTATGAGGCGGTGGGAGGGACGATTATCGTGGAAGATCCGAATACCGGAAAAATAATCGCCATGGCGAGCGCTCCGGATTTCGATCCAAATGAATACGAGAAATATCCCCTCAAAAATTTCCTCAATCCCGCGGTGCAACTCGTATACGAACCCGGATCGGTAATGAAACCGATTACCATGGCGGCAGGAATAGAGCTTGGAGTGCTTACGCCTGACACGATATTCTTTGATAAGGGGAGCGTCACGATGAATGGAAGAACGATACGGAACGCGAATGACAAGATATACGGAAAAATCACAATGACGCAGGTAATAGAGAACTCGGTCAACACGGGCGCTGTGTTCGCTGAACAGACGATAGGACACGAGAATTTCACCGCATATCTTAAAAAATTTGGATTCGGGGAAAAAACAAACGCGGACATTCCTGATGAAATAGGGGGGAGTTTGAGAAATCTTGAGAAACGTGACGTGAGAGATATAGATTTTGCGACCGCATCATTCGGGCAGGGAACCTCAGTAACTCCATTGCAGCTCGTGAACGCGTTTTCCACTATTGCAAATGGGGGACTTCTTATGAAACCTTTTGTGAACAGAGAAGAAGATCCATATGTGGTGCGAAGAGTGATACATAAAGACACGGCGAAAGCAATAACCGCGATGCTTGAATCAACCGTGGAAAAAGCGAAAATCGCCGCGATTCCCCAATATCGAGTTGCGGGGAAGACGGGTACGGCGTATATTCCCGATTTTCAGAGAGGAGGATATACCGAGGAGATGATGCATACGTTTGTGGGATTTGCCCCCGCGAGTGACCCCCAATTCGTCGTTCTCGTGAAGTTGGAAAAACCGCAGGTAGGAGAGCTTGCGGGAATGACCGTGGTCCCCGCATTCCGAGATATTGCGCAATACATTCTGAATTATTATCATATTCCTCCCGATAAGCTTTCCCCGGAAGAAAAATAACACAATGAAATCCACGATTTTATCATTATTGAAGAGGGTACTTAAGATACTCGCGCACCTCACGCTAAAGCGGTATAACCCCGGTATTGTTGGTATTACGGGAAATATAGGGAAGACATCCGCAAAAGAAGCGATAGGAAGGGTATTGGGGGCAGAACGCAGGGTAAGAGCATCATCGAAAAATTTTAATAACGAGTTTGGCCTTCCCCTCTCTATTCTCGGCGATTGGGAGAAAACAGAAGGATTTGTGTTTTGGATACGGGTTGTGATTGAGTCGGTATTCCGGCTTATCGTTCGGCATAAGGAGTATCCGGAGATAATTGTTTTGGAGTATGGCGTTGATCGCGCGGGGGATATGCGTTATCTCATTGATATTGCTCGCCCGCAGATAGGAGTGTTCACCGCAATGGGAGAACTTCCCGTACACATCGAATTTTTTACAGGTATTGATGCAATTGTTAGAGAAAAATCAAAACTCATAGGGAGCGTGCCGACAACCGGATTTGCGGTATTAAACGCGGATGATAAAAAAGTGATGGAAACGAAGGAGGTCGCGCGAGCGAATGTCGTGACATTCGGATTTTCCGACAAAGCGGATCTCCGTATCACGAATTTTTCAAATAATATACACGAACATGGCGGGGGAGTATCCTTCAAACTTACGTATGGGGGAACATTCATTCCCGTAAGGATTGAGGGAGTGCTTGGTAGGGCGTCGGCGTACGCGGCTGCTGCTGCCGCGCTTGTGGGACTCGTATTCGGAATGAATCTTGTGCACATTGCGGAAGCGCTTGGAAAATCAGTGCCTCCGAAAGGGAGACAACGCATTGTTCCTGGGATAAAACATACGACCATCATTGATGACACATATAATGCGTCGCCCGCAGCGACGGAAGAGGCGCTTCGTACGATTGGAAGTCTCAAGGCACCGAGAAAAATAGCGATTCTCGGAGATATGCTTGAGTTGGGTAAATATACACTTGAGGCGCACGAGGAGATGGGGAAGCTGGTTCCCGAGAATGCGGATATGCTTTTCACTGTAGGTACTCGGGGGAAGATTATCGCGGAAGCGGCGGAGCGCGCGGGATTATCAAACAAAAAGATTTTCTCGTTCCTTAATATTCATGAGGCGGCAATGCAGATTCAGCAAAGAATTCAGCGCGGGGATCTTATTCTTGTAAAAGGATCGCAGGGCGTGCGTATGGAGCGTATCGTGAAGGAAATTATGGCAGAACCGCTTCGCGCAAAAGAATTGCTGGTGCGTCAGGAACGCGCGTGGTTGCGAAAGACAGGTCTTTACGATTAATTTTTTTATATTCTCGAAGGGATCAGATTCGAATAGATTTTCCTTATTAGGTTCAAGGAATGCGCGATTTTCGCGTATTTTCTTTTATTACATTTTACCCGCGATCGCGGGTAAAATGTAACAATTGGAAATAGAGTGTTTTTATTCAGAAACAAGGTTTATAAGTAAAACCACGC